>CAZCYD010000006.1:0-5162 GCA_964502735.1 uncultured Pseudobdellovibrionaceae bacterium
ATAAATATATATATTATTGAATTATAATATAATTAACAATGGCAGTATAGGGGGAATTAAAAATGACAGATAAGGAAACACTAAAGGCTTTGCAGAGCCCCCCTCCCCACTCAGGTCAATACGAGGAGCTGGCAGATATATATTCGGCTCTTTCCCATCCCATTAGATTACAAATTATTGATTTACTATTAAAAACTGAGGTTCTCAACTGCTCAGAAATAGTAGAAACACTTAGTATCCCCAAACCTAATCTGTCTCAACACCTTCAAGTTCTAAAAAAAGTAGGTCTAGTCAAAAGCAATAAACAAGGACTCTTTCAGAATTACCGTTTACTCAGCAAACCCATCATTAAAATTCATAATCACCTAGAACAATTAACAGCAGAAAAAACTAAGTCGCAAAACCCTAAACCAATTGATGAGGACACACAGGCATGAAAATCTATTACTATTTTTTAAAAATTAAATCCCTAATCAAGATAAATATACCAAACTACAATTTCTCAGCGCGACTTTTTGTTTCAGCAATCTTAGCAATTGCTGCTCTCTTTGGTTCTTCTAAGTCCCTTTCCAACACGCTCACTTTTGATGATCTTTGGACGATGGCAAAAACCAATTCTGAAGAAATAAAAAAAACAAAAACTGAAACCGAAATAAGTACATTACAGGCTACAAGGCTAAAAAACCATTGGACCCCATCATTATATTTAAGAGGAGGGCACATGAGTACCAACAACGCTGGACAGGCCCTATTTGCAAATATGAACCAAAGGTCGGTAGATCCAACCTCAGATTTTAACCCGCGATCAGTAAACAACCCTGGACAAACACACCTCACAGAAATGACCATGGGCTTAAATTGGCCACTTTATGAAGGTGGGAAATTTGAAAATTTAAAAAAATCATCTCAAGAACAGTTGGAGGCGCAAAGGTTTTTTGAAAGTGGAAACGAGCTAAAACTTAAGTCACAACTGCTTTCTTCCTACAGCAAAATCTTAAACTATGAAAACTCACTAAATGAAATCAATCGAACTGTAGGAATTATAAATCAACAAATGAAAAAATATCAAATTGGAAACAAGAAAAATCCAATTGGACACTCTGGCTTACTAGGACTGAGGGCCACCTTAAATAAAGCCATCGCATACAAAGGTCAAATCCTATCTAGAAAACGCCAGGAGTTTCAAATCATTCAAATGAGTATTCCAAACTTACAAACAAAATGGCGACCCAAACAAGAATCGCCAATCAATTTTATTAAAACGAATGTAAAGAATGAAGATAACAACTCCCCTTCAATGATTCTTCGCGGTCAAGAGCATTTAAATAAAGCTATGACTTACGAAGCTGAGTCTGAAAAATCCAATAGGCTCCCTATTATCGGAGCCTATGCTGAGAGTTCAACATTTGTGGGCGAGCGCGATACAGCCAACAGTGTAACCTATGGTGCTTATCTAAAATGGCAATTTGGGTGGTACAACACTCATCTTCATAAAGAAATACACTTAAAGAAAATGAAGAATAAATATGAATTACAAGTTCAAAAACGCAAAGAAGAATCAGGAAGAATTAACCTAAAAAACTGGATTATTAGCCTAGGTCAAACCCTTAATACAACTCTAGAAAATAAAAAAATAATTGAAGAGCAGATTAACATAAGTGAACAGTTGTACAAAAACGGAGCTATCAATGCCATCCAATTGAATCAGATTTACTCTAGTCTTGTCGACTTACAGATTGAAGTTGAACAAGTGATCTCAAATATTATTGAAGCTGAAACTCAACTCTATGCCATTTCTAGTAAAGAAGAGAGGATATAATATGAAAACATTTAAAAAAGGGTTTGCGGGAAATATTGCTGAAGCATTTGCCCACTCAAAACTGACATTAGTAATCATACTGGTAAGTTTGGCATTAGGCATCGGTGCTGTTGGATTAACACCCAAAGAAGAAGAACCGCAAATCGTTGTTCCTATGATTGATATATACACTTCAGCTCCAGGACTAGAGGCTGAAGAGGTTGAAAGATATATCACAGAAGTTATCGAAAGATCTGTTTGGGGTCTTGATGGAGTTGAATATGTTTATTCGGCGAGCCAACCTCATAGCAGTTTAATAACTGTCAGATTCCATGTGAACGAAAATCTCGAAGACAGCATTCTAAAGGTTCATCATCATCTAAGTAATATAAAAAATGAACTTCCATCAAATATTGAACAACCACAAGTCCGATCTTTCTCGGTTGATGATGTTCCATTTCTAACACTCACTTTTAGCTCTACTGAGTTAGATGACTACAAACTTCGAGCAACAATTGCACCCTTAGCTCGAGAGCTTTCAAGCACACCCCATCTAAGTCGAGTAGAACTGCTAGGAGGTCTAAAAAGAAGTATTAGAATCTTAGCTGATACAAAGAAAATGAAAGACCAAGGTGTTAATTTAATTGATATTGAAAACTCATTGCGAATGAATCATGCCTACCTTCCTGTTGGAAAAAACTGGGGAGAAGAAAAGGTTTTAAGTGTTGATGTTGGCGCTAAAATTGAAAGTAAATTTGACATAGAAAACTTATCTATTGCTCAAAGGGGGGGGCAGATTATTTTTATTAAAGATGTTGCACAAGTTCTAGATGGGCCAGAAGTTCACAACAAAAGCTCTGCACTTGTCAGCTCTAATGGAGCAACTCCAGCTGTAACTCTAGTTTTTGCCAAGAAAAAAGGGACAAATGTCGTACAGCTAACAAAAGACATACTTAAAAGAACTCAAACCTACGTTGACACATTGCCAAAAAATGTACGAATGGATATTACCAGAAACTATGGAGAGACTGCTGCAGAAAAGTCTTTAGAATTAATTGAACATCTGCTAATTGCTACATTTTCTGTAGCTCTGCTCATTGCTATTGCCATGGGCTTTAGGGCCGCATTAATTGTATCCATTGCTATTCCTGTAACCTTAGCTCTTACACTGGCTATATACTACTTTCTTGGCTACACACTCAATCGCGTTACTTTATTTGCACTTATTTTTTCAATAGGTATTCTTGTGGATGACGCCATTGTAGTTGTTGAAAACATAGAACGACATTTGAAGTATCGAAGGAACGGAGAAAATTTCTTAACAACAACAATCCGAGCTGTTTCTGAGGTCGGAAATCCCACAATTTTAGCAACTTTTACAGTTATTGCCTCTATACTACCTATGGCTTTTGTTAGGGGACTAATGGGTCCCTACATGGCTCCCATTCCTGTTGGTGCTAGTATAGCCATGGTTTTTTCACTTCTTGTCGCTTTTATTATTACACCGTGGGCAAGCTTGAGAATTCTCAAAGAAGACCATGGAATTGACAAGAAAAGTAAGGAGTCTTACCTCGACAAATGGTACAGAAACATCATAGACAAACTGTTGCAAGATAAAAAAAGCTCCACAATATTTGCTCTCATTACAATTGTCTTATTAATAGCGTCTTTATCTCTCTTCTACTTTAAAACAGTTAGAGTCAAAATGTTGCCATTTGACAATAAAACTGAGTTTCAAGTTTTAATGGACTATCCAAGCACTACACCATTAGAAGTATCAAAATCATGGTCTGTTGAACTTGCTGAAAAGCTAGTTAAAAATGAAAATGTGGACAAAGTGCAAGTGTATGCTGGGGAGCCAGCCCCTTTCTCTTTTTCAGGAATGGTTAAACATACTTTTTTAAGACACCACGACTCTCTTAATGATCTACAAGTTATTTTATCGCCTACGCAAAACAGAAAACTCGATAGTCATACCGTCATTAATCAGCTTAGACCCCTCATTCAAGAGTTTGCTCAAAGCAAATCAGCAATTAGTAAAATTTTAGAAATTCCACCTGGCCCACCTGTCATGGCCACTATGGTAGCAGAAATTTACGGCCCCACTCCTGAGTCCAGAAGAAAAGCTGCAGAAAAGGTGTATGAAGTTTTTAATTCTGAAGAGAGCGTCGTTGATTTAGATTACTCCTGGCGAGAACAAAGACCTAGATTAATTTACCCCTATAACCAAAAACTAGGAGGGCTTCTGGGATTGAAGGCCGGGCGATTAACAGCACTTGGCCAAAGCACCTTCAGTGAAAAGAAGATATTTAACCTTAACCCTATTGAGCACCCTGAGGAAATTCCCGTAGCCCTGTCCATTCTTCCTGAACTCCGTCGGGAAGAAAATCCTTTTAAATTTCAACTGGCTCCTTCTTTTGAAACTGGAGTTGTCAACATCCAAGAAGCCTTAGATGAGCCACTAGTCAAAAAAACTGAAGTTTTACACAGGAAAAACTTAAAACCAGTAAGTTATGTCACAAGTGAACTTGCGGGAAAAGACGAAGCTCCCGTTTACGGCATGATGAAAATCGAACCGAAACTTAAAGAGTTTAAAACTCAAACTGCCAATGTGCCGTGGAACACCAGTGAACCGGTAATAAAATGGGATGGAGAATGGTTTATTACTTACGAAGTTTTCCGAGACCTCGGTGCTGCTTTTGCTGTAGTTCTCATACTCATTTATGTTCTAGTTCTTGGATGGTTTAAAAGCTTCACGGTTCCACTCATTATTATGACCCCTATTCCTATCAGTTTAATAGGTATTGTTCCAGGTCATGCGATATTTGGAACCTATTTCACTGCGACCTCAATGATTGGTTTTATCGCTGGTGCCGGAATTATTGTAAGAAACTCAATAATACTCGTAGATTTTATGGAGCATCAAATTAAGCAAGGCCTTGGACTCAGACAAGCCGTCATTAGCGCAGGAGTTCTCAGGTTTCGTCCCATGCTTTTAACTGCAGCCGCTGTAGTTGTAGGTAGCTCCGTAATGCTTAAAGATCCTATCTTTCAAGGGTTGGCTATAAGCTTAATTTTTGGAGAGATTGCAGCAACATTACTCAGTCGGTTTATGATTCCCATCCTCTATTACTGGACTGTTGGAAAGCAAAGACTTGGCTGGATCCAAAAAGAAAAGGAATTGGAAAATGCGTAATTCAAACTTCGTAATCAAAAAGTTATTCAATTGTGGAGGTTATTTATGTCAAATGAATCTATTATAAGAGCATTTGCCGGAAGTTTTATTATTATCAGTCTAGCCTTGTCTCACTATCACCATCCCTACTGGAACCTAGTTGCCATTTTTGTAGGGATAAATCTTTTT
>CAZCYD010000006.1:5262-107724 GCA_964502735.1 uncultured Pseudobdellovibrionaceae bacterium
TTTAAATGGCTTAATCAACAAAGTCAGAAAAAAAATTAGAACTCCACCAGAACTTTCAGATTAAATTGTGGTGAATACATTGACTTACCATAGAAATTCTAATCCAGCTATGGCATAGAGTCCGTCAGCTGAAACATTGTCTTTCAAAAAGATGGGTTTTCTTACCTCGGCCAATACTACCCAATTCGAGCTAAACTGATATAGAACTGTAGCCAGTGGACTTATAGTCAGGCTGCTTTCTGTTTCGTCGACTAACTTCCCACCGATATTAAAAGTGGATTTTAACATCGACAATCCAAACCTGGACCCAATTTCTAAGGAAAGATTTGGGCTGAACGCATGGGCATAAACGGCTCCAAAATTCACCTCAATAAGTTCAACATTCGTATACTCCTCGTTAGCAAACCAATAGTGTCCGCCGACGAGGAGCTTAATCTTCTCCATTAAGTGCCAAGTAAAATCACCACCAAAGACAAAAGGATCACTGGAGAAGTCTGTTCCCATAAACATCCCACCATACCCTCTAAGCCCTCCACCTTTTTGCACCGCAAAGGATTCAGAAACTTTACCCTTCGTAAAATCAAAGTCCTCTAAGACCTCCACTGTGTATTTTTTTTGAGCCTTACCCTGAACAACCATGCCCAGAACTCTTTTAGTTTTAGTATCTCTTTTTAAGATTTTAACTTTTCCTCTTGTCTTTTGCCCGGCATCTCTAAACTCGTAGGTATTTTGGAGTTCAAGTTCGCTATTAGGATCGCTAATAACAACTTTTTTACCCTGAACTTTCACAATCTCCGCCGCCCAACTCCAGTTGGGGATAAACACGTTAAAAAAAATAGATAAAACGAACAGAATAATTAGCTTTTTTGATATACCCATAGGTTAATGATATGAACTTTAGCTATTAAATCAAATAGTTTTAACAACTCTATTGTTCTATTGGTGGTTTTTTTGACTTAACTTTAACAGCTTATTAGGCCTTTTACTCAGGCCCTTGTTGTGAAACTTTAAATATTAGTCTTTAAAAAACACATCTGAGCTAAGTCTGTTCTCTGATTTTGCAACTATTAACGAAACTACGGCATCCCCAGTCACATTGACGGCAGTCCTCACCATATCCAAAATCCTATCTACACCAATAATCAAACCAATACCTTCTACAGGTAAATTGACTTGCTTTAAAACCATGGCCAAAGTTATCAACCCTACTCCTGGCACAGCGGCTGTACCTACTGAGGCCAAGGTTGCAGTCACCACAACTAGCAATAAGTCCGTCACCTGCAAATTCACCCCATAAGCCTGAGCAATAAATACAGTGGCCACGCCCTGCATAATAGCTGTTCCGTCCATATTGATCGTCGCTCCCAATGGCACGGTAAAAGAAGCAATGGAATTGTCTACACCTAACTTGTGTTCCACATTCTCTAAAGTTATGGGTAGCGTGGCCCCGCTACTCGATGTACTAAAGGCAAAAACGAGAACGCTGCGAAAGTTTTGGAAAAATTTTATAGGACTTAGGCCCGTAAAAAACTTCAGTAAGCTGGGGTAAACAAGAGTGGCATGCAAAAATAAAACTAGGCAGACTACTACAAAATATTTAGCTAACGGCATTATTGCGTGAAGGCCTTGCTCAGAAAAAACCTTTCCAATCAAACAAAATACACCGAATGGAGCTATATACATGATCATCATGACCATTCTCATTACAACTTCATTCATGTCCGAAAAAAAACTCAAAATTCTCTTCCCGGCGGCTCCACTAGAGGCGAGGGCAAAGCCAAACATTCCAGAGAAGACAATAATTTGCAACATGTTTGCCTCAACAAAGGCCTGAAAAGGGTTAGAAGGAAAAATTTGAATTACAGTTTCAACAAGTGATGGCGCGGCCTGAGGTTGGAAATTAGTCTCAGAACTCAGTTCAAATCCGGAGCCTGGCTTCAAGATTACAGAGGCCAACAAGGCCAAGCTTATAGCCATTGCCGTTGTTGAAACATAAAGCCCCAGAGTTTTCCCCCCTATACGTCCCAGTTTCGACAGATCTTCAACTGAAGCTGTTCCACAAACAAGAGAAACAAACACTAGGGGCACGACCATAACCTTCAAAAGCGATATAAAAATAGTGCCACCGACGTGAAGGAACCCACCGACAATATATCCTTCAATCCACGAAACCGGGCCTATCTTGTTTATAATTAAACCCAATACTAGGCCAAGTGCCATAGCCACAAGAATCTGAAAGGTAAGGCTTCTAGGTTTTTTAATCTCGGACATAAGGATCACTAATATTTAACCAAGGTGGCACCATGTCTATTCGCACTGGGTCATCCAGAATTTTCCTCGCTGCCATAGACCAATGAAAGGCCTTGACTGGCTGCCCCCTTATGAGGTCATGATGGGCGGCCTCAAGGCTGCGGCTGTATGAGCATGAGGTGCATTCACAAAATTTTAGACGATTATTTTTGGAAATTGGCATAAGTCAGAATCAATAAGTTCATCAGTTTAAGCAGGAAGTGTGAATGTAGACATCCTTAGAGGATTGCGTCTTGGCAATCATCCACTGGGAATCCATAGCGGTTAGCCACACTTTTTTACCGGAGGGTATACTAAATACGCCACGACTTCTAACAGAGGGAGCTTTTCTAGTCTTGCAAGTTTTGCTTAACACTTTAAAACCTTGAGTAAAAGAAGCTGGCCCCCTCTTTTCAGGAAGCTTTTGGGGCATCCCCCCAGCTAGGGATTGAGAAGAAAGAGTCGTCGTCAAAAAAAATACAAAGCCTAAAGTTAAAATTTTTTTCAAAATAGCCCCCCATTTAATTCATATAGAAAAGCAAATCTTTTGCCATTTTACCTGTCTACCAATTGCCTCTATTTGTGTTTTGAAATCAAAGTACTCATAATGAGGCGTTATCGTTCAAATTTTATCTACGTTATTGGCAGTTTATTTTGAGACATCATCTGGACAAATACCTTATTTGAAGATACCCATTTGGCAGATGCCTTTAAAAAATCCTGATATCTCAATAGCTCAAAAAGCTTCCGGCTCACTTATCAATAAGATCTAGACAAGGCTCACTTCACAAGATAAACCTTGCCGATATGAATACAGGACAAGTGAAAAAGATTGCAATTCTCACAACGGGTGGGACCATAGAAAAGACCTATTCGGAAGAAGAAGGTTCCCTAGAAAATAGAGAGAGCTTGCTTCGTCAAAAACTTCTTAAAAAGCTGCGCCTTCCTGGCTGCCAAATCTCTGTAAAAGTCGTCATGTCAAAAGACTCACTTTATATGATTGATGAAGATAGGGAAAAAATATTTAACTCTCTGGCCCAACACTTTAAAAAAACTGACGCCATACTTGTTCTTCACGGCACAGACACCCTAGATAAAACCCTAAAATACTGTTATGAGAGAATGCCTAAACCTCCGATACCTGTTGTATTTACTGGCGCAATGAAACCCGCTGGGTTTGATGACTCTGATGCTTTACAAAATTTTACCGAAGCTCTCTTTGCCTCACAAATTGTAAAGCCTGGGTACTATTTATCTTTCCATGGCCAATTGTTTATTGGCCCCAACGTTAAAAAGAATAAAGATCTCAGAACATTCGAAGGAGTAAGATTTTCCTCCGCCGACATTTGAATATACTTTCAAATGTCCTTCCAAGAGTCCTTTAAAGTGACAGTGCGATTAAACACAAGTCTACCGGAAAGAGAATCTTTATCTACAGAAAAGTATCCCAACCTCTCAAATTGAAAGTTTTTTTCCACAGGCGACTCTTTTAATGAAATTTCACCGACAGCACTCTTAACTACCGATAGGGAATTGGGGTTTAAAAAGTCCAAGAAATCATAGTTTTTATCTCCTAAAGGATCAGGAACTGAGAAAAGCCTGTCATAAAGGCGCACTTCACAGTCTACACGTTGGTTAGCAGACACCCAATGGATAATTCCCTTTACTTTTTTTCTACCTTCAGGAGTGTGACCACCCTTGGTGTCCCGATCATATAACGCCCGTATTTCCGTAACATTTCCGTTCTGATCTTTCTTATATTCTTTACATGTAAGCACGTAGGCATACCTTAATCTTACTTCTCCGTTCGGACTCCAACGATGATAGTTCTTAGGAGGTGACTCCATAAAATCTTCGCGATCAATATAAATTTCTCGGCCAAAGGGTATCTCACGCTGACCCCACTCAGGCTTTTTAGGATGATGGGAGCCATAAAGAATTTCTTCCTGATTTTCAGGGTAGTTTTCAATAATGACTTTTATAGGGTCTAGAACCACCATGGCACGGGGAGCCTGTTCATCAAGATCCTCACGAACTGAGTGCTCAAGAGTACTCAATGAAATTACAGAGTTTTTTTTAGTCACGCCAATACGGTCACAGAAGTTGCGAATCGCTCTCGGAGTATAACCTCGCCTCCTCATTCCCCTAACTGTAGGCATACGAGGATCATCCCAACCGCTTACTTTTTTATCATCCACCAGCTGCAAAAGTTTGCGCTTGCTCATAACTGTATAATCTAAATTCAATCGAGCAAATTCTATTTGCTTCGGGTGACAGGGAGTCTTTAGAGTCTCTAACAGCCAATCATAAAGTGGACGATGGTCCTCAAACTCTAAGGTACATATAGAATGTGTTATCCCCTCTAACATATCAGACAAGGGGTGAGTAAAGTCATACATTGGGTATATAGACCACTTGTCGCCCGTTCTCTCATGAAGCACCTTTCTTATCCTATAAATTATAGGATCTCTCATATTCATGTTTGGGGAGTTCATGTCAATTTTGGCTCTCAAAACGCACTGACCTTCCTCAAACTCTCCATTTTTCATTTGCTCAAAAAGTTTTAAATTTTTCTCTACAGAATACTTACGACATGGACTCTCTTCTCCTGGATGAGTCAAATCTCCTCGACGTCGACGAATATCTTCTACACTCGACTCGTCAACGTAGGCTTTTCCTTCTTGTATAAGTTGAATGGCAGACTCATAGAGTTTATCAAAATAGTCAGATGCATAATAGAGATTCTCACCCCAATCAAATCCCAGCCATTTTACGTCTTCTTTAATTGAGTCCACGTACTCAATATCTTCAGCCAATGGATTTGTGTCATCAAAACGCAAATGACATTTACCCTTGTAGTCTTGCGCTATACCGAAATTTAAGCAAATGGACTTAGCATGTCCTATATGAAGGTAGCCATTCGGCTCTGGGGGAAAACGAGTTACAACTCCTTCAAGACTCCCCTTTTCTAGATCCCTATCAATAAGACTACGAATAAAATTGGAATTTTCTTTATGTGTTTCAATCATAACATTGAAAGTAACGCTTTTTATAGCCTTCAGCAATAAAAATGAACCAGGAAAAACTCTCTCCAATAAACTAGAGTAGTCTCCCGACAAGAGCCGGGATGGCAGTCTCTAGTTTTAAAATTCTTTCCATTAGAGAAAAACCTACAAACCCGCGACTCAACAGAGTGTCGACTTCATAAGGGGTAAAGCCTCCTTCCGGACCTATCGCCAATATCTTCCGGTCAGCTTTTATACTTGTGACACTTACCCCGTTTTGAATATTTGGATGGCAAAGGATTTTGCCCCCTCCCTCTCCACACCAAGACTCCAAACAGTCCTCAGCAAAAGGCTTAAACAAACGGAAAAAATCAAACGTTGGGGGCTGAGTGTCAACGGACTGTTCTAAGCCAAGCCCTATAGAGCGCTTTAAAACATCGTCTTCTAGGTAGTGACTCTTCCAATAACTCTTGTCGACCTTCCAAAAATTAACGAATGCAGTCCGTTTAACTCCTAAGCTTGTTACCATCTGGATCACTCTTGGCAAGACCTTTGGTCGCGGCAATGGCAGTATCAAGTCAATGTCAAGTGGAGCCGGTGGAGCCAACTCCAAATTTACACTCAAGAGCACTGACTGAAGATCAATGTTTTCAACCCTCCCTGTGCCCAGATTCCCACCCCACAATCCCACCTTGAGATTATCTCCCGCTTTGGACTTTAAGGTTTCAAGTATGTGTTTATGCCGACGGCCTGAAAGTAAAACTCTCCCATCCTTCAAGAAATCCTCATTAAAAAGTAAAATCATATTCATTTTCTCTTTCTACCTTTCCCTATTAACGATCAATATTAAGCCTCGCGTTATCAGCCAGCGAAGACTCGGCTTTGTTGAGCCCCTCTCCATTCAGTCTCTCTAAGGAACTATACCGTTTGAATCTTGAGATCAACAGAGCTATTCTAGGAACAACATTTTGAGGTGATGTATGGGTGCAGGAGAAGTTTATTGGAATGCTGTATATAAAAAAACTCCATTTTCTAAGGGCAAGGAACCCGACAATTTTTTAACAAGAGCTCTTCACCGCCTGCAAAAAGGCCAAGTCTTGGACCTCGGCATGGGAGAAGGACAAAACTCCATTTATTTAGCCGAAAAGGGGTTTCGAGTAAAGGGCGTTGACATTTCCTCCGTTGCTATTGAACACGCCAAAATCTTAGCTAAGGAAAAATCTGTAGAAATTGAAACCTCTCAGGTTGACCTGGATTTATTCATTCTTGGATTGATGGAGTATGACTCCATTCTTATGTTTGATTTCAAACCTCCTCTAACCCGTTATTATTCAGAAATTATTCGTGCCCTTAAACAGGGAGGAACACTGTTAGTAAAAAGCTATATGGACGCAGAAATGACGGAAGCTCTTGGTCCAGAAGATTCCTATAAAAACTTTTACTTTTACAGTAACGAGCTTTTGCAAAATATAAAAGAACTCAAGATTCTTTATTACAACGAGGATATTGTAAATGGAAAAAAAGTTGTAGAATGCCTTGCCCAAAAGCCCTTTGATAAAGATGCTTCCAAATACAATCTCTTCAATATGCAATCTGAACAAAAAGATAAGGGCATATCTAGGCAAAGAGAACTTGCTGAATCCTTATTCAAGAAAAAGAATTGATTTTTTATTATTTAGCAGAAACCAGTTTTTCATGATACCGGTGTGGGCCACTTGCCCACCGTAAAGCGATCCTTGGTCATCCCTTACTCTCACAGCACTACCCACGTCCACCAAACCCTGGAATTGAGTTTTAGCCTCTAATGAAGCCAAGTATCTACGGCTCGCCTGTAGCCTTCTAATGATTTGCTGAGGAGAAAGATCTGGCTCTCTCCCCAATAAAATAGCCACCACTCCTGTGACAAAGGCCGTCGCTTGAGAAGTACCCGATAAACGCCCATATCGACTCCCTGGAAGAGTAGAAATTATATCAACACCCGGAGCAGCTATATGGACATTTTCAAGACCGTAATTACTAAATTTTGCAAGATCAAAATCTGTGGATGCAGCAGCCACAGACAAAATATTTTTTAATTTGTAACTAGCCGGATAGTACGGAGCCTTATCCGCTTGCTGCTTTTCATTACCCGCCGCTGCAATTACAATTATACCTTTTTCTTCGGCTCTTTTCAAAGCTTCTAATTCCTTATCTGATGGTAAATTTCCACCTCCCGAGTAGTTTATAATCTGAGCCCCCATTTTTATAGCATACTCCATAGCCATGATGCTCTTATCTAGAGTTTCCTTCCCCGACTGACCAGCTTCATAATACTTGAGCACCATAATTTTTGAGTTGGGAGCTAATCCTCTAAAATTAGAACAACTGTCTTCTGCTGCAATCAAACCAGAAATATGGGTTCCATGCCCAATTTTGTCTGGAAACCTATTTTGGTTCTCAGTGAAATTCCAGCCGTGAAGATCATCAATAAAACCATTGCCATCATCATCTATACGATTATCTGATTTTTGTTTTCCTCGAGAATCTAAACCCATTTCTCCAGGATTCATCCACAGTTTATTAGAGAATGCAGGATGGAGAACATCTAGACCCGTATCTATAACAGCAACAGTTACAGAAGAGGCCCTATCAACTTCAGTAGTTTTAGGTAAATTAAGTTGTCTCTGTATTTGTTGATAATGACCTAAGTCAACAGAAGAGAAGTTATTACAATTTTGTTCAGAACAGGCTACGTCACTAATAAAAAAAATAACCGCAATACAAGTCACTTTTTTTATTATATATTTTAGAATTAAAGTTTTATTCATAATTAGATACACTCCGTTCAATGGGATAACCAGTTATTGGGCTAAAGTTTATGGTTTGCACCCGTCCCCCCTTATTCACGATTAAAGTATTTAAGTATCTTCCTGTGGATGGGTGTATATTGTATATAAACTCATATATCCCAAAGACGATTACAGCCTTATCGCAAACTTTTTTATATTGAACGCGATGGTGGTTTTGTGGTTGAGTAGAATTGAACCAATACGCTAAGTCCTCATAGCATCCATCTGGGTGAGTCACGTTTGTCACCAGATCTTTTTCTTCGTCGTACTGAACCTTAAATGTCTTACTAAATCGAGTTTGAACTTCTACTAAATTTCTAAGCAGAGAGTATTTATAGCTGACTAGTGTTTTTGCTTCTTCTTTAAAGCTAATAAGATTGTCGTCCTGATACTGATAGAAAAAAGTCCACCTCTTAGGTCTGACTTCTCTCTCTTCACGGTGGAGAACCAACCCTCTTGGAGCGCTTATTACAACCCTATCAACGATGTGGTTAGAGTTAAAAATAAATTGCATTTCGAAGTGATCTGAGGATCTCACCGTTAACACTTTTGCTTTTGAGAATATTCTGGGCGACCAATTAAATGCTAAAGTTTTCTGATTTCTATCTAAGATACTTAACAAGCTTCCCGCATTATTAAAAACATAGATAAATCCATCTTGCATATCTAGGATGAATTGATTCTTTTTAACTTTAATAGTTCCATTTGGTTCAGAAATGGTTTTCCAGAGCGTTTTGTTGATTCTCTTGAATCCAATTTCAAAACGACAACTTTTAAATATAATTTCGTTTTCATGTATGACCAGCTTAGACTCATAATTTGAACACCACCCCCAACCAAACCAACCTCTCCGATTATCTCGACTTGAATATTCCCTTTGCAGTCTCATATCAATTTCAGAGTTAGACACAATAAAATCTAAAGATGTATGGTTATAACTTCCATTCCTTACATCAAGGGTTGCGTGAGATATTGGATATAAAATAAAAAAAAATATAAATATAATTTTCTGCTTCATACAAAACCACATCTGCAATTTCAAAACCAACTCGAACTTTTTTGATTCCTTACGCAAAAAATATTTACCTATTTTCTTTATATGCAATTGTGTTTGAGAAGAGTGTACAGGAAAAAATTCAACTCGCTTTTAAATTAGTAGAAGAGTCCATTTTTTGGACCTTTAAAATAGACCAAAATACTTAAATTAAGCTTTTGGCTGATTTTGAAATTTGCAATTGAGTGTCACCCCAACACAGATAAAATATTCTATAAAAAAGTAATGACTAAAACATCTGATAATACATCAAACAATAGCCCACTGTTTTTTGCATATACGTAGATATTAGTACAATTATCAAAATTTCGACAATGTAATAAAAAGATGACAGTTTTACTGTTTAACTATTTGAAATCACGGTCGAGAACTGTCTTGCGCCCTTCGTTTTTAGCCTTCAGAATGGCCTTATCACACTCTCGACGTATCAAATCAGAGAGAACCGCCATACAACTGGCTGAGGTACTCATCCCCGAACGGAGTTGGATATAATCTTTTAATTTGGACACAACAACCAACACATCCTTAGAACTATTAGAGTTATGAGTATCCACGATTGTTTTTGCCGGTATTGAATTTGAATGAATTATAATTTTTTTATTTTGCACAATTTTAATAGGGTCTGACGAAGCAGAAGGTGACGTTTCTTCAACTGCGTAGGCATCTTTGTGTCTAGCTCCAGGCAAATGCCTTTCAAAGCAAGAAATTGAACAAAAAATAAGTCCAGTCCTTTTTCCATTACAAGTAGAAACGTTGCACACCCAATACTTTTTCTTAAAGCCGATGCCAGCTTTACAAGTACTGCATTTTTTCCAAAAAGACTCTGTCTCTGACATGATTCCTCTTAATTATTATTAGATTGAGAAAACTATCTATTCATTTAATTCTAGTCTCGTAGAATTATCTACAATCTTAATTGTGCCCAGAATTTTGAATTTTTCCAAATAGCTTGATGTAAGTCCCTATCGCAGCTCGACTTTAGAAGAGTAGTCTTATTGCAACTCTCAATAAGTGACTGCCTAAAGATCAACCCATTCTGATGCCTAAACTTAGGAAATTATTTCTTAATATTGGATTCTCACCAAGCAGGCCTTTAAATATCTAGTTAAAAATCCGAATAGCCTGAACTTGGTTAATCTTATTCAAAACTTGTAGGATTTTCTTTTAAAAGCTGGAGGACTACTTGAAGAAATGGGTTCAAAAGTTAATTGATCAACTCGATCTCAATATACATATTGAGTCAGAAAATAAACCTCTTGATGAACACAGTATCAATGAAGAAAAAGGCACTCTTCTTTATATTTTAGATATACTAAATAAACACTTAATTGAAACTGATAATTATCCTGCGCGAAAAACTCGAGAAACTTTAGATGATTTTACAAAAGGACTCATCCAAAAGAATGATGTAGAAATTGAACAGCTATTATTTCGATTTCGACAATTCTATTCAAAATACAGAATTGATGAATGCGCATACATTGAAAAAACATTTGAAGATTTCAAATCCATTGTATGGGACTTTGCAGACCAATTAAGTGACGATGTTCTCTTTGAGACAAAAAGCAATATGATTATCAATGATAAATTAAGTAAATTAAGAGACGCTGTTGATTCAAACTCCATACAGGATCTAAAAAATCAATCTCGGGAGTTCATTGATACATTTATTGAATATCAATCGAAAAAAGATAATAGAAACAATAAAAAAGTGGCTTTTATTGAGAATAGTCTTAATTCAATAAAAAGAAAACTCTCGGAAGCCAATCAACACATGAGGCGAGACCACCTTACAAATGCGTTTAATCGTAAAAGTTATGATGAAAATATCAAGTTAGTATGGAGTACTTTTCAAAGCGATCACAAACCTGCTTCTTTAATTCTTTTAGATATTGATCACTTTAAAAAAATTAATGACAATTTTGGACACGACACCGGTGATTTTATCATTATCGAGTGTGTAAAATTAATGCAAAGTCATTTTTCTCGTGAAAATGACTTTGTAGCCAGAATTGGAGGTGAAGAGTTTGCGGTCATACTTCCAGGACTTAAGATTGAACACGCGGCAGATAAGGCACAAAAAGTAATCGAAAAAATCAGAAAAGAAGTATTTGTAAAAGATAATCAAAAGCTCAGTTTTACAGTTTCTATGGGAGTATCACAATTGGGACCCAATGAAAGTCTTGATCAGTGGATCAAAAGAACAGATGAAGCCCTCTACAACTCTAAAAATAACGGAAGAAACCAATTTACACTTGCAAAATACTCAGATCAAACTTTTAGAGTGGCGTGAAGCCACTCTTTACCAATTAACAAATTCATACTATTGAGCAACCCAGCCACCATCCGCGGCAATCGCCTGTCCAGTAACAAAACTTGAATCATCACTACATAACCAAGCTACAACACCTGCAATCTCCTCAGGACGTCCCATCCGACCAATCGGTTGATTTTTTACCAATTGCTGTAGGGCCTCATCACTTCCTGAAGTGAACCGTGTAATCATAGGAGTCTCAACAACACCTGGACATACAGCATTTATACGAACCCCATTCTGAGCATTTTCCAAAGCTGCCGCCTTAGTTAAGCCGACTACCCCATGTTTGCTGGCCACATAAGCCGGTATATTCGCAAATCCGACAAGCCCAGCTATAGAAGAGCAATTAACTATAGATCCACTATTTTTCTTTAGCATGAGTTCAATTTCATACTTCATACAGAGCCATACCCCACGAAGATTTATATCTATTGTACGGGTCCAATTTTCCATTGTGCAATCTTGGATCGAAGCCGGCGCACCCTCAACACCTGCATTATTAAACGCAAAATCCAAGCCTTGGAACTGGTCTTTAATGAAATCAAAGAGTTCTTTGATTTGAGAGGGGTTCGACATGTCACAATGTTTATAAGTAACACTCCCCTTGCTTTCTTCCTGAAGTTTTTTTGCGAGTTCTTCACCTTGAGAATCTAAAATATCCGACAACACAACATGTGCTCCATCCTTGGCAAACCGAATCGCCGTCGCTCTGCCGATTCCAGAAGACGCACCAGTAACTAACGCCACTTTATTTGCAAACATATCTACCACCTTTGTTTTAATATCTACTCTCAATATTTCTCTATATCTACTCTCAATATTTTTCAATTTAAATTGCTTTAAGTCGTGCTTAAATTTTTACGAAAATTTAGAACGCATTCTGCTAATTTTTCAATCGTATCTCATTTTAAGACATACTATTGAGATGAAACAATATCTAAACTTTAATTAGACATTGTTTGAAAATTAATATAAGCCGGAAATGAGCGTAGATTAGTTCATAACCCTAATCCAAAAAATAATTGTCTAAAATTTTGTGAATGTGCCTCATGCTCATACAGCCGCAGCCTCAAGGCTGCGGAACTGCGCGTGAGGCACATTCACAAAATTTTAGACAATTATTTTTTGGATTAGGTATAAGCATCTCAGTTTGCTACAAATGCGATAATTCTTAATTCGAAATACCAAACCAGTGGTAGAATCAAATAGATATATCTAAGCTTATGAGATGGGGTATGAATTTAACAAAAATAGGACTTATATCTGCAACCAGTTTTGTTTTGCTTTTGAGTTTTCAAAACTGTTCTCCCATGCAAGGGGAACAAGAAAATAATTCCTCAACTCAATCCCCTTTAAGTGCAAATTTTAATGATATCTTTAATAGGATTGTCCAACCAAAGTGTGTAGGCTGTCACTCGAGTTCTTTACCTGGGGGAGGGATTGACCTTTCGAGTTACGAGGCCATTTCAACTTCTGGCACAGTCGTCCCCGGGAACTCTGGGCTAAGTACATTTTACACTTCTATGATTACAGGCCGCATGCCTCCCTTAGATAAATTAGATTTTGAAGATGTAGTCGTCATTGGCAGCTGGATAAATGATGGAGCCAAGAATACAAACGGAGAAGTCTTTAATAAACCCCCATCTGTAAATGCTGGTAAAGACCAGTATATTTATGCGCCGCAATCCACCGTCACCCTACAAGGACTTGCCAGTGACGCTGACGGCGAAGTGATATCAACACTCTGGGTTCAAATTTCGGGTCCCAAGAATTTGACCATCACAAATTCGATCTCACTTACCTCTGTAGTAACAGGGATTGATATGCTGGGAAACTATGAGTTCGAGTTGCAGGCTACAGATAATAAAGGCGCTAAGTCCGTAGATAGGGTAATTATAAGCCTAAACCCCTTTAACAATTTACTTCCTGTAGTTAGCGCGGGTTTAGATAAAAACATACAGTCACCAGAATACTCCACTTCTATCACTGCCTATGCTGCTGATTCAGATGGATTTATCGAATCTTATATATGGAATCAAGTTTCTGGTCCCTCTTCAGCAACTCTTAGCGGAGCAGCAACAAACATAGTCACTGTCTCCAATCTTATGTTGGGAACCTACGAATTCCAAATTACCGTAACCGACAACAAAGGCGGAACCGCCTCAGATAAAGTTAAAGTCGCAGTAGACCCTGCTCCCAAGCCACAAAGCTACAATAATATTAATGAAACTATTTTTAAACCCAAATGTCTAAGTTGCCACAGAGACGGTAACGAACGCGGGGGATATAACATGAGTTCATACTCTAAAACCATGATGGGAGTAGTCTCAAATAATGCGAATGCCAGTGTTTTATTTATGCGAGTCCACGACCTCTCTATGCCTCCCGGCAGCGCACTAGGAAAACCTGATCGAGACAAAATCCGCGATTGGATCAATACAGGAGCACTAAACAACTAATAAGCTTTAACTTCGGAATTCTGAATTTTTTTACTATATTTTTGCTTCAAAGCTTTCCACTCATTTTTACTATCACTCTTTAAAATAACGGCTTCTGCTCCTGAGTTTTCCAAACATTTCTTCACCTTTACAAACTCCTCCGAGCTTCGAACACGAATCGTTATTAAGGCCCCATTCACATTAGGACTACTGTAGCCATTAGGGTCATAGCCAGGAAATCCAACCCCTATCAAAGCCCCAGCAACACTTCCAAATGCACTTCCAAATGCAGCTCCAGCCAAAGTTGCCATGATTGGTCCACCAGCAACGAAGGGACCTACTCCTGGGATGGCCATCGCACCCAAGCCAATAAAAAAGCCCAAAATCCCTCCAACCATCGCACCCGTGCCAGCACCTATCATCAAATCTTCAGAAATATGTGATCCTCGCCCCCCCAGCTCGTCTGAAAACGAACTCGAATGAGGCAATGTCACGGAAATATTTGAACTCTCAAATCCTCCAATCTGCAAAGCCTCCCATGCATAATCAGCCGTAGCCTTTGTCTTGAAAAATCCAACTGCCATTCTATCCTCAGAAATTGCTTTCATATAAGTTCTCCTTTTCTACAATTAACGACCTCTCAGCGGAGCAACTGACAACTCACTAATCACCTCAGAGTAACCAGCCACCGAGCTTGCACACTCCAAAATTCTAATTTCTTCAGTTTCAGTTGCTACAAATCCTTGAATTCTCACTCTGCCATTTTCAGCTATAATTTTCACGTTGTGCAGAGTTGAGAACAGCTCTGCATCTTCTCTTATAGCATACTGAATTTGCGCAACCAATTCGGCATCGGCAGGAGTCACAGCTTCACCAGTCAAAGACTCAGGCTCCTGAATCACACCCGACCCCTTCTTCGAGGGATAACCCTTCGCTTGATTCCAAGCCGCAGCCTCGAAATTACTTAAACCCACGACAATTGATAATACACTTAAAAACTTTAAAAACTGATCCACACCAACACCTAATCTCAAATCAACCACAATTCATTAACTACGATCTAAGCACAGAATAAAGAGCCCCTCGCACTTGGCTTAGGACTCCCGACCCTCCCCGAGTTTTCAGAGAAATAACAACTCACATGATCCATTTGTTAACAGAAGCAAAATATCACCGATCACTACATTTTAAATCTAAGGTGTTCCTCTCGGATAACCTTTATTATCAGGCCTTGATCCATGGGGAGACTCATTTGAGCTAGATCTTTTGGGCTCATTATCCTTCTGGGGCTGCGTCCTTCCCGATTTAACTTCATTCTCATTTTTTGCTTTGTTGCCACTCATATTCACGTTTTTATTACCTTTAGCATCAGACTTCATAAGAATCTCCTTTACAATCAAAAGCCGAGTCCTAAACTCTCTCTTTAAATTGTACGTCTAAATTTTTACACTTTACTGCTCCATCATTGAGTGCAAAAGATTAGCCAACTATTGAAATCCAATACTATGCAACCTACTTACACACTCTTATACACTTATACAACCTATGCGAAGTTTCATTACTCTTAACTGAATTCTTACCTAATTTTAAAGAGTCTCAGTATTCAATGGGGTTTTTTACCACGTTAGCAATACAAAATTTCCCCGAATAAAATCTTCTTAATAGGAATATAATTATATTTTTTTGTAATATCTTGATTGGCTCATCTCTTGCTTATAAAGCTTTTGAATATGTTAAAAAATTAAAAAACAGTGTGGAGAGCGACGAATGCCGCAGGGAAATGCCTTATTAAGACGCGTAAGAAATACGCGAGTAGCGCGACTGAGAAGAGTGAGTTCTGGAACTTTGGTAAGTTGGAGGACTGTTTTTGTGGGATTATTTATTGCCATTCTGCTATATACACTGCTTACACTCCTTGGCCTGAGTCTAAACGGCCATGCCGTGCTTATGGAAACACAAAAAAATCATATGATCAAAACTTTAACTGATGGAGCAATGGTTTGGATAGGCATGTCCTCGTTAGTCTCATTATCAATGGCGAGTTATATAGCCTCAAAATCATCAAGACAAACACTTCAGTGGATTGGGGGAATTCAAGGCTTGTTGATTTCATCTCTATTTTTTATGCTCGTTTTTTTATGGATGAACCAAATATTCATTTTGGAGAAAGGAGAGGGAGGACTTCCTTTTTCTCCAATTGGACTCCAAATCAATAATACCGATTCACATAAAATAGCTCGAAATGCTATTGAAAATTTTTTAAATGACATTCCGTTAAAGTCAGAACCAACAGAGATCGTTCAGGGTTTACTAACAAGACTACTATACGGAGACATTAACTCCGCTCAAAAATACTTAAGCCACCAAACTAGCGTACCTAAAATCGATTTAGACGAAAAGCTTAGATTAATGGAAAGCGAAGTGCGACTCAAACTCAGGTCAGCCAGTGCTAACGCTGCACAATCTATATCAAGTCATGCATGGAAGCTGTTTTGGATACTGTTGTTTGGCACAGGAGTCGCGATACTAAGCGGAGTAGCGGGAACAAAATCTAATGCAAAAAGAATTCTAGAGAGTGAAAAAAAATTAAATAATAAAAATAAAGCCGAGTCTTAATCAAAGAAGAGGCACTCAAGAAGGGACGTGAACATGAAAAATAAAAGTCTAAAATATGAATCGCTATCTGAAGAATTTAATGTTAAATCTAATAATATTAAATCTAAAAAATCAGACAAAATAAAAAAAAAGGGAAAACGCGATAGAGATATTTCGAAAATCATACATAAAGACCATAAACCAATCAAAGATTTAATTCAAATACTCAGAGACCCTGAAGTTCGGGTTATAACTAAAAGATCAGCCTATCAAAAATTTTCTCACCTCCTCTCTAGCCACATTTATGCGGAGGAAAAAAGTTTGTACTTTCATTTAAAGAAAAATCCAATTTTTAGAATACCCGGGCTTGAGGGTGATGCTGAACATATGATTATCAATCAACTGTCAACAGAAATTAATCAAATCAGAAGCGACAATGACAGATGGGAGGCTAAAGTTAAAGTTCTGGCAGATATAGTTGGATATCATTTGAGAAGAGAAGAAAAAGAAATTCTAAAAAGAGTTAAGAAAAATCTAGATCTTGATCTCCGAATACAAATTGGTGGGGAGTATTTACGACTGGTCAACCAACATCAAGGAGAACAAAGATCCTCTATGGCAAAATGTAATTTAAATAACAACTTAATTCAAAATCAAACATCGTCGTACCCTTTGCCTAACTAATATACCTAAGCAACGTGTTAGCATAAAAAGTATTCGCCATACCGATTTCAGAAAATAATCATCTAGAACTTTGTGAATGCACCTCACGCGCAGTTCTGCAGCCTTGAGGCTGCAGCTGTGTGAGCATGAGGTGCATTCACAAAGTTCTAGATGATTATTTTCTGGAATCGGTATGGCGACCCAGGTGGCAGACATTTTTTACTGCAGAGCCTTCAAGCAGGATGAAATCTTGTTTATCCAGCTGATCTTCTTCTTTCTCCATGGCCTATGAAGTCTTATCTCACTTAGCCAGCTCTCCAACTCTTCAAACACGCTCTCTCTTATCAAAACATAATTATCACTTTTAGATTCATAATTCTTAGACAAATGTAACCACGAGGAAATGATTTTAAACAACTCTAAGAAGCTATTAAGACTAATCTTTGCCCTTTCAAGAGCCATGTCTAAATTTTTTTCGTTATTTGAAAGACTTGCTGCAATTAAGTAATTTGAAAACTCAGTTTGCAGGAGATTTATATCAACAACGATCTTGTTCCCATTCAAATATTCTCTTCTGGTTATTATATGCATTTCAAGCTCTTGTTGAAGTATAGATTTCATAATTTTGTGGACTATGTGCATGTATTCACTCATAATTGCAGCAATTAACAACCTATGATTAATATTGACTTCATGATTAAATATTAAATCTAAATCTTTCCCTAAATCTAGCTCATTTAAATACAAACTGTTTTCGTCATCTTTAAAATGACCAACTTCGAAAGATGATTCCAAATAAGGATTCAATATTAACTCTTGATAAGCCATTGGCCACATCAATTTTCGAGAAAACAGTTTTTGCAAATTCGTTTGCCAATAGAGCCATTTCAACCTTTTCTGCTTTTTACTTATTTTTTTATATTCACTATACTTTATTCTAAAGTGATCAATAGTTTCATTTTGCCAGAAAAACATCTTTTTCATTTTTTTTTCCAAATGCTTATAATGGACATTTGAATACGTTGATGTTTCACAAACAGATCTTGATTGACTATCAAAACTTAGCAAAACTGAGCTTGCTCTTTTTTTTAAAAGGGTTAATTTTATACCGGATCTAACCGAATTATATAAGCTTGGCATACTTAAAAACTCAAAGTCTCTGGAATATTTAAACACTTGTCCCATAGTTTTAAATGTGTCCAAGGATGAAAAGTAAACAGCATTTAAAATTGGACAGACACCGAGGGGGCCTAAAATCGTATGTTCTAGCATTTCCATAATTACATAGCCTACAAGTGCCATATAACCATACTCCTTCTTTACTGAAGAAATTAGAGCTCTCAATTCAGTCATATCATCAATTTTATCTTCTATAACTTCGACAAATTTTTTATCTGAAGCTCTCTCTTTCACCTCCGCATAAATACAAGACTCACAAAACTCATTATAAGTTAGAGATACCGAACGCAGGGATATGCGCAGCAACTCGTAAAATTGGCTGTTCAAAGGTATTTTATGTCCCCAAATGTTCATTTCAATTTGAGAGACTGGCTCCCCATTAAATTTCACAATATGACTATAAGACTGACTATAATTTAAAATCTGCTGATAAAAAGTATTCATTATATCTCTGTCCTGTCCATTAACCTCATGAGCATAAACTGATGACAACCCTAAACACATCACAAACAGAATACTACATAGATTTCTCAAAAAAACTCCTGACTCGCTCTAATTTGGACTTAACCTTATTGAAAAGCTGGAGATATCTCACTGTAATTAAATTTCTTCAACTCAATGATCATGTTAATAATACTTTCTCAATTCCCTTTCACTAGAAGCATCAATAAACTTTCAAAATTACATTTCTCTTGATTGTCCTATTGTTCTCAGCTATCTGCCTAAATTTCCTAGTATTAACCCTAAAACTATGAGCAGTACGATTACGACTGGTGGGATTGTGACGAGTGAAACTATGAGCAAAAATTTCTTGATGTTTATTATTATACTTTTTATCAATGTTGCCTGTGAAAACAAAAACAAAGATGTTCAACCTTTGAATGCCCTCGGCAAGTATTACAAAGAGGATGTCCAAGAAATTGCCCCTACAAATTTACATAAAGCGATACTCGCCAGAGACCTGGAAGCTGTCAAATACCATGCTAATAATTCTTTTGATATCAACACAAAGAATAAAAAATTCGAAGAGACCCCCCTTCAATTAGCCCTCGAGCTCCAAGAACCACAAATCAGTGAATTTCTTGCTCTGTTTCCTAGTTTAGATATCTACCATCGAAATTCCAACGGTGAAGGTTATCTCTTTAGTGCCTCAAAAAATGGTGTATTTAGAGTTATTCAGATACTCTACGAACGTCACAAAGAACTCAATAATTTTTTAAGAGACCTCGAATACAAAAGTTTGGATTTTCACAACTTAGATAGGCAAAGATCTCTTCACAAAGTTGCTAACCCAGAGTCAGCAGAAGCTCTGAGGACTTCATCAACGTGGAGTAGTTTTCGGATTTACGATAAAGACTCTGAGGGACGTACCCCCCTACATCAGGCCGCCATTGATAAAAGAGCAAAAGTCTTACAGTGGGCTGCAAGCCGATATTGTAGCTCATACAATGAATACTTTCGTCACTCATTCTTACCTGAATGGTTGAACAACTTTCTATCTAGTAAATTAAAGATTTCAGTAGAATTCATTAGATGGTTGTCTCCTGAAAAAAGATGGGACTGGTACAATTTTATTGCGGCTAATCCATTTAATTACCCCGACAATGAAATGATGAGTTCCCTTCATCGTGCTGTTCTTTCAAATTCACTTTCAACGGTAGAAGCCGTACTGAGCTGTGATTATGTTGATTTAACATCTTCAGACAAAAATGGATTAACTCCCTTACATCTAGCTGCAAGCTCTAGGAGCCCACAAGTTCTCAAAACAATTTTATCAGGAAAAATTATTCACACCTGGTGGACACAAAAATCAGAATGGTTAAATCAAAAAGACGAGCACGGGAATACAGCTTTACATTATGCTGCTCTAAATTTTAGAAACACTGAGAACTACTCTCTATTAATAAATGCGGGAGCTAACTCTAAGATTTTAAACAATGAAAACCAATCACCAGAAGATCTTCTTTTATCTACTCAGAAATCTTCATGGCATAAAAGCAAAGAAAAGTTATGAAATTTTTTTATAAATTGATTCTCCCATGTTTTTTTCTTCATGGGGCGGGATGTATGAATCACTACACTCCGAAACACGACGGTCAACTTCAAAAGTATCAAATTATTCGTGAGTCTAACTTTTCTGAAAAAAGCCAAAGTACACTTGATGGAACGGGATGGATTATTTTTAAACGTCCACTAGAGGGGAAGCAAAGCCCAAATCTATTTAACTTAAATTTTATTCTAGAAACAAACGAAAGTCGTCTGGATCTTGTGCTTTACAATACTGATATATACATGAACGATGGTTTACATATACACTTTTCACGAGAACAAGATGTACTGAGAGTTCAATTGGGTCCTGCCTACCAAATTCCCATAGATATAAGTTCTTTTTTTTATAATAAAGAAAAAAACGAACCCTTTCACTTTTTTATTGCCGTCTACCACGACAACATGGGCTTAAGGATACTTTTTTGGACTCCTCGACAAAAAATTATTACAATTGAAAATGCAATATTTGATAGTCGAACACAAGGACTACCCTTAATAAACTTACATGGAGGAACTAACTGGGGTCTAAAGCTTTACCAAGCTCATGTCTTTAAAGCTAATGTCACAAATTATTATGTTAAGTAAGTCGCCTTTGTTTTCTAAAAAATTTGTCTACTTAGGTTTAAGTTTTTGCCTGGCTCTTTGGAGCACAGCCGCTAGATCATCTACCGAAACAAATGGAACCTATGAGAATCAAAAAGAGATCAGTATTCAATTTTTGTCAAACTTCATAAAGTTTCCACAAAGTGAACAACCCCGACCAGACTCTTTTAATCGCTTATCTGTAAATTTAGACTGGATATATAAAAATCAAATTTTGGGAAAAGTCGAAATTGAACAGATGCAAGATGGAGAGGACTCTCAATTAAAATTCAATCAATTTTATATTCACAAACCCAACCGCCAATATTACAACTGGATTTGGGGAATTGGATATATGCCCATTCCCTTAAATGACTTGAACATCCTTGAAGATCAACTTTTCCTGACAAGCCCTTATTTTCATAGAGAGTTCTTTTCATCACGACAGTTAATAGAGAGCGGCGGATATATCGGTTATAAATTTTACTCATGGACAGTGCGGGCGGGCGCTTATCAACGGATTAAGGTGACTTCACCCAATGAGGGGAAAAGAAAGTCTGAATTAGCCCCCCACTTTATTCAAATGGAGTGGGAACATTTAGACTCCTCTCTAGGCATTACCTACTACAATGAAAAAGACTATTACCTTCCTCAAAGACCGACATTTGGACTCAGCCTAAAACTTAGTTTTAATAAAACAAAATTAGACTCAGAAATCTGGCAACAATCTAAAGTCTATAAGAATCAGGAAACAGAGTCTGATGTTGGTGGATATCTACACTTACACTATCAATTTTTACAAAACTTAAATCTAGGGATTAGGTTAGACCATTATGAGCGCCTAAAGCTAAAAGATGCATGGAAAAATCCTGTCTCGAATAGCACCCAAAACTGGGCTTTAACTGCTCGCTATAATTTAACTAAAGAACTACTTTTTCAGCTTGAGTCAATAGAAGAAATTAAAATAATTGGTAATGAGACTATTCCTAACATGAAGGGCCTGCTTGTTCAGTTTACCTACTCTATAGGAATTTAAGAGCAAACCTCTTAAGGTCTAGTATCTATGATACATTATTGGTTTTAATCTTTGTCCATTTAGGCATAGAATACTAGAGATGAAATATCTGCTTATTTTAATTTTACTTCCAGTTTTAAATATTCACGCATCAAACAAAGAGCCACACAAAGACCAAACCTGTATACATAGCAACAATCAATTTTCTTGCGTGAAGTATCTAAAAAATTACGATGGAGACACAATAACTGTTAAAATACCAGGGGTTCATCCGTTAATTGGCGAAAATATTTCTGTGAGAGTTAAAGGTATTGATACGCCAGAGCTAAAGACCAAAGACCAATGCGAAAAAGAAAAGGGGCGAATCGCAAAAAAATTGACTGAAAACATTATGAAAAAGGCAAAAAGAATTGATTTAAAAAATATTGAAAGAGATAAATACTTCAGAATCCTCGCCGATGTAGAGTATGATGGTAAGGATTTAAAAAATACACTTTTAAAGAATAATATTGCACATGAATACTCTGGAGGGAGCAAACCTAAATTGAATTGGTGTGAGAGAATGCCCTCTTCAAAATAGTCTTCCAAATTTTTATCAGAGGATTTGGGTTAATAAGTTATCCTTTGCGGTTTATTTATTTGTTTTATTGGGCTTCTTTGATTATTTGGAAGAACTGGCCTTTTAATTTCACAAGCCTTACCTTTCGAGATTTGAGTGGGCTTATGTAATTCATCTCCATCTGGACACGTCACATAGCACCTTTTTTGATGAAATGTGCAAAGCTCTCTTTTAGCTCTTCTATCATTTAGGTTAGTCTTAACAATGTCCCCATTAGGGCAAACAACTTGAGGAAACATTAGCATTTTAGCCATTGAACAGGAGTTAACCGTAGCAAAAGGATTAGATTTATCAGATCTTGGAACCTCAACAGTGACCTCTTTTCCACTAAGTTGAATCCTACAACTATGAAATTTTGCTTCCTCGCCCATTTTAACTGACTCATACCTATCACAATTTTTACTAAAAGCAATATAAGGAAAACCTAACAAAAATACCATAATAAAAAAAAGACGGTTAAATAAGGTAGAGATCTTCATAATAAATAGAGCCTGCAAAATTTATACTTAAAGAACACTTGTCTTCACAAGTAGATAGAATATCTCAAATTGAGAAAAACATAATTTGCTGTTTAAAATTCACACACGTATCTAAAGTTCCGTCAAACTCACTGACATCATTGATTTTTTATCCATCCATAATTAAAGACCATTATTAAAGATTAGTCATGAATTGACGACTGTGCTTTAAGGTATTCTGTACAGATTTCTGACTCAAACAAGCTCCAAAGGCTTCGGGGTTAGCAGAAATGCAATCTTTCCCATTCGGCTCCCCACACTCAGGACCGCAACTCCCGCCAATCTTACATTTTGGAGTATAAATAACAACAAGTGAAGAGTCCTTCATTTCATTTTCTAGAAACTTTGTGATTTGAGCTTGGCAAGTCAGTTCATCACCGGCAACAAAATTAAAATAGTGATTTTCCAATTTTTCTCCTGAATGACTCTGATCAGATGAAGTCAACTCAATTGTTGCATAAATTTCCGAAATTAAAAAAAGAGAAATTAAAAAAAACATAAAATTAGAAAGTAAAAAAAATTTTCCTTTCACTAAAATCCTCCAAAAAACTAATTAAAAATTTTAAAATACTTAACACTATGATCCCATTACTATAATTTTAAATTAGTTATTAATTAGATTTACCCAACTATCTACTTCCATCTTCTTTTGATTTAAAATAGAGTTTGCAATTTCTAACCATAATTTTGAGTCCTGGCTTTTTGAATTATTAATGGTTGACACTGTTTGTGAAATAATATTTCGATAAAAATACTGCAATTTGCCTTCTCCCAACTCATACGACAAGTCATAGGTCTTTAAATTCTTACTACTTACGTACTCACCAATCAGAAGAGTGCTTCGAACAACAATATGTCTCAAGGTGGTAATCTTCTTTGTCTCATCATCATAGTGACTATGATCGCAACGGGCTTGTAAAAGAGAATTATATATATCTAATAAAAATCCAGCAGGATTAGAATTTACTTTGGTATATTCCACAACTCTAGGAGACCAATAGTCGGCCCCTCCAGAATCAATTGAAGTCCCCCAGTTATAAAGATATACATTTGAAAGCCAACTTCTGGCATTGGAATTTGTAGGATTATATTTTAAGTTACTATAAGTGGATCCATAGTAACTTAAAACTATGTGATCCCAATTTATGTGCAGAGCTTTATAATTGGGATCAGTCATCCAATAGTCAAAACCTGCTTTTTCAGGCGATCGACCAAAGAATAAACCGTAAGCAGCAATGATATCCCACTTCTTATTGTTGTAATACGCTAACATATTTAAATCATTATCAATACACTTAAATGGCTCTTCTGACGGCACTGGATTTGGAGTTGGAGGATTGGTATTTTGATTTTTGCTTAAACTACAGAACTGATCTTTACCACCATCATGACCCTTGCAAATCCATTGATGCTCAGTTGATGTGTCGGGTATTTTAAAAACATCGCCAATTGAACACACACCTATGCCCGTACCACATAAACCATTTTGCGGAAACTTTCCACTTCCAGTATCATTATTGTCATCAGGAGGCAATAAAGGTGGAAAATCAGGAGTCGGTGTAGGAATTATATTGTTTGCATCGTTGTTTGCATCGTTGTTTGCATCTTTATTTATATCACCTTGATTTTCCACATGACTAGAATTGCTAGCAGAGTTAGCACTCTTGGGCGATGGAGCGCAATTCATATATAAAGTTAAAAATGATGTAATCATAACTAGATTTAAACAAACCATCCTAAATTTTATAAAATATTTCACGATTATTTCTCCAACTGTGAAAGTTTGCGTTAACTTAAAATCACATATTTAAAGTTCTAAATTGGACTCTCAGATAAAATCAGCAAAAAACAGTCCATAAATTATTTTCACTTATATTGAATTTTTAAATCCTTAATTAAAAATTAAGGCTACATGACAAAAAAGTTAATATTCAGTGTCTCATTTTGAGATGTATAAAATCTTAAATAATTTAATATGTATTTTACACATTTTATCCGCGGATTTGGGTTAGTTCTGAGATTGACACCGAGCCTGCGCTCTCCCAAACGGGATTGAACCTATGAACTTTGGCTCTCTTTCGATTTGACAGTTGAGGTTAAGTTTTTCGTCACAAGGAAAGTTGGGAAACGCTAGATTTCTAGTACTCACTCGTTTCGAATTATATTCAAGAGGCTGATCAGAGTATGAGCCATCTGCATTTAAAAATATAGGACAAGAAACCCCCTCTTTTTTAGCATATAAACGACAAGAATGAACTCCCCCATTTTGTAAAACACACCTCGGAACAGTTAGTTTTTTTATATTACCTTCTATATTCTCACTAAACCACCCCATACAAGAAGCATCTCCATCAGGATTTATTTCACTAAATTCAGGTTTACACTGACTCTTAGGGTGGTTATGAAAAACAAAATTCATAATTTGTTGTGAAAAATCCGTGGTCACTTGCGTTTGGTGCTTCTCCTTGTAAATTTGATTGCACTTATTTTGGTAGTGGTCGACAGAAAACTGTGATCGGACACTTTCACCAGTCGAAGAATCATCAGATGATTTGATTTGAAAAAACTGTGAAAAATGTGTATTTGTGATGCTCTGAATATTTCCCTTATTAAGGCTTTGTCCACTTCCAATAAGTTCGAAGTTTAGACTGGTCCCCTTATCTAAAGCAAATTGGACTTCGTATATACAAAGACCAACCATTGGAACCTTTTCTGAAACATTCAGATAGGTTTTCATAGTTTTTTGGTCAAACAAGAAAATGTGTTGAGGAGCATCTTGAGGGTAGGGGTTAGTCCCTCGAGAAGCAATGACGACAAAACTTGTTTTAACCTGATACCTAAAATCAAAACTGAGTTTTGAAGCTACCGAAGACTTGAGACCAAATACTGAAGGGTTCAGTTTAAAACCAATATAAGTATTAGATGTAATATAGTCTGTTGAGGCGTACTCCAGCCAAGCCCTTGGCAGTGGGGGCCAATTTAGATTTGTGCTTTTTTCAAATTCGATATCTTGAGTGTCTGTCAGAGTGGCCCTAAGATCCTCTGTTGCCGACCCGGGGTTTGTAAGAAAATAATTAACACCTGGAGTTCTTAAGCCCTTTCGGCCACCACTCGAATCCGGTGACCTCCCCGTGTTAGCATGAGCAAGGTTTAAACATATAAATAATCCAAAGAACAGCATTGCGGTTTTCATAGTTTTTACTTCCCAAAAACCAAAGACTCACTCAGGGAGTCTTTATCAGTTTAAGGGAATAGCAAGCCTGAAGCCGATTGGATTTTGGCATGGGGACTTAATAAATTGAGGATTAATATAAAAGTAATAGAATATTTTTCATTAAGAGACGAAAGTTGTTAGCCACCTCACCCACTTTCATCACCACTTTTCCCACTCTTTTTTGACCTTTTAAAAATCCATTTTTTAAATTTGAACTGACTTATCAATTCACAGAGCAATAGATTTGCATTTTTAAAGAAACCACATATAAAGGGTTAATACCGCTAGTGGTGGTCCCACTAGGGCTAAAAAGAACCCTGGGCGAATAAAATCCATAGCCTCTACATACCCGGTCGCATAACTAATGGCATTGGGCGGGGTAGACACAGGAAGTACCGTAGCCATAGACGCCGACAAAGCAATGGTTAATGAGACGGCCAATTCATAACCGACAACTAATGCCGAAGCCATCGGAATTAAAATAGCGGCAGCGGCTGTATTACTCATAAAATTTGAGAACAAAACACTGACATAACCAAAAATCAACATAACAAAAACAATGTGTAAATTAGAAATCTCTATATAGGATATCAAAAAGGCGGCAAGTCCTGACTCCACAACGGAGTCCCCTAGCGACATCCCCCCCATAATTAACAATAATGTGTCCCATGGAAGACTGCGAATATCTGCACTTTTAACCACACCTGTAACTGTTAAAACTACGATGGGAACAAACGAAACTACAGAAACTGAGAGTTTGTGCAAAGGTGCACCCATCCACAAGATGAGTGTTAACAAAAAGGTCCCTAAGACAATCTGCCTATGCCTCTTAAGTAAATTTGGTGGAGAATAAGTAAAGTCTTCCTCTTGAGATAATAAAAAAATGTTCGGACTAGGTTTAAAAATAAAGATAATGATTCCCCAAACAGCCAACAACAATAGAGCCGATATAGGTAAACCAAATTTGACCCAAGATAAAAATTCAAGGTGCACACCCAGTCCAGCTAAATGATTATGAGCAATAGCGTTCGGAGTACTACCAATTAGAGTTCCCATTCCTCCTATAGAGGCCGCGGCTGGTATTCCAATTAGTAACGAACGTCGAACTGAAAGAGGCTGCTGCTCATGTGCAATCATAGGTAACAATATGGCCATCATTAGAGCCGTACTTGCTGTATTAGAAATAAACATAGACATAAGGGCTGTTGTGGCCATCGTGCCAATTAAGAATTGAAAACTTGATCCCCCAAATTGCCGAATAGCTATTTGAGAGATGATTCGGTCTATACCTGTTAACGTAAATGAAAGAGACAAGAAAAATCCACCCATCAACAGCCATATTACTGGACTAGCCCAGGCTTGAGTGTATTTTTCGAGAGCGAGATCCCCTCCCTGATTCCCTCCCGTGTCCAAAAAGAAAATTTGAAACCCAACAATTAATAAAGAAACTGCAAAAGCGGGTATGGCTTCTGTAACCCACAATCCTATCGCCAAAATCAAAATAAAGAGGGTCTTTCTTCCTTCAAGTTCTAAGCCTCCCAAATAACCAAAGCCAGGCAAAATAAGAGCTACGGCCAATGAAATTATAAATAAGCTAAGATGTCTACTAATTGGGAATTTTTTTAGAATCATAAAACAGACTCACTGACATAAAAAGATTGAGACTTTTTATATCTCAATCTCAATTTTAACCTTAATTTTAACCTCAATCTTAACCCTAACATTTATATCTATCTAAGCCTATATCCTAATCCTCATAGCTATCGGGTCTTACCACAGATTTAGGATTGAGATTAGGCTCTTTAATAATCGGCTGGCTAGAAAAACCTGAAAGCTCACCAAGCTCATATTTGTCTCTTATAGATACTGAAGGCGACTGGCTGTACAAAGTTAGAAGTTTTGACAACTCCAACAAAGACTCCTCGTGTGTTCGCTCATATCCATGGGAACCATCACAAGCAAAGCAAACTAGGGCCGTTCGAATGTCATTCCCGGCCTCGATGGCTGAAGCTGCGTCGCACCTATAATAACGAAACACATCTCGAGAGTGGGGCAAGTTATGTTGTTTACAAATGTCAATTAGGTGTTTGGTTAAGTGATAATCAAAAGGGCCAGTTGAGTCTTTGATTGCGATTGTAATTCCGTAGGAGTTAGAGTTTTGATTCGGCGCTATTGTTGAGTTGTCTATACTTAACATTTCAGCAACATCACCATGAAGAATAGCAGAGGCTCCAGATCCAACTTCTTCCATGATTGTAAAAAGAAGGTGGCAATCTACAGGTATGTGCAAACGGTTATCGATAATTGATTTAGCCGCAGCCAGCAGGCCTGCCACTCCAGCTTTATTATCCAAGTGTCGCGCATTGATAAATCCATTGTTGGTTATTTCTAATCCTGCATCAAATGATATGAAATTGCCCACTTCAAAGTTGTTTTCAATAAGTTGACTTTGGTTTTCACACTTTTCGTCAACCCTGACTTCAATATTTTCCCAACTTACAGGCTGCAAGTCGATCTCCTCGTTATAAGTGTGTCCACTTGCCTTTAAAGGAAGTACAGATCCTCTTTTAGGGCCGGCATCAGTAAAAATAGTGACACGCGCCCCTTCCGCAAATCTCGATGACCAATGCCCGATAGGAACAATTGAAAGACGTCCGTTTTCTTTAAGATTCTTAACCATAGCTCCAAGAGTATCCAGATGGGCCACGATCGACCTGGCCGGTACTGACTGTTGACCCTTTATAGTGGCTCTAATGGCTCCTCGTCGAGTCAGCTCAAAAGGAATTTCCATGGCCTCTAACTGTTTACACACATAGCGTACAACTTGATCTGTATACCCACTTGGACTGGGTATAGCCAAGAGTTCTGATAAAGTTTTGATTAAATATTCTTTTGAAATTTCCACAATTTTCATACCTAATCACATACAAAAAAACAGAGATATAAACAAGACACCCACCGGCTTTTTCGAGATGCCTATTAATGTTAGAGATTAGAAGTTAGCTCTATGTCGAAACATAAAACCTGAAGCTCCACATGACTGACGCGAAGTGAGCTGACGCGAAGTGATAAAGCCTAGGCGTAAAATGATAAAGCGCGAGATCATAAAGCGAGAGAAGGTAAAAGGAGTTTTAACTTTGCACAAGATTACAATCTATTTTGTTTTGATTTATTTGATAGCAGGATGTACTAAACGCAGCCCCAATATCGACAGCAACTCTGTTCACATGAGATTAACAGCTGAAGTCTCAACTCTTGACTGGAATCGGGCTACAGAGGTTCAAACTCAAGCCTTATTTTTCAACATGATGGAGCCATTAATTAACTATGATTTTTCAGACCCTAGAGTTAAACCTCTTCCTGGCCTAATAACAAAGTGGCAACAAAACGAAAGTAAAACAAAATATACAATAACTCTTCAACAGAATAGATTCTGGAGTGATGGCGCACCCTTTACCTCTCAGCATGTATTTGACAGCTTAAAACGATTACTATCTCCCCAGACAGGAGCTCCAAATGCCTTTTTATTTTATCCAATCCGTGGAGCTCGAGATTTTAATCAGGGAAAAATGTCAGATTTTTCAAAAGTTGGGGTTAAAGTTCTTGATTCAAATACAATTGAATTCAACCTTGAATCTGCATTTGCTCCATTTATGATGTTATTTGGCCTCTACAATATCTTACCAATTCGTTCTGACCTTATTGAAAAATACGGAGAGCGCGAGGCATTTTTGCCATCAAAACTGGTAACACTCGGACCTTATAAAATTTCAGAGACATCTACGACAAGAGAAATTAGACTCATAAAAAATACAATCTTTAATGTGCAATTAAAACATAAAATCACAGAATGGACCTTCCATGTAATTGAAGAGGACGCAACAGCTCTGGCCCTATTTGAATCCGGCCACCTAAATATTTTTGAATCTCCCCCCACAGAATTAATTCCACAATTAAACAAGCAACCCGAATATTTAAAAAAAGAAAACTTGGCTATTGAATATCTCGGCTTTAATACTCAGTTAGAGCCTTTTAATCACATTAAAAATAGAAAGGCCCTGGCCTGTTCCATCAGTTTTCCTCACCTCGAAAAACTTTTAAGTGGTCAAGAGAAGATAAACAAAATATTCATACCCAAAGGAATTGAAGGCTTTAAAGAAGATTTTGACTGGGGTTGTTCAAAGCCACTAAAGGATGTTGCAAAATATAAAATTAAGCTCAGCTATTACACTAATGAGTCACAAAAAAAGTTAATGGAATTTTTCCAGCAAGAACTAACAAAAAAATTAGGTTGGGAAGTTGAACTCGACCATCAGGAGTGGAAAGTTTATTTATCAAAAGTCAATTCAACCCCACCTATGGTGTACCGAATGGGCTGGATGGCCATTTTTCCTGATCCAGTTCTCTTCTTGGGACTATTTACATCAGATTCACACTTTAATACGACAGGTTGGAATAATCCTGAATATGATGAAATTTTCAATTCGGTTCGAACTCTAGAACCTTCTCGAGAAAGAACAAATAAGATCTCTCAAGCTATGCGTATTTTAATAAAAGACCACCAAGTTGTCGTGCCTCTGTACAATGGAGCTCGTCACTATATGATCAAAACGTCTCTACAAAAAAAGATTGCGATCAGCCCGATGGGCAGAGTTAGCCCACTTTAAACTTATTTATAACTTATATTTACAACTTTCTAACCTCACCAAATAGACCCCTTAGTATATCAATATTACTTTCTCGGGAAAAACCCGTAAGTTTGTCTCCCGTTTCCAAAACTGATCCACCTTGAGGAATATGATAACGCCCATTTCTTTCAATACTTGTAAGTAATACCCCAGCAGGAAGTCCCAGTTCAACGATTCGCTTTTTATTAGCCGGGGAATCTTCTAAAACCCTTGCTTTTATTAATTCAAATCCTGTAGGTAGTGCTCCAATTGGCTCCTCAACAGGTTCTGAGGGAATAGGCTCGGTCACAGTCAGTTTCGCTGCAATCCAAGGTATAGTTGCTCCCTGCATAATTACGGAAATTAGCACGATAAAGAAAACCAAGTTAAATATATATTCGGCATTTGGAAGCCCAATAGTCCAAGGCAGTGTCGCAAGAATAATCGGAGCCGCACCCCTTAAACCGATCCAAGAAATAAACATCCGACTCTTGCTATCCACATTTTTCCCATGACCAGCAATAAGTACACTCAGTGGGCGAGCAACAAGCATCATAAAAAAAGCTAAAAGGAGTCCCTCCTTCCAAATATCAATCAATTTAGTTGGAAAGACGAGAAGTCCTAAAGCAAGAAAAATCACTATTTGCGAAATCCAGGCCACTCCATCTATAAAACGTACAATAGTACTTTTATGAATATATTCATTATTGCCTAGATAAAGACCAGCCACATAAACAGCTAAAAATCCACTTCCACCCAAGTAAGATGTTGTTGAAAAAAGTAAGATCACTAAACCCGTGGCTAGAACTCCATACAAGCCTTCGAATTCAACACCGGCTTTGTTGACTATAAATTGAAAGGCCTTGGCTCCATACCAGCCCAAAAACAACCCAAGTCCTGTTTGTCTGACAAACAACAACACAAAAGAAGACCAGCTATCACTAGCGGATGTAATATACATCAAAACGGCAAGTGTTAGAAAGACCGCCACAGGATCATTACTACCTGCTTCAAACTCTAGAGTTTGCTTAAGATTATTTTTAAGACTAAGCCCCCTTGATCTAAGTATGCCAAAAACGGCTGCGGCATCAGTTGATGAGACTATGGCTCCAAGCAATAAACTCTCTGGCCACTTTAAACCTAGAATGTAGTGCGAAAACACTCCCGTCACAATTGCCGTGATAGTTGTTCCAGCAAAAGAAAGAGAAATTCCAGTGGGCAAAATGGGGCGAACCGAAGACCAAGAGGTGCGAAGACCTCCATCAAAAATAATAAAAGCTAGGCAGACACTACCTACAGCAAACGCAATTTTGTAGTTATCAAAGGGAATATTTCCAGGCCCATCAGATCCGGCTAACATTCCCAACACAAGAAATAAAAGCAATGAGGGTAGACCAAACTTTGAGGAAATTCGGCTCAGTAAAACAGATACCACCAATAAAAGTGAGGAAAAAACAAGAACAAAGTCTAAAGTGAAATTGTCAAACTGAATAGGAAGCATAATACTCCTCGTACACTTCAAAGATTAAAATTGCAATTTTATTGCAATTTATTATTACTTTTAATCCTCATCATTTTCCTTATTTTTCTGAGATTTATTCATTTTCTCATCATGATCCTCAAAAAAGCTTCTAAGCCATAAGGTTAGAGGTATCATAAGTACGAGCATTATTGCGATAATTACATTATCAGACATAAAGGTCTCCATAGTATTGGACTGCTAAGACATAAATTTAGAAGTTAAAAAGGAATGCTTTCTTCAAGGATGCAGAAACGGTGGATCTCAAATTAACAATGAACAAAATAAAATAAACAAATAACTCGTAGAAAAATGATTGTGCAAATTGAGGTCATCATGATTTGAAATCAGCTGCAAAATATCAAAGAAGGCAAACTTAAAATTTACTAAGAATTTCTCAAGTGATGTCTTCGGTTCAAATTTTTGCTGATGAGCTGGAGAATAAGAAAATAATTTAACATTATCTAGTGCTGTATTGTCACCAAGCTGTTTGCCAGAGATATGTGATCCCATCCACAGCGAGTGAATTAATACTAATAACAGTGCAAACAAGGTGCTAGATGATTTCATTATCCCCACATTTAAAACTACCGCCAAGCATATTTCAAGCCCTTGAATGAGGCAAGAACAAATCTCTACCTAATGTGACGGCGGGGCTTAAAAGACAAATGAGCCGCCCTTGTTGGGCGGCTCATTATAATTATCGCGATACAGTTATCAGAATACAATTACCACATTGCAACTATAGGGGTTAAAGGACGTCAAATCGATCGGCCATCATAACTTTATTCCATGCCGTGACAAAATCTTGAACAAACTTTCGCTTGGCATCGTCCGAGGCATAAACTTCAGATATGGCACGCAGTTCGGTATGAGACCCAAATATGAGGTCTACAGGTGTAGCTGTCCATTGATTGGAAACATTAGACTTGGTCATCGCCTCACTTTTGGAATCTTTGCTAGTACCTGAAGCACATCCAAATTGCGCTGTAACTAGAGCGATGGCAAGCCAGCCTTTCCATCCTATGTTATTCAGACCTATTTTATTCAAACCTATACTTTTCATACAGTTCTCCTTCTAAAAGTTTTGGTTATCGACTCATCATATCTGCATGTAGCGGATGTATTTTAGACGGGTTAAAGAGTCACGTCGAAGTTACCGCACCCAACAACCGAACTTCCTTGATCCATGCGCAACAGTAAGATAATTACAATCATAAAGTTAACTAATGACATACACTAAGTTAAATTGAGAAAAGTTATTGCCAGATAGTAACAAACTATAGGAACTCTTTAAAGGTGAAAAGAACTACATTTTGCTTTGTAACTTACTATGTTTCTCGTCACCTGGCTTCTCAGCAACTCATCAATAACTCTATTTGCAACGAGCTCAAGAAGTTCTTGGCATAAGAAAATACGACAAAGAAGAGATTGTACCTAACCAAAAGTCCCAAATTGAGCTAGGTAGAAAACTATTTTTTGATTCTCGCCTATCTAAAGATGGTACCACTTCCTGTGCCAAGTGTCATAACCCTTCTCACTTTGGCACCGACTCACGCTCTAAATCCATCGGAGTGGGGGGACTTCTCACCTCACGCAACACTCAGTCTGTTTTTAATCTTCGCTATCAACACTTTTTTCATTGGCGATTGGATCGCACAAGCCTTGAGGATCAAGCTCTTAAAGCTTTCACTGATTAAGCCTAATTACCCCAGCCCTTTTTGATTATTTCCTAGCCGGAGATAAAAAGGCTCTAACAAAAGAACAGCAAGAGGGCTTTCGGTATTTTATGAAGTTGGGCTGTATATCAAGCCCCTCTGCTAACCCCTTTGAGTCCAACTAACATGAACAAAGGCCGATATCGGAGTGTCCAGATGGCGGCAGGAGCAACTGGGGCGCACGATCGTATTGTTCTTGTGAAAAACCGCAACGATTCATGTGCTGACCTGATGAGAGGGCACAATAAGTTTTCTCCATTTTAATGTACCCAACCTGATTTATACGAAACAGCTCTTTAACTGGTGGTGCTGAACATTGGCAAGCTCCTGTTGATGGTAGGTGTGTTGGTAAATCCTTTAGGTTGAGAGCCTCATCGTACTGCTTTTGCGTATAGCCACAACTCTTTAAGTGCTCATCAGAATTCAAGTAACAAAAACTAGTTTTTGAGCCGATATAACCTCCAACACCAACCCTAAATAAACCTTGAGGTGATAATACTGGTGATGGTGGAAGCACTGATGGAGCTGGAGCTGGATTGGTGAGTTGCATTTCCATCACTTCAACTTTGGTTCTAGCTTTATTTGAATGCTCAAGGCCTAGGTAGATTCCATCAAGTTTAATACTTTTCCAATCAGAAGGATAATCTCTCCACGAATACTTCTGAAATAAAAGGCTGACTGGAACTAAAACTAAAAACGATCCGTCCGCTAGCATCGTATAGGAAGAAACTAAAGGACCGTGATAGTAAACCAATTCTGGACCACCACTCATTCGATCATTATTTGATCTATAATCAATATCTCCACTAATATCGCAAACCTTTTCATTTTCTAACTCTGAACGAGAACCCTTTATAAACCTCTCTGTACAATAATCAAAAAGTTGAGTTCTAGCTAAATTGACTTCAAGATAATGAGGCCTCCTAGGACTATCCAGTCCCGCCCATGAAGCTAAAAAACCAACCATAAACCTTGAACCACCAGACTCTACCGCAGACTGTTCGGGAAGTCTAAATTGAATCTGTAAGTGAGTCGAGCTAGCTAAGGAAACCTTTGAAATTTCAGGATCTATCCAATTCATTCCCACAAAAAGGTGACCCGTCTGAATCAGTCTTCCTCTGTGCGACAACTTAGAATAATCAATTGTGTTCAATTCGAGATTAAGTTCAAAACCTTTTGATAAGGCCTTTTTACTAAAATAACCCTGCCATGGAGACGAAGGGTCAACTCTACCCTCCAAATATTTAGGAGGATCCAAGTCCCTCATCGTTCCATCCGAATAATTTTCATCTTCATGAGTGACTGAAAAGATTTTTGAAACATTTGCTTGCCCACCACAACTGGAATCTCCAAAAATATCTGTATAACCCGAGGGAAATAAGGCAAAACGGTGGCAGTTATTTTTAAATGCTGAAAGGTTGACATCAATCGCTTTTTTATCAATCAATATTTGAAAATCATTCGCTGCTTCATGTCCTTTGGACTTAAATTCAGAAAATTGTCCACATGATACAATAAAAATGGATAAAAAAAGTGAACTAAATATTCTCACCAATGACTCTGACTTTCGTAAGATGTAATTGCGCCTCATTATGAGACCCCCCTAAAACTGAAATTACTTGAGTGACTAATTATCAGTTCATAATAAGAAGATGCAATGAAGGTACCACGTAAACAAAGTTAAGAACGTATTAGGGATTGAATTATTGTAAACGAACTTCGCAGTTGTAAAGATAAAGCTGACATTTAAGGAATAGATAAAATATAAAGAACTGGGAGACATCCCAAACAGTTTTATCTCAAGATATTGAAATGATTAAGAAGGGCTATGTCTTGCCTAATATAATGATTAGCTTCACATCTCTATTTGTCTCAATATAAGACATCAACATAAAAAAATCAAAAAATCAAAAAATCAAAAAAATGAATCACAACTTATAAAGTTGATAAAGATAAAAAAGCGTCAATTTTTTTCCATAACTCAGGACCAGCAACAAATAATAAATCGTTATGTTTGGCGCTAGAAACTTCTAAGAACTCTTTGTTCTTAGAAGAAAATTTATTGAATTGTTCTTGCCCCATTTTAAATGGAATGATTTCATCTTTAGTTCCATGAAATACGAAAACAGGGGTAGTAATTTTACTTGCCCATTCTTCAGCAGGGAATGGAAAACGCAAAATCCACCTGATGGGCAAAAAAGGATAGTGGCCCTGTGCCAGCTGAGTGATTGATGTAAATGGAGTTTGAAGAATCAAGGCCTGAACAAATTTTTTATTTTTATAAGCTAGATATGTTGCCGGAGCCGTCCCTAAAGACTCTCCAAATAATATTATCGGAAGTTCTTCAGAGTTGATTTGGACAATATGCATATGGAGGTCGGAGGCACCCTTTAAAATTTGATTGTCGTCTAAGGGAAGGGGTGATGATTGGGCATAACCTGGGTATTCAGCAAGAACTAAGTGATAGCCTAGGGGGAGTAGGTTTTTTAAAGTCAAGAATCGCTCACAAGCTCTCCCTCCATTTCCATGAAAGTGAATAACCCACCCTTTTGCGCTCGTATTTTTTGATTTAACGATGTAATAGCGAATACCGTTCTCAGTATCTTCATAAACCTCACCACCAGACTGCGCAACACCAGCACATTGATGAAATGGAGTTTGATCTGGAAAAAAAAGCAAGCGACTCTGAATAAAATAAATGTAGAAAACAAGAACTCCATAACTAAAACAAAATATTAAAACCCATTTCATAACAAGAACATCCTCAGTTCAGTTCCAGCCCCCAGATACAATCGCCGGAACTCATTATTCAAAATAACTATTTGACCCAATAAAGTCTAGTTGCCTAGCCATTTAACTTAAAGGCAATAAAACAGTTCAAACCACATGTCCAAAAGTTTTAATGGCCTGCCTTTGATTGCAGTTAAAGCAAAGTAGTCTTAAATTCTCTATGTCCGCACATCCCCCCAAAACCACAATATAACATGAGAATTTTAAAGTTATTTTTAAAGCAGATAGAACAATATAAAAACTAAGCTCATACAGGCCTCAATAGGCCTACAAAGATAGTAAAAGGTGGTAACTAATACACTTTAATAAAGGGGTTGACGGGACATCAAGAACGAACTAAGGAGATCCCCCAAAAGAGAAACCCGTAATAGCCAAGGACTGTCTTGTTTTTATCTCCGCTGCCTATCGCTACAAAAGTTTTATTGAATCCTACAGACTGATTTTGACGAGCCTTAGTCTTCAAAAAGTTGTTCAACTCCAAAAAGCCACAATCAAAGCTATCTCGGGCAAATGATTTATCAAGGGTGTGGAAGTCAAAGCTACTCAAAACAGACTACTTTCTGGTTTGCTTTTCGTAGTCCTTAAACGCTGTTTTCAATGCTTTATTTGGAGCTTGTGAATTGGTAAGTGCTGACAGAAACAATTCAGCATCTCTCTTCGCAAGAGAAATTTTCTCAACCTCTGCAAGTTCTCTACGAGCAGGCCACTTTTTGACTGAATAATTCCAAATAGTCAGATATGATTTTTCGATTGAGGCCATAAGGGTCTTGAACTTCCTAATACACTAAAAAGACCCTCAAGTGACTGCTTGTGGGTGGGGAATGACATGAAACAAGATTGGACAGCAGTTAATGAAATTCTATGGCAGTGCCCTTATAAATTTAGTGCTGGTATCTCAAGATGCTTACTTCTTAAGGTCAGTGACAAGAAGTTTCTTGTTTATAGCCCTGGTGACAAGACAACAGCAGAATTAGCCAAACAAATTATCCCAGCAGGCAGTGAACTTTTTCTGTTAGAACCAAATATCTATCACAACTTGGGGTTGTCTGTTTGGATGGAGGTTTTTCCAAATTCTAAACCCGTTGCCGCAATAGCGGCTATTGATCGCTTGGAGAGAAAAACGGGTATTCGATCAGAAAATCTTGATTCTTTGAAAACCGTGCTCCCAAATCATATTTCTGTGATAGAGCTGCCATACAATAAAATTGGAGAGGTTTGGCTGGATGTTCAAGTGCCTGGCGAGCGGATCTGGGCGGTGTGTGATGCAATTTTTAATTTTTCAAGTTTGCCTGGTGGCTTAATGGGATTTTTCATGAAGCTCAACCGAATGGGGCCTGGTATTGAAATGAGTCGTATGTATCAGTATCTAGGTACTTCAAATAAGAATAAGTATGGCGAGTGGCTGCTAAAGGAGTTAAGCGAGAAAAAACCAACTCAACTCATCCCACTGCATGGAGAGATTTATAAAAAGCAGGATTTGGTTCAAAAATTAGAGTTGCTTGCTAAAAGTAGACTGTTACCCAGTCTCAACAGGAAACCACTTCACTTCTTGAACCTTAAGCTAAGGCGATAACTTTAAACTCAACGGCAATTGGAGTGGGTAAAGCCCCAACTTCGACAGTTGTTCGAGTGGCACCGTAGGCCCCGAGGTGTTCGGCATAAATTTTATTAAATTTTTTAAAGTCCGCCTTCATATCTGTTAAAAAAACCGTAACGTCCACCAGTTTGTCCAAGGAACTCCCCGACTCTTCTAGTATCACCTTTATATTTTCGATCACTGCAAGAGTTTGAACCTCAATGTCATGGGCCACAACATTGCCCTCGGCGTCTTCATAGGTTCCAGGAATTTGGTGAGTTCCGGGTTTGCGAGGGCCAACTCCCGACAAAAACAAAAATTCTCCAACTTTTTTTGCGTGAGGGTAAGCCCCTACTGGCTCAGGAGCTTTGTGTGTTGTAAAGTTTTTAGATGTCACGTTGTTGTCCTCCAAAAGCGTTGCCATGAGTGTCCGGATCAAAATACCAACGATCGTGATCAGGGTCCCATTCATCCCAAGTTTTTATTTGAGCTAATTTTTCTACATACTGCGGGGGCACAATTTTAGAAACTAAAAAAGCTTTTTGCCGGCGCAAGGGATAGGGGTTGCGAAGATCAAAGCCCAAAACCCCCAACACACCTCGCGCAATATACCATGAAGCCTGAGGGTTCCAACCATGAGCAATTTTTATCACCACTCCTAAGCCTTTAGGATATTCCGGGTGCTCTATGGCTAAGCCCAATAAACCATCAGCTCCCTCTTTGGCAATAACTTTTCCACGGCAAGACTTCATAACTGTTGTGTCTAGACGATTATAACCACCGACTAAATCTGGGTGCCTCACCATGGACTCCCATATCCAGCTTTTATCTAAAGCCAACTGAGCATAACACTTTGCCAATTCGTCCACGGTCATGGCCACGGTGGGAAGCCCATCCCCGTCCCGAGCGATTCTTTTTGGCTTCCAATTTTTTCCCAAGTATTTTTTCATCAGCTCCAAATAGTTTTGAAAAACAGCATGTGAGGGCAAAGTGTAACCCGCGCGATTCCATCCCTTTAACCGACAGCCCCGTAAAATGGCTGCGTGATGCCCTGAAGAGTTGTTGTACCATCTTCTTGGCCTTCTTACCTGACGGCCAAACTGCACCAATGGCAGGTCTAAAGGAGTTAACATCAGCCCCCATTCACTAGGAGATAATAAGCTTTGAGCCGCCCGCACATGCTCTGCACTTCCATTGTGAGAAGCTACACTGATAGCTTTTTGCTCCCACGACATATCGGCTAGTTCTTCTTCAAAAACTTTTACATAGAGGGGCTTCATCATACTTCGGCCATAGCACAAAACATTTCCACCAAAGGAGTGAATAGGCTCACTACCACTAAACCAGGATATAGCTCCATGTATAGTGTTTTCGCTGACTCCATTGCGGCGGTAATCGACCAGAGGCTCCCACTCTACGTCACGCCCAGTAGGAATATCCTCAACAGACTCTCCCAGTGAACTTTGAGGATAAAGTTTGCTCTCTTCATACAAATACTTACTCATAATCTCTTTCCATTTCCGGCATATCTTGTGTGGGCTCGATCATTTTTTCTTTGCCCTTATCCAAAACATTCCTATCTCCAGCGAAAAAATCTACATCATCTTCATCATACTCCAATTCGCTTGCCATTTCTGACCCAGGCTTTAAGCTAACTACGGCGGCCCCTGTCCCCAACATAGGTTCATAAGCTAAAACCTGGCCCTCATAGGCGTTCGTCTGCCCCATGGTTGCGGCCATCCACCAAAAGGGTTTAAAGTTGCTAACTTTTTTAACTCTGGCCTCTCGGTGAAATTGGCGAGACAACTGAGAGCAATCTTCAAGCCGGCCTTCGCGCAACAGCTCTAAGAATTTATCATTCCATTCCTGATCTTTTAACGAGTGAATTCTGTCATCTTTTGGATCAATCTCTGTAGTGAAGAACCTGTTGGAAAGAGACGAAATGACTAGAACTGCCGTTTTTTTCCCAACTTCGAAAATAGCCTCCCTCACCGCTTTTCCGTAGACTAAGGTTTCAGCCCTATCTGAATAAATGTTGCTCGAAACTATGACTGCGGGAATCCGATTATCAGGATTAACTAGCTTTAAGGCTACAATCGAACCCGTATCGATAGGAAATCCTTTATAAGCGACAGTCCTTGCATGTAACCCCCTATCTTTACATTTATCTTGAATCACCTTCGCAAATTCAGGATCGATTTTTAATTTATAAGGTAGACTTCCAATGTCGTGAAACTGATCGTCGACATGAGTCCACTCCGGCTCAGGATCGGCCTGTATCTGGTGCCCCAATATAGAGGGCCAGTAGGTACTGTAAATCACGAGTCTCTCAGCTCCCAAATTTTGGATTTCGTTTTTTACCAAATCAAAAGCTTGACGAACTCGCATCCAGCCGGGGTTTTTTGCTGGACACAACAAAATATGTGGAAGCCCTGGCAATATATAACCACCAATGATTGGACTGTCTGTCATGGCGTCACTCCTTTGTTAGTGTGATCCCACGAGACCACAGCATTCCCTGTTCCTATAACTGTCCCATAAGCATAAACCTCTGCCGGGTAAGTTGGAAAATCTAGAGCCGAAAGCATCCAAGAAAGCCCTCCACTATTGGCCTCAGAAATCGTTTGCTCATCAAAGTCAGCAAGAATTTCAATAATTTTTTGCGATTCTCCCTTTTTCATGAGTTCAATCATTTTCATATCCCAGAGGTACTGCCCGTGGTGGGTGATGTGCTCGCGACTCATATCTTCAGGAGGATCCGCCTCCGTCACAAAGTGGCGATGGCTCAAAGAATGACTCGCCAACAGCACAGCCCTTTTTCCACTGGCCTCCACAGCTTTTTTTGTGGCCTCGCCCAGCTTAAACATCTGCGACTGCATAACATCAAAACTAAAATATTGTGCCGCCCCGTTAGAAGAGAGGCCAACTATAGGTCTATTCCACTCAGGGTCTACCATGTGACAGGTGACAATAGTTCCATAATCCACACGAAAATCTGGATTCCTCATCATCTTAACTTCTAAACCCATACTTTGAGCCTGATCGTGAATACCTTCTGCCAACTCCACATCGACAGTCAGATCATAATTATACCGAAACAAATGTGGAAAAATCGGGTCCACAGATTTTGATTTCATGTTTTCCACACCCAAGAAATGAGTTCCTATTTGTGTGCGCCAATGAGGTGAGTGAACAATCAATACATCGTAGTCTAGGCTTTGCAAATGCCGGCGCATTCTCTCGTAACCCCATCTCAACACTTCCCAACCACACTCAGATTTGGCTTCGTTTTGCGGGGGGTTTTCCGCATACACCAGATGAGGGGGGTGTGGAGCTAGACAACCCGCAACTATAGCCCCTGTATTTAACCCCATATTCAACCTCCTTTATGGCAAATGGCAAATGTCCAATTCCTTCAAATTGCAATTCTTCTTAATTTAAATTCACACAGATGTTTTTTTGTTCTGTATAAAAATCCAAAGAGTGATCTCCTCCCTCTCGCCCCAGCCCCGAAGCTTTGTAGCCACCAAAGGGAACGCGAAGGTCGCGCTGGCTCCAAGTGTTTACCCACACGGTTCCAGCTTTTATCTGCTGAGCTGTTTTGTGTGCTGTATTGAGGTCGCGCGTCCAAATTGTCGCAGACAATCCATAACTGCTAGTATTGGCCAGTTTTACGGCGTCATGTTTGTACTTAAATGGCCTTACCGTTACCACCGGACCAAAAATTTCGTTCTGCCAAAGGTCAGAACAATCTGTAAGATCGGCAATAATCGTGGGGCGCATAAAATATCCATTTTTATTTTTTTCTGCCAAGCGAAGCTCCTCTTCACCGGCTAAGATTTTTCCACCCTCTCTTTTAGCTTGAGCAATAGCGGATTGCACTTTTTCTAGCTGCTCCCGACTAACGACAGGACCCATAAACACATCTGAATCACTTGGGCTTCCAACTTTTAGGGCCTTAGTTTTTTCAACAAATTTTTCCATAAATTGGTCGTAAATATCTTGCTGAACATAAATGCGTGATCCGCATAAACAAACTTGTCCAGAGTTTAAGAAACTGGATCGCAATGTGGTCAATACACATTTGTCTAGATCTGCATCTTTAAAGATGATATTGGCGTTTTTGCCCCCAAGCTCCATTCCCATTTTTTTAAAGTGTTTAGCTGCACGCTCAAGAATAATAGCTCCAGTATCTGTCCCACCGGTAAAAGAAATCAAGGGAATGCCGGGATGATTAACAATTGTGTCACCCACGACTTCACCACGACCATGAACGATATTGCAAACCCCCGGCGGCAACCCAGCTTCGTTAAAGATTCCGCCCAACATGGAGGCCGTCATTGGCGAAAGCTCTGAAGGCTTACAAATTGCTGTATTGCCGACAGCCAAAGAGGGGGCTATTTTCCAAGTCATAAGATACAGGGGAAGATTCCATGGAGAAATCAGCCCCGTCACACCAATGGGCTCTCTAAGAGAATAATTAAATCCATTCCCGTCCATATCAGAAGCCTGCTCTTGGTGCTGAACTACTCTGTTGGCGAAGAATCTAAAGTTAGAAATGGCTCGAGGTATATCCACCTCTCTGGCTAACCACAATGGTTTTCCCATATCTCTGGACTCAGCTAGTGCCAACTCTTCTTTTTTTGCTTCAATTAAATCTGCGATTTTAAGCAGGATCTTAGCTCTATCTTGAGTTGAAGTTTTAGACCATCCCTCAAAGGCCCGGCTTGCCGCTTGAAAAGCCATAACTACATCTACAGCCTCAGAGTCAGGCATTTGGGAGTAGACCTCCCCTATTGAGGGATCAAAATTGTCCATCATCCTACCGCTCATAGAATCAACATATTCACCATTTATAAAATTCTTTATTGTTTGCATTTTGGCACCACCTTATGCATAAAGCTGGTCATAGCTTTTTGAATATAATTATTATCATGAGTATTAAAATCAAACCACAACATCAACCGGTCTTCGGGATGATATTTTTCATTAATTAAAGTTGCCAACAATTCTACATCTCCAGCCAGGGTGTTCTTTACAGCTTGCTCCACTTTTTTGTTATCTATAGTGCCTTCCATGGCCGCCCAATAATTTTCCCAAGCGGATTTGGCCATAGCCTGAGCTTTTTCAATATTTTGTTGAGGCGTCAGGTTCGATTCATCACACAAAAACACCATGGCGGTTCTCGGCATATTTTCTCTTTTCCACCCGCCCCCAGAGAGGTGATAAATCATTTTCATGCGATTGTGAGTCTCTTCTATAACCTCGGGAGGCGTAATTGATAAATTAAAAACGTCGACAGGAAAATACTCGTTAGCCAACTTTTGTATTCCTGGATCATGACTTCCAACCGTAAGTTTTAAAAGTTCTAATGGAGCCTCAAAGGGAATCACTCCCACCTTATCAAAGTTCCAAAAGGGGGGAATCTCAATGCTCGATAGACTTTTAGCTTGCTCCCAAGACAAGCCTGTTTCTTCAGCAAATACCTCTAGAACTTTTTCCCAATCTTCTGTATGGCGAAAATCTTGAGCTCGCAAAAGCTTAGGGGCCACTTCAGCACTTGAGAACTTTTCACTTTTTAAGGCTCGCAAAAATATTTCTGTAGCCTCATAAAGAATTTTTCCCTTTAATACTGGCCATGCTGCCTTTTCTGTGCGACTTCTGGGCACAATTCCATATGGGCGGTTGGAAAATTCAAAGCGCCCCGAAGCAAAACCGATGTGAATTTTTCTCTGCTCTTCTTGATCTAAAACCTTTGTATTTAAACTGTGCAAAGTCAGAAATGTTTTAATGGCCTCAGCGTGAGCCAAGGGGCCACCATTGCAAAATATATTTTTGATAGCTGAGCCCACGTGAATATTGCGTGTCCTTTGAAAGACCTTATGAGCCAATTGCAATATATCTGTATTAAGACCTATTTCTCCCTTAAAATGAGGAACAACGGCTTCAGGATTTTCCTTTTGAACCTCTGTGCTCAGGTGAGTTTCGGCCACCCAAGCCACTCCATAACCAAGTCTATCGGCCAACTCCACTTGTTCAAAAAAGTTTTCAAACATAACCCTTTCTGAGGGTTTGTAACCATCCACTTCGGTTTGGCAAATGCTGAGAAAAATATCAAATTTCATAAGCACCCCGTGCGACCGCCATCCACAGTCAGGTTTATTCCGTTGATGTAAGAAGCCGCCGGGCTTGTCAAAAACAATAAAGATTGTGCGATTTCTTCAGGCTGAGCCAAGCGCTTTGCTGGAATTGTGTTTAACCACATCTCCTCAACAGTATGAGGCTCCTTATTGAGCCTCTCAGCGGCTGCAATCTTTAAACTTTCTAATCTCTCGGTTGCTGTAAAGCCTGGGAGGATGTTATTCACAGTTATCCCCCACTCGCCAACTTCATTTGCCAGAGTCTTTGACCAACTGGCCATAGCTCCTCTAATTGTGTTAGAAACTCCTAAGTTGGGTATGGGAATCTTCACAGAGGTAGAAATAATATTTATAATGCGACCATATTTTTTTTGCTTCATTCCTGGAACCAGGATTTGAGCCAAAGTGTGGGCTGCTAAAATATGAGACTGAAAACCCAACAGAAAATCTTCTGGATTGGCCGACAGTAGAGGACCTGATTTTGGCCCGCCAGAATTATTGATCAGAATTTCAATGGGACCATTTTTTTGCACAAAAGCTTCGACCTGAAGTCTTAAATTTTGTAAATCTCCCAAGTCTAATGCTAAAATTTGACACTGAACATCTTTGGCCAACTGAGATTTTAGTTCCAAAAGTTTTGCCTCATTGCGCGCTACCAACAGCAAATTTACACCTTCAGAGGCCAAAGCTATGGCTGTGGCTCTGCCAATTCCCTGAGAACTTCCGCAAACTAAGGCCCACTTCCTATGAATTGAAGTTTTAATGACATCCTCCTCATTCTTAAAAATTTACACTCTCTATAACTTTTAGAGTTTTTAGAGAATTGGATTTTTAAGTCTTAATCTCATACTTAAGGGCTCCCATCTTTAAGTCCGGAACCTAGAATTTAGACTCAAAAAGGCCCTTCTGAGACTATTACCTTCACAATAGTCCTGCAAATTAAATCTAAAAACCTTATGAAATGAACACTTGTAACCCAAATCCGCGGATAAAATGCGTCAAATAAATACTCAGCAAATCAATTGCGCAAGGCAGAATTTTAAGGTCCTGTGATTTTCTGTGGTTTCTCTGAGTTTAGCTTGGCTTGGCCTTAGTCGCATTTTCAACTGCAATTTTAAATAATAAAACCATTCTGTTTAGAATTGAGACGCACTTGCCGAGAGGTCAGCATTAGTGAGGTGCTCATTGTCAAGGATGGTAATAGCTCTAACATTTTTATTGTTTACAATCTCCTGTTCCAAAAAAGAAGCCGGCTTTTTGAATTTGCTTAACAATAGTGTCGAAACTAATAATGAAGTGGAAGTCAGCTACATTGTTACAGCTGGCGGAACTGCCAATCACTATGCTGTTGCTATTTACGACATAGAAGGCCACTTTTTGTATCAAATTAACAGATATCGTCAGCCGGCCAGTTTGGGCATTCCCAGAGGACTTCTACAGCTTGATAATAATAACTTAATTATTGCCTTAGATAATACAGACCGATTAGAAAGTTTTTTATTTGATGATTTTAGCTTTAGCTCATTTTTTTCGGGAGGAACCCTTTCCGGCAATATCTATGGACTGGCTAAGGACAACTCCAACAATATTTTAGTTATTGAGTCAAACGCTATAGAGAAGTTTTCAAGTGAGGGAGCCCAAGTGACTCCGCTCTATATTGGGACGACTGTAGGTGGCTGTACACTCAACGGCCCCAGACTTATGACCGTCAACTCTGACGATATCCTTTTTGTTTCCAGTTATACGAATCATCGCATACTTCGCTATGACATTTCATCTAGCACCCCAAGTTGTCTGTCTAGTACAGCTACAGCTAATAACCCTTACGGAGTTCTTCTCCACAGCAATAGTGACTTTTACTATACAACATTTGGCGACGATCAAATCTACCGAGCCAACCCAGATGGTTCCAACGCCGTTAGTATATTTACGACAAATTTGACAATTTTAAATAATCCGACGGCCATGTTAGAACTTCCCGACGGCACAATAATTATAGCTTCCAGCAACACTCACACCGTTGAACGCTTTGATGAAGATGGGAATCATCTTGGCACATTTATTCGAGACGCCCAAAGCATGAACATACAAGACATGACGATTATGACGAGGACAGAAATTGTTGAATAGGGAAATCATATATTTTTTACTAATCACTTTTACATTTAGCCTCACGGCCAGAGGCAATGGCGTTAGTTTTGAGGCGGCACTCGGCTCTCCCGGCATTATCTTGCAAAACCCTGGCGGCGGAGAGGCCGCTTATTCTGGTCTAGCTGCTAATGGGAAAATCTACGCTCCCCTATATACGAGTGTCCCCTTTGCTGTGAATCTCATTTTTTCTGGACGGTATGTAGACGTCTACAACAACAATAACTCAAAATCACAAAAGGAAACCAGTAGCCACATTGGGTTAGGCGGAGGTCTTCAATTTCGCTTTTACAAAATTATCACGGGCGTCAACTCCCACGTTATAAAAGGACGTCACTTTTGGGTTGGTGACACTAACAGATTTGAGGAGTTTAACTACAATATGCTTTCCTACTACGCTGGCTTAGAATGGGGCTTTTCAAAAAACTTCGCTTTAGCGCTCACCTACGAAATGGCAAGTACAGAACTCAATATCTCAGATAATGTTATACCCTATGCAGAAAATACAATCTGGCTAAATTTCCGATTTGACACAGGATACTCTGTGGGGCAGTTCCTAGGACTACTGTTTAAATAAAAATAATTTTAATACTAGAATTTCAATCTATGAATAAACTATGAATAAAAAAACAACAAAGAATCGTCCTATAAAAGATAAAATTAAGACCCTCGATCTTCATGGTTTCACGGAAGATGAGGTATTTACGTCTATGGATAAGTTTATTACAAAACACTCAAACGAAAAGCTACTGAGAATTATCCCGGGTAAGGGAAAGGGTATTGTTAGAAACAAAGCCCTGGAATATTTAAAAAAAGCTCACTATCCCTACAGAATGGAAAATGAAGGATCTTTACTGATTTTTTTGAGTTAGCAAACCCAAAGGCCCCCTCATATCACCTTCAACGTAGAGAACTACACTGTTATTGTCTAGAGAAGGATGAATGACTTCAAGAGTACACGAGCTCCAGTCATTACCTGGATACCAAGAAAGAATGATAGCATAAATTTCTTGAATTTTCTCGCCAGAGTCCAATGACTTGGACTCCAAGCGCCTCATAACTTCCACCTCACAGCTAAATCCGTCGCGTTGTTTAGATATAAGAACTTGAGGAGTTCTCACTTCCTGAATGGAGCTAACAACAGACACCTGTAACGTAATCGTATCTGTTTCTGAGTCGGTATAATCCGAAGCTCGGAAGGCTTGAGTCTTACCTGACACCACTTCGATGAAACCACCCTGCTGTGCATGGGCACCGAATACCGGGGCAAATATAAATATTAGAATTATATAAAAAGCCTTAAGTTTTAACATTGAATCCCCCTTAAAAACTTTAAAAAAACCTCTCGATATTAAATCCACGCAAACAAAAATCACCCGCCCACTAGAGCCTTGTATTCATCTCTTCTGCTTAGAGCCGCGCCTCGGGAGGCAACAAAACCTAAGACCGAATTACCATAAGGCACATAAATTTTCTATAACTTTATGTTCATCTTCTATTTCGAAGCTTGAATTATTGGCACAAGCTGTTAAGTTATGGAAAAATACTGTGTAGGACTCATGTGTTTTTATAAGACTATGTGTCTTTTTAAAAAAAGAAAGTAGAACAATGAAAAAATGGTTATGGTTAGACTTGGAGATGACCGGTCTCGATGTAAACAAAGAAGTCATTATTGAAGTTGCAGCTATTATCACAGACTTTGATTTAAATGAATTAGGAGACTTCCACTCTGTCGTAAAGCAGCCTCAAAAATACATAGACGCCATGGATGAGTGGAATGTAGAACACCACACGGCCAGCGGACTTGTTGAAAAAATTCCTAATGGAAAGCCACCTCACCAAGTGGAAAGCGAACTCTGCACTCTCATTGATCATCACTTCCGTACAGAAAGGGCGATATTGGCAGGGAACTCTATAACACAGGATAGAATTTTTATAAAAAAATACCTCCCTGAGTTAGAAGCTCGCCTTCACTACAGAATGTTAGATGTAACGGCTTGGAAATTGATTATGACAGATAAGTTTGGCATAGAATATGGCAAAAGAAATAGCCATCGAGCCCTGGATGACATTCGAGAGTCAATTGAAGAACTCAAATACTATTTAAAGTTTGTCCGCCCCGACATAGAGCCCTAGACCCATCCCTCCCCACTTACGCAGGAAGAGGCCCTTATTAGCAAGCTTAAACAACTAACATAAATAAGCCTATTTCATCTCTCCAAATGAATTATAACCCAAATCCACAGATAAAATGTGTCAAATTTTTCTCAAATACTTCTATTAGTGGGCACTCAAAAGATATTTATAGATTTGGGACTCAAAATCTGAGTAGGTCTTCTTAGTATAATTGGACTCTTCGACCGCACCAGCTAGAATACCTACGCATTCATTTTCGTAAATTAAACAAATGGGGAAAGCCACAACAGTGAATATCTCTTTAGACTTTGGTTTCATAGAGCGAAAAACCAAGTAGTTACTTACATCGCCCTCAATATGCTTTTGATTTAAAGCCAACAACCATTCCGCATTATTAGGGTTCAGAAACTCATCTACCGAAAACCCAATGAATTCTTCATTTCGCACACCGTGAACATCTAAGAAAACCTGATTTACATATTTCAGGATCATATTCATATCACGAATAGCCACAATAAAATTTTGAATACTGTCCAGTTGAGTTCTCTGTTTCTCGATATAGTCCTCTAAGGGAGTTGTAATAAAAATGCGATTAAGCATCGTCATTTCTTCTAGAGATACATCAAGAACATCTGAAATTTTTTGAAGAGTGGCTAAAGTGATGTTTTTTTTCCAGCCTCTATATCCTGGTAATATCTGTAGTTAATATCCGCATGTTTGGCTATATCTGCCTGCCGGTATCCCTTCCGCTTCCGATACCAAACAATATTACTGGCTACAATTTTTTGGATCTTACTCAAGGTCTCAATTCCTCAATTTAATTTGGTTGACTATTAACAAAACCTTAACATTTGTCCACTTAAATTCGCCTCTGTTGCATTTTTTCAAATGCAACAGATATTCGTTTCAGAAAGTAATAAAGTAGAATTTCTTAATAACGATAGTGTTCTGGCTTAAACGGTCCTTGTTGATTAACCCCCAAGTACTTGGCTTGCTTATCACTCAACTTAGTTAACTTTGCTCCTACGGCTGACAAATGTAACGAAGCTACTTTTTCATCTAAAGACTTGGGTAGAGTATAAACTCCAACTGGATACTTTCCAGAGTTTCTTTCCTTCCAAAGCTCCATTTGAGCCATAACTTGGTTCGTAAAAGAGTTGCTCATAACAAATGAAGGATGTCCGGTTGCGCATCCAAGATTTACTAAACGTCCCTTAGCCAAAACAATCACTTCCCGACCATTTTTTAAAGTGTGAATATCTACCTGAGGTTTAATTTCGCGAGCCTTACTATTGGCATTTAACCATGCCATATCAATTTCATTATCAAAATGACCTATGTTGCAAACTATAGCTCCCGATTTCATATTTTCGAAGTGCTGTGAAGTCACAATATCTACACACCCTGTAGCTGTAACAAAGATATCTGCAGAAGAAGCCGCCTCCTCCATTGTAGTTACCGTATATCCTTCCATTGCCGCTTGCAGAGCGCAGATGGGGTCAACTTCAGTAATAAGAACTTTGGCTCCATAATGACGCATAGACTGAGCACATCCCTTACCAACATCTCCATATCCTGCAATAACCACAGTTTTTCCAGCCAACATAACATCAGTCGCACGTTTAATCCCATCGGCCAGAGACTCTCTACAGCCATAAAGATTGTCAAACTTTGATTTTGTCACAGAATCGTTCACATTAATTGCAGGAATTTTCAACTTACCCGCCTCAAACATTTTCATTAAATTGTGAACACCTGTTGTTGTTTCCTCAGAGACCCCAATCACTTTCTTTAGCAAGTGAGCAAATCTCTCTTCGTGCATCATATTGGTGAGATCCCCTCCATCATCAAGTATGATGTCAAAACCTTCATCTCCCCATCCAACTATTGTTTGTTCTACACACCAGAGGTACTCCTCTTCTGTCTCCCCCTTCCATGCATAAACAGGGACTCCAGACGCTGCAATAGCAACAGCCGCGTGATCTTGCGTCGAAAAAATATTGCAAGAAGACCAACGCACTTTTGCTCCCAAAGCTGTCAAAGTTTCTATAAGAACGGCTGTTTGAATCGTCATGTGTAAACAACCCGTAATTTTGGCACCTTTAAGTGGCTGACTCTCTCCAAATTCTTTTCTTAGAGCCATAAGTCCTGGCATTTCTCGTTCAGCAATTTTGATTTCTTCGCGTCCCCAGAGAGCGAGTTCCTCAAACTTCTCATTACTTTCCATTGCTGCCTTGCAAACTCTATAGTCCGGTCTTTTTAGTCCAGATGTCTTTGCTGATCCAACAGTCGTCATGTTGTGTGTACCCTCCACAAACTCTCCTTTGTTTATATTCATATATTCTTTATATTCTTTATATTCTCAAAATATATTTGCAATAACACTATATCCAAAACAATCTTGTAAAAGACCGAAAGTAGCTTAAAAGCCTTTCTACGGCAAGACTTGACGGGCTAATAATCCCACAGAGTTAGGATCTCATAGCCTGTATCCGTAATCAAAATGGTGTGCTCAAACTGGGCAGACAAAGTATTGTCACCAGTGTCATAGTACTTGATGCTAGAGTTGGGTATCGAAAGCTCTTTAATATCTGCCCCTGTTTGATTAATCATGGGCTCAACTGTAAGACAGGTCCAAGGCCTTAGAACCTCGCCCTTTCCTTTTTTCCCATGAGAGGGAACAAAGGGGTCCGTATGGAAAACCCTGCCGATCCCATGGCCTCCTATTTCCTTTACGACGTGATAGCCTTTTCTGGTTACAAACCTATTAACAGCAAAACCAATATCCCCTGTGGTGTTTCCTGGGCCCACTTCGTCTATACCAACATACATGGCCTCGTAAGCCACTTCTACAATTTTTTTGGCCTCTTCGCTGCACTCTCCAACTAAAAATGTTCTCGACGTGTCTCCAAAAAAGCCATCTTTAATTGTCGTGACATCCAAGTTGACAATATCTCCCTCTTGCAAAGGCCTATCGTCCGGAATGCCATGGCAAATACACTGATTAACGGATGTGCAAACCGACTTCGGATAACCATGATACCCAAGTGGAGCGGGCGTGGCATCCTTGCTCAGGGTGTATTCATGCACAATTTTGTCAATCTCATTCGTGGTAACTCCGGGCTTGATAAACTGGCTTGCGTAGTGAAGGGTCTCGGCTGCCAACTGACAGGCCTTCTCCATAAGTTTAATCTCGCTAACAATAAGTGGTGCCATAAGTCCTTCATACAAAAAAAAAGCCCGCTATACAACGGGCTTTTTGGTAAACAATCAAAGTCTAGTACTTACTTCAAGTGTTTGCTTACAAGTTTAGTCATCTCAAACATAGTCACAGTGCTTTTTCCAAACACAGGCTTAAGTTTTGAGTCCGCATTGATATTTCTGCGGTTTTTAGCATCTTGCAGGTTATTTTTCTTGATATAAGCCCACAACTTCTTAACTACTTCTGTTCTTGGAAGTGGTTTAGAGCCTACAACTTCAGCCAGAGTATCACTGGGAGTCAATGGCTTCATGAAAGCTGGATTAGGCTTTCTTTTTGTCTTTGCCTTTGTGGCTTTTTTAGTCGTTTTTTTGGCTGCTTTTTTAGTGGCTTTCTTAGGAGCCGCTTTTTTAGTAGCTTTTTTAGTCGCTTTTTTTGTTGCTTTTTTTGTGGCCTTCTTTGCAGCCTTTTTAGTGGCTTTCTTCTTAGTAGCCATTATTCCCTCCAAGTATATTATTTGTTTCTTTAGGACCATCGCCCTTATAACAACTTAATGATTCATTAAAAAAAAAGCCTTGTCCAACTAAAAATATAAAAAAAATGCTTTTTCCCCTCTGAAAACTCCCCCCTAAGACTAGTTTTCCCTCTAAAAAAGGGTGAAACCTCAATTCTCTAGAGGATAAAACCGATTTTTATCTATGGGAAAGACCGATTTTGCTCAAATCTTAGAGAGAAAATTGAGACTTCATGATCTTGCTAATAAAAATTCAACCTCATATCAAAACGAAACACAGAACACCACAAGACTAGATATACAAACTGAAATGCAGGAGAAAACAAAAGAGAAAATACCGAGAGACCCTCTAACAGAACAACTAACAAAAACCCTCAAGTTCGATTTTGAATTCCCCCACCTCGACAGTCTCCTTAGGTCTCAAAACAAATATCAGCCCCAATCCACTAGACCAGATCAGCAAAAAAATACATATCAAGAAATGAGAAATGCCCCCATTGAAGGGAACCTTACAACCTCAAACCTATCGACCACAACAGAGCCAGAAACCGTCGAACCACGTCTATATATTCAATCTGTTGATGGTGCTGTATATATTGCCTGGCTCCAGTTAAGAAAACTAGGAGCGTCCCACTTTCAAATGGATAACATAAGCTCGACTGAGGCCAAGAAGGCCTACCGGCAATTGGCTATGAAACTACACCCCGATCTAGATTCGTCACAAAACACCGACAAATTTATGACTCTCAAAGCGGCATACTCGATATTTGAGTGCAGCTTTCGCGAACTTGTAGAGCCCTAGAACAACAAACAAGACTAGGATTAAAACCAACGCAAACCCAATTACTGAAGTTTTCTGTATTTGATTCTCTTGGGTATAAGGGAATCCACTCCCAATCGAACCTTCAAATCGGCCTCGTACTCAGAATAGTTTCCATAAAAGAAGTTCACTTTGCTATCTCCCTCAAAAGCCAAAATATGAGTACATATACGATCTAAAAACCAGCGATCGTGACTGATCACAACTGCGCTGCCACCAAAGTTAATAAGGGCCTCCTCCAAAGCTCTCATTGTATTGACGTCAAGATCATTTGTTGGTTCATCTAACAATAAGAGGTTGCCCCCCTCCTTAAGAATTTTTGCCAGATAAACCCTGTTTCTCTCTCCTCCTGATAACTCTTTGATTTTCTTCTGTTGAGATCCCCCCGCAAAGTTAAACCAAGACACATAAGCCCGAGAGGCCACTTCGCGATTTCCTAGCTGCACTTGCTCTCTCCCCTCAGATATCTCTTCCCAAACTGTTTTTTCTGGGTCCAATAAATCTCGACTCTGATCTACATAGGCTAACTTTACGGTCTCACCCACCTTAAAACTGCCTTTATCCGGAGTTTCTTTATTGGTTATCATCCGAAATAGGGTCGATTTTCCAACTCCATTGGGTCCTACAACTCCTACAATACCCCCTCTAGGTAGAGAAAAACTCAAATCATCAATAAGTAGACGGTCGCCATAGCCTTTTGTGACTCCCTCGGCCTCAACAACCACATTGCCCAAACGAGGCCCTGGCGGAATATAAATCTGCAATTCTTTAAGCTTATCTTGATCCGGCTCTTTTAAAAGGTTTTCATATGAGCTAATGCGCGCCTTTGATTTACTCTGGCGCCCCTTAGGGTTCATTCTGATCCAATCTAATTCCCGCTCCAGGGTTTTAATTCTTTTTTGATCTGACTTTTCTTCTTGAGACAGGCGTCTATCTTTTTGTTCCAACCAGGCTGAATAGTTGCCCTTAAACGGAATCCCCTCTCCTCGGTCTAACTCCAAAATCCACCCGGCTACATTATCTAAAAAATACCTGTCGTGAGTAACCGCAATAACAGTTCCGGGGAAATCATGTAAGTAATGCTCCAACCAAGCCACAGACTCTGCATCCAAGTGGTTTGTAGGTTCATCTAACAATAAAATATCAGGATTAGATAGTAAAAGACGACATAAAGCCACGCGACGCTTTTCTCCACCTGACAGAAGTTTAACATCGGCATCATCGGGTGGACAGCGAAGGGCATCCATGGCCTGATCGATTTTTTGATCAACTTCCCACCCATCCATGGCCTCGATTTTTTCTTGAACAACTCCCTGACGCTCAATAAGTTTTTCCATCTCTTCGGCAGAGAGACTCTCGTCGCACATTTTTTCACTGAGAGCCTGAAACTCTTCGAGATAACGTGGCAAGTCCCCCAAACCCTCCATAACATTCTCACGAACTGTTTTTGTCTCATCGAGTTCTGGCTCTTGTTTTAAATACCCTAAGCGGTAGTCTTTAGAAGGGTAAGACTCCCCAAGGAAGTCCTGATCCTCCCCCGCCATGATTTTGAGTAGGCTCGACTTTCCCGATCCATTCAAACCCAACACACCAATTTTGGCTCCATAAAAATAAGAGAGGTAAATGTCTTTCAGGACATATTTATTGGGAGGGTAGACTTTACTAACCCCTTTCATCGTATAAATAATTTCTTCAGACATTTTTACTCCTCAGTTGAAATTGTCATTAGATTCTGGAAATGACTCTTATTATTATTAAATGGCAAAGGCCTTGTCAAAATTCATTTCTCTACATAGCATTAACAGATGAGTAAAAATATTCAAGTTGGCAAAAAACTACCAAAAAACCTCAATCAAGCAAGCAAAGATCTGAAAGTAGCTCTCTCTGCCTTTGAGATGGCTTTTGATAGAGAAAAATTCATCCAGGACCAAAAAGAAAAAAAAATCCGTAAACAAATGCTCTTAAAAATCAAAACCCTACTAAAAGAACTGACCTAAAAGAACTGGCCAAGAAGAGCTTCAAAAAAGAAAAGCCCCTCCAACATCACCAAACCCTCAATCAAACCCTCGAATCCTCAACTAAACCTTTAACCAAACCAAACCTTCGATTGAATCCCCAACCAAGCCCTCACCAGGTCTTCGATGAAATCTTCAACCAGACCGTCGATAAACCTTAGGGGTCATCTGAGTTTATTCAAATCTTACATATCCACTTCACGCGCAGTTCGGTTATGGGGGATTGAGGGCCAAAAGCCCTTAATCCCCCATAACCGCTGTTTGAGCATGAAGTGGATATGTAAGATTTGAATAAACTCAGATGACCCCACACACAACACCTAGCCACTGCAGTCCGGAGTCTTAAACTCCAAGTGCAACTTCTCCCACTCCTCAGGTGTCAGCGCCTTTTGAGCCAAAGCATGAATTCCCTGGCTCATTTCTTCATTCAAAAGTTGGTAAATCCATCTTTGTCTAGCTATGCGGCTCACTCCCACAAACTTCTCAGAAACCACAAGTAGCTTAAAGTGGCTCTCTTCACTGCCATGAGCATGTTTAGAACTCTCGTTGACCAATTCCATATAAACAGGGTCAAACTCTGTTTTTATTTTAGCTTCAATTTGCTTCTGTAATCTCATATATTTGACTCCCTATCGTGGAGATACTGGCTTATAGACAAACAAAGACTCTTTTCTTTTTTTAGCTCGCAAATCAACTCCATTTAAAAAAAATGGACCCTCATGAGCTTCTAAGCGAGACTGAAACTCCCTAAGACTAAGCTCATCTAAAGGGCGAATATCAAAACCAGCCGACTGGTAAAATTTGGTAAAATCTCCTCTTTGCTCTTTCAAAAAAAATCCCTCCCAATACTTGGGGTCGACTTTAAGCCTATAGGTCAAAGTATTCGAATAATCATGAACGGGAGTAAAGGCCGTAAGAACCTCAAAAGCCCCGTATTGTGAATGCAAACTTAGGGCGGGGCTGTCCCACTGAGTGGCTCCACAGCAAGTTTCAATATTAGCATACCATAAGCCAAAACACTTGGTCAAAAAACCCAGTCCGTAGAGGCGACTTTCTGGTTCCACCAAAGAATTGACTGAACTCAAATTGTGGGCAAACCACTCTCCCTCACGCATAGTCGGGATAATGATAAACAAGGATATCGGTGTCCACTCCTGATCAGATTTTCCCCCCAAGGCCACTTGCCATTCTATTGGAAGAGTGCAGGTCCTCTGCGCAAATCCCGCAACAAAGCCCGGCATTATAGCACAATCATAGAAAACCCACCTCGGCATGGCCAACCCTGAACTGTGAAAAGCCCTTCTTTCCATATTCAAAATCTGGTTGGCATAACTCACCTGTCCCATGTGTAGGGGATTAAACCACAAAGGCTCCCGAGGGAACCAATCGATTTTAAAGATAGACCCAGGGCTCTGAACCCTCATATCTTCACGCACAAATACATAAGGGCGAATATTCTCATCGCCAAGCCAACTTAACTTGTCTCCACCTAATTGCTGTAAGTTCATAAATTCCAACTTTTAAACAAATCTGAACTGGTCGGTACGCTTGTATACAAATCCTCTAGAGCCTCATAAATCATGCCCCTTTCCTTAAGCTCATAAAAACAATCAAATAAGGGCTGCCAAGAGTCTAAAAAATTTAAAAAATAAATTGGTTTCTGGTACTCACCCAACTGTTTAAGAGCCATAACTTCTGTAATTTCGTCCATAGTACCCACCCCACCAGGAAATGCAATTACAGCATCAGTCCCTTCGAGCATACTCCGTTTTCTATCCAAAAGATTCCCAACAACTCTAAGTTCTGAAAGCCCCTCGTGTACAATCCCCTTTTGATTTAAATACTCAGGAATAACTCCTCGAACACACCCTCCCATTTTTAATACTGAGTCGGCTAAATGGCCCATCAGCCCCACACAGGAGCCGCCGTATACAATTTCGATATGATTCCTGACTAACCCTGCAGCTAAATTTTCTATTTCAGAAAAGTACAACGGACTTACCCTGCTACTGGAACTACAGAAAATAGTAACTCGACTTGGCTTCATATACGAGGGCCAACCATATTTTCGGGTCGAACAATTTGTTCAAATTTTTCAGCTGTAAGTAAACCTAAGTTAACAGCCTCCTCTTTTAGAGTTGTACCGTTTTCGTAGGCTTTTTTTGCAATTTTTGCGGCATTGTCATAACCAATATGGGGGTTCAGTGCTGTAACTAACATCAATGAGTTCTCTAGATGCTCCTGGATCTTTTTGGCATTGGCTTCGATACCCACTACGCAATTGTCTGTAAAGCTGTCACAGGCGTCACTCAACAAACGAATAGAATTCAAAACATTAAAAACAATTAAGGGTTTAAATACATTCAATTGAAAATGCCCCTGGCAACCTCCAACAGCCACAGCCATGTCATTACCAATAACTTGAGCACAAACCATTGTCATGGCTTCACACTGTGTAGGATTAACTTTACCAGGCATAATTGAACTGCCCGGCTCGTTTGCCGGAAGAATCAACTCGCCAATTCCGCAGCGAGGCCCACTTCCTAAAAGTCTAACGTCGTTGGCAATTTTCATTAAGCTACAGGCTAAAACTTTTAAATTGCCACTAACCTCCACCAAGGCATCGTGAGCAGAAAGAGCCTCAAATTTATTGGGCGCTGAAACAAATGGAAGACCTGTTTCTTCGGCAATATAATCGGCGGCTTTTTTGGCAAATTCTGGATGAGTATTTAGGCCCGTCCCCACGGCTGTCCCACCTAAAGCTAATTCGTAAACATGAGGCAAAACCTTATTTACCCTCACAATTCCATTTTCAACTTGCTGTACCCAAGCGGAAAACTCTTGCCCGAGAGTCAGGGGGGTAGCATCCATTAAATGGGTTCTTCCAATTTTTACTAAATTTTCAAAAGTCTTAGCTTTAACCTCCAAAGCCTTTTTCAGTTTTGCCAACATAGGTATTAGGCGGTTTTGCAGTTGTTCACCAACGGCAATATGCATAGCCGTAGGAAATGTATCGTTTGAGGATTGAGCTTTATTGACATCATCATTGGGGTGAATCGATTTATCACCGACGGTTCCACCTTTAATAGCTACTGCCCGATTAGCGATCACTTCGTTCACATTCATATTAGTTTGGGTTCCACTCCCCGTTTGCCAAACAACTAAGGGGAAATGATCGTCAAGACTTCCGATAATCACTTCGTCTGCAGCTTTTAGAATAAATTCAGCTTTCTCTTGCGATAAAAGTCCCAAATTCGCATTGGCTCTAGCCGCTGACTTCTTTAAGATTCCCAATGCTCGGATCATCTCTCGTGGGAATTTATCTCCACCAATTTTAAAATTCTCAATAGATCTCTGAGTCTGTGCCCCCCAGTATTTATCTGCCGGTACAGCAATCTCACCCATAGAGTCTTTTTCAATTCTTGTAGACACTTTGAATCTCCTTTGTTTTCGGGCAAATAATAGCAATCCTATGCGAATTGGTCACTATGTAGTTGAGTTTATTCAAAGCTTTGAGTATCAATAAAACCGAGGTGGCCATGGCAAAAAAACAATTCTGGCTTATGAAATCTGAACCTGAGACCTATTCTATTGATCAGTTGGCTAAAGACAAGTCTACCCTCTGGGAGGGTGTTAGAAATTATCAGGCTAGAAACTTCATGACTCAGGACATGAAAGTGGGAGACAAAGTGCTTTTTTACCACTCTAATGCTACGCCCCCAGGCGTAGCCGGACTCGCCGAAGTGTCAAAGTCTGCGGTTCCTGACCCCAGTGCTTTTGACTCGAAATCCCCCTACTACGATGAAAAATCTACTGCCGATAAGCCTCGCTGGTTCTGCGTTGAGGTTCGTTTTAAAGAAAAATTTCCACAACTGGTCTCTTTGGAAGCTATCCGCGCAGAGATGACACTGGCAAATATGTTACTCATTCGCAAGGGTCAAAGGCTTTCTATACAGCCCATAACAGAGAACGAGTATAAAACTATATGTCGGATGGGAACCGCATGCCAAACAGAAAGGGCCCACTAAACTCTAACCTAACCCTCCACTTAGCTCCCATGGAAGGTGTTATCGACCCTCTAATGCGAGAACTTTTATCCCACATTGGGGGCTATGACATTATGGCAACAGAGTTTATTCGCGTAACACAAAGTCTTTTGCCCTCCGCAACCTTTTACAAGTATTCACCGGAGTTGCACTTTGGTGGAAAAACCCGCTCTGGCGTTCCCGTTAAAATACAACTGCTGGGTAGCCATCCTCAACTTATGGGTGAAAATGCGCACAAAGCTGTTGAATTGGGAGCGCCGGGGATTGACCTCAACTTTGGCTGTCCTGCCAAATCTGTTAATCGTCACGATGGTGGAGCCACTCTACTCAAAGAGCCTTCGCGAGTTTTTAATGTAGTTCAGGCTGTGCGCAAAGCGACCCCTCTCCACATACCTGTCAGCGCTAAAGTTCGACTGGGCTACGATCACAAAGACTTTCATAGGGAAATTGCCTTAGCTGTAGAATCAGGCGGAGCCCAGTGCTTGACCATACACGCCAGAACTAAGCTGGAGGGTTATGCACCTCCTGCCCATTGGGAATATATTGCCGAAATGAAATCTGTTGCAAAAAACATCCTTGTTGTAGCCAACGGCGACATTTGGACTGTTGAAGACCTTATTCGTTGTCAAAGTTTAACCGGTTGTGAAGCCTTTGCCCTAGGTCGCAGCGCTATGGCCACTCCCCATTTGGCTCGCATGATTAAAGAAGACCTCAACTTCTCTCCAACAAAAAATCCCCACTCTCATGAAGCTCTGCCTACAATGCTTCTTAAAATAATTGAGGTTTTAGATGGTTTAAGCCCTCTATCTCAAACTATAAATTCACTGCCCCCAGTAAACTCAAACCACTACCACAGGTTTCTAATCTCACAATATTTACGGGACTTTATTAGGTTGGCCCACTCTCAAATGGGAGAGGCCTATACATTGAGAAGAGTCAAACAATGGCTGCGCATGATTCAAATTGTCCACCCCTGGGCCACAGATATCTTTAACCAAATTCGCACTCTGCAGCCACAACAGGCAACTTTCCAATAATTTTTGAGGCCCCAAGCCTTGCCCCAAAAAAACCTAAATCCTTCACTTCACCTTAAAAATTGCCAGCAAAGATTTACAAACTCCTTGGGGTTTTCAACATTTAAACTGTGACCGGCTCCAGCAATTGGAACAAACTTCCCATTTGGCAGCTCTTTAACTAAAAGTTTAGAGTCTTCAATGGGTAAAATCGGATCTTCTTCACCATGAAGAACGCAGACTGGCTGTTTTAGTCCTGGCAATTCGCTCATGATATTAACTTCCGCAACAGCTTTAGGAATGCCCACCCAATTGAGTTCGGGAGTTGAAAAAGAGTCTTCAACTATACCTTTAAATAAATCACTCTGCACATCCACATTTTTTATTGTCGAAGCCATGACCTGAGAACAAATAGATTTGTCTTTACGCATAAGTTCAAAGGCCCCCAACATTTCGGGGGTCAACTGCACCCCCTTTGGTCCAACTGGGTCTAACAAAACCAATTTATCAAATAATTGTGGAGCCTTGATTGCGGACAATAGCGCAATAATTCCTCCAGTTGAGTGACCAACAAGATGGCAGCTGTTTATCTTTAAAGATTCCAGCACAGCTATAACGTCTTCAGCCAATTCAGCAATAGCCAACTGACTCTCTGAAGTTGGAGCCTTTGACTGACCAGACCCTCTCCACTCCAGCAAAATGAGACGACCCTCGTTTTTAACCTCAGTTGAATTGTCCAATTTATTTAAATGACTTTCTCGACCATAAGCATCTTTAACATGAGAATCTTTAGCTTGAGAATCTTTAACATTTTGTGATTCAGCAGCGCCAATTGGCCAGTGCTCAACAGTTGGATGCCACCAGCGATTAGAAGCTAAATTTCCATGCAGGAAGACTACATCCTTATAAAATCGATTTTCAAAAACTTCTAAATTAAATTCTCCATCTCGAACCTTAACCTTCATTTTTCTTCTCCTTTGCAACTTGCACACGGCCCGTCCAGCTCTATCAGCCTTAGACTATCTTAGACCTCTAACTAAGTGAAAAGAGAATTAAAACCGAATTCAAAGCAGAGAATCCAGAAGCACATGTTCACATTTAGAAAAGGACAAGCTCGTTGAACGAAAAGTTTTTCCTTTTTTTAACTTTCCGTCTTCATCATTAACAATTCTTAAAATCCATCTTGCCATCAACCCGGGAAGCTCCTGAGGCAGCTTGTGTCTCCCGTCTTTTACATAAAGGCGAGAAGCTCTAACTCTAGTCGGTAAAGCCTCCCAGTATTTCGAAAATGTTTCAGGCGCAATATATTCATCCTTTTCAGGAACTACCAAATGCACTGATGAATCTGGATAGGAATCAACATAGTCAAAACCATTAAAGCTTTTCATTCCCTGAGCTAAGCGAAATACAGCCTCAACCTTTAAGGGTCTTTCTAAAATTGATGGCTCGACAGAAACATAGGCTGTATAAACAAGAAGTTTTAAAAAATAATCATAAAGATCATCATCACTGATGTAGTTCCCTAGAAAAAAAGCACTAAACGAAGACCAAAAAGGGTGGCCCCAATACATATTTTGCACACTTACACTTAACTCCAACAATTGGTGCTGACTTAAACTACTAAATGGAGAAACGTAACTAAGAGCCTTTGCAAAAGCGGCTTTTAACCTGTCTTGAGATATATCGGTTCTTGGAAACCAGTGTCGGGTCCAATTCATTCCACTTTGAATTAATTCAACCTGAGACTCAATCGGTTGAACAAATGGAGCGATTAAAATGACCTCAGGATTCCCATACTCACCTCCATACTGATAAAGAAACTCTTGCGCAATACCCGCACCATAAGACAAACCCGCTAGCTTAAAATTTTTTATTCTTAACTTTCTAATTAAAGCTTCAAGATCGCTAGCTTGCTCATGAGGTAAAATTCTCTCCCTGTGGAAAACAGTCAAAAAAGGATTAAACCTATGGTTATAGGCTTGTAGTGTTTGCCCCATTCCGTACATATCGTAAAGTAAAATACCTAGATCCGGATCAAACTCCTGTAAATGGGCCACAAGATCTTTCCAGTCTTTAGTTTCGTGAGTCATGCCATTAAGAAAAATAATTGTAGGGTGCCCATCCTTAGCTTCTTTATAGTCCACAAAAAGTTTTCTTTCGGATGTAATATGAACGAAACCTCTGAATACGTCAGATCGTGAAACTGAAGAAAATAGCAGTACTGCAACTATGACACCTAATCTAATAAACACCGAAATCCCCTTTTATAGTTTTATAGAACACACACACCCATTCTCGACCCACATGCTTTATCCATATATTTTACACTGGTTGAATTCAATTAAGATATAACCAAGCCTCCATCAACGCTAATAACTCCGCCATTGATGTAAGAAGCTTCTTCAGATGATAAGAATAAACAGGCATTTGCAATATCTTCGGTGACTCCTAGCCTTTGAACAGGAACCTGATTCGCCATTTTATCTAAGATTTCTTTAGGCATAGCTTGTGTCATTTTTGTCAGGGTAAATCCAGGAGCAATGGCATTCACTGTAAAGCCTTTGCGTCCGAACTCTTTTGACCATGTTTTGGTCAAACCAATGACTCCGGCCTTAGACGCCACATAATTTGTTTGACCAAAATTTCCGTACAGCGCAACCACAGAAGACATATTAATAATACGCTTGTGAATAGAATTCCCCTTAAATTTCTCCCACAAACATTTTGTAACATTGAAAAGGCCGGTAAGATTTGTCTGAATCACTTGATCAAAATCTTCATCGGACATTTTCAAAAATGATTTATCGCGAGTGATCCCAGCATTATTAATCAGAATATCTATATCACCTTTAAGACTTGATGCCGCCTTCGCGCAAGAGCTACGATCTGTAACATCCACCTGTACCACTTGAAGCTGGTGGCTCCATTGCTTTAGTTCCCTCTCAGCATTTTTAAGACATTCAACACTATAATCCCAAATTGAAACCTCGGCACCAGCTAAGAGGAATTTTTTACAAATCTCAAAACCTATACCCTGAGCTCCACCAGTTACCACTACACTTTTATTATCAAAGTTCCACTTAATATTAGACATGTCTGATCCAGTAGCTTATTAGTGAGTTGCCCGTCAACAGTTTTCGATAAGAGTTGGAGAGACTAACATGAGAAAAGCCGCTATTGTTGCAACAGGTCTTTATCACCCTGAAAAAAAGGTAACAAACCAGTTTTTTAACGAACTTTATAAAAAAGATATTGATTCATTTTTAGTTGAAAAAAGAAATATTCGACAACGCTATTTTATGTCTGAAAATCAAACCACTTCCGATTTAGTTGTTGAAGCCAGCCAAAAAGCTCTAAGCTCTTGTGGACTTAGTCCCAAGGATATCGACCTCATTATTGTAGCCACAGACACTCCTGATTACATTTCTCCCTCTACAGCCAGCGTTGTTCAAAACAAACTCCAAGCCATAAATGCGGGAACATTTGACGTAAATACAGCTTGTGCTGGTTTTGTTACAGCCCTAGATATTGCTAGCAAATACATTGCATGTGACGAAAAGTATCAAAATGTGCTTGTCGTTGGAGCCTACGGCATGAGCAAATATTTAAATTGGGACGATTACAAAATAGCTTCCCTGTTCGCTGACGGTGCCGGCGCTGTCATTCTACAGCCTAGCAAAAATTACACTGGAATATTAGCCACTGAACTCTATACAGATGGTCAATACCATGACTACATGGGAATATACGCAGGGGGAACATTCAAACCCGTCACCCATGAAGTCATCGAAAAAAAAGAACATCTTTTGAATTTCGCCAAAAAAATTCCCCTCGAAACAAACAGTGTGAATTGGCCTCGACTAACAAGAAAGATCTTGGGAAAAATTCATAAAACAGAAAAAGACGTTAAAAAGTTTTTTCTAACTCAGATCAATATTGGCACAATTAATGAGGCTCTTGACAAACTCGGATTGCCCCACACTTGCAGTCACAATGTAATGGACAAGTTTGGTTATACTGGAAGCGCCTGTATACCTATGGCTCTTGCAGACGCCGAAAATCAACATCTACTAAAAAAAGGCGATTTACTCTTTTTATTGGGTTCAGGTGGTGGAGTTTCTATGGCCGCCTTAGCAATGGAGTGGAGTTATGACACTTGATTGGCTATCTCGATGGAACCTCTATTCACCAGACAGTATTGCAATAACTGACGTTCAAACTCATCGCGATCACACCTACTCTGACCTTTACCATCAAGCCCTGAGAGGAGCTTATTTTTTAAAGTCGAAATACCAAATTGGTCGTGGAGATCGAGTTGCTGTTTTTGCAACAAATCTCTACGAATACATCCCCCTATTTTTCTCACTTCAAAGACTTGGGGCCATATTAGTTCCCATCAATTTCCGTTTTACAGAAAAAGAAGCTGAGCATATTGTTGTCGACTCTGGAGCAAAATTACTAATTTACGAAGACACCTTTTTAAATACAGTAAAAAACATTCCGACTAAACTATTAAGAATAAATCATAGTTCAGAAGAAAACTCTTTTGCTGGAGTCATTTATCAAGGGCCAATTGATAACGAGGCCTATAACTTTTGGGGAGACTGGGAAGACCCCGTCCAAATTCTTTATACCTCCGGCACCACAGGGTTTCCTAAAGGGGCCATCATCACTCACAAAGTTTTATTTTGGAACAGCATCAACACGGGTTTAAGACTCAACTTAACCCAATCCGATGTGACCCTTAGTTTCCTCCCTCTTTTTCACACTGGTGGCTGGAACGTCTTGCTGACTCCGTTTTTACACAGAGGTGCAAGGCTTATTTTTCTAAATAAGTTTGACGCAAACAAAGTCTTACATTGTTGTGAGAAATTCCAAATCACAATTTTATTTGGTGTTCCCACTACCATGGACATGTTAGTCCACTCGCCCGCTTTTAATGAGACTTCGCTCAGCTCTATTCGTTATGCCATTGTAGGAGGAGAGCCCATGCCAGTTCCCCTTATTGAAGTCTGGCAAAACCGTGGAATTCCCATACGTCAAGGGTATGGCTTAACGGAGTTTGGTCCCAACGTATTTTCTCTTAATGAAGAGGATGCCATTCGAAAAATCGGCTCCATCGGATTCCCCAACTTCTACATTGAAGCCAAAGTCGTAGATGAAAGCGGACTAGAGTGCGCACCCGATGAAATCGGAGAATTGGTATTAAAAGGCCCTATGTGCATGAAAGAATACTGGAATCAACCCGAGGCCACAGCCTCTACAATTAAAAATGGTTGGCTGTACACTGGTGACCTTGTTAGGAAAGATTCAGAAGGCTATTACTACGTTGTTGGGCGCAAAAAAGAAATGTACATCAGCGGAGGAGAAAACATATACCCTGCTGAAATTGAAAAAGTCATACAATCCCATCAACTTATTCGCGAAGTTGCAGTTATAGGGGTTCCAGACCCAAAATGGGGCGAAGTTGGCAAAGCCTTTTTTAGTTTAGAGCCTACTGAAACAAATACCGAAACAACTTTGAATATCGAAAGTTTTATCCAAACAGACCTTATTCCTTACTGCAAGGCAAAGCTCGCAAAATTTAAAGTGCCGAAATACTTTGTCCAGCTTGATGAACTCCCCAAAGGCGATAGCGGAAAAATACTTAAAAAACAGCTGCCAAGAAACACATAAGACCAATTCCAAAAAATAATCGTCTAAAATTTTGTGAATGCACCTCACGCGCAGTTCCGCAGCCTCAAGGCTGCGGCTGTATGAGCATGAGGTGCATTCACAAAATTTTAGACGATTATTTTTTGGAATTGGTATAAAAGGCACTTACAAAGCACACTGGTAAAGTCCGCTGGTAAAGACTCTACAAAGTGAATTCAAACTCCGTCACCAACAGACCTGGCACTTGAGTAGCTCCCAAGTGGCGACTGTAATAGGTGGCCACTTCGGGTAAAATCTCTGTAGTCTCTGTGAAGTCCTCTAAGTTTTTGCCGAAACTGTCATATACAGTTTCGTCAAAACGCATATCCTCAATAGGCCCTTTAATTTCACCGTTCTCTACCCAAAAACATGCAAAACGAGTCATTCCCGTGTACCTTCCACCTTTGCGATCACTCCAGTTCAGATAGTGGACATTCGACAAGTAGAGCCCCGTATCTAAGCGTTTAAGAATATCAGCTTCTTTTAAGGTGCCCGGAGAAAGGCTAAGTGATCTCGATACCTCTTGTTCATTTCCTCCATTACTCTCAATCTTGTATTCTTTTGCCGTACGGGAAGAAGTTAAAAGCTCTCCAGGTTTGCCATTCTTAATTATAACAATTTGCTCAGGCGACAACTCCCCTTCTGGGTTAAATCGTGGAGCAAAACCCAAACTGAAATCTTCAGTGAGATTAAACTTAGGTGAAAGTTCTTTTTTAAACTCAAAGAGATCACCCAAAGGAGACCCACCTCGCTTAAATGCACCAAAGCTAAACCCTCCCCAGTTCATTAAACCCAATATATCTCCAACGGCAGAGGGAGCTAAATAACACCTGTATTTCCCGGGTTTGACCCGAATCTTATCTCTTTTTAAGAGTTTTAACTGAGCTTTCTTGTCTTTAATCTGGCTGGTAAACTCCTCACCCTTCCAAACCTTTCCAGCGTACACACCTTTAACAGCCCTATCTTCATGATAAATTGAGTAATCAAAAGAAAAGGTTTCAGTCTGGTACCAGTGATTCAGTCCCTTAGAATTCACTATGCCACGGCATATTGGGCCGCTGGCATAAATACCAGCGAGATCAGTTCCTTCTAGCAATAGCGAGTTAGCTTCTAATAGGTTATGAATATTTGGCAAATGGCCTGTAAATACATCTAATGAGGATCCATAATTTTTAGCAGGGATCGCAAAAGGGTCATTGGGCAATAGGGGGGCTTCAGATCTTGCTTCCGCCAAAATTTCATTACATTTTTGATTGTTACACTCAAAGTCTGTAGATATTTGTCTGGAAACAGAAAGGGTTTTCTCACCACACTTATAGGTCAGAGTTAAGACCCACTGTTCAACAGTTGTAGCTTGCCTTACTTTGGATTGATTAAATCGCAAAAACTGAGTTTCCTCTCCCTCCAAATTCAGAATGACGTCTTCTTCTTCTCGCAACTTATCAAATAAGTTTTGCGCCAATTGATTTAACTGCTCTTTCATTGGATGAGTCATGATACACCTCCAAAAATTTCTATACTAGAAAACAAGGCTGATGGAGAAGCGTGCCCCACCCTAATGACTTGGTTAGGCTCCCCCTTTCCACAATGAGGAGTACCGTAAGTTTCGAAACTATTTTCATCGCCAACCATTTTCAAAGATCTCCAAAATGGAACTGTCAAGCCTCGATAATTTGGATTTTTCAAAACTTTGGTGAGCTTTCCCTCTTCAATCATTTGTGCATATTCGCAGCCAAATTGAAACTTGTTTCTATAGTCGTCAATAGACCAAGACCTATTTGAGTCCATCAGAACCCCTCGTTCCACGCTGGCAATCATGTCCTCCAAGCGGCTCTCCCCCGGCTCAAGATTGATGTTTGCCATTCTGTCAATTGGCGCACGATTCCACGATTGAGCTCTCCAATTGGAAACCCCCTTTACCCCCAGTCGACGCTGACTTTCTGAACTGCCTAAACCCGCCTCCAATTTTCCGTTTTTTATCAAGTAAACTTTTTCAGCTTTTTGTCCGGCATCGTCGTAAGCATAGCTGGCAAACTCGTGGCGATGGAAAGGATCAAAACTGACATTCATTATTGCACTTCCATATTGGAGCTTGCCAAAATCGTGAGGTTTAACAAAACTCCACCCGGCATAATTTCTCTCATCACCTAGGATTCGATCTAACTCTAAGGGATGTCCTATGGATTCATGTATCTGTAACATCATCTGATTAGGCTTCAGCAGCAAGTCCATTTTACCCGTGGGGCAGTCTTCCGCATCTAAAAGTTCATTAACTTCTTTTGCAACGCATTCAGCTCTTTTCAAATGCTCCTCTCTCACAATGGCCTCAACTCCAATCTGAGCACTCCGCGCATAAAAACCACCGTCAGTCCGAGTCTGTATTTCGTCACCTTTTCTAGCTGTAACTCCCATACCTTGCGATACCATGTCCATCTTTTGCAACAGATCCCCACCATCTGATGTAGCGTAGTGAGTGGCATGTTCTATCAGCCAAGTCTGAACTGATGAGGACAATGCATTTGGGGTTTTTGTCAAAAACTCTGCAGTTTCCATTTGAAGGGAAATCAATGCCTCAATCGACAGTTTATCTATTGGCGATTGGCAAGGCCCCTCATAGACATCTACAGATCTTCCTCTCAGTCGCGGATCAAACTCTATCAATTTGTGGGAGCGCGTTTGCAGGGACAAGTCCTTTCCCTTTAAAAAACATTTTTTTAAACCCTCAAAAGACAGATCACTCGTGGCTGCATAGGCCAAGTGACCTTCGCAAACCACCTCCATCATAATTCCTTCTTGGATCTCTGTAGCATTAGACTCGGGCTTAGCATCCCTGACAATTCTTCTTTGAGTTTTCTCCTTAACATACCGTAAACTTAACCAATCACATTCCGACTTGAGAGAATTTAATGTTTTGTGAATATCAAAACTCATACGAGACTCCTCTATAAGAAAAATACAAAACCACACTATACCTAACTCCGCTGTTTTGCCAATAAAACGAGTGTAAAATCTTCTCAACATCAAAGACTTAACCAAAAGCAAGTTGACGCAATGCCTTCTCTTAGCTAAATCAAAAGTGAACCTAGTAAAAAAAGCCAAGTTAGAGGCGTATTGAGGCTGGTGCCAAACCCTCAAGGAGTTTGCCAGATGAAACTATTAATAGCTCTTTTATTGACATTAATTTCGCATAAACCACATGAGGCCAGGGCTCAAATTTTTCCGGCGATAACCCAGGTTCAACTCACACCCACACATGCCGCAATTTACGTTACAAACACTACACGCAGTTTTATTGTTTGTTCTGGTCGCGTAGATGGACTCACAATGAGTGGCCACAATGTTTACTCCTATCTGAATGGAGCTCATATTCCGCCCGGACAATATGTTTTTGTGCACATCTACACCCACCTCTACAATCCATTTGTAGGTGTAACCCCGAGAGTTTATTGTCACTATCGCTAGCACTAGCGAATAAAACTTGAATATTCTTCTTTTCTTTTAAAGATAACAACTTTATCTGTAGAATAAAGAAGTTCTAGATTCCAATTTGTTCTACACCAATCAAAGCTCTTAGGTGTAAAAAGGCTAATATGAGTCGGGTCAAGCCTGTAGCCCCACGACAAAAAATCCTTATCTTTAGTGAATTGCCAGGTTCCAATAGCTAAAACACCTTGTGGACTTAAAAGCGACAGCATATTAGTAATTTCCACATGAGGACTTACGCAATGCTCAATGACTTCTACGCAAGTTACAAAATCATAATAGGTTTTAAAAACGCTTTTATCAGGTGAAAAAAAGGGATCCCAAATAGAAACTTCATAACCCTCACTTCTCATAAGCTCAGCAAAAGCCGGTGTAGGTCCCGAACCGTAGTCTAAGCCTTTTGAAGCTAAAGGAATATAAGTTTTCAGTGGAGACCACAATCTATTTAAATGGTCGCGATACCCTGGCTGTTGCAAGTCATTATTGTGAGTTTGATACCTCTTTAGTTCTTCATCTCGGGTCAAATAATTTAGCGAGGATTTACTCACTAGATCACATAAAGAACACTGATAATAGACTTGCAGGCTAATCTTGCGATCAATTTTTTGCTGAATTGATTTAAATTCAATAAGGTTCTCTGTTAAGCAAAGTCCACACTTTTGCAGTTGCATAATCATTCTATAGCATAAATTTGACTCAAACTGATTAGAAATACGTATTTTTCTTGAGCAGAGCTAAAATTGTGTCGGGGTGATTAACGGAAGACTTGCACATGTTAAAAAAGACCTATAATTTTGACTTTGTTCGACCTGTGTCAGGAGATAATTTATGAAAAAAATTGTTCTATATATTAAAAATCACTGTCCCTATTGCCAACAAGCTATAGCTCTCTTAACAAATAAAGAACTTGAATTTGAAACTATTTCTGTAGACGAAAAAGAAGAGGAGTACAGTCGACTAAAAGAGCGAACGGGTCACCAAACCGTACCCCAAATTTTTGTCGGAGATCACTTTATTGGTGGGTACCGAGAACTTTCAGCTTTTGAAGCCACAGGGGAACTCGACAGGTTGTTGAACTCGTAAATGAAAAAAAACAATATCACACAAAAAACGATTGGTATCTTAGGTGGAGGTCAACTGGCGAGAATGTTAGTTCTCCGAGGGCATGATATGGGTCTCAAGATGTGTGTGTTGAGCGAAAACGAGGAGGACCCCGCTGCCCAGGTTACAAAGCACTGGACAAAAGGATCACTCAATAACAAAAAATGTTTGGTTAATTTTTTAAAAAATATAGATGTCGCAACTTTTGAAAGTGAGTTTTTAGATGCGGATTTGCTACAAGAAGTTTGTAGAGAAAATTCCTTTCAAATATTTCCTCGCCCTCACATGATGGCAAGGTTGCAAGATCGATTTAGCCAAAAAGAATTATTAAAAAAGCAGTTTTTACCCACCTCTGACTTTTTGGTGTGGAGCTCCAGTCTAGAATGGAAAGACCTGCAAAGCTTTTCTAAAACGGGAGTTGTTATTAAAACTCGCCGCTTTGGTTATGATGGTTATGGAACATTTATTCTAAAATCAGATAAGGATTATGAAAATTTTTGCAAACTTCATGGTCAAGATCCTTATGGGTACATCATCGAGCCCTTTGTGAAATTTAAAAGGGAACTGTCTCTTATCTGTGGAAGAAATATAAAAGGACAGTTTATCTCATTTCCCTTAGCAGAATCCTACCAAAAAAATGCCCGTTGTTTCTGGGTAAAAGGCCCTATTCAACACCGAGGTGAAAAAAAACTCGTCCGTAGCTGTCGTCAATTTTTAAACTCTATTAATTATGTAGGAATTATGGGCATAGAGCTGTTTGACTGCGGTAGAGAAATATTAGTTAACGAATTAGCTCCACGAGTTCACAATACAGGGCATCATAGCTTGGACAGTATGAACTACGACCAATTCACATACCACTTACTTTGCCTAATGTCGTCTGATCTTCCCCAGCCAGAGTTAATCGCCCCGGGGTTTGCTATGGTGAACTTATTAGGAGAAAAACAAAGTCATCCAAGCTGGGCCTTATCAAAAGACGCCCAAGTCTATTGGTACGGAAAAACAGAAAATCGCCCAGGACGTAAAATGGGCCATATTAACTCAATTGCTAAAAATCCGAAGGCCGCTCTACAACAAGCACTAAAAGCACTTAAGGAGTTCTCGCTATGAAAAAAGTTGTAAGTATCATTATGGGCAGCGACTCTGATCTTCCTGTGATGCAGGGAGCCCTAGACACTTTAGAGAAGTTTACAATTCCTTACGAGGTTAAGATTGTTTCTGCCCACAGAACCCCCGAAGCTATGTATAAATATGCAAAGGCAGTAGCCAAACGCGGCTTTAAAGTCATAATCGCCGGAGCTGGGGGAGCAGCGCACCTACCCGGAATGGTCGCCTCATTAACAACTTTGCCAGTAATTGGAGTCCCCATCCAAGTTGGCAAACTCAAAGGGCTTGATGCTCTACTCTCCGTAGCCCAAATGCCAAAGGGGGTTCCCGTTGCAACCATGGCTGTAGACAACTCCGTTAATGCAGGATTATTCGCGGCTAGAATACTGGCAAATGAAAATGAAATCTTAAATAAAAAAATAAAAAAGTTTCAAGCTGAACAAAAAGAAAAAGTTAGTACTGCCAATAAAAAACTGAGCAAGCTGTATTAAGTCTCAATTCTATTCATATAAAAAACTTAAACTTACCTCAGCTAGACCTAAGGCCAAAACAAAAAAGTAGACTTGGTAAAAACAAGAAAGTTCTATCCAGAAGCAAACAAGTCCTATTCAAAATTATTAATATTTCCTTTAAAAATATAAGTATAAAACCGAAATAATATTGAGCTTATAAAATAACTTAAGGGAGACTCTATGTCAGAAAATCCTACTGAATGCATAGTTGTTGCTGAAGATTCACCTCCAAATAGAAAGATCCTCGTTCATCTGCTTGAGAAATTGGGTTACCATGTAGAAAGCTTTCCTGATGGAAAAAAGGCATGGGAAAAACTTGAAGCTGGTGAACTAAGCAATGTTGTGGCGGTTTTATCAGATATCATGATGCCCAATATGGATGGTATTCAACTACTAAAAAACATCAGATCACACGACAAGCTTAAAGCACTACCCGTTGTTTTAATTACTGCCGTTTCAGATCGAGAATACATTATGCAAGCCAAGGATCACAACGTGAATGGCTATATCTTAAAACCAGTAACCTTTCAGCGAGTTACAAATAAATTAAAACAAATTTTCCCTGAAAAAACATTTAATAAACTTGTGAGTTAATCTTTGTAAGCTGATTGGGTTTACAAAAAGGTATACATAATGTCGGCAGCAAAAAAAATTACATATGAATATATTGTAAGTCGCTTGGACGAGCTGCCAACTCTCCCGTCTATAGTTTATGAGCTGTCACAGGTTATAAACGATCCCATGTCTTCAACAACCGATATAGAAAAAATTATGTCAAACGATCAATCTCTAACTACAAAAGTCTTAAAGATGGTCAATTCCGCTTACTACGCAATTCCCGGTGGAGTGACCTCTTTATCTAGGGCTATTGCCTATATTGGTTACGACACCATTCAACAACTTGTATTGGGGTCATCTATTATAGAAGCACTTGGAGTTAGAGGCCCGAGCGAATTTGACATGAATGAATTTTGGAAACATTCCGTGGGAGTTAGTATAGCGGCAGAAACCATTGCAAAACAAACGCGACATCCAGTTCCCTCAGATATGTTCACTTGTGGACTTGTTCACGACATGGGAAAAATTGCACTTTACACAATTGATTCTTCTATTTTAATTGAAACAAGTAAAGTGGCTTCTGAAAAAAAATTAAGCTTTTTTGAAACTGAAAAACTCTTAGAGCTGCCCAATCATACACACATAGGTAAACTTTTGGCCGAAAAGTGGGCTCTCCCCTCTCAAATACAGGCCGTCATAAAAAATCACCATGAAGTTAACACCAATTTGCGAGAGGGACTGTCTGCCGACCTCAACAACGCTGTAGACATTGTTTTTCTCGCAAATCTTTTGGTCCATGCTCTCAAATTCGGAAACAGTGGGCACCAAAAAGTCCTCGGTGCTCCTAAAGAAATCATGGAAAGACTATCGCTGAACCCTAAAACTGATTTTAAATTACTAATAACAAATATAAAAAATAACTTAGACAAAGCCTCTGAATTTATTCGAGTTATTTGTGGATGATAAAATGCCTCTAACTGACCTATTGTTATTTAAAACACTCTCGGAAGAAGCTCCTGTTGCTCTTCTGGCCATCAACTGCCAAACAGGACATTTTATCTATGCTAATAAGCTTGCAAAGTCTTTATTTGAAATTGGCGAGTCCAACATTAAGACCTGCAACTACTATCAGCTCATTCCTAAGAGCGAAAATTCAAATTTTTTGAATTTAAACAAAGATATGATTTCTCGAGAGGGCTACTACCAAAATTTAATGATCAGCAAATTTAATGGCGTCAAATTTGTCGGGAACGTAAGCGTTAAAAAAATTCACATTCAAGATCAAGACGTTACGCTTTTTATGTGTCACGATGTAACCCTTCAGTTAAAACTTCAGAGGGATCTGACGGCAAAACAAGTTGAAATTGAAAAGGCTTTTCAAGAACTTCTTGTACAGAATGCTCAATTAAAAGAATTGGATTTAGCGAAAACTCGTTTTATAGCTTTAACTACACATGAGTTAAGAACTCCGCTATCGGCGATGATAGGTTCGGCAGAGCTGCTTAAAGAAAAACTCTACGACACTGACGAGGAAAGGGATGATTTTATTAACATGATTCACGAACAGGGCCTCCACCTGTCAGAACTCGTAAATGATATACTCGATTATGCCAAAATTACGTCTGGAAAAATGGACTACTACATACAGCAACAAGATTTAATTCCCATTCTCAATATGCTAACAGAACAATTTCAACCCATGGCCGATCAAGATCAAATCCAACTCCGACTGGTTTTCGACAAAAATTATAACTACAACTGCTACTTTGATGAACTTCGAATTAAGCAAGTCATTTCCAACATTTTAAGTAATGCCATTAAATACAATAAAACAAATGGCAAAGTTGAAGTTTCAATCAAAGATGAAGACAAAAACCTTGTGGTCTATATTCAAGATACAGGTAAGGGTATAGCCCAAGAGCAATTAGATCAAGTTTTTAATGAGTTTGAAACACTTGGAAAGGTAGCCAATCACCAAAAGGGAACAGGACTAGGGATGCCAATATCAAAAAGGCTCATCGAAGGAATGGGAGGCAAAATCCACCTGACTAGCGAACTTGGAGTAGGATCGACCTTTTGGATTACCATCCCAAAAGAAAAGGTTTTAGATGAGTCTCTTTATAGAACTCGAAGCGACACCTTTGATCTAGCCGCCTCCTAAAGTGCGAATCTCAATACATATAGTGACAAGAGACTTCCTCTTTCCATGATTTTTCGTCTTCAATTAAGAGCTGTTCTAAATCTCTTTGGGTTGAACTCTTATCTTCAACCCAGTTTCGAAGCTGTTCTCCTCCGCTCAAAATATCGATTGGCATTTTAACATATTCATATTCGTAAGGTGGTTGTTTCCACAGTTCAAATTCTGGATAAAGCTCTCGTATAGCTTTTAGGTAAGCGCCAACCAAACGATAAGGTTTAAACTTCTGAGCCTGATACTTAGGATGGTCCACATGGATTTGCACTCCTCCACATAGTTTTTGAGCGTGCTTATGAAAAGTCGGTTCAAAAAAACAGGGACGAATTAAACAACCGTCATCTACGCCGGGATAAATCCTATGTAGTGCCTGAACAATGGCCCGAGGATCCATTCCTGGGCCACCAAACATTTCCAAAGGCAGCGTCGTTCCTCTTCCTTCAGATAATAATGTTCCTTCTAATAAAACTGTACCTGGGTAAATTTGTGTACAAGACAGACGCGGAATATTGGGGCTTGGGTTTACCCATGGATATTCACTTGGCCAATCGTAGTGTCCCATTTTTCCGGGCCAGTAGTTTTCCATTTTAACCACTTCGTAATCGACTGATAGACCTTTGTGCTGAACATACCACTTGCCCGCCTCTCCTAAGGTTAAGCCATGCCTCATCGGGAGTGGAGCAGCTCCAATAAAGCTCTCGTAAGACATATCTAACTTATTGCCTTCAATCTCTCGACCCGAGGGGTTCGGACGATCTAAAACAACAACTGATTTGTTCCAGGCTTGAGCAGCATCTAAACAATAAAAAAGTGTTGTCAAAAATGTATATATTCGACATCCCACATCTTGCAAATCGACGAATAACACATCGATATGGTCAAACATATCTTTTGTCGGACGCCTAACCTCACCATAGAGACTAAAAACAGGAATTTTGTAAACAGGATGAATAAAATGATCACTTTCAACCATATTATCTTGCTTCTCAGCCATAATCCCATGCTGCGGACCAAAGGCAGCAGTGACATTTAAATTTTCAGAGACCACAGCTAAGTCTAATGAGTTTTGTAAGTTTTGATTTACAGAGGCCGCATGGCACAGCCACCCTACTCGCTTTTGACTCCATTTTGTGTGCAACTGTCTATTTGAAAAAAAAACCTCAGATCCCAATCTCATACTAACCCCAAATTTTATTACCCCTCGTATTGACACTAATCATATTATGATTTTCACATTATATTGACCATTTTGTTATATTATCTTGGCTTTTAACAAAATCCAACGAAGAAGAGATTTACTTTCGCCAAGTGAATTGATAGATATTACTTAATGACTATTTTTAAGAAAATCTTAAATAAGGAGATTCCTGCTCAGATTATACACGAAGATGACTATTGCACGGCTTTTCATGATATTTCTGCCCAAGCTCCCACTCACTTTTTAATTATTCCCAACAAAGAAATATCCTCTCTCGCTGAAGCTACATCTGATGACAAATTTTTATTAGGACATATGCTCTTTACAGTCGCTGAACTCGCCAAAAAAATGAACATCTCTGACGACGGATACCGCGTAGTCATCAATACGAATTCCCATGGCGGACAGACTGTCTACCATCTCCACATCCATGTTTTAGGAGGGAGAGCACTACATTGGCCCCCAGGTTAAGGAGCCAAATTGATTCTAGAAAACCTCTCAACCACAAAACTACATAGATTAGAAAGGAAATCTCATCTGTTATTTAAAGGGGCAACGCTGGTTTCACCCCATCACAATTGGTTGTCTGGGGACTTGTTAATTCACAATTCCAAAATATTAAAAATTTCAGAAATCATAGAGGCAAAAGATCTTCCTCCTGACACACTTTGTTTAGATGCAAGTGAGTTTCTCATTACTCCGGGGTTTGTGAATGCTCACACTCACGTGGCAATGAATATATTTAGAGATCTTTCACACCAAACCAAAAATATGATTTACGATCTTTTTTTTCCATGGGAAAGTCAGTTAGATCCACAAATTCTTGCAGCCTTAAGTTACCCCTACATTCTTAGCGGTCTTAAAAGTGGAGTTACGGCCTTTGCAGATCACTACTACTTCGAAGAAGGCATAATACCCGCATTCAACTTATTTGGGGTAAAGGCCTTTATTGGCGAGACCACTGCCGATTTAGGCAGCGCTTTCCCCGACCCCCAAAAATGGAAACGAGTTAAAGAGATCATCGAAAACTGGCCTTATGACACTCAATATTTTGTACCTGTCGTAGCCCCACACGCAACGGATACAAACTCAAAAGAACTGCTTGTCGAGATGGCTAAGTTTGCCAAAATGAACAGTCTTTCACTTCATATGCACTTGTCTCAAACTCAAAAAGAACGAGACACTGTACTTAATCGCTATGGCCTAACTCCAGTTCAGTTGGCTGAAGTGTGTGGAGTTCTCGGTCCAAAGTGCCTAGCCGTACACCTGGTTAGCGCCAGTGAGCATGATCTTAAACTTATAAAAGACACAGGAACTGTTTTTGGATTTTCTCCCGCCTCAGAAATCATCTATGAGCAGCTTCCTAACTTAAAGAAAATACTAGAACTTGAAATTCCTTTTGCACTAGGTACAGATTGTGCGGCCTCTAACGACTCAGCCAATATCTTATCTGAAATGAGATTAGCTCATCTACTTTGCCAGCAACAAGGTTTTAAAAATGGGGTCACTGAAAAAATTCTCAACAGTGTAACCTATAACGCTGCCAATGTTCTGGGTGCTCCTCACTGGTCAAATTTATCCGAGGGTTCTGATGCCGATATCGTAGTCTTTAAAAAGACCCTCGACACCTTACCCACTCAAGTGCCTCAAGAAAACCTCATATTTTCCCACTCTAACCAAAACGTTCACCACGTATTAATCAGAGGAAAATGGGTTTTATTTAATCAACAGCCCGTAAATGTAGATTTAATAACATTGGAAAAAGAGTTCAAACTGGCCTTAAAAAGCTTTAAGGCCAAACTGTCTGTTTAGAGAACCCTGGTCAATAGATAAAAGATCTGAGACCTCCTCGCAATCCTTTCTCAGGATTACTTCTGCTGAACTGAGTTGAGCTGCGATCTATTTTAAAGACTTAACTTCTGACTGAACTTCATGACCCTTTTTTCCATGAACGGGACGCGCGACAGCGAGAACTCGTCCGGAGAAATTGGCAGTGACATGACAATAAGCCCCGTTTTCATCAACAGTTGTTGTATAGGGCGCATACCTTGTTGTGTTGGGGTCTGAAACAATGGTGACATGAACCGGTTCATCCGCCTTAACTCTGCCACAAACTTCTAGTAGATATGGAGACCTGATAACATTTGAGTTAATGGCCATTATTGAATCAATGGTAATAGAGTCTATGGCCGCATAGCTATTAGCAGAACATAAAAAGGCAAAAGCAATGGCTATTTTTTTCATATGGATTCCTCCCCTATTGTCTTAATAAAGACAGCATAGTCCCCACTGGCAAGAATACGAGAAAATTGTGCAAGACTGGACCTATGTCTAGGTATATTGATTTCAGCTAAAACTGCTCAAAATACTCACGAAAAGATTTAATTTCCCTTAGCAAATCGTGAACTTGATCACGGAGCTTCTCATGATGTGAAACCGCGCTCGTGATAGTTGAAACCTTTTTGCTCTCTTTTCTAAGGTTTTTAAGTGCGCAACGCGCCCCCTCGATAGAAAATCGATCCCGATAAAGGAGCTTTTTGATCATAAAAACCATCTCGACATCTCGTCGAGTGTAGGCTCTCTGATTATGCTTGGATTTACCTGGACGCAAATAAGGAAACTCTGTTTCCCAATACCTGAGAACATAGGGCTTTAACCCCGCCAAGTCGGCGACTTCACCAATCTTAAAGGCCATTTTATCCGGTATGGCCTGCAATTCTTTTGCTAGGCCTTCATCAATACCAATGTCCAGAGAGGTGTTCACAGAGGGGGCGAATCGACCCTCACTTCGGGTCTCAAAAATTAAGTCTTCGTTGTTCATAGGGCTTTACTCATCTTTTAAGTTTGAATAGTCTTCGCCGTTAAGCATAGCTTTGAGGACCTGACTTGGCCGAAATGTAAGAACCCTTCTGGCGCTAATTGTAATTTGATCACCAGTTTGTGGATTGCGGCCTATTCTAGCTTTTTTTTCGCGAACAAGAAAGTTTCCAAATCCAGAAATCTTGACCTTATCCCCTTTGCAAAGAACCTCTTTCAGCTCTTTAAATACCATTTCCACTAACTCAGAGGCTTCTTTTTTTGAAAACCCAATTCTCTCGTAGACTCTTTCTACGATATCAGCCTTAGTCATTGTCGATCTTTCTTTGTTGTTCTCCAGCATGATGTCATCCTCTTGGATTGCCAAAACTGTTTAGTTTCACAATCACAGGCTACCAAGTTATTGAAAATAGGCAAGTTTTTCTTGGAAAATCAGGACCCCCTGCGGCCTAAAATCAAGAGATTTCCAAGATTTTATTTTGCAGCTGATCCAACTTCGCTTCGTCGAGTGTACCGTCTAAGTCTTGAAAACTAATTCTGAGACTCACAGACCTTTCTCCCTCTTTAAGGTGTCCCCCCTTAAATTCATCAAAAATCAACACGGACTGCAAAATCCCTCCTCCAACTTTGCGAATTTTCTGGACTAGGTCGGCGGCCTTCTGCTCTCTCGATAAAACAAAAGAATAGTCGCGCGTTACAGACGGAAACTTAGAAATAGCTTTAACTTTTGGTCGCCGAGGTTGATTTCGCATAAGCTTATCTAAATCCAATTCACCCATAGCCACCGTTTCTCGTATTTTAAAACTCTCTAAGCGACTTGGGTGAACGCTTCCTATAAAACCAATCACTCTCCCCTCTACAAAAAGTGTTGCCGACTGGTAAGGGTGCAGATACTTGGGCACTCTGCCCGTTGGAAAATCTTTCCACTGCCAATCAGGAAGATTCAAGCTCACAAGAATGTTCTCAATAGCAGACTTAACATCAAACACACAGGGCCTCTTAATCTCTTCCTTTTGCCACAAACTCTTTTTTTGTCCCCACGCAATAAGACCCAAATGGAGTCTCTGTTGATACTCATCATTGTTCTTCCAAAAAACATGGCCGGTTTCAAAAAGTCGTCCATAATCAGATCCGTGGCGATAATTGTGTATCAAGTTTTTAAAAAGACCTGTGAAGACCCTTCGCCTCATTATATTAAAATCTTCACTTAGGGGGTTCGCGAGTTGCACAACTCCGTCTTCTGAAATGTCAACTAATCCAGTTGTCCTTTCATCTGCCTCGTCTGGCGTGATCAAATTATTAAAACTTTTACTCACGAAATTAAAGTTAATGGCCTGAGAGAACCCTTCACGCACAGCCAGTGAATTAATGCGCCGTTGATGCGAATACTCACTCGCTTCCGTTAAAGGCTCATAGCTAATTGGCGGCAATTTTTCTGGAATTTTATCGTATCCATTTAACCGACCAAACTCCTCCACCAGGTCAATATCAGTCCATAAGTCCCAACGAAACACAGGGGCATTAACTGTGGCGACTCCCTCTAGACTATCAAGCTCTACTTGACAGCCTAGGCGCTTCATCCAATTTACGAATTCATCAAAATCAGTCGAATACCCTAGCCTTTGCTCCAGATAATCTCTTGTAATGGTAATGGGAGGCTTAACAATTGGCTGAGGGTATTCATCCCAATAGCTCTCTGCCACCTCGCCTCCGGCCACCTTCTGTATAAGATGACAGGCTCTATTTAAAGCCAGTTCTACACCCCATGGGTCCGTGCCTCTAGAAAATCTGTAACAAGAATCTGTCTGAATACCTAGTTTTCTCGAGGTTTTGCGAACAGGTGCGGCTGTAAAATAGGCAGACTCCAAAAAAATATCGGTCGTCTTTTCATTCACACCCGAATTTTTCCCTCCTATAATTCCAGCCAAAGCTATCGCCTTTTGCCCGTCGCGAATCGTCAACTCCTCACCACTTAAAACTAGCTCCGTACCATCTAGAGTCGTAAACTTCTCACCACTTATGGCTCTATCCACAATGATTTTTTTGTCCGCTAAAAAATTCGCATCAAAGGCGTGAAGAGGCTGCCCCAACTCCATCATCACGTAATTCGTAACGTCTACAATATTGTTAATCGAGTTTAAACCAATTTTTTCCAAGCCCTTCTTTAACCAATCAGGACTGGGTCCTACTTTTACCCCCCAAATCGCTCGCCCTGCGTAGCGAGGACACAAGTTCTCCGCTCTTAGATTTAACTCAACCATGTCAGAACTTTTTTTCTGATTTGTATAAACCTGGCTGTCGGGAGTCATCAAGGGCGTATTTAAAAGAGCCGACAACTCCCTAGCCAACCCATAGTGACTTAAGCAATCTGCGCGATTAGGGGTCACACTCAATTCAAAGAGTATGTCATTAAGCCCTTGATACTCCGCAAAAGGAACTCCAACTTTTATCCCGTCGGGCAAAATCATAATGCCATCACTCTTCTGGGCTAAACCCAATTCCACCTCGGAGCACAACATCCCTAAGCTTTCTACCCCACGAATCTTGGACTTTTTAATAGCAAAACCCCCAGGAAGCACGGCTCCTGGCAAAGCTACAACAACACTATCTCCAGATTTGTGATTGCGAGCCCCGCAAACAATTTGCCGCATCTCGCCAGATCCAATATCCACTTGGCAAAGTGTGAGTTTATCCGCATCAGGATGTTTGCCCAATTCGACAATTTTTCCGGTCACGACATTGGCAAAATCTTGGGCCTGATTCTCTAAGTTTTCGACTTCCAACCCCGCATTTGTTATTAATTCGGCCAATTTTTCTGGCTTAGAGTAAAAGTCTTTAAGATCAATATATTGGTTTAACCAATTCAACGAAATTTTCACTTTCAATTCCTTGTTTAATTTTTAACGGGTTTAAAACTGGTTTAAGAAACGCAAGTCATTATCGCTAAACAAACGGATATCGGGAATGCCGTACTTAATAATGGCCATCCTCTCTATACCAAAGCCAAAGGCAAACCCCTGCCATTTACCAGGATCAATACCAGACAACTCTAGCACTCGAGGATTAACCAGACCACTTCCGCCGATTTCTATCCATCCAGAATTTTTGCACATCCTGCACCCCTTACCCTTGCATATAGGGCAGGAGCAGTCGACCTCGGCAGATGGCTCAGTAAACGGAAAAAAACTGGGACGAAACCTTGTCTTTATTTCTTTGCCGAAGAACTCCTTCACAAAAAAAGCAATAGTGCCCTTGAGATCAGCCATGGAAACTTCACGATCAATTAACAAGGCTTCAATCTGATGGAAATTAGGAGAGTGAGAGACATCACTGTCGCAGCGAAATACAGGCCCCGGAGCCATAACTCTAAATGGCGGCTTCTCACTTTGCATAGTGTGAATTTGCACTGGCGATGTGTGAGTTCTAAGGACATGAGTCTCATCAACGTAAAAAGTATCTTGTTCATCTCTTGCGGGATGATCCGGAGGAATATTTAGGGCCTCAAAATTAAACCAGTCCTTTTCAATTAATGGACCGGTTCTTACACTGTAGCCCAATTTAGACAAGATTCCCGAGATCTCTTCAATCACGCGGGCAATAGGATGAATGCGTCCCAAGTCGACTTGCGGCCCTGGCAAAGTCAGGTCCCAACGATCACTTTCAATTTGCTTTTCCAACTCAAACTGTTTGAGGACCTTTTCTCTCTCTTCATAGAGGGATTCAAGGCTCTGCTTTTTTTCATTAATCAATTTGCCAAACCCTGGACGCTCTTCTTTGGGCAACTGAACCATTTCTTTCATCAACAGAGAAAGGTTCCCCTGCTTACCCAAAAAATTCACTTTAATCTCATAAAGCGTTTTGCTGTCGTTGGCAGACATTATTGCGGCTTTGGCTTCTTCGTAAAACTGATTGGCTTTTTCTACTAGCATTTAAGAAATATAAGCCATAAAATTGCGAGAAACAACAATGGCTTAGGAACTCTGTCATGAATACAAAAAAAATTGCCAGTCGAGACAATGACAATTTTAAGCGCTGGAAGAGTCTATTAGAAAATCGAGGCATAAAAAAACACCAACAATTTCTGGCTAGTGGTGAAAAAATTGTTCAAGAATTAGCCCTAAAAAACTCACAAAACAGTGAATGGATCAGCGAGTGGATAATCTGCGAAGGATTTGATGCGCCGAGTGATTTTAGGGGAAAAAGCTACACTCTTACTCGAGAACTATTTAAAGAACTCGACACTTTTGGCACTTCCTATCCACTGTTAGCGGGATCTTGCCCGGCCATTAAAAGCTGGAGTTATGAATCCATTACCACAGAGGCCCCCCCCTCAGCTGGCCTTAGACTTGTCTGTCCACTAGGTGATCCTGCAAATCTAGGAGCTGTTATCCGCAGCGCAGCCGCCTTAGGATGCCACTCGGTTATTTTAACAAAAGAGGCCGCCAATCCATTTTTGCCAAAATCTATTCGAAGTTCTGCTGGAAGTGTTTTTTCTTGTCCTCTCTTTCATGGACCGAGTTTAAATGAGATTCTAGATTCTTATAAAGAGTCTCCGCACTTTATTGCTCTAGACATGCAAGGAGATAACATTTCGGAGTTTCGCTGGCCTACACCGGCATTTCTGGTTATGGGTGAAGAGGGTCCTGGCCTACCTCCTCACCAACTTAAAAAAGTTACTATTCCCATTAAGGCCACAGTTGAGTCTCTCAACGCAGTTATCGCCACAAGCATCGCCTTATACAGTTATACGAATTCGAAAAAATAATCCGTCTAAAGTATTTGTGAATGTGCCTCATGCTCAAACAGCCGCAGCCTTGAGGCTGCCGAACTGCGCGTGAGGCACATTCACAAATACTTTAGACGGATTATTTTTTCGAATTCGTATAACCAAACCCATCACTGGAGTTCTACCAAGTGCAAGTCAAAAAGTTGAGCTGAGGTGGGGGCGCTTTTCCACAGGCTCAATAAATAGCCACCTCGCCCCGATCCCGTTGGTTTTACAGCCACGGCACCTAGCGATTTGAGTTTTTGTATTTCACTTTTCATTTCTAAATCCACAAGCCCCCACTCCTCAAAGCAAGAGTGAGCCAAACTGATGGCATCTGCCATCAAGTTAAATCCCATTTTCTCACCAAGATCTAAAGACTTTTTTGCCAACTCAACAGCCTCAGCCATCTTTGAGTCTACCAACAAACCACGTCGAGGATCTCGCGCAATAAACTTCTTAACAATTTCGACACATTCTGAAGTGACTCCTTTGTGTCCACTATAACTTACAAAGAGTTGAGGACTCCATAGGCTTTCTAAGTTTTGAGATTTTATCTTCGTTTCCCTGCTAAAAAGTAAAGGCCCTTTAGCCATTGTTGCCGCAATATCAACACCGCTGCTCTCTCCGTGAAACAGGTTTTCTAAACTTCTGGAAAACTCGTAAATCTCAGATTCAAGTAATTTCCCTAACGTGACCAAGTATCTCGCTATAGTCACACAAATAGCTGCTGAGGCACCAAGCCCTCCTCCTACCTGAATATGATTATGTAAGCTCCACTTGCCAACAAGACCTTCTCTACCTACACCTAAGTGCAAACAAGCTTGATCTAAAGCTCCTCCAAACACCAAAGAGAGCTCTCTACCAAACTTGCCTCCAAAGTCGATTTGCAAAGGCTGATCAACCAAATCCCATTCTGATATCAGAGCGCAACTTTTAACGGGCGCAACTATGGCTGCGCCCCCTCTTAATACAGAATGCTCTCCTGCCAAAATACATTTTGCATAGGCTTCAGACTTAAACTTATTCATTTCCAACGATCACGGTGTGCTGAGTTTCTAACTCTAATTTAAATTTATTAGCAATGTCCCTATCTGAACTTCTCCACAAAAGGTGAACGTTGGCACCAGCATCCATTGTCACCAAAGGCCCCGCCCCCTTCTGCTCCCAGAGGTTGCGGCTTTTTATTAAGACTTCGAGGCTCGAAGGCTGCATATAACCAAACGGAGGTTTTGAAGTTTCAAAAAGAGCATGCATATCCCACAGCTCAGCCCAACACAATGTGTACAAGGTTTTCCAGGCTTGCTCGCCACCTAAACTCAAAGCTTCTACCACAGAAGTAAAGCGGCGCTCAGCTCTCTCCGGTCGGCCAGAAAATAACTCACTAGTTACCACGCGTCTATGGGCTTCACTTGAACTCACCACTTTAGCAGTAGGGTCAGCTATAACCACGTAGTGAAAAATAGGGTCAAAAGCAGAAGATAAAGCATAGCATCCCTCACTCTTCCATACCGCCCAAGGCTCAAATAACGAACGGCAAGAAGATCCAGAGGCACGCTGACTCAATATCGCCAATTGATGTAAGTCAATATCTTTGCGAGGCGAAGAACCCATATCTTTAGCCACAGCATAAGCTAACTGGGTCAAGGCGGCAAAGCTAGAGGCTGAACTGGCAATCCCACAATCTGAAGGAAAGTTGTTTGAGGACCTAACAACAAAATTTTCTTTGATAGAAAAGAATTCTTTTAAAACTTTCCATCTGATCAAGAATCTTTCTTCCCCCCTCTCCGATAGATTCATTGACATAAATCCTTTTTCTACTAGAGGTTCCCACCTGTCTTCAGCACTGTGGGTATCAACTTCAGCAACAACTTTAGTGATTAATTTTTTTGTTGTTAATGATAAAGAAGGGTTTGCAGCCACATTATTTTGACTGTCACTCTTCCCCATATATTTAATAAGAGCAATATTGGAGGGTGCCTCAGCCTGCCAGACTTTCATAACGTCACCCCTGAAGGCCTTTGGTCAGAGCCCGAAACAAACTTCAAGGCTTCCTTTTCAATATCCTGTCCTCTCTGATATTGAATCGTGAGCCCTTGAGACAGTTGAGTTTTGTCTCCTACAAATGTCAGGTCTAAAGATTTGGCTCTGTCTATTAGACTTAAACTCAATGTATCATCACAGATAACCACGATCGTGTCGGCACCTAATGCCCCACAGCCTTTGACAGCGTCTACCCCCATCCACGTGGAGAGAGTTTCGACTAATTTCAAAGTTGAAGGATGAACCCAATCGTATTTTACCAATAACCGGTGATAATCTTTTAGGCTCTCCACAAAGGCATTCCATTGCTCATTTTCAAAAAAGAATACACTCTTGTTGGCTAGATTTTTAAATTCTTTGAGATCTCCAGCACGAACGCTCTGCAAGTGTTCGTGTGAAGTCACTTTGTTATTAGTTTTAAAAATTAAGAAATTCTTGAAGGCAAATGGCCAATTCACTGATTCTGATTTTTTTCTATCATCGCGAATCAATGTCACCCTACCCATAAACTGAGAAACTACATCCGCACCACTAGGCAAAACACCCTTCGTGTCCTCATACAAATCGCGAAAATCACGCAACAAATCCCCCAAGTAATCCTCTTGAAAAACAAAGTTGAATCTCCCTTGTACGATTTCACTTAGAGCGTGGACAAACAAAAACTGAGCGCTGGAGGCCCCCAGTCCTCCGGACTGATTCCAGGGATCATTAAATTCTATGTCTAATTTGTTTAAAAAAACTGATCTCAAACGAATCCACTTCCCTGCAGGACTCAGAGGGTGAATGCCCCGACATTGATTCTCATCGGAGGAAACTGCTTTTAATGAGAACTGAGGTTTTGTGTTCAAAATAATTGCCGGTCCACCATCTAGCACACCATACTCGCCAATGAGAAAAGTCTTTGAGGGGGCCTCCAAATAAACTTGAATAGACTTCATGGGCTAAACCTGGGGGTTCTGATGCTGGGCACCCTTTTTATTGTCCCTAATTTCTCTCAAAACTTCTATAGCGTTGTGAAGTGAAATTCTTTTTGTCAGCAATAGAATTTCCTCCAATTTTTTTTGCACTTGGGGAATCTCTTTTTCGTGTGCTCCTGCGCCTAGAGTTAGGTTTTTAATATGTAACTTCATATGGCCCTCTATAATACCCACCGTGGTAAGTGCTCGTATAGCCCCCAAGTTCGTTGCCAAACCTACGGCGGCACAAACTCTAGAGAGTTCACCGGCAGATTCTATTCCCATCATCTGAAGGCTCATTTTCGCAATAGGATGCAGCGATGTCACTCCGCCGACAACTCCAACCACTATGGGAGCCTCAAATACACCAACAAGATCCTTGCCTTCCTGCTTCCACCTTGTTACCGAACGATACTGCCCATCCCTTGATGCATAGGCATGAATACCAGCCTCAACGGCACGCCAGTCGTTGCCAGTGGCAATGAGTATGGGATCAATTCCATTTAAAACACCTTTGTTATTAGTTGCTGCCCTGTAAGGGTCTAGCTGAGAAAAAAGAGAGCCTTCTTCAATTTTTTCCGCTAGTTCAGTGTCCACATTTTGCAAAATTATTTTAGCTCTGGTGACTTTTGAGTCCACAAGATTGGACAGGATACACATTGTCACAACTTCACCTGTAAGATCCTCAATTTTTGGTTTCAAGAACTCACAGATTTGATTCATAATATTGGCTCCCATGGCATCACAGGGATTTGCCAAAACATGAATAACCGCCATGTCGCGGCCATCGGGACGCAATAGATGGCGCACTTGAATATCTGTAACGCCTCCACCTCGCTTTACAAGACCTTTTGCCACAATTTCATTGGCCATAGTTATTAGTTTTTCCCGATTTTGGTGGATTCGACTTTTAAAAGCTAAAAAGTCTTTGACGACAGATAACTGAATTTGACCGACAATATCCTGTCCAAAAATTTCAGTTTGAATTTCTCCGGATTCACGCACCCACTTTGCCGTCTTACTAGCGGCGGCAATAATAGAAGTTTCCTCCACCACCATAGGTATAATGTAAGGCTTAGAGTCTATAATAAAATTTGTGGCCACTCCCATAGACATCGGAAAGTAGCCAATAACATTTTCGATGAACTTCTCGGCTAACTCAAGCTCCATAGGAGAACCGGCCTTAAGGAATTCGGCATCTTCACCCGTCAAAACTCCTATTTTTATCAATCGATTTATACGGTCTTCCCTGTCTAGCTTTGAAAACCCTTTAAACAACTCTTCATATCTTTCGCACAATTTGCCCTGATAGTTGCGGGCCAATTGACCATTTACTGCTGTTTCCACATCCATACGCCCTTTTGATGTAGGTTTTGTAGACTTGAGCAGCCTGTGCAAAACATGGCCACCCTTAACTCAAATTCTATTTGTTCCATCCATTGATTGAGAGACTCTTCCCCTTCACCTGCAGCTCTGATTACAGGTTGAGCGAATCCAACAACTTTAGCACCTAGAGCCAGTAGCTTGGCAGCATCTAAACCAGATCTAACTCCCCCAGATGCCCAAATTTCAAAATCTCCCTTAACTTCCTTAGCATTCAAAAGCGAGCGTAAAGTAGAAATTCCCCAATTGGCAAATGTAGAGCCTGCTCTTTCCTGAACGGAACTTTTTACTGCTCTTGAGGCCTCAATCCGGCCCCAGTGCGTTCCTCCCAAACCACTAACATCAACTACGTCAACGCCAATCTCACGGACCTGCTTTAGAGTTTTCTGCGAAAACCCACAACCTGTTTCTTTTAATACGACGGGAACGCTTAAAGATTTTACCAAAACTTCAAGGGCTTTAAGGCCCCCTTTAAAGTTGGGAGTCCCCTCCATTTGAAGAGCCTCTTGCAAAGGGTTTGTGTGAACAATCATGGCCTTAGCTTCTAGCGAGTCCACCAACCTTTGAACCACGTCCATTTTTAGATTAATAATTTGAGACAAGCCCAGGTTTCCCAATAGCTCGGCCTTCGGAGCTAAAGCCCTAACTCTTCTCCATTCCTCAGCTGCCTTTAGATCTTCAAGTTCACGCCGTTGAGAGCCTACACCCATCAACCAACCCCTCTCACTCGCCGTCCGAGCTAAAAGAGTATTTATACGCGAAGAATCGTTGTGCCCAGCTGTCATTGATGAGATTAAGAAAGGTGTCTTTCCCTCTGCGCCTAATCGAACCTGTTCTATTTTAATTTCTTCAAAATTGACTTCAGGTAGAGCTTCGTGAACAAGCTCAATTTTATCCAGTTCAGAAAGCCCGTAGGCTTGATGTCTGTCTTCCAAAGAAAGTCGAATATGATCCTGCTTTCTCTGGACAAACTGATCAAGACTCCCGGACCCAAGATCCGCTTGAGGGCCCACGACATTTGAGTCCAGTGTTGCAACTAAGCTCTCTGGACCCTTATCTGGACTCTTTTCTAGACTCTTATTCAAGCTTTTATCTGGGCTTATGATTGGGCTTTGAGGTTCCGCATCTCGAATCTCGCTCAATGGCACCCTCCTTAGTTAATTGGAGGGCAAAACTTTTTGAACTAACGAAGTGAAGCCCCTTGCATCTAAAACGGCCATGTCTGCTAAAACTTTTCTATCTAAATCAATGTTGGCCTTTTTTAAAGCCCCCATAAGCCTAGAATAAGTTGTTCCATTCAACCTGGCTGCGGCATTAATTCTTTGAGTCCAAAGAAGCCTAAACTCACGTTTTTTAACTTTTCTATCTCTATAAGCATAAACTAAGGCTCTATCATTTCTTTCCTTAGCAACGGAAAAGAGACGAGAACCCGAACTGTAATATCCACTCGCTCTCTCTAAAACCTTATTTCTTCTTCTACGAGCCTTTACTCCTCTTTTAACACGCATGATTCAGCCTCCTTATTATAGAACCAGCATTCTGCTGACTTGGTAAGCATTTGAGGGATTTACATATTCAGTCGATCCCAGCTGACGCTTGCGTTTAGAGGACATATGCGAAAGCAAGTGACGCATGCCCGGTCTTTTTCTTTTAATCTTACCACTTGGTTGAGTGCGAAAGCGCTTCTTAGCTCCGCTGTGAGTTTTCTGCTTCATTTTTGCTCCTTCCTGAGATGGCGGAAACTTTGCGAAAGTTAGGGGGTCGCGAACTAAACCAAAACCTATAACCCATCACAAAATCACTCTTATGGGGCCATTCCCAGCAATATTGTTGAGGATTTATACTCTTTTTGCTGTCCCATGTAAAGAAGGCTTTTTTAATTTCATTAGCCTCCCCCTTAATACAACCTTCATACAAATTTCTTCATGTGTCACATGATGATATGACAACGTAAATTCATGACATAACATGGTGCTAAATTCCAAAAGGTTTTTAATACCCAAATCCGCGGATTAAGATGCAGAACTATGTCTTTCAACGTAAAAAATACAAACCAAACTGAAATAATCTCCCATCCAGAATCAAATCTGCACTGTTCGTGAATTTCCTGCCAAAAATACCAAAATTAGGTATACTCTCCGCATCATTTTCCACACCATTGGGCACGCCACGCTAACACCCTGGAATAAGGCTTTTGGGAGATAAACGAGATGACTAGAAATAGAGCAAAAAAATTGCCCCTATTACCTTCCCTGAAGGCCTTCGTCTTTTTAACTCTTATCATCTTGCAAAGATCAAACTCATATGGCCAAACTACTTTAAACAAATCTACAAACAAAGAATCACTTTGCAACAAAAGTCTTTTGATATCTCCTGCCCTATGGGGAATTTCTCAATGGCTTCCAGGTTTCTTTTCAAAACCAATGCACATGGACCACAAACAGGAACCGTTTGGTCAAGATCAAGTTCTACCCGCTCTAGAATTAAAAACTCTCCCAGATGGACGATACAATGGAGTCGCTCCTACAACAGATTCTCCCATTGAGATTGGGGAAATCGAGATATTTATTGACGGTGGCTATATCCACTCAAAACTGGCTACCAGTCTTGGAATAGTAGAAGAAACAGCAAGCAAAGACGTGTTGAATAATATGTTGATTGTTCAAATTGGTGAAGCTCTGTTCGTACACCTTGAAGGAAAAAAACCAAAGAGCGCGAGATATGACAACTCGCCAATTATTTTGTTTTCTGAAAAAACTAAGGGGTTTGAAAAAGCTTTGTCAGTTATTTTACAAAGACATGGCCCTAACTCTTTGCCGAGATTGAATCTCTAAACCAAATGACCCAGATCCGCAGACAAAATTCGTCAAAACTATTTTGAGAGTTCTCTATAAGCGTTCACAATTTCTTGTGATTTTTCTTTTGCTAAGCTCTGCAGTTCTTCACCTAAGTGGGAGACTTTATCTGGATGATACTTTGCCATTAAATCGTGATAGGCTTTTTTAATTTCGACTTGCGAAGCCTGGCGAGAAACACCGAGCGTTTCGTAAGGATCTCTATTGTGTTGGCGAAAACCCCTGTATTCAGATTTATCCTGCTTCTTTTGTTCACCTGTTTGCGCATATGGACTTTGAAGTATTGAGCGGAGTCTTTTGTAAACAAAGTACACAATAAGAACAAAAAGAAAAACTCTAATAAAAAGTAGCATGATAGGGCTGTAACTTGCCTTCTGACACAAGTCAATAAACCCGATTCGACTTGCCATTTAGAGTAAATTGAAAAAAGATCCACGCAAGAATTTTAATTCGACAAAAAATTTAAAAATCTCATTAATTAAAAATCTCATTATTGGAGGTACATAATGGCATATAACGGAACTAGTGGCCCCCGTAACGATATTGAAGAATTAGTAGAAATACTTTCAAAAAATAAGAAAACTATCACAATTGTAGCCAGTATTCTTACTCTTATCGTCATCATTTACAGCTCCTTTTATACAGTTCAACCCGATGAGGAAGCCGTAGTCCTCCGTTTTGGAAAATTTATAAATACGACTCCTCCTGGTCTACATATGAAACTCCCCTTTGGAATTGACGAGGCTATAAAAGTTAAGACTAAGCTTGTCCTGCAAGAGGAGTTTGGCTTTAGAACGCGAAGCACCCAGGGGCAGCGAACAAGCTACGAACCTCGCGGTGTAGTCAGCGAATCTCTTATGCTAACAGGAGATTTGAATGTGGCCACTGTTGAGTGGATTATTCAATTTCAAATTTCAGACCCTCAGAAGTTCTTATTTAAAGTGAGATATCCTATTCAAACCATAAGAGATATTTCTGAGGCCATCATGCGAAGGGTGGTGGGAGATAAGCTCGTCAATGATGTCCTTACTGTTGGGAGAACCGAAATCGCCACCACATCAAAAGAACTCACCCAAGAAATCTTATCTAAGTACGACATGGGGATACGAGTGGTGTCGGTAAAACTACAAGATGTGAACCCCCCCGAGCCTGTGAAGCCTTCATTCAACGAAGTCAATAAGGCCAAGCAAGAGCAAGAACAAGCCATTAACCAAGCGGAAAAACACTACAACAAGATTATTCCTGAAGCTCGAGGTCAAGCTGAGAAAAAAATTGCCGAAGCTGAAGGTTTTGCCTCAGCTGTCAGGAATCGCTCAAAAGGGGACGCCGAAAGATTTTTGGCAATGCTTTCAGCTTATAAAAAAGCCCCTCAAGTTACCAGAGACAGAATGTATATCGAAACTCTAGAAAAAATTATGACTCGAGTTAAAAATATAACTGTTGTAGATCCTGAAGTGCAAGGTCTACTCCCTGTGTTTGGAGAGGTAAAAAATGGCAAATGATCCAACTAAAAAACTGATCTTCTTAGCGATAGCTATTATTGTTTCTTTAAATGTTCTCAATTCCTCAACTTATGTAATCCCCGAGGGACGTCAGGCAGTTATTACTCAATTTGGAAAGCCCGTAAGAACCGTAACGTCTTCGGGGCTCCACTTCAAATTGCCGTTTATACAAGAAGTTCGAAGAATTGACCTCCGCATTCTCAACTGGGATGGAGACCCCAACCAAATACCCACGAAGGATAAAAAGTATATCGTCGTAGACACGACAGCTAGATGGCAAATTGTTGACCCCTTAAACTTTATTCAAACGGTTCAAAATGAGAGAGGTGCCAGAGCAAGATTGGATGCTATTCTGGATGGAATTACTCGAGACGTAATCTCAAATCATAACTTAGTCGAGGCCGTTCGCAACAGCAATGATATACTTGAGCAAATTGAAACTAGAAAAGTAGAAATTCAAAAAGAACGAGATGAAACCCACCTCGATATTCAAGACGAAATCACCGGAGAAATTGAAAAAGTGAATATTGGCAGAGAACAGCTCAGTCAGCTAATTATTAGCAGTGCAGAGTCCGAACTATTGCCATTAGGAATTAAACTCATTGATGTACAACTCAAAAGGATTGCCTACGAAGAGGGAGTTCAACAAAAAGTTTACGAACGCATGATCTCTGAAAGGGAAAGAATTGCAGAAAAAATTCGCTCCTACGGAAAGGGTGAACAGGCCAAAATTGAAGGTAAAACAGAAAAAGAACTCCTCGCCATACAGTCTGACTCCTACATGCGAGTACAACAAATTAAAGGAGCTGCCGAAGCCGAGGCCATTTCAATTTACGCAAGATCACTAGGGCAAGATCCCAACTTTTACAGGTTTATTCGTACGTTAGAGGCCTATGAAAAATCGCTTCCAGAGGAGAGTAAACTCTTGCTGTCGTCCAAATCAAAATTTTGGAAAGTTCTTAAATCAGGAGACTCTAACTAGACTAAAAGAATTAGGCTGATATATTTAATAAGAACTAGAACAAAGTAAGAATTAGAACAGTAAATAAAAACTAAACAAGTGGTAAAAGATATTTTAATAAAATCCAGTTTTAATTAGGAGGCCTTATGAAGCTATTTTTAGTTTTTTATTCCATTTTTTTTTCAGCCCTCACCTTTGCCGACACAAATTGTGGATTTGAAGCTGTCAAAGATTCCGCATTTTTAGAATGGACGGCATTTAAAACCACTGAAAAGTTACCCGTAAAAGGTACGTTTAAAGACCTCAACTTAATCAAAATCAGAAAAGACAAAAGGAAGGCTTTGACCTTAGAAGACTGGATGAAATCTCATAGTTTTGCGATCAACATAAAAAGCGTCGATACAGACAACCTCGAGCGAGACAAAACTCTGTTTGACAATTTTTTCAACTTAATGAAAACCAGCCTCAAGCACTTGCCTGGTGATAAGTTTATTAATGGAAAAGTTAAAAGTATAGACTCCAAATCGGGCACACTTGTGGCCACCATTAATATGAACTCTGTTCAGCGCGACATACCCATGAGTTTTAAGTTTGCTGAGAACACCCTTGAGCTTACTGGCTCCCTAGACATCTTAGATTTTTCACTAAAAGAAGCACACAAGGCTCTACACAAAGCCTGTTTTGAACTCCACAAGGGAAGTGACGGGGTCTCAAAAACTTGGACCCAAGTAGATCTAAAAGGACGTATTAAGCTCGAAAACCCTTGTAAATAGTTTTAACTGTCAACTAGGCTTTGCTGGTGACCTCAGCTGAGGGGCCTGCTGAACTTTTTGACTCATCGGTCGAAGCCTTAACAGCGTCCTTAGTTTTACTGTTGTAGTCTTTTATCTTTAAAGGATCAGGACTTAAAAGCACAAACAACTGACGACCTTCTTTTTTAGGAGCTGTTTCAACAGCAGAAACATCCTCTAAGTCTTTCATTAGCTTGGCAAGTAGTTCAAAGCCAAGCTCCTGGTGAGCCATTTCTCGTCCCATAAATCGCAAATTAATTTTAACCTTATCTCCATCGAGTAAAAATCTTCTTGCATGCTTTAACTTTGTATCGAGATCATGCTGTTCGGTTCTTGGGCGAACCTGAATCTCTTTTATCGTAATTACAGTTTGCTTTTTCTTGGCTGCAACCTGTTTCTTTTTGTTTTCATATTTCCATTTACCATAATCCATTATCTTGCAAGTTGGAGGTTTAGCATTTGGGGCTATCTCTATAAGATCTAAACCCCTATCTTGAGCTTTCAAATAGGCATCATGGGAAGACATTACACCAAGCATAACTCCATTTTCATCAATGAGCCTAACTTCAGGAGCTCTCACGTCTCCATTTACTCTGTACTTGTCGTCTTTCTTTCCTTGACCAGACCCTTTACGGCCTTCTTTTTTCACGTCTCTAATAACGTCCTCCTTAGTTTACATCTGAGTCCAAGGACTCAACAGCAATCTATTTTTAACTTCTTTTTTTACACCATCTAAAAACTCTTGAAAAGCAAGACCTGACTTCGTTTCGCCATTTGGGAGCCTAACGGAGACTGTGCCGGCCACTTTTTCCTTATCACCGATAATTAACATATAGGGAGTTTTCTGCAATTGAGCTTCTCTGATTTTGAAACCTAATTTTTCATTGCGTCCATCAAACTCAACTCGGATGCGCTCCCGTAAAAGCTGGGAGGTCAAACTCTGACAATACTCAAACTGATCTGATGTGACGTTAAGAATCTTAACTTGAACGGGTGATAACCAAGTCGCCAATCGCCCTGCTGTGTGCTCTAAGTACACACCAATAAAACGCTCAAAGGAACCCAGAATGGCTCTGTGAATCATAACGGGTTGATGTTCCTGATTGTCTTCACCAATATATTTTAAATCAAAGGCCCTGGGCATATTAAAATCACACTGAAGAGTCCCCAACTGCCACTCTCTCTCAAGAGCATCAATAAAAATAATATCGATCTTGGGGCCATAAAAGGCTCCATCTCCGAGATTAACTTTGTAGTCCATACCAACGTGAGTTAAAGCTTGAGCCAAAGCCTCTTCCGCTTTGTCCCACACCTCATCAGTTCCCATCCTCTTCTCAGGTCGTGTTGACAGATACACCTTATAGTTGGGCATGCCTAATTTGTTGTAGATTTCACCTAACATTTTCATGACGGATTGAATCTCCGTCTGTAGCTGATTCATTGTGCAAAAAATGTGAGCATCATCCTGACAGAAGGATCTCACCCTTGTCAGCCCGTGCATTGTTCCACTGCGCTCATGCCTATGTAAACGGCCAAAATCGGCAACCCGCCATGGTAAATCACGATAGGATTTCAAATCATTCTTATACAGAACACAATGACCCGGACAGTTCATAGGCTTTACAGAAAAAGCTCGATCGTCAATTTCAGTAAAGTACATATTTTCAACATAGTTATCATAGTGTCCCGACTGTTTGTACAATTCGACATCATAAATCTGAGGAGATATCACCTCTTGATAATTATAATCCAAATACTTCTCTCGTAGATAAGTTTGAAGCTCTCGGTAAATAATTGTTCCTTTAGGGGTAAAGAACGGAGCACCTGGCGAAAGTTGAGTAAAAGCAAATAAATTTAGTTCCTTACCCAATTTTCTATGGTCACGCTTTTTGGCTTCCTCAAGATTATCCAAATGTTTATTGAGATCTTTTTTATCATTAAAAGCTGTGGCATAAATTCTTTGTAGCTGCGCCTTGGTTTCATCCCCGCGCCAATAAGCCCCTGCGGTACTCAAAGTCTTAACCGCTTTAATTTGACCAAGGCTTTGGACGTGAGGTCCTCGACACAGGTCAAACCATTCCCCTTGACGATAAATTGATACCTCTGGTTCGTTGAGATCTTCAATAATTTCGACCTTAAAGGTTTCACCCAGAGCCGAGAAAACCTCAATGGCTTTATCCTTAGGCCAAACCTCTTTTATAACTTCATCATCTCTTTTTAAAATTTCGGCAATCTTAGCGTCAATTTTTTCTAGATCCTCGGGCAAAAAAGCTCGTGGAGAGTCAAAATCATAAAAGAAACCGTGACTAATCACAGGACCAATTGTCACTTTTACATCGGGCCAAATCTCCTGAACGGCCTGAGCCATAACGTGAGCTGCGGAATGCCGGATGACCTCTAAGCTTTCTGCATCCTTTAATGTAATAATCTTCAACCGCGTGCCATCCTTTAGAGTGGTCCTAAGGTCTACAACTTCGGTCCCTCCATTGAGTAGGGCACCCACTGTCGACTTAGCCAGTCCAGATCCAATGGACCGAGCCACCTCAATCACTGTGGGTTCGTGAGAAAACTCTTTTACAGAACTGTCGGGTAAATGTATGCGCACTAAAGACATAGATTATTTAGTTGTCGTGCAAATTAAAAAACACCTTAGTTTTTTTGTTTGCACACCATTTCTTCGCATACTTTTTTGACTCATATTTTGTAGGCTAACAAAAAAACCATGAAAACGCAAATTTAATACACTACATGGTGATGCATAGATTCTTGGATTCTGGGGTCTTTGTGCGGGATAATAGAGTTCTGACTTAAAAAGCGAGAAACCGTGAATAAAAACAATCCCATAAAGCCCAAGAAAACAAAGATTTCAGGAATGCCAAACACAAGTCCATGATCTTTCTCTAAGTTGGGATAGATCAACCAGTAAAGATCTACAAACTGCATAATTAGGATCAAAATAGAAACAGCCACCAAGTGATTCAGTTTTCTTTTAGCCCACTGAGGTAAAAGAGCAAAAAATGGAACTATAAATTTAAAAAGGATTAGAGATACAGAAACATAAGCCCATGGGCCATGCGATCTTGGCTCAAAAAATATTGTCTCTTCCGGCAAGTTCGCATACCAAATTAACATGTACTGAGAAAAGGCAATATAGGCCCAAAAGACCGTAAAGGCGAACAAAAACTTACCTAAATCATGAAGATGATTTTCATCAACAAAACCCGTCAAGCGCCCTTTAGAAGTTAAGTACGCAATAACTAATATGGTAAAAGCAATTGTTGTCTGAAACAAGCCGGCAAAAGTGTAAACACCAAAGATCGTGCTAAACCAGTGAGGCTCTAAACTCATTAAAGTATCAACTGAGAAAAAAGAATAAGAAAGAGCAAAAGTCAGTATGCAAGCGATTGAATAAGAAGCCATTTTTTTAGTTAAAGAAACTTCGCCAGTTTTATCTTGAAGCAAAGAACTTCCCACAATAACTTTAGAAAAAAATACCCACAAACCAAAAAAGACAACAAATCGAATCCAAAAAAAAGTAGGATTTAAGTAACCCGCCTTATGCTGAAGTAAAGGGTCCTTAGCCACGGCCTCGGGGTGCAACCACTCGTACAGATGACTCGCCCCAAAAGCGAGCAAAATAACTCCCAATCCCGCAGCCCATGGTATAAAGGATGTAAAGGACTCAAAAAAGCGTCGCACATTTACCGACCAGCCCGCATTTGTCAGGTGCTGAATCGAAGCCAAGAACAAGCCTCCCAACGCTAGCGACAAGGTATAGAAAAATCCCAATAAATAGGCGTGCCAGGCTCTGGCAGGATTTCCACTCGCCAAAGTCACAACAAAGGCGGCAACACCTACAAACATTAAAACAGAATATATGGTTTTCATTTGCGAAGTCACTGGTAATGTTCCAGGATCTTTTACTTCCGCTGGGGTGTGATGACTTTGACCCATCTTCTTCATCTCCTTATTAACTTACAAACTACTGTTGATCCTGCTTTTGCAGTGCGCGCACATAATTGACTACAGCCCAACGTTCCTTTTCCGTTACGAGTTGGTTGGCATGGCTTCCCATAATTCCAAAACCCTTAACGATGGCCCAGTAAATTCTTCCGTCAGAGAATTTTTTGACTCTGTCCTCTAAAAAATTCCTTGGAGGTACCAGCATTTTATCACCGACAAGTCCTCCCTTTCCATTCCCTGTGCTTCCGTGGCAAAGGCCACAGTAAATCTCATACTTCTTTTTTCCAAGCTCCATCATTTCTGGTGAAAAATCATTCGGCCATGGATTTACAAGCTTTGATTCCGCCGTCAAAAAATCATCCATATGCTTAACGTAGGGCTTGCCTCGAGGAACTGTGTTCTCAGGAGGAACTCTCTGAGATCCCTTTCCATCTGAATTGGAGTCCCAGTCCTGAGCCTTTAAAGACACCTGATCAAACATATCTGGGACAACCTCGATATTCGTTTTATTGTCCCCGCCATTGCAAGAAATAAACACTAAGCCTGAAAGAAGAACTGCCACAATTCTAAAACTCATTTTAAAACTCCGCTTGACGAGCCTGTTCCGCGCCATGATCTTTAAAAATTTTTTCCAACTTTTGTACGTCGTAGAACGTGTCATTTTCTGGTACAAAAAGACCAAACTTATGACTAGTTAAGTCAGGATCTATCACCGGAGGATCGACCTTGGGAATTCCACAAATGAACAACAATGCTCCGACTGAACTCAATGCTGCAAACAAGATTGTGCACTCGAATATGACAGGTATAAAAGCAGGAAAAGACATCATTGGCTTTCCACCTATGATTAGGGGCCAGCTGATTGCAGAGGTCCACCAAGTGAACCAGATTCCAAACACACATCCTGTTAAACCGAAAATGAATGTCACCCAAGGGATATAAGACCTCTTGATTCCAATAGCCTCGTCAACCTCGTGGAGAGGAAATGGAGTGATGGCATCAAACTTCGTGCAACCCGCCTTTTTGGCTTCCTTTGCCGCCGCAATCATTTTCTTTTCATCATCCCAGATCCCTACAAATCCTTTTTGAGACTTAGACCGCAATGCATTCTCAAGTTTTGTGACCAATGTATCAATTGACATGAATTTTATCTCCTTCCTCTCTGTTTACATAAAGGACAGGCTTAACCTCAGCCATAGAAATTCCGGGCAGAGTGCGGATATAAATTAGGAAAAACGTAAAGAACATACCAAAGCTGCCGACTATCGCTCCAATATCATAAAAAGTGAATTGGAACATTCCCCAGTTGGCTGGTAAAAAATCCCGATGAAGAGAAGTCACAGTAATCACAAACCGCTCAAACCACATCCCAATGTTTACAAAAATTGAGATAACAAACATCGCAGGAATAGATCTCCTAATGGACTTGAACCAGAAGAGCTGAGGTATAAATACATTGCAAGTGATCATTATCCAGTAGGACCACCAGTAAGGTCCAAAAGCCCTATTCACAAAAGCGTACTGCTCGTAGGGTGAACCCGAATACCAAGCGATAAAGAACTCAGAACCATAGGCATATCCAACCATCAGGCCCGTTGCCATAATGATTTTATTCATATTCTCCATATGATTGAGCGTCACATAGTGCTTGTAGACAGGAACCAATTTGCGAATGATCACCATAAGAGTCACAACCATGCCAAAGCCAGAAAAAATAGCTCCAGCCACAAAATAGGGAGGGAAAATAGTTGTGTGCCACCCTGGCAACTGAGAAACAGCAAAGTCAAAAGACACTATAGAGTGAACTGAAAGCACCAATGGAGTTGAAAGGCCCGCAAGAAGCATATAAACCATTTCGTAATGATTCCAGCTGCGTCCCGTTCCTCTCCAACCTAAAGAAAGAATTCCGTAAATTCTCTTTCTCCATTTTGATTTGGCTCTGTCGCGTATAGTTGCAAGATCAGGAACCATTCCTATATACCAAAAAACCATAGACACGGTCGCGTAGGTAGAAACAGCAAAAACGTCCCAAATCAAAGGTGACCTGAAGTTCACCCAGAGAGGACCCCTTTGGTTAGGATAAGGCAACAACCAATATGCCAACCACGGGCGTCCAGTGTGAAGAATTGGGAAAACACCAGCTGTCATGACCGCAAAGACCGTCATAGCTTCAGCTGAACGAGCAATCGACATTCTCCACTTTTGCCTAAACAAAAAAAGAATCGCTGAAATCAGAGTTCCCGCATGACCGATACCAATCCAAAAAACGAAGGTTACGATATCTGTCCCCCAACCGACGGGAGAGTTAACCCCCATAAGCCCCATTCCTTTAACGGCAATAATTCCCATTACCGCCAAAAAGAAAATAAACAAACCCTTCGCTGTTAGCAGAGTCAAAAAATAAGCACTACCCGGCATTTTTTCTACGAGGGAACAAATGTCGTCAGTTATGTCTTTGTATGATTTTTTTCCCCAAATGAGAGGTTCTCGCTTAATCATGAGTGATCCCCTCCTTTACTGTCGTGTCCATGATGACCCTCAGCCTTTAGTTTTTCAGTATTTCTCACCTTATACTTATAACGAAGCGCAGGCACAGTGTTGAGCTCCTCCAAAAGACTGTAGGTTCTAACATCTTCAAAGGCCTTAGCCACATCACTAGTTGCATCATTCATGTCGCCAAAAATTATAGCATCGGCTGGACAGCTCTCTTGGCAAGCGGTCTTTACACTATTAGCTTTAAACTCTCTGGCCTCTGCAATGGCCTTTCTTTTTGCATCACTAATTCTGTGTGTGCAAAAAGTGCACTTTTCCATAACCCCTCTGTGTCGAACAGTCACCTCAGGGTTGAGAGCCATATGAAGAGGAGACTCTATATTCGTGTAACTAAACCAATTAAATCTTCTCACCTTGTAGGGGCAGTTATTTGCACAATAACGAGTACCCACACATCTGTTATAGATCATGTCGTTAGTGCCTTCAGAACTGTGAACCGTCGCCGCTACAGGACAAACAGTTTCACAAGGAGCATTGTCGCAGTGTAGGCAAGCCATTGGCTGATAGACTGTATCAGGATTATCTGGGCTCCCAACGTAATATCTATCAATACGCATCCAGGTCATCTCACGCCCCTGCAGCATATATCGCTTTCCTACTGTTGGAATATTATTTTCGGACTGACAGGCAATTGTACAAGTTCCACAACCCGTGCAAGAATTTAAATCTATGGACATAGCCCACTTGTAACTCTTGTACTCGTGTTTGTCCCATGCGCTAATAATTTTATGTCTATGAACAACTTTGTCGGGAGCCTTATTAAATTGTGACAGAGTACTCTCTACAACAATTTGGCGACCCTCCATAGAATGGTGCCCCTGAACATTTGCCAGAGCCACTTTCTCTCCCGTTTTAGCTACCTTCACTTTCAGACCCGAAGGCAAAATTCTGTCTCCAGAGATCTCAGACAAATCAAAGGCCGCTACACCGACGCCATTTGCCACTTTGCCTGCCGCTGTTCTCCCGTAACCTACAGACAGCGCGACAACATCATCGTGCTGTCCAGGCTGAATGTGAACGGGAACTTTTTTCTTAATTCCGGCAACTTCCAGAGATACAATCTGTCCTTCCCTAAGTTTTTCTCTATCTGCTGTTTTAGGGGATACACAAAGGTAATTGTCCCAGCTAATTCGAGTGACGGGATCAGAAAACTCCTGAAGCCAAGATACGTTAGCTAAAGTTCCATCTCTTAAGCCCATTGTTTCGTAAGAAACAAACTCCAGTTCACCACTAACTTCTCTATTGGCTTCTCTATTGGCTTCTCGATTGGATTCTCCACCTGAGAACAATGCCTTTATTCCACTTAGCGAAGCGACATTAAAGTTTCTAGAGCCATGGATTGAATCACGCCCCGAAGAGA
>CAZCYD010000007.1:0-94735 GCA_964502735.1 uncultured Pseudobdellovibrionaceae bacterium
TTCATAGCTGCATCTCCTGTTGATAATTTCTTGCAAAATCATCAAATCAAGAGATTCCCAGTTTGTGAGGCCCTTTTTTATTTCCTAGACTTTCGTCTCCCACTGATTTTAGAAAGAACCCAGAAATCATGACCGACATATCTATTGATCCACAGAATTTATAATATTAAGAGACTGTAAATACTCATAAGGTTTTACCCAAATTAGCGGATAAGATGCGTCAAGATTTTCTCATGATCGATTTATAAATCTAAATATTATCTCTGGTCTCATTTAGGAGTTGGCGTGCGTGCTTCCGACTCGTTGTGGTTACCTTAGTGCCAGATATGAGGCGTGCAATTTCTTCTTCCTGTTGCTGAGAATTAAGTCTCACAACTTGCATGCCTACTTTTTTTCCACTTTGAATTTTTGAGATAACAAAATGTGAATCGGCAAAAACGGCAACTTGAGGAAGGTGAGTCACGCACACAACTTGTTGACCTGTAGAGATGGCTTTGAGTTTTGCTCCAACCTTTTCAGCCGTTTCTCCACTTACACCGGTGTCAACTTCGTCAAATAAGTAGGTACGAGGTTGCTCAGATGAGCAAGTCACTTTTTTAAGAGAAAGCAAAATGCGACTCAATTCACCTCCACTAGCAATTTTATTTAAAGGTCTAAACTTATCTTCTTTGCTCACCTGAATGGCAAACTCAACATCAGACACGCCTTTGCTATTGCTCTCAGATAACTTTTGAATCTGGATGCCAAACTGAACGCCTTTCATATTTAGGTCTTTGAGCTCTTCGTTGACTTTTTTGGTGAGAATAACAGAGGCCTTTGTTCGCTCCTTATGTAAAGTTTCAGCAGTTTTCAAAAGCCATTTTTTAATTTCCTCTATTTCTTTTTCTAGAGTTTCAGTTCTTTGATCAAAATTCTCGAGTTGTTCAATTTCGTCATTAATTTTTTTGAGAACGCTTAGTATTTCATTTGAACTGTCGCCATATTTTTTTTGTAACTTTCTCCATTGGGACATACGAGATTCAGCTTTTTCAATATCGATAGGGTTTTCTATTAGGTCTCTCTGCCATTCGCGAATATCAAAAACAAACTCTTCAAGCTGAGTTCTGGCCGTAGCCAGCATATCTAACTTTTTCATCCAATTATCTGTTCTAAATTTATTTTCACCTTCAGACACTAGAAGTTGCAGTCTGTCGATTATTGAATTATCTCCACTATAAATTTCGTCTTCAAGTTTACTAACGTATGCACTTAATGAGTGAAAATTTTTGGCTTTTAAATAGTTTTCTTCGATTTCCTTTTCAAAGTTCTCGGAGACTCCAATTTCTGTGATTTCTTTTTGCTGAAAGTATAGAAAATCCAATCGTTGTTCTTTGTGGAGATTCTTCTCCTTCAACACTTCTAGTTGATCTAATAAGGTTTGTTGGAGGTGGAATTTTTCTTCAAATTCTTTTCTTAAAATAGAGCAACCAGAAACCTGGTCAAGTAAGTCGAGGTGATAAGCTTTTTCAAGTAGAGCTTTGCTTTCGTGCTGCCCGGTGAGTTCAATTAATGGTGGATTAAAGCCATTAATTTCTACTAGTGGAGCCACGATTTCTTTTAAATTGTTTAGTGTTGATAGGTGTCCATTTAGGTAAACTTTACTTTTTCCTTGAGAAGAGATGACTCTTCTTGCTACAAGTTCGTCTTCGTCCCCTTCGAGGCTCATCTCATTTAGTTTTTTTAGGATGTCTTTTCGTTTGCTTAGATCAAAATATCCTTCTATGATTGCCTGTTCAGCTCCAACTCTTACGGTGTCGCTAGAAGCTTTGTCTCCCATGAGTAGAGCCAGAGACTTGAGCACTATGGATTTTCCAGAACCGGTTTCACCACTAATAATGTTTAACCCGCTTTTTAGATCAAAGCTGAGTTCTTCTATAATCGCAAAATTTTTGACTTTAATTTCTACCAACATAAATTTCCCCTCGATTAGATTCAATTTTTTGTAAACTATGATCTCTCTCCAAATTTTAATTTCTTTCTGAGTAAATCAAAATAATTATGGCTAGGTATGCGAAGGACATAGTGTATGTGTTGTGCTATTCGTATCTTAACCTTTTGTCCTTTGGAAATCTTAGCTCTTTTCTGACCGTCAATAGTTAACAGGGCTTCTTGGTTGTCATTTAACAGTTCTACAGTCAGTTCGTGGTCATCTGGAAATACAGTGGGTCTATTTGTCAGACTGTGTGGGCAAATGGGAGTCATAGTAAAGGCTTTGACTTCTGGGTGTAGTATTGGCCCACCAGCGGCTAGATTGTAGGCCGTAGTTCCGGTCGGCGTAGCAAAAATAAGTCCGTCTGCTTTTAAATTGCTCACAAGATGCGAACCACTTTGAATACTTAAGTTCAGCAATTGACTCATGTCTCCGCGCTCAAATACGACATCATTTAGAGCTGAGAAAACTTGTCCGTCAACTTCAGCTTCAATCATAGTCCTTGGGCGAGTTTCAAGCTCTTTATTTAGAGCTTTTTCTACCATTGTATAAAGATTTTCGATAGGAGATACGGTTAAAAAACCTAACGATCCCATATTGATCCCTAAAATTGGAATTTTATTTCCAGAGCAGAGTCTTACGGCTTCTAGGTAGGTGCCGTCCCCACCGAGTGCGATAGCTAAATCGGCCTCACAGAGGTTAGACAGGGACTCGCAGTTTTTAATTTTTTGCTGGGGATGAGAGTAGACTTTGTGCCCTTTTTTTTCCAGCCATACTTTGAGTTCATTAGATTTGTTGAGGGCTTCCTCGCTATCAGGTCGATATATTATTAAGATTTTCAAAGAAGACCATCCCTTCTTAATAAGGCTTTTGGATCAGGCTCTCGGCCACGAAAAGATTTGTACAGTACCATGGGGTGTTCAGATCCTCCGCGTTCCAAGATATTTTCTTTAAAGAGTTTGGCAGTATTGGCATTAAAAATTCCCGATTGCTTAAAAAATTCAAAGGCATCAGCGTCAAGCACTTCAGCCCACTTGTAGCTGTAATAGCCTGCAGAATACCCCCCCGAAAAAATATGTTGAAAGCTAACAGAAGAGTTGGCACCAGGAATTTTAGGTAGCACCTGCATAGGAGAGGTAATTTCATCTTCAAAATCCAAAACATCTTGGATCTCGTCAGCAGGGGTGGTGTGGTAGGCCATATCTAGGGTTGCAAATCGAATTTGCCTCAAGTTAGCGTAACCGGTTTGAAATTGAGATAACAGCTTTATCTTTTCAATTAATGAGTCAGGAATAGTTTCCCCATTTTGATAATGTTTTGCGAAAATTTGGAGGGACTCTTTTTCCTCCACCCAATTTTCTAGCATTTGTGATGGCAGCTCAACAAAGTCCCAATAAACTTGAGTTCCAGAGTGATTGCGATATTTACATTTACTTAATAAACTGTGCAGAGCGTGACCAAACTCATGAAAAAGGGTTCGAACCTCATTGAGAGTCAATAGGGAGGGGTGGCCAGAAGTGGGTTTTGTAAAATTGCAGACAATACTCACATGCGGCCTAGATGGGTGTCCGCGATAGATCCCCTGCTCTCTGTAGTTTGTCATCCAGGCTCCGGATTTTTTATTGGCATGAGGAAAATAATCTAAATAAAGGAGTCCTAGATATTCACCAGATTTCTCATAGACTTCAACGACGTGAACTTCGGGGTGATATACAGGGTAATCACCATTCGGTTTAAATTCCAAGTTAAACAGTTGTGAGGTGATTGTGAAAACACCATTGACAACATTTTCCAACTGGAAATAGGGCTTAAGCTCAAGAGGGCTAAAACCAAATTTCTTTTCTTGATACTTTTCAGAGTAGTACTCAAAGTCCCAAGCTTGAATAGGATTGGGGCCTCCAATAGAGTCTACAAAGAGCTGTAATTCGTGGATCTCTTTTGTTGCAGCAGGTTTTGCGATGTCAAGAAGCTCATTGAGAAATTTGTGAACTTGCTTTGGAGTTTCAGCCATTCTTTTTTCGAGATTGTATTGGGCATGATTTTCATAGCCGAGAAGATGGGCACGTCGTTCCTTGAGCTTTAATATTTTGTGTATAAGTGGACGATTGTCCCATGGGCCATCTGTGTTTGTTTTAGCCATAGTTATGACCATTTTTTTGCGAAGTTCTCGATTGTCACAGTATTTTACGAAGGGGAGATAACTTGGCATCTGCAGGGTGAAAACCCAAGAGTGGGGTAAACCTTTCTCTTCGGCAAGATGTTTTGCTGAAGCTATAACACTTTCAGGAAGTCCCGATAAATCACCTTGATCTGTAACTTCGAGCATAAATTCATTAATCGCCTGAGTGGCATTCTGGCTGAATTGAGGACCTAAAGAGGCGATTTCTTTATCAATTTTCCTAAGTTCTTGTCGTGATTTATCATCAAGAAGGGCTCCGTTCCTTGTGAATGACTGATAGGTGTCAGTAAGTAAGCGTTGGTCCTCTTTATCAAGTTGTGTGTTTTTGAGATTTTCGTATACGAGTTGAACCCTCTTAAATAAGTCAATATCAAGGCTGATATCACTACTAAAAGAGGCCATTAAAGGCATGAACTCATCAGAAATGGAGTGCATTTCTTTGTTTCCATTTGCAATAAGTAGATTGTAGAAAAGGCCGTAGACAAAATTAACTTCTTCGTTGGTTTCTTCGAGCGCAACAATTGTGTTTTCAAAGTTGGGAAATTTTTCTGTTTTGATTTTTTCTAATTTCAACTTTGCATTAACAATGGCCTCGTTAAGGGCCGGAATAAAGTGCTCCGGTCTAATTTTGTTAAAGTTAATGGCAGAATGGGGTGCTGTCGGGGCTTCGAGAATAGGGTTTTCTAAGGTTTTCATACCTCCAATTATTAGCAAAAAGGAGGGGAGTCGTCACCGTAGGAGTTGAGTCAATTTGATTTAAAACCATTTTTAAAGTCTTTAATGCCCCTGAGGTCTAACGCCACGAGTTGCCAGCGAACGTCTTAATTAGAGGCTATTGGCTATGGCAAAAATTAGTCCTGCACCTAAACCGATGGCAACAAAGTCTCCAAAGTTCCATTTGCCATCGCCAATATCGCATCCCCATCCGTAGCAGTGAAAGCCATTGTTATATCCGTATTGGCCTGGCCAGCTATAGCCACCGTGGTAGTAGTTATAGTAGGATGGTGGAGCAAAACCTATATAGTGTGTTTGACCGTATTGAGGATAAATTTGGTTGTTGCCAAACTCAGTAAAGTACTCTTCAGCCGCGCATTTGTTGATTCCGTTTAAGATGATGTGGTAGGTTCTACGCTTTTGGTAAAGTCTAGTCTGACAATAATTGTTGTCATAGCTTAATAAGTATTTGCTATTCATATAGTTTTGTATGCCGCTACACTGAGAGAGTTCGACGCCGTTGTAGTCATACCACCTTCCATTTTGATAGTGAGCATTTGTGCAAATGGCGGTGTTAACATGCTTCAAATCGTCATTGTTGGGAGTTGTAGCTGTGGTGCCACCACCGCCACCACCACTGTCTTTCCCGCAGCCTGTGGTTATCAAGGCAAGTGCCAGTGCGATCATTGTCAATACGCTTGAAAACAGAGTCTTCATGTTCTCTTCTCCTACAATAGAGCCACTAAATAGAGTGATTACTGTAAAATTGTGGCTTTACAAAGTTAAACTATCAAAGCTCTTTAAGCAGAATCCATACCAGAAGAGCCTGAGGTTCAAATTGAATATAAGGCGGTTTTAGTTCCAAAAAATTGAAACAGGGGGACTTCTGTGGGCCGCGAATGAGCAATAATTGTCACCGAGAGCGTAGGAAGTACCACAAAAAAATTACCTAAAAGTACAAAAAAGGGCTTTAAGCCAGTAGTTTTTGCACAGTCAATTGACTGTATTTTGTCTTAAAGGAATAAATGGGTCTTTTGATAGCTTATTCTTTTAATAGCTTATTAAAGGGGAGGGGTTTGTTTCAGCTAGAATCACTGGGTTTAAGCTGGTGGTGATACTGTGGTGATATTTGATATTATTTATACTTTTAAAAAAAGAATTTAGAAGAAAAAGCAAAAGAAAGAAAAGCAAAAAGTTGACACGAAAATTTGATGAAAATTTTTGATAAAGAGAGATGAACAATGATGAAAGTTAAGGAAAATGGAATGAAATCTTCAAAGACTATTTATTTTATTTTGGTATGGACAGTTCTAGTGCAAATGTCATTTTACAAAACTTACGCGGCTGCGGCACCTTGTGAAGAAGTGCTTAACCCTGTGGGTCTCTTAGATTTTATTACACTAACGGATTTGAACTCAGCTGCTAGTGCAGAGCTTTATGGGCCAGATGACATCACTCAGGCTTCACGGGCACTCACGAAAGATATGGAATTTATTTTGGAAGACATTATCACAGACCCCGCCGAAGCGACTTATAGGAATACAGTACTGCCAGTAATAGTGATTTTGGATAAATTTAAAAAGCTCATTCAATTATCTGAAAAAATTGTTTCAGATTTATCTGTACTTGAGTCCAATTTGAGGGAATTAAATAGGCTTGAGGAAAGTAAGAGTTTTACTAAGAAAAGAGAAGCTTACCAAATTGCTCTATTAACTGCCAATCTTGGAATTAAAAAAGTTATGTTTGATTTAAGTGAATTGGGAGAGTTTAGGGCTCGCCTATCAGCTGTCCAGTTCTCGAAAACAACAAATTTAAGTGATGCCGAATTGTTTCATATAGTTGTTTTAATTGAAGATATTAAAAGGTTCTCTCTAGCCGCATCCGAAAATCCATTGTTGAGGCCATCGAATTTAGATTACGGTGCTATTCCTTTTGACAAGATTAAAATTGAGGACTTTTACCCAGCCGTCCAAATGACATATAAAAGGGCGAAACGAGCTTTTGAGGACCTCCTTCTTGCAAAAAAAGTAGAGCCAAATTTTAGGAACACCATTGAGGCCTTGATCCATCTGGATCGCGATTTTGAGAGAGTGCAGACAGTTCTTTATATTTATGAGGGAAGCTATGCGCTTCCAGAATATAGAGAAGAGTTAAACCAGTTGGTGAGACTTTCAGAGTCGCTCAGTATTGATTTACAAACACAAATATTTACGAACGAAGATTTTTTTAAGAGGGTTCAAGACGTCGCTCAATCTAAAGACTTGAGCCCTTCTCAAAGTCGTTATGTTCAAGATGTTCTAAAATCATTTGATGATAGTGGATTTAAGTTAACCTCTGCTGAGAGGACTGAATTTGTAAAGTTAAAGCGTTATCTGTCGGAATTGACTACAGATTACTCCAACAATGTGCGCAGTCAATTAACTCTTGAGAATTTCCACGTGATAGTCACAGATCAAAATGAATTGGCAGGGCTTCCAGACGAGGTTATTCAGCGAGCTAAAAGCAATGCAGAAAAAATGGGCGTTGAGGGGTGGGTATTTGACTCAGAGATTGAGACTTTATATGCCATTTATGATTACGCAGAGAGCGATGAGCTTAGAAAACAGTATTGGGTGCAAAGAAATAGTCGCAACTCTAGGGGCGACAGTCTTGATAATCAAAATATTGTTAAAGAGATTGTGCAGGCTCGCCAAAAAATATCTCAGATGTTAGGGTACCCAACTCACTCTCATCGGACCTTAGAAGATAGAATGGCGAAAACTCCAGAGCGAGTAAATCAATTTCTTAGAGACTTCTTAGAAAAGGTATTACCTAAGGCAAAAAATGAATTGGTTGAACTTCAAACCTACAAAGATAGTGTAACTCAGGAAAATTCCAAACTCCTTCCTTGGCAAATTTCTTTTTGGACTAGAAAGCTCAAAGAAGAAAAATACAACTTCGATGAAAAAAAATTAAAACCTTATTTAGAAGTAAATCGAGTTCTTGATGGAGTTTTTCGCGTGATAGGCAAGTTATATGGTATTACGTTTGTAGAAAGAAAAGACCTGCCGGTTTACTCAAGCGAGGTAAAAGCCTTTGAAGTCTTGCGAGGAGGTGAGAAGCTTGCTCTTCTTTATGTAGATCTCTTTAGCCGTCAGGGTGTCAAAAGAGATGGGGCTTGGATGGCAACCTATTCTCCTCAATACAGAGATAAAAATGGCAATCGCATTTCTCCAATTGTTTCAGTAAATGCCAATTTTACTTTGGCTGACAAGGGGCCGACCTACATCTCTTTTGATAATGCCATAACTTTATTCCATGAGATGGGACATGGAATTCACGGGATAGCTTCTGATGTAGAAATTAAAGGACAATCCAGTCCTGGTGGTGTTCCGTGGGATGCCGTTGAATTGCCTTCTCAATTTATGGAAAACTTTGCTTATGAAAGAGAAGTCCTCGATATGTTTGCTTATAATGATGAAGGTCTAGTTCTTCCCCAAGATTTACTTGAGGCTCTAGTTAGATCAGAAAATTTTGGATCAGCAACCAGCTTTCTAGGACAAATTAAATTAGGCCTTGTGGATATGGCTTTATACTCTCAAATTGTTGATCTGACAGAAATAGATTTGCTAGAGTTTGAACAAGAGGCTACGAGAGAGGCTCAGCTATTACAGCCGACGGGACTTGAGCGTCCATTTAGTACATCTTTTTCGCATATTATGTCAGGAGGCTATTCTTCAGGGTATTATAGCTATCTTTGGGCCAGTGTTTTAGATAAAGATGCTTATGCAGCTTTTAAGGACTCTGGGGATATTTTTAATCCAAGTTTGGCCAAGAGTTTTTATAAGCTTTTGTCTCTTGGAGGCTCAAAGGATTTTATGCAAACGTATGTTGAGTTTAGGGGGCAGGAGCCTTCTGTGGAACCTCTTTTAAAGAGTCGAAAAATTATAGACTAGTTGCGCCGACTCCAAAAAACAATCGTCTAAAACAGTGTGAATGTGCCTCATGCTCAAACAGCCGCAGTCTTGAGACTGCAGAACTGCGCGTGAGGCACATTCACACTGTTTTAGACGATTGTTTTTTGGAGTCGGTGCAACTACTGTCTGTGCCGAGTGATGTTGCGCAAGAGTGCCCATTCTGATTGTTAAATTTTGATGCATTTTATTCGCGGATTTGGGTTAGCCATGCGGGGATTGCCGGCCTTTCGTCTTTTAAATGGTCTTGCTTACAGGGCTTGGACTTGTGTGCTCTACGGCTAAAATATAGAATTTTAGAATGCTCAAGTGTTATAGGGCTCTGACTTGCCGATTTGTAATTTTAACTTTTTTAGCCCTGTTTTCATCAGAAGTAAATGCCAGGGTTTTCAATTTCAAAAATGAAACTTTTGCCTCTTATTTTCGTGGATCTACCACTTTGTCTCGATTAGCTCGTTCACCCTATGATAATGCCAGTGGCATTGCTACTGAACTTGAAGGAGATAAACATGCGTATAATTATAGCGGAGAAGTGGGCCTGCTTTTTAACATGGGAGAAAAGCTAACTTTTCGAGTTGGTGCTGAGCTTTTGCAGGCCAAAACCAGCAGAATAGGTGGTAAGAGTGGTGGTGGGGTTGAGTTATTTGATCTTACTAGTCAAGTCTTTGTTTTTAATACAACGGGGACCTTTGAAGTTCATATTCATTCTCAACCCACGTCTCGCTTTAGCCTGTTTGCCGGGGTGGGGCTTTCCAGCATATCCCTTGATCTGGACTATAAGTTTACTAATGCGGGATTGCAGGAGTTTTCTTTAAATCGAGATTATAAGGAAGAGTCTATAGCCTATGTTATTGGCGGGCATTCGGGAGCTCAGTACGAGTTTTTATTTGCCGATACCACCACCATGGCGTTGGAGTTAGGCTTTCGGCATTTACCTGTGCCAAAATTAAAATATGAAAAAAATGCCACTACTATCTATGGTCCTGCTGCAAGTGGTTCTCGTACAAGAAATCAGGACGGTACGAATAGAACTCTAGACATGGGTGGATTTTATCTTGCGGCTTCATTTCGCTTTTATCTGGATTTTTTGTAGTCACAGACTACTTCTGTCTGTGCCATACAATCTCTCAATACGATCTCTATAAACTTGGTCGCAGAACTTTCTTTTCACTTTAAGACTTGGTGTCAATTCCCCATTTTCTATAGAAAAGTCTTTTTCTAAGATATCAAATGTTTTAATACTTTCATGACTTGAAAGTTGACTGTTAACATCAGCAATAACGTCTCGAATTAAACTTTTAGTTCTTTCAGTTTTTATTAGTGAATAATAATTGTTAAAAGAGATGTTTTCACTTAACGCCCATTTCTTTATAGCCTCTTCATCAAGTGTTAGTAGCGCCACGATATATTTTTTTTCATCACCATGTATGAGTACGTTTGAAATTAGGGGGCTCAATTTTATAAGATTTTCCAGTTTTTGTGGAGCTACATATTTTCCCCCAGAAGTTTTGATTAAATCTTTTTTTCTATCGGTTATTCTTAAGAAGCCCTCTCTTGTGAATTCTCCAATATCTCCGGTATGAAAATAACCATCCGTAAAGCAGAGGCTTGTTTCTTCGGGTAGGTTATAATATTCTTTCATAACTTTTGCAGATTTAACAAGGATTTCACCATCTTCTGCAATTTTAATCTTTACATCTCCCAAGGGTTTTCCCACACTCCCAAAATTATATTCTAAAGGGTTGTTAATACAGATGGCGGCTGTAGTTTCCGAGAGTCCGTAGCCCTCAAGGACGAGTAATCCCATAGCGTGAAAAAAATCGCTAACTTGTTCACTTAGTGGTGCTCCACCAGAAATTGCAAATCTTAGACGGCCTCCCAATTTTTCTAGGATTTTATCAAATACTAGTTTTTTTGCAATTTTTTGCTGGGCAATTAAATGTATAGGTATGGCTCGCCTTTGTATTTTCTTTTGGCTAATTGAATGTCCAACGGCAAGAGCCCAATTAAATATTTTTTCTTTTTTTGAGTTCACTTCAATTTGCGATTGTATTCCATTGTAGATTTTTTCAAAAATTCTTGGAACTGCGATTATTAAAGTTGGTCTAACTTCTAGAAGATTTTTTTTAATTTTTTCAATATTTTCAGCATAGGCTAGTGTATAACCTTTATAGATATGTCCCCACATTTCCACCCTTCCAACAACGTGTGCAAAGGGTAAAAAAGTAAGGGTGCAATCCTTTTCGTTAACTTCAAAAACAGAAAACAAGTCAGTGAGTTCACTCATTATCTGCTTGTGAGTGAGCACAACTCCCTTGGGAGTTCCCGTAGTTCCTGAAGTGTATATAATTGTTGCTACATCATTAAGTGATAGGCTTTTACAAGAATTTGAGAAGTGATTTTTATTTTTTAGGAGAAATATTTTGCCACTTTCTACAAGCTCGTTCCATCTCAAGAAGTCTTCTTTATAATCATCATCGCAGTCGATAATGACCACCCTTTTTACTGTAGGGCATTGATCCCTAATTTGTAGCCATTTATTGAACTGCTCTCTATTCTCACAGAAAAGAACCTTTGACCCTGAGTCATTGAGGATATGGATGATATCTTCTGGACCGTAGGTTTGGTATATTGGAACAGTTATGGCTGAACAAGAAAGGCTTGCAATATCGATTAACTCCCACTCCAGTCTTGTTTGAACCAGGATTGCAACTTTATCCCCCGCATTTAGACCAAGATCTTTGAGCCCCGAAGCAACGACTTCAAATTGATTATACAATTCAGGCCAGCTGAGAGACACCCATGTGTTTTTATTTTTAAACTTAACTGCTTTATTGGAAGAATTGATTTTTTTGGCTTTAAGCAAGTGGTGCAATAGTGCCCGTGTTTTCATTGACCTTGATTACTATTTGCAGGTGCTCTTTTCAAGTAGATAACTATAGATTTATTCTGCTCGGCATCTAAAAAAACCTTTCTGACAGTCTTTTTATTTGTAACAGGATTTACGAGTTCTACAGTAGTTTCTTGATTAGCTGGCACAGCATACCTAATTATAGGTAGTTGCTGATTGATTTTCTGACCGTTTATATAAATTTCCGAAAACATATCAGAGAACTGTGGAGGTTTTGCATCAACACTAATATAGCCAAAACTCATTTTTTCTAATCGAGGCTTAAATGTACGGCTTCTAAGATAATTAGGGTCAAAGTTCTCTGTTTCGAATTTTTTATAACCTGCCTTTTCCAGTTCGAGGGTTACAGTTTCTCCAGGAATAAAAGGGACAAGGGCTGGTGTTGTTAAGTTATCAAATTTTCCGTTAATAATAATTTTTGCCCCAGAGGGGTCTGAGTTAATATTAATAGATACAGGTGTTGCCTTTGAACTCTCAGTGGAGCTGCCCTCAACTTCATCATTAGTATTTGTGTTTTTTACAGTGAGAATATCTTTTTCACACAGAGCTGTGCTGGCTAACCCGATAGAGTCAATGGTTTTTACAATTCCCGCCGTTCGCATGAATTGACAGGCACCAATCCCCTCTAAGGAGTTGTTAACAACACCCGTAAGTGGTTGCATTTGCGTGGGGAGCAGAGAGGCTAGAAGTAAATACACTAGAAGGGTTAGGGCTCCATACATAGCTATTTTTGTTGGGTTGACTTTTGCTGTTTCTTTTCGATTTAGAAGACTTGGAGCAAGTCCTTTGTAGTTACTAATTTGGGAATTAGACCCCATGTTGCTACTGCCTTCATAAGACTCAAATGGATTATATTCTTGTGAGGAATCCTGGTTTAAATAAGAGCCCTGACCAACGGAGTACATTGAGTTTTTAATTTCATCATCAGGTATAGGGCTGTTATTTTCATTTGCTACGCTTGGTAGCCCTTGCGGTCTTGTCAAATTGTTATTCAAACCAATGTTATTGCTAATTTTTGGAGAGATTTGTTCATTTCTTTTTGCTGCCCCCAAACCTAAGCTGTTGTATACAGACTGAGGCCCACCTGCATTATTAGTTTCTGTAACCGTATCATCTCGAAAGCGTTCTCCAGTGCCCTCAACAGTTGTTGAGTCATCACCATCAAATGAAATTTGAGAAAATTCTATGAGTTTATTATTTAAATCCATGATTTCATCTGCGTAAAGAGACTTTACAAACATTGAAAAATCTTGAGAAGAAAAATCTGGATAGTGACGATTTAAAAAACGACTGAGGTCTCTGTGTAGTGCCGCTGATGTTTGATATCTCTGGTTTCTGTCTTTCGTAAGTGCTTTTAACACAATTCTTTCTAACTCGGGATGAACTTCCGGATTGACTTTTGTAAGACTTGGAATTTGGCAATCGCGAATTTTTCTCAAGGTGTTTATTTCATTGTTTGCGATAAACAATCTGTCGTTTGCGAGGAGCTCCCACAAGACTATTCCCAATGAAAATATGTCTGTACGCAAATCTACGACCTGACCTTCGGCTTGTTCAGGACTCATATAACCAAACTTACCTTTTAGAGTGCCCGCTCTTGTTGTTTCAAGCTGAGATTCTGACTTTGCAATACCAAAATCAATAATTTTAATTTCACCTTCAAAGCTGACCATTACGTTCTGCGGACTCATATCTCTGTGTGTGATATTGAGTGGTTTGCCTGTGGAGCCATCAAGACATCTGTGTGCATGATCCAAGCCTGCAGCAATTTCTTTGCACACATAGACAATCTGATCAACACCAAACTGCATATTTGCTTGCTTAAGCTTGTTGAGAATTTGCCTGATGTTCTTGCCTTTAACATAATCCATGACAAGAAAGAACTGTCCGAGTTCAACACCAAACTCAAAAATACTAACGATGTTATTGTGACTGAGATTTATAGCAATTTTGGCTTCGTCTTTGAACATATCGACGAATTCTTTATTATCAGAGAACTGAGGGAGAATTCTTTTAATTGCAACAAACTTTCCGATGCCTCCAGCACCCGGAGCTCGAGATAGAAACACTTCGGCCATCCCACCAGCGGCAAGTTTTTCTAACAAAATGTATTTGCCAAAATATTCAGGTTTTTGAGACACTAAAATCACCCATCCCTATGGTTATTTATCGGGGCGGTTGAAGAAAACCTTAATGGTTTTGGGAATTTAACATAAGCTATTGGTCGAGGAATAAATCATGAAGTGGATTGGATTAACCGGGGGAATTGGAACAGGAAAAAGTCTAGCGGCCAGTATTTTGAGAGAGCTAGGATATCCGGTTGTCGATGCTGACCAGTTAGCCCACAAGTCTTTAGACCGGGGGAGTGAAAGTTACAATGAAATTGTTAATGTCTTTGGGAATAAAATACTTTCACCAGATTTAAGTATAGATCGCAAACGGTTAGGAAAAATTGTATTTTCCAACAAACAGGATTTAACAAAATTGGAAAATATAATTCATCCAAACGTTCAAAAATTAGCTAATGAAGAAAGAAGAAACTATGAAGCTGACGGTCATAACATAGCCTTTTATGATGTCCCCTTACTTTTTGAAAAAGAGTTACAGCCTAAATTTGATAAAACTTTATTGATTTATGCCCCACAACCTATGCAGAAAGAGAGAATTATTAAAAGAGACAGCTTGTCAGAATTAGAGGTTGAAAAGCGTATTGCAGCTCAAATACCTATAGAAGAAAAAAGGGAGATGGCGGACTTGATTATTGAAAATGTTGGCAGCATAGCAGAACTTAAAAACAAGATTAAAGAGATGTTGGCACACCTCTAGTTTGAGAATCTTTTTTCATTAAAATCCCCACGAGTATCCAAAAGTTAAAAATAATAAAAATTCTTCTATATTTACGGCGCACTCTAAATCGAAGCGCACGTTCGTTGTGCGCCTAAATGAGTCTTCAAACCCTACAGTTGCTTTTGCAAAATAATTTTTGTGATTTGCAAAAGTTGCTAGTTGCTCTTTGCCAGAGACTTGCATAAGAACTCCTAATTTATAAAAGAAGCGAAAACTCGAGTGTTTATGTGGTGTCCAGCGATGAGCAAGATGAAGCAACCCTCCACGACTCTTTACAAAATCGGCTCCAGTTTCAACTTGTGAGGATGAGGAGGCGGGGAGCAAATACTGAAACCCATAGAGACTCCCAAATGATCGACTAAAATCAGACTCAAATTGATGCAAATCTATGATGGAACCCATTCTTAGCAGTAAGGATTGATTATATGGGTAATACAGTTCATGAGTTGAGTTTACACTAAGAGGACGAGATTGCGGCTGTGTTAATGTTAAATTGCTATCTTCAAGTCGCAGATTGTTTTGTGAGTCGAGCAAGCGTTCTGATTGTAATTCTATATTTTGAGAATCAATATCTTGATGTGGATTTGCCAAAAGTCTGTGGTTGTATATGACTAAAGTCAAAAACATGGTGAGAAATAAATAATACATGCTGTTTAATATACCCTAGCAGAAACTTAGGAGATAGAATTTTTCATATGGCAGGAGAAAAGAATGAGAAATTTCATTTTTATTTTTATTTTATCTATATTTTCATACAAATCTTTCGCTCAGAATGTGGATTTTAGCATTCATGAGAGTTTTATAAGTACAAGAGCAAAAGGGATGGGAGGAGCTTTTACAGCTGTAACGGATGACTACAACTCCATGTTCTACAATCCTGCGGCTCTCGCTCGTGTTAAAGAGGGAAATCTTCACCTTTTTGTGAGGGGAGCGATTGATCCCAAGTATTTTGATTTAGCTGACGATTTGGATAAGGCTGGAAATGCTGTAGATGAAGAACAGGCAATTGCCGATGTATTAACAAAGAACTATGGGAATAACTTTTACTCTCGCGTACCCACAATTGGTGCGATTTGGATAAGGCCTAACTGGGGAGTGGCCATCATTCCCGCAGATTTAACCCTAAATTTAGGTATGCACCAACAAATCGGACCAGCGATTTCAGTAAATGCCTACCTAGATACAACTTTGGCTTACAGCTATGCAAGAAATGTTAAGTGGGGTCAAGCGGGAGAGCTGTCAGTGGGGGCCACCGCAAAACTAATCAATAGAGTGCAAGCTAGTGAGTCGGTGGGTGTTGCTCAATTGGCTGGTGACCAAGATCTGTTTGATCAAGGAAGTGCAAGAGAGGGACTTTTTGGCGATATGGACATAGGTTTTTTGTACTCGCCTAAAATTCCAGAAAAGGGTTTTTTTAGCTTACTCAAAGCCGCAAAGCCAGATTTTGCTTTGGTAGTTAGAAATGCATTGGATATGGACCCCATAACCAATTTGGGAATTATTGGTGATGATTCGAGTGATGCCTTTAAGATGCAAAGACGTTTAGACTTAGGATCAAAGTGGCAACTTCCACAATTCTGGGTATTCGACCCTAAATTTGCCTGGGATGTCAGAAACATACTGCACGAGAATTGGTCTTTCGAAAAGGGAAATCACGTCGGCTTTGAGCTAGGATGGGAAATGTACTCATGGTGGAGAGGATATTGGAGTGTGGGATTAAATCAGTGGGCATTTGACTTTGGCGATTTGGAAAATTGGACCTTTGGTTTTGGCGCAGAGCTAGGTTGGTTTCAAATTGATTTGGCAACTTGGCAAGAAAATGTTGGAACCGAAACGATTGATATTCGCAGTCGTAGATATATGGTAGAGCTAAGTTTAGATTTTTAGCCAAAGGAATTAAGAACCTAATAATGATAATCTATTTGTGGCATAAAATAATGTGCCGTATTAAATGAAGAAAATCAAGATGTCAAAATACGGGGCTTTACAGATACGGGTGTAGCTTGTACTCTGCCAGTCTCGCTGATTATAAGGAGAGGGTTCTTTTGCATCTTGTATTTGTAGGTTTATTTTTGATGTTTCTAGGCTCGCAAATTTCTATTGCGGCGGCGGATGATTCCAAAAAAGATAAAATGGAGAATAAAATTGTTCAAAATCAAACCTCAAAGAGTAAGTCTGTAGGGAGTAAAATAAAAACTGAACAGGAGAATTCAGAAAAGTGCGAGGATTCGCATTTAGTCTACAAAACATGCACTCATCAAAAGACAATTTTTACTCAAGGATTAGAAAAGGCTAAAAAGTCTAATAGGCTTTTGCTTTTAATTTATGGTTTTGAAGAATGTCCATGGTGCCACAATCTTCATCAACTTTTTTCAAAAGGAGATCTTAAATCTTTTGCAAACCAAAACTTTGTAGTTGTTGATATTAATATTAAAGAGCCTTCTGGGAAGGAGGTTTTCCTATCCAATCGATCTGATTATAAAAAAACTCCTGCGGAGACGGGTTTTCCATTTTTAGTCATCATAAACCCTAAGACGGGAGGTCAGACTTATTTGGAAACGACTGATTTGGAAGACAACACTAATGGCAAAGGTCACGACATTTCTAAACTTAAATCGGCATTGTTAGAAAAAGTAAAGCCACTCAAATAAATTTCTTCTTTTCTTTTGGTGCACTTTTTTTATTATTTATTTAATTCAGCAAAGAAAGCGGCGGCGACAGCTTCAGGGTCTCCACCTCCAGCAGCAATTGCGGCCTTAACTTGTTGGCATTGCTTATCATCTGCGGCCTGTCCAGCTTTACAGTAACTGTCGCTCAGTGCAATAATGGCGGCACCTACGGCGGCAGGAGAGCAATTTTCTGGAGTTGAGGAGCAAGTATTTACGGCATCTGCAGCTTCAGTTTCTGGGTCGATAAAGGTGGGAGACTCCCAAAAAGCAACATTAGGATCAGTTTTAATGGCAGACATCAGAGCCGTGCCGACTACGGCAAAATTACTTAGGTACATAAGACCTTTGACTCCAGATTTATTGCAATAAGAAGTAGTTCTATTGACATTTTCAATTGCTGTGACTGAACTTGCGGGTTCTGCTGAGTCATTTAAATTGACGCCATTAAAAACAAGTAGACTGATAAAAACTTGTTCAGCGTTATCTCCATCATCAATTTTTTTAACAGCTTCTATTAAACGATTGGTGGTGATTCCTCCAGCTAAAAAACCAATAGAGCAGCGGAGTGCATCGGCTTGAGGGCTTTTGACACTGGCAATATAATTCATACAGGACTGAGCTGACGTAGGATCGGATTGGGGTATGCGATCTAGGCAGGCCTGAGCTTCACCCAATTTTTTTTGATCTGTGTTTTCGCCACAGCCCATGGTAAGAATTAAAAACAAGGTTAAATATACTGATTTAGGAAAAATGAGTAGTTTTGACATTAAGAGGCTCCCATAAATTAATATCAGAACCTATTTTATATGAATAAATTCTAAAAGCAAAGGATGGTGATACTCTTAAAGTTAAACCACCTTCAGTCGAGTTTTTTTGGCCTTTTGACCGTAGTCTTATTTTTTGTCTCAACATGAGGCAGGCTTAATCCGTTATGATGATAGAGGTTATGAAATTATTAATTTTTGCATTTATTTTTTTGTTTGTCTCACAAGAAGCTAGGGCTCAAGAGAGAAGAGAGTTTTATGTAGGCGTGCGTGGCCTTGGTATGGGGGGAGCTCAAATTGCCACAGTCAATGATGAGACAGCTATGCTTGTAAACCCCGCGGGATTGGGCAAATTAAGGAATTACTTTTTAACTGTCGCTGATCCTGAAATTCACATCAGTGGGGACACACAGGCTGTTATTGGTTCAGATATCATGGCTCCCTTAGATCCACAGGAGACTTTAAACCTCTTAAAAAAACCAACAAACCACGACAGAAATTTGCATTCAAAGGTTCAAGCCTTTCCATCTTTGGTGTTTCCAAATTTTGGTTTAGGTGTATTTGCCAATTACACGACAGATGCTTCTTATGATGCTGCCAATGATGAACTAAGTTACTTTTATAGAAGTGATTTAGCTATGGTTTTAGGGTTTAATTTTCGCTTCTGGGATGGTCGAATCAAATTAGGTTTTAACTTAAGAGCTATGAATCGGAATGAAATTCAAAGAACAGATATTCCAGGAACATCGACAAATCTCAGTATTAAAAATTTAACAACTGAAGGCTTTGGATTAGCTAGCGATGTGGGGCTAATTATGACTATGCCGTGGAAGTTATTGCCGACTTTAGCATTTGTGTATAGAGATGCCGGCAACACTCGATATACTTTTAAAGAGGGTTTGATAAATGGTGCTGAAGATGCACCTATGACAACCCCGGCAACACTCGATGCAGCTTTTGCTATTTTTCCAATTTTAGGAAAAAACAATAGATTTACATTTACTGGAGAAATTAGGGACGTGTTGACTTTATCTGAAGAAGACAGCTTTAACCGTCGTATGCACTTGGGTTTGGAGTTCAATATTCGCGACGCCCTTTTTATAAGGGGAGGTATGAATCAAAACTATTGGACGGCTGGTGTAGAACTGGCCGTAGCCAATTATCAGCTGCAACTGGCTACCTATGGTGAAGATATAGGCATTGGTACAGCTCGAGAAGACCGTCGATATGTTGGCAAATTTGCTTACAGATTTTAGACTCAGAGTTAAATCAATTTTCTTGATTATAGCCTAGGGTCAAAACATTGACTCTAGGCAGAGTCGTCATTTCCCTTTACTCTAATAGTAGATAGATACAACTCTTTTGAGGAGATTCTTCTTTATGAAACAGCATATTCTATTTATTTTTTGCATGGGATTGCTGACAATAAGTTGCTCTAATATCTTGGATGAGTTCGCCAAAAAAGATACTGACGAAGCTCGCCTAACAGAAGCGATTAAAAATATGAATAAGCAAAATTGGAGTGCAGCTATTGCCAATTTTGAAAACATGAGTTCAGGGTATTTAACGAAAAGAGATGTGAAACTACAGTACGCCAAAGCCTATGCGGGACGTTGTGGTTTGAGATTGTTGGATTTAATTGAAAATATGTCGTCACTGGATTCAAGTCTTTTGTATCCCATTCTTATGGAAGCCTTTATGGGATTGACGACCACACATGCTGATGACTGCATTCAAGCTGAGAGTATTATGCTGTCAATAGCCAGTTCAGCAACATCTCGCACTCCAGAAGAGAATACAGTTTTGGCATTTATAAGCTTTGCAAAGATGGGCGCTATTTTTTCTTCTTTTGCCGATGAGGATGTTGTTGATGGAGAGACTGATACCGATTTTAATGCCTGTTCAGACACCATCAGTCCGGGAGTGCCAGATGAGTATGTTCGCCAAGTCGGGACGGGTTTAGGAATTGCCATTACAAGTTTAACTACAGCTTTAAGTGGAGGAGGGCTCTCCGGAGTGGATGCATTAGATGCGGCTACAGCAGCCTGTTCAGCTCTGGCCAGTTTGGGGGCGCAGTTTAACTTTTGTGGAGAAACAGATCCTTCAGCATTTACTGCTGATCAAGTTAAGGCCATACGTTGGACGATGATGGATAACCAAGTTATAGGCTTGGGTGGAGCTGTTAATTGTGACTTATCGGGAGTGACATGTCCTGTAAATTGTCCTTTATAGAGTCAAAAGAATTGGAGGCTATAGGTTGGGTTGGGTGTACAAGTAGGGTGATGGGATTATGAAAGTTGTGATTCTTGGCATTTTAATAGTTATTTCCACATCAGCATGGGGACAGCATCTGTATCACATGAATACGACTGTTCGCGCCTTAGGAATGGGAAATTCATTTGTGTCAGTGGTGAGGGATGCCAATTCTTTATTTTATAATCCAGCGGGATTGGCTCACACGACACAGTTTAACTGGACAATAATGGACCCCAAACTTGGTGTGAGTGGAGTTGAAGCTGTCACAGACATTATGGATTTGCAAGATGATGGAGGTTTAGCCAATACAATTAATGCTTTGTACGGGAAAAACTTGTCGGCCTATGCTGGAGCTAAGACGGCCATAGTGACACCTTGGTTTGCAGCGGCTTATTACGACAGTTTTGAGTTGAGTCTTCTCGTAAATAATCCCGCAGTTCCTGAGATTAATGCCAATGTTGTAAATGACCTTGGGATAGCTCTCGGTTTTGGTTTTAATGTTGTACCTGGTGTACAAATGGGTATGGCCTTTAAGAGAATTAATCGCACGGGGGGGAGAACTTTACTAGGAGCTAACTTAATTGGTGGACTGGATGCAGACGCCTTGCAAGACGAGTTAATGCGTAAGGGAGTTGGATATTCAGCTGACTTGGGTTTAAACTTTGCTCCGAAAATTGGCCCAGCAGAGTCGGTGATTTCTTTTGTGTGGAGAGATATGGGAACAACTTCTTTTCGCTCCTCAAGTGATGGCGGTTTAAGGCCGCCTTCGGATCAAGACAATATGATTTTAGGTTTCTCATTTTTGTTAGATGCAGGCTTGGTGTCAGTTAATCCCACCTTTGAATATCAAATGATTAATAGATCTGATGTGCAGATAGGAAATAAAATCAATTTTGGTGTGGAGTTGGGGTTGCCTTTAATTGATGTGAGGGCGGGATTCCACCAAGGTTACTACACTCTTGGCCTTGGTTTAAATATGGGACTTTTGCGTTTTGATGCTGCCACATATGGTGTGGAATTAGGAGCTTACCCTGGGCAAATTGAAGATCGTCGTTATTTAGTGCAAATGACTATGGAGTTAGGCTTTGATGCCAACTTAAACTTTTTAGGTGGTGGATCAGGTGGAGGGCAGGGTGGCCCTGGCGGAAACCGTTCTCGTCTCAAGCAACGACGGTAAATCATCCAATTCATTCTCTTGACTTGCGAGTGCGTGCAATTCTTAAGTTTTTTGTTTTGCATAAGTGTAGGCTCTTTAATATAAAGATAGAAGAGGCCTAATCTCTAGGAGTTAAAAAAGTGGCAGATCAAGATGTTAGATGGAAGCAAAGATTAGACAATTTTCTTTTAGCTTATTCGCAGCTTAAATTAGGAGTGGAATTATCTCTATCTCGAGACCTATCTGATCTTGAAAAACAGGGACTTATACAATCCTTTGAATTTACACACGAGCTGGCATGGAATGTTTTAAAGGACTACTTTCAATATCAGGGGAGAGCGAGTTTAATTACAGATTCTAGAGATGCCACCCGCGAGGCCTTCAACAGAGGACTTATTCAAGATGGTGAAAACTGGATGGCAATGATAAAGAGTCGTAATCAAGCCTCACACACGTACAATAAAAAAACTGTTGATGAAATTATTCAAGTTATTAAGAGCGTATATTAGGCGGGTGGGGAAAGATTTTTTTGTGTAAATTAGGGCCTGGCACCTTTTTTCACGGTTGGGATGGGAATGTTGGAATTTGTGGCGTTAGAGTCGCCTAAGTCTTGGTTGGAGATATGCAGTGAATTTGATCCTATGCGAGAAACATGGGTTGTTGCGGATCTTCAATCTAAAATGGCAATTCAACAAGAATTATTTAAGAAATTCAAAATAGTTCCCGAGCAGGCCGTGTTGCGAGCTTCTGAATTTTGGCAGAATGTGCTTAAAAGAACGGGTGGTGAGTGGATAATTATTTCTACAACATTTGCCAGGGCATTTTTGATTGAAAAGTTAGAACAAGAAGAAGAAGCGTGGTTAAAAGTTCCCGGGGCTCACAAGACTCTTATGGAGTACATTCAGCAACTGCTCCCAATTTTTATGGAAAACCATTCTGAAGATTTATTTGAGAATTGGATAAAAGAAAATTCTGATGCCATGATTCGCTGGGGAAGGTGGTATTATTCTGCCCGCAAATATATTGAAATATTTATATCTCGCTCTTGGATTTTAGAGTCTTGGGTGCCTCATGTTTTATCAAGTACAGAAAGTGACTGGACATGGGATAGGCGAGTAACGGTCGATCTTGGGACTCAGTTGACCTTAGCTGAGGCTCTTATGTTTAAAAAACTATACAAAAATCAGTCTGTTCGCGTTCTGTATCCAGAGTCTATTTTCCAGTTGTCTTCGAGTTCAGTTCAGAGAGCGTATAAAAGCCTTGATGATAAGTATTTTGAAAATTTGAATTCAGAAAGGGTTTCTATATCTATTGCCAACAACCCATCGGCAGATACTGTTTTAGATGAAAATAAGTTGCAGCTGTTGAGATTTTCAACCTCATTGAGTGAGGTCAAAGATCTTTGTGCTCAATTGCGTATTTGGCTGCAAGAGGGGGGCTCGCCTCATAATATTGCCATATATGCACCTAACATAGAAACCTATTGGCCTGTCCTGTTTCCTTATCTAAAGGCCGAAGGAATACCCGTACAAAAAAATAGAGTTGTAAGAGCTCATAGTTTTTTGTCTGTAATGTCCTGGGTTTCTAGACTTAAAATTGAAATGAAACAAATCACATCTGAAGATTTAGAGCTTGAGGTGTACTCATCAAGATCAAGACAAGTCGAAGTTGATTACTCACAGTTTAAAAAAATGTACAGTCTAATATTATCGCCTGATCATATTAAAAGAATTGCCAATATAGCGGATCGCTATCAGTTTAATCTTGATCTTCATAAGCCACTACGACTAGATGACTTTCTTTTGTGGGCAATACCTTTTTATAGTGGTGAGGATTCTTGTCCGGCATTGGAACCCTTATTTCACAATCTTTTGGGGAAGGCACCAACAAACATAAAACTACAGGCTAAGACTTGGCTTTTATTTTTTGAAGAAATAGTAAGCAAAACAGAAATCCTCCTGGTTGAGGGCGATCCATGCGGAGTAGTTCTTGAAAATATCAAGTACAACCACAGAACTTCGGCCCAGTTTTGTTATTTTCTGGGTCTAAGCGAGAGTCAAATCTTTCAATCTAGAAAGGTGGGGCTTAGTGAAAGTGAAAGAAATGCTATTGAGAGGGATTTAGGGTATATTCTTTCGGACGTAAACTTGCAGGATATAGAGTTCGATGCCGCTTGGACGCTTAAAGATGAAGGTTGTCGGTTTGTCGTCTCCTTTTCTCAAACTGGATTTAGTGGGGAGCCAGATTCGCCTTCCCCATTTTGGTTAAAGTTGGCAATTGGGAATAAACGCAATTTAGATGAACTGAATATTCCTCGAACATCAAAGTGGGATTACATTCAACAATCCAATTTAAAAGATGCTAAAATTAGATTCAATCAAGATGTTAGTAAGTTTATTGATCGTGATTTGGGAACCTTTAACTTCGATCCCGTAGAAACCACATTATCTCGTTTATCTGTATCGCGCATTGAGCGTTATACAGAGTGCTCGCTCATTTTTCTTTTTGAAAGTCTAATGAAGTTAAGAGACCAAAAGGCTTTAGATTTAGATATAGATGCCATGGATAGAGGGCAGTTGCAACACAAGGTGTTGCAGAATTTAATGGAGATTGGCTCGACGGCAAAGGAAAGAATACGATTAATGGACGATCAAGAGAATCTTTGGCAGCTTATTGAAAAAAGCCGTCGCGATTTAAAGCTAACATTTTTTGATGAAAAATCGTGGAATCGTGTAAGGCATAATACTTTTGAACTTGCTTGTAGGTTTCTTAATTTCGAAAAAGATTGGGAAGACACCTACCCTGGGGTCAAAAATTTAGGGCGTGAGGTTGAACTCAAAGCTTTTTGGAATCAGGAAGCTAAAGATTTTCAAAGAGATCCTGTTGGCATTGAATTTAATGCAGTCATAGACCGTGTAGATGGAGATAGCTCCGGGAATGTGATTGTTTTAGATTACAAAAGTTCTGGCAGTCAGTTAACGAGTTTTACAGCATGGATTGATAATAATAAATTTCAACTGCCAATTTACTCGTATCTCTTACAGAAAGGTTTTGGAGATATAAATGTTAAAGAAGTTATGGGAATGGGTTATTACATTTTAAAGGATTTAACTAGAAGTAAAGGGCTATGGTGTGAGGAGGGGGATGGTGTTTTATTTCCTGTGAATAAACGTTCAAGAAATTCTATGACTAAGTATGAATTGAATCAGTTTTGGGATGACATAAAAAACCAACTACACAGAGTTATAAGTGAGATTCAATCTGGAAAATTTGTGGCTAATCCTAGAGATGTAAGTAAATGTGACAAGTGTAGCTGGAGGAAAATATGTCGAGCCCCACATCTCATGTAAATATGTCGCTGACTTCTAAGTTTAAGATCAATTCTAAAATTGTAAGAGCGGGTGCCGGGGCTGGTAAAACCACAAGATTGACTGAGAATATTTATTTAACAGCTAGAGAATTTTATTCTGTAAATAAAAGATGGCCAAACCTTATTGTTACAACGTTTACCAAGAAAGCAACTAAAGAATTAAGAGAACGATTGGTAATAAAGGCTTGTAGCAAAGATGATTTTGAATTTTTAGAATTTCTTAATAGTACAAATAAAATATACATATCGACGATTCATGGAGTGTTAAATCTTTTTTTAAGGAGTTATGGGCATTTGATGGGGTGGGATAACTCCTTCCAAATTATGTCAAATACAGAAACCAATAAGCTTGTAAAAGCTGTAATTAAAGAGTTAGACGACCTGCCAGAGTGGGAAACTATTCTAAACTCTTTTACCTATTCTGAGTTAATATCATTATTATCTAGTTATGTAGAAGTAAAACTTATTCACCCAGAAGCAACAGGTGCAGGCTTTGGAAATCTAGAAAATTTCAGAATACAGTATTTAAGGACTCAGCAGCTTAAAATTAAGCAGTTAGCAGGATTCATATATGAGAGTTTTACTCATGAAAAGTGGTTGGAGTATGGAAAAAAATTGAATTCCGCACCTTGCGAGAGTTTATCAGACTATTTGTCTGGAATAGGCCAGCGTCCGAGAAAGACGAAAGAGGATGACGAACAGGCCATTCTGTATGTAAAAAGCACTTTGGACAACGTTAAAAAATCCTTAGAAAAATCGGGGCTAACAAATAAAGACTTAATGCGGGCAGAAAGCCTTTTCTCCAATTTTGAAGTCATAGCAGATAAATTTTTAGATCAGCTGCTAATCCGAAAACAAAAATTGGCAAAAGTAGAATTGAAGGACTTAGAGTTGGTGACTTTAAAAATTATCAGAGAGGAGCCCTCTTTAGCTCAAGCTTTTTCTAGAGAGTGGGATTATTGGTTAATTGATGAATATCAAGATACAAGCCCTCTGCAAGAGTTTTTACTTAGTTCGTTGATTGGCGAAAGACCAGTCTATATTGTTGGCGATCCACAGCAGAGTATTTATCTTTTTAGGGGAGCAAGGAGTGAAGTTTTTGCTAAAAAAGAAGCTCAGCTCTGCGAATTTAAAGAAACTCTTGTTAAAAACTACAGGTCCAGACCTGAAGTTTTGTCTTTTATAAATGATATGTTTTCAGGATTCGAACAAAAATTTTTATCTATGGAATACGGAGAAAAATTTGGTCCCGCTGAACAAGACTATTGCGCTGCGGAGTTTTATGAAGGGGAAGAAGAGGGTTTTGTCGCGACAAGAATATTGGAGTTGTTAGAGCAAGGCCACTCCCCAGAAAAAATTTGTATTTTATCTCGAAAAAATAAATCTCTTTTAGCAATGGCAAGGGCTTTGAGTCAGTATCAAATACCAACTCATGTGCATGCCTCTTCTGGTTTTTATTCTCGACGAGAAGTTTTAGATATTGTTTTCTTAGTTCGCTTTTTGGCTAATCCTCATGATAATGAAAATTTTATTGGTTTGTTGCGTACTCCTTGGATTGGCATTCGAGATGAAGTTCTAATAGATTTGGCCAAAGGGTGGAAGCCCAGCAAAGAAAGTCTTTGGAGCTTTTGTTTACAGCAAAAACCTAATTTTTTGGCAAAATTTGTTGAAATTGTAGATTTAAGTGAGACTCATGGAGTCTTTTATGCAACGGAGTCTTTTTTACTGTTCTCAGGTGTTGTGGACTATTCTCACTACCAAGACTCAACGGGTCGCAAAGAGTCAAATATTTGGAAGTTTTTGGTAAATTGGAAAGAGCAAGAAAAAAAACCAGGATTCAATATTTTCAGCTTCTTAAATCAATCTGAATTAGATTTATCTGATTCAGATGGGGCTTCAGAATCTGATGCGGTTGCAGCACTTGAACCTAACAGCGTGAATCTGATGACAATTCACGCTTCAAAGGGGCTCCAATTCGATTACGTATTTGTTATTGACTGTGGGAGCTCACCCTTAAAAAGAGGGGGGGCAACTGAGGATCAAAGGCTTCACTATATAGAGAGTGAAAACTGTTGGGGTTTTGCCATACCAAACGAAGAGGGATCTGGTCGTGAAAAGACTCTAGTTGACCATCTCTATATCGAAGAAATGCAAAAAAGAGAGCTTGAGGAGTCTGATCGTTTGTTCTATGTGGCTCTCACAAGGACTATACAAAAAGTATTTTTGAGTTGGAAGGGGTCCTTAGCCAAAGATTCTTGGTTGGCAAGATCTCATTTTACTGTGCAACCAGGGATACATCAGCGGAAGTCTTACTCTTACAAAATGACCCAAGATAAATTTGAGGGGTATAAAAAATGGAGAGGCTCAAAAAGGGAAATAGAAGTGATTGGTGATCTTTCACAAAAGGTAGCCCTGTCTCCGGTATATTTTGATAAAATTTCTGTTACTCAATTTCTAGAGAATCAACAAAAAAACATATCAAAACCTAAAGAGTTTGAAAATAACAATATAAGCGCTAGTCAACAGATATTTAAAATGAGTCAAAAAGCAAAACTAGGTACAGATTTTCATAAACTTTTTGAGTCGTATAGGTACAACCCGAATTTAGATGTTGAAAAGTTCTTAATGAATAACTTTGATCACAAAAATGTTCCAGATTTATTTAAGGCATTTGAGTGGGTGTTAGCTTTGAAAGAGCCTCCTATGCGGGAATTACTCAGAACGGGGCATGTGGAGTGGGGATTTCAGCGCCTTGTAGACGACTTTATTGTTGAAGGTCAGATTGACTTATGGGGAGAAATCCAAGGTGTAACCTGGTTAGTCGACTACAAGTCTGGATCTACACAGTATAAGGATAGGGCAGTAAAGCAGTTGGATTTATATGCAGAGGCTTTGGGTGAAATTGGCAAAAAGCATATTCGCAAGGTTATTATTTATCCACTTGAGCCCACAGTGTTTTTTATTTAATTCATTTTTCTATTTGATTCATTTTAACATGATTTATGGAACTAAATGGTGATCTTTTGACACCAATAATTTGATAGTCTTAAATAAATAAAATCCTTTTGACACCTAAATAGACGGTTTTGGTTAAAAAACATTCAACATTTTGTGGCATAGGCTTTGCTTTGTGAATAGGATTGTGTTCTGGGGGGTGACTTGGCTGAGTGGCCCTTAAAGTTGTCATGTGCAGTTGTCACGTGAGCTTATACATATGATAACGTTAGGGGGGGGAGTTGCTCCATTTTATACAATTAAAAAAAAAATTTTCTGACCTATACGACCCAATTCAACTATTAATTGCCGAAATTCCTGGCAGAGTCACAGTGAAAATTCACTTCCCATGGAAATGTGTTGCGTGGACTTTGATATTCAGTCTTATTAATCTCAATGCACAATTTGCAAAGTCAGATATAGACCTTGATGAATTTACGTCCGACCTCTCTGGTGGGATTAAAAAAGAAAAAGAAAAGGAAAAGAAAACCGAACCTGATCAAAGTGGTGCTGAGGAGTTTGAAAGAATTCAAGTGACAGGTTCACATGTCAAGCGTATGAGTTTAGAGGGAGCCTCACCAGTTCAAGTCTTAGATCGCCAAGCTATGGAAAAATCTGGTTACAACTCAGTGTCAGATGTTTTGAGGGATCTCTCAGCTAACTCATTTGGCTCAACTCGAGAACAGTCTGGTAGTGGAGCGGCTGGAGTGGCCACAGTTTCTTTAAGGGGAATGGGATCAAATAAAACCCTAGTTTTATTAAACGGAAAGCGATTGCCCATGGATGCTATGATAGGATCTGTGGACCTCAATTTAATACCAATGGCAGCTGTTCAGAGAATTGAGGTTCTAAAAGATGGAGCTTCGGCAACCTACGGCTCTGACGCGCTTGGCGGAGTTGTCAACATCATCACTTATAAAGACTACAATGGTTCAGAGTTCAGTTTTCAACAAAACATGGTTTCTCAATTTGAAGGAGGTAGCTCCAATCAGATGGCTTTTATAACGGGATCTTCGACCTCCAAAAGCTCTATTGTTTCTGTACTGAACTACCGCAAGAACGAGACCTTTTTTTCAAAAGATAGACCTTGGACAAAAGATGGTATTTCTCCAATTGGCAGTCCTGGAGCTTATAGAGTTTCAGGTGGAAAGTGGCAGCCGGCCTCAAATTGCACAACACCTTTAGATCAAGGCGATGGCGATGTCACCTGTGCCTACAATTTTGCTCAGTTTTCAACAGAACTTCCTGAGATAAAACAACTGTCGGGGATGACGCTATTTGAGTATGAAACGGATTACAACGTGACTTTATTTGGTCGGCTAAACGCTTCTAGAAAACTGGTAAACTGGCAGTATGCTCCAGCTCCAGGAGTTTTCAGTGTTGACGCGGGATCATCGATTGCGGAGTTGGGTGGTCAAGCTGGCCAAATTCGTTATCGCACGGTAGATTTAGGCAATCGTGAACAAGATATAGAAACAACAGCTATGGGTTTTCAAGTTGGCGCTAAAGGAAACCTCTCTAGCAAATGGGACTGGGAGTTGACCCTTGATCAAAATCGTATTCGCGATATGCAGATAGGAGTTTCTGGATACGCCCTTTCCTCTGTTTTGAGACAGCTTATTCAATCGGGAGAGTTTAATCCCTTAAGTGGGCAGGGGGTAGATAAGCTTAACCAAGCTTTTTATCAACCGTGGTCCTCAACAACTTCTGACAACTTGATGTATGAGCTCAAGTTAACAGGGGAGCTTTTTAATATGCCTGGCGGAGTGGCGGGGGCTGCCGTAGGGGTTGTATATGCCGAAGACGCTTATACAAATAAAACAGATCATTTGTCTGAAACTGGTCAGGTTTTTAGCAATGCAGGAAGCAGTGGGGCCGGTAGCCGTGAGGCCAGCTCTGCTTATATGGAATTTATTTTGCCTGTAACAAAGAACTTTGAAGTGCAACTTGCCGGGCGCTATGACAAGTTCAGCGATTTTGGCGATACGACTAACCCTAAATTAGGATTAAGATATGATATTAATCCACAACTCATGCTCAGGGCTTCTGGGGGAACAGGTTTTATGGCTCCACGACTTGTTCAGCTTTATGCCGCTAGAAGTTTTGGCTTTCCAACATTTACCGACGCTGTTGCCTGTCAGCATCAAAAAGACACTGGTGTTGCAGGAACTCCGGCTTGCCGTCCTCAGCAGTACTTTGTAGAGTCCGGCGGTAACCCAAATTTAAAAGAAGAAAAATCTTTAAGTGTCAATATTGGAGCTGTATATCAGCCATCGAGAAGGTTAAAAACAAGTTTAGATATCTGGAGCACACAGCTTAGCAATGTTGTAGGCATCGACTACAACCAGTTGATGATAGCTGAAAAAAATGGAGTTAATTTGGCCCAACACGGAGTTATTGTCGACAGGGACCCCGTTACAAAAAGAATTACAGACGACAAGGGAATCACGGCTCCTATGCTTAATCTTTCTCGTCAAGAAATTAGCGGCTTAGACTTCCAAGCCATGTTCAGGCTCGACATGGGACTATACTTTTCTGTTGATCATTCTATTCTGTTTTTCTTTCGAGAAGAAGGATTTCCTGGAACGGGATTTCGTAATAGTTTGGGAGAGAATGGCCAGCCCGCTTGGAGAAATAGCTTTAACGTAGGCTACTCCAAAGATAAAAATAATATGAATCTACTTCTTCGAACCGTAGGGTCCCACAGTAAGTTTGTTCCCGAAGATGGTAAGCTTCCGGCTTATACAGAGATCGATCTAAGTTACAATCGCGAGATTTTTAGTAAGACGACATTAACTTTGGGTGTGCAGAATCTACTGAGTACGATTCCTCCTTTGGACGAATCTAATGCAAACAGCAAACTTTCAACGAGTTTGTACAATCCGCGCGGGCAGGTGATTTTTGCCGCAATTAAACAAGGATTTTAAAGTGAGAGTTGATATAAAAATAAGACGATAAATGAGATTAAAAATAAAATACAACACAAGATGGAGAAAAAATAGAGATTATGGAGAAAAGCAAAATAAGAAACAATAAGAAAAATAGATTAAAAAGCATAAGAGCCATTACCATTATGATGTTGTTTATGTTGTCAAGTGCGCCGACATTCTCTCAACAGCGGGGTCGACTTGGTGAAAATATAAAAGAACAATTAAAGACATTTGAAATTTTAGAAGATGGTCAAAAGAAAGTTATTGAGATTGATGAAAAAACTCAAGAGCTTCTTCGCGAATACCGTTTAACTTTAAGAAAAATTGAAAATACAAAGCTTTATAATGAACAGCTAGTCAAGCTTATTGCCAGTCAAGGGCAAGAAAAAGAGTCCGTCACAAAACAAATTGAAGAAATTCAAGTGACTAATCAAGAGATAGTCCCTCTTATGGTATTCATGGTAGACACTCTTGACAAAATAATCGGTGAGGATTCGCCTTTTTTAAAAGAAGAAAGAGTCAAGCGAGTTGAAGAGTTAAAGCTGATGATGAGCCGAGCTGATGTTTCCAATTCAGAAAAATACCGTCGCATCTTAGAAGCCTATATGATTGAAAATGATTATGGACGTACACTTGAAGCTTATAGAGGGTTATTGGCTTACGAAGGGCAAGAGCTAACCGTAGACTATTTAAGAGTGGGACGGGTGTCCTTTCTTTACCAAACTCTTGATGGGCGAAAACAAGCAATTTGGAATCAACAAAAAAAGCAGTGGCTGGAATTAGGCAGTGAATATCGAAAGCCCATCCGTGAGGCTCTTAAAATTGCCCGAAAGCAGTTAGCTCCAGATCTTATTAAACTCCCTTTACTATTGACAGGAAGATAATATGAAAATGATAAGCATTATAATTTTAGTATTGTTCAGTTTAAATGTTCACTCTCAATCTTCAGGAGTATTGGAAGATCTCTTTGAGAAAGTTAAAAAAGATCAAGAAGTACAAGCCTTAAAAGAACGGGAAAGAGAAGTTCAATTTATAAAGTCCAAAGAAAAGCAAAAAGAATTGTTGGCGCAGGCTAAAGAAGAGTTAAAAAAATTAGAGGCGGTCTCAGCAAAATTGACTACAGAATTTGACAAAAATGAAAAAGAGCTAACAGTTCTTGAGGAAAAATTAAATCAGGCGTCTGGAACTTTAGGAGAAATGTTTGGTGTTGTTAAGCAAATCTCTGGCGATTTAAGTTCGCAATTAGAAAATTCAGTAGTTTCAGCAGAGTTAAAGGACAGAGAAAAGTTTGTTAGAACATTAGCTGGTAGAAAGGAGTTGCCTAATTCAGCTGAATTAAAAAAACTTTGGCATGAAATCCTGACAGAAATGATAGAGTCCGGCAAGATCACTCAATTTAATGCTGAGGTTGTTCAGTCAAATGGACAATCAAAAAATATGAAAATTAATCGAGTAGGGGCTTTTAATTTATTTTCCGAGGGGAAGTACTTAAACTATCAAGCGGAAACCGGTCAGATTGTGGAGTTGGCTCGCCAACCCAAGGGACAATATTTAGGGTATTTGCGCGATATAGAAAACAATAAAAAAGAGAGCGCTCTTCCCTTTGCCTTAGACCCTTCTAAAGGAGTTCTGTTGGGCATGTTGGTCAATGCTCCCAGTTTGCTGGAAAGGTTTCACCAGGGTGGATTTGTAGGTTATGTCATTGCACTTTTATTGCTGATTGGTGTTTTAATTGTTGCAGAGAGGTACATCTTTTTAGCAAAAGAGAAAAAGAAAATCCTAGCTCAGCTAGAAAATTCCAAGCCAGATGAAGATAATGCTCTAGGGCGTCTGTTTAAAGTTTTTGAACAGTACAAAAATGAGAGTGTTGAAACCCTAGAGTTAAAATTAGATGAATCCATAATGAAGTCTTTACCTTCAATTGAAAAAGGTATTGGTGCACTAAAAATGTTGGCCGCTATCGGGCCATTGATGGGGCTATTGGGGACAGTAACGGGTATGATCGCGACGTTTCAAAGTATCACAATGTTTGGAACTGGCGATCCCAAGCTTATGGCTGGTGGTATTTCAAGCGCACTTGTGACCACGGTGTTGGGATTAATATGTGCTATACCTATGCTTCTCTTACACAGCTGTATATCTTCACGTTCAAAAGAAATTGTTCAGATATTAAGTGAGCAGAGTGTAGGGCTTATAGCCGAGAAAGTGGGGAAATAAATGGCAAACCCTTTTGAAGCCATTAGTGATTTTCTTGCCGCTGGTGGTACGGTTTTGTGGATTATTTTATTTACGACATTGGTTATGTGGGTACTTATTATCGAGAGGATATTGTTTTTTAAATATGTCTGTCCGGAGATTATGTCTGATTTAAAAAACCAGTGGTTAAAACGCCGAGATAAAAATTCTTGGTTTGCCTCTCAGGTGCGTCAAACTTTAATTTCGAGGGGTGAACAACAGATTAATTCTTATATAGGTACAATCAAAACCTTTGTGGCTCTTTGTCCTTTATTGGGATTGTTGGGAACTGTGACGGGTATGATTTCAGTTTTTGATATCATGGCGATTACAGGCACTGGAAATGCGCGATTAATGGCTTCGGGAATTTCAATGGCTACCATACCTACATTGGCAGGTATGGTAGCTGCATTGTCGGGCCTTTATTTTGGAAGTTTATTTGAGAAAAAAGCGGCACGGGCAACTGAAGCTTTGACGGATGAGTTAACAGACGATTTGCTACTAAAACTGTGAGGAATTTATGAGAAAAAAATGGAGACGAGTGCAAGAGGAAGAAGCAGGCATTGATCTTACATCAATGTTAGATGTGACTTTTATCATGCTCATTTTCTTTATTGTAACGACGTCTTTTGTTAAAGAGTCAGGGGTAGATGTTAATAGACCTACGGCTTCGACAGCTGAGTCAAAGGAAAAGACCAGCATTCTCATTGCTATAACTGAGACAGGAGAAGTCTGGTTAGACAAACGAAAAGTCGACATTCGAAGTGTTCGCGCAAATATAGAAAGAATGCGAGCCGAAGCCCCCGACGGTGGAGTGGTTATTCAGGCCGATAAGCTGAGTAAAACAGGTATTTTAGTTGAAGTGATGGATCAGGTCCGATTAGCGGGCATGTTAAATATCTCAATCGCAGGTACAGTGGGCGGTAATTAATGAGCAATTTTTGGAAAAGACTTGTCTATTCCATCGCGGGTGGTGCAGCTGCAACTTTTTTGCTTTTTTACCTGATGCAAAGTTTAATTTCGGGGGGAAAGGACTTAAAAAAGCCAGATGCTACGGAAAATTTTATAGAATTTGTACGTCTAAAGCGGCCCACCAATCTGGAAACAAAAAAGCGAGAGTTGCCTAAAAAGCCAGAAGTCAAAGACGAAGAAATGCCAAAACAAAATGTGAATGTGGCGAAGAACGAGCACAAACCCAGTCGGCCAGAGTTAAAGTTTGAGACCCCTAAACTTGATATTCCCTTAGCTCCAGGTGATGGAGGAATGGCTATGTCTGGTGCAGGAGGAGGTGCAAGTGCGAACAGTGATGAGGTTCCTTTGGTTCGTGTCGAGCCACAGTTTCCTCAAGAGGCAGCGATGAAAGGGATCAGCAAGGGTTGGGTTCGGCTGGTTGTTGACATTGGCACAGACGGAAGTGTGTCTCAAGCCCACGTGATTGAGGCCCGTCCAAGAAATATTTTCGAGCAAGCTGCCGTAAAGGCGGTGTTGAAATGGAAGTACCGACCAAAAATGATCGAAGGCAAAGCCGTTGTTAGAAAGGGTATAAAAATTCAGTTGGATTTTGAGATGGAACCAGAATCATAATTCAGCCGTTAATCTTTTAGTCACCTCTATATAATTTACAAGTACCATGTACAAAAATTTATAATCGATTTATTTTGGAGATCTTCATCTTTAGAAGTGAGTCTTTTATCTGGTAGGTAGCTTCCGGCTTAGAAATTAGGACGACGATAAACAAGAAGCAAAAGTAATATAAAGTGAGAATAATGCTTAACCCTTCTAAACTCTTTTTTAAATTTGTATTCTTAATTATTTTTGCTTTAGCTTGTCATTTAACTGCAAAAGCTACAACTGATGCCAAGGGCATCGAGACTTTATGTGAAAATCTATTGCGAGAAGGGTCTTCTTTAGCCAGTCGGGGAGATGAAGCAAGTATAGAGACCAATTTTAACAAGTACCTTAAATATTACTCAGAAGCCCTAAATGGTAAAGGCAAAGATTACACTTCAGATCTAATCTTTAAGAGTTTTCAGGTTTGGAGTTCTCATTGGCAAGTCATGCAGGATGTGTTCGGATTTAAAATTGGAAATGAAGTCGAAGTTCCTCCTGTAGATCAAATAATCGAAAGTTATAAAAATAAAATGTTAATTTATGCTAGAGAAGGAATTATTAATAGTGAAGATATCTTGTTGCCGGCATTTCTTGTTGATGTTGCCGGTGAAAAAATAATTATTCTTTCTCTGCAAGCTATCCCCAGAGGTGGCACTATTATTTCTGATATTTCAACTGATGATTATAATTTGATGATTTATCAAGGGTATTTTCCAGTTACAGAAACTTTATTTGCTCATGATTTAGCTCATTTGACGGCTTTTTTGGAAGTTCCTTTGTATATGGCAAATATTAAAAAATTGGCAAGGCAAGCTATTTTAGGAGGACACTTAGAGTATCCTGCGAGGGCGGCAAGGATTTTTGCAGTGAATGAAAATTTAATTCTTGTTCGTCAAGAGGCAAAACAGCAATTGTTAGCGGATTTGGATTTAGATGAGAAAATGAGACAGGACTTAGCCCAAGTAAATTTAGAACAAATGATCCAGCACTTAAGCCAAAGGTCTAATTTAGAAATAGAAAAAATTGTGAATCGGCTGCGCTCAAAATTTTACGAGTATATGCTTCCTCTTGGTGGTGCCTCTCGGGATGGTTATTCTAGTTATTTTGAGGGCTATCATCACAATGGCCCTGTTTTTAGAATGATTAATGAGTTTGGCAGTTACTCAAGTCGTGACCCTTATCTTCTTCAACTCGCTCGCATACAAGTTGTACTGATTCGTTTGTCGCAAGTGAGCTTAAATGATTGGTTTGAGGCCATAGATGCCCCGTTTTTAGACAAGAAGTCTCCCCTTGGCAGGCTCTTTTTGGATTATGAGCTTTGGAAAGAATATCCAAGGTATTTTGAGGTTTTTTCAAATCCTTACTATCAATCAAATTTTTAATTAGCCAATAAATAAATAGGTAATTTACTGCTATTAACTGTTTTCAGCTATTAGCCATACATCAACTTTATGGCATATGTTTTGCTAGTTTAAACCATCATGATGAATAAAAAACTTGCGAATACAATACTTCTCCTTTCAATGACCATTTTTACAATTTCTTCTCCTTTTAAAGCACTGGGCAACAAAAATATTTGTTCAGAACTCCTTGAGGGTGGAAATGATATTAAGATTGTAGCTGATTCGTTGGAGCATCTACCTCCAGATTTGTTGAGAATACTGAAGTCGACAATTGTATTACAACTTAGATATCTTTTAGTTAATAGAGATCCTACGCATGATTTTTTGAATTTGATAAGTGACACCATAAAATTTTTTCCAGAGTTGAAGCCTGAGATTCAAGACCTAATTAGGGATTACTTTGATAAGAGCACAAAGGTCGAATTCACAAATGGTGTCTTTGATAGTGTAGGTGAAGATTACTTAACTACGATTCTCAGCGGAAAAGAAATTCCATTAAATAATTTAGAGCCAAAGGAACTAAGATCAGTAAGAGATTTTTTCGAGCACTATTCATTTGGGGACATTTATACTAGATACTTAGTTTCTGCAAAGAGCTCTCTTCCGGGCCTACAAAAAATAAAGCAGGATTTAGAAGATAGAGAGGCTCTAGCCCCCAATTTGATAGGATTTCACAAGGATTCTTCTCCTAGTCTAAGATTAAACGATGGATCAGACAATAGGGCGACTAGGGAATATATATATCAGATGAGAGATTATTCACTGGCTGCGGTTGAACTCGGTCTAGAAGAATTGTCTAGGACCGGAATCGCTCTTTTGTTGCAATATAGGGAATATGGTCCCTCTTTGGAGGTGGCCTTAAAGCTAAAAGACGATGTTTTGGTTTTTAACATAGCAAAAATTATCTTATCTGAAGTTTTTAATCATAATAGTTCTAAAAGTAGAGTCACGGCTAATATGAACTTGGCCCTTTCTGCTCTAGCCTTTGTTAAAGGAGACCAGGGAAACATCGCAAAATCTTTATTAAGGGAAATTTCTACGGTCTTGATGAGGACTAAAGAAGAAATGTGGCAAGAACTTGATAGGGTATACAATTGGTCTGTAGCAGCTCTTTTGCTATCAGCTCCAGAGTTAAAGATAAGGAACACTTCGCCTCCGAGTAAAAGAATTACATCAGGAATCAATATTGGAAAATTGATTGTAAATAACCTGTCTGAATCAGATTTTTCGCAGATAGAAAAATACCTGTCGAGAAATAATATTATAGACTATCCATTGTATGTGGTTTTGGCTAGATCGGGTTTGAAAAGGAAGATTGTCTTGAGTTGGATTAAAAATATTTCGAGGGAGGATTTAGATAGATATGGAGCTAATATAGCCATCTTTAAACTGGCTGCTGCGATTGGAGATATAGATTTAGGATATAATAGGCTACATGATATAATGACAAACACATCATTAAGTAAAGCTCAAACCTTTGAGTTTCTAAGAGCTCTAAACTCAACTGATAATGTAAGTGTTAGGTCATTGTTGGGTACGTTTCTGAAATGGTGCGATGTAAGAGGTAAAAGTCTTCCTGTGGCTGCCGTTCAACTTTATGAAGAATCTTTTCCAGATAAATATCTGGTGGAGTTTAGCCCAGAATATGATTTTTCAATTGAACCTGAATTGAACTACTCCTATTTTCAGCCCTATTTACTCTGGGGGAAAAAATTAGCACAGTCCATTAGCCGAAGTCGAAGCCATAACCAAGAAGATCAATACTTCACGCCTGAGGAAATTCACTTACTCAAAACGCCTTCTGAATTTCGGTCCTATATTTCAGGTTTATACGCTAAAGAAAAATACAGAGAAGCCATCAATCTTATTATTGCAAGAAGTGGTTTTGAACAAATTAAGCTATCTGTCCATTAGGTTTTATCCGCAGATTTGGGTTTTAATAAACTGGTCTTTTCAGGCCAGTTTCACTTTCTACATTTAAATTTGAGCCTCCAGACGTCTCGATAGTTGGCTTGTTATTTGCTACTTATATAAGTTTGAGAGGGCTCTTAGTGCTATGTATGGGCTCATCTGGGGATAAGAGTGGGGAAAATGTGTGTTATTGAGCTAAAACGACTCCATTTTTTCTAACTAATAATAGGGAGTGGTGCCCGAATGACACCGGGACTTGGAGAACGTAAGCATGTATCATAAAGGATCTTTAATAAGAATTGTGAGTCTAGGCTTGTTCATTATTTACATATTGATCTCCTCTTTGTCAGCTGTGGCTTTGAGTGTTTCTGATATTAAAAGTTCAAAGGAATCTTCGAAATCTCTAGATCGAGTAAAAGAAGCAGAACAAAAAAAGATTCCACCGATCGTGCAAATCAAAACATCAAAAAAGAAACTGATGTCGAGAAAAATGGGACTCACTTCAAAAATTACTCACAAAAGACTAGAGCGAGCCTATAGTTATGTGCGCCGTGAACAGTACAATCCTGCTATTGAAATCTTTGTAGAGCTATTAAAATCAACTCAAGATAGAGTTGAAGAAAATGCTCAGATTTGGCAGCAGCTGGGTTTTACTCTAGCTCAAAAAGGAGACTACCAAAAAGCGATTGCAGCTTTAAATAAAGCCCTTGATCTCGATGTTCTTCCTTATGTTCAAACACTCTCATCGCTTTATACTTTGGCTCAAATTCAGAATGCTCAGGAGAACTATTCTAAAGCTTACAAGAATATGTCTTTGTGGTTTCACTATGCTGATGATCCTTCAGCTGAAGCTTACATACTTATGGGTAATCTTTTGGCTCAACTTGACTATAAAGAGTTGGCTTTAAAATATGTTAACCAGGCCTTAATTGAGGCTAAAAATCCTCAAGAAAAGTGGTTGCAATTTGCTCTTGCTCTTAATCACGAACTCAACCAACATGAAAACGCTTTAAAAATACTCGCTGTTTTAACGGCAACATTTCCGAACAATCCCAAGTATTGGAAACAGCTGACATCGACTTACTTAAGTTTAAACGAAGACAAAAAAGCTCTAGCCACTATGGAATTAGCTTATAAGCAAGGTTTTTTAGTTGAAGAGGCAGATCTTTTAAACTTGGTGAGTCTTTATGTTTACTTAGATATGCCACAGGCTGCCGTTGAAACTCTAGAAAATGAAATGAAAAACTTGAGAATTTCAGACAGTGCGAAAAACTTGGAGTTGTTGTCTCAAGCCTATTACCAATCACGCGATCGGGCCAATTCTATGGTGGCATTAAATCGTGCTGCACAAAAATCTGCAAATGGTGACTATTTCGCTCGCATAGGTATGATGCACTTAGAGGGTGAAGAATGGACATCTGCTGTTGATGCGTTTAGTCGCAGTCTAGTCAAAGGAGTAAAAACGCCAGCTAAGGCTTATTGGGGGCTTGCTGTTGCTAAGTATCAGCAAAAAGATCTTCCTGGAGCTCTCAATACACTGTTAAAGGCAAGGGCACAAAGCATCGAAGATAAAAATGTCGAGCAGCTAATAGACCAAGTTAAAAACGAGTTAGTTCTGGTCAGTAGGAACGAACTAGTAAAAATAAATCAATAAGTCTCAAGTGGCCACCTTATTTCATTTCTAAAATTCTATTGAAGAAGAGCATTACATAGATTTAGATCTTTGCCTTTATGGATAGCATCAAAAAAGCTAGCTCTAGAAGTATTTAAATTATTTATGACCCTGATATAAGAAGATAAAAAGAGTTTTCGCCTCTGGACGTTCTCTAACAGTGATATGTAGTATTCTTTTGATTTATAATAGTTGGAGCCCACTTGTGAGGGGTATGTTTGGTCCCAAATCTCTGCAGTTTCGATTTTATCTTTGTAATCAGACTCTTGTTGTTGAGCTAGGCTCATTTGCTCATTTATTAATTCAATATTTAATAAATCACTAATTTTTCTACCATCGTGGCCACTATTTAAAAATTCTTCCACGCTATACACTCGTCCATAGAGGCCTGGGTCAGTAGGGTCAGGAGCCCGAAAATTCGGTTGAACCATGACCCTTAAGGCCATTTAAAAATAGATCATAAGGCATGATTTCAATACTTTCTACAAGCGGGTGTCCACACCGAGTTTATTATTGTGCAAAACCATTAGAATTTAAAAGTCGATGTGCCGAGAGTGCTGGTTAATATAAACACCGATTTCTGATTTTCTACCTGGCTTAAGGGTATTGCGAAATTCACTATGTAACCCCGGTTAAATCGAGAGTGATGGGGAAAAAGATTTTTAATTTGTTCTAGATTTTTGGGAAATCTCTCGACCTTTCCTTGGTAGCGAATGCCATCTACCTCAAGGAAGACTTTCCACATGGAGGCTAGTTTATGTAGATCGTTGTGCTGATTTTTGGGCGTAAACAAGCTTAGGTAAAATTGAGTAGAAGTGGATCTTTTCTGAATAGATCTTTCTCTTTCAGTTTGGGCTTTTGTCATATCCCATTGCATATAATAACCCTCTCTTTGCAAGAGAGCCTCCTGAGTTTCAGCATTCAAAAGAGTAGCATAGGCTTCGTATATATTGTAAAGGCCTTCATATTGTTTATCATTTTGAGTATTTTGAGCTATAAGTTTTTTGTACTTGTTGTCCGGGATGCGCTTAAAAACGAGTTCGAGGTCGGTTGCCGGCGGAGTTGATGCGCAGGAAATAAGAGTCAAGGCGAGTCCGATTGTCGTTAAAAAAAACAGATATTTTTTTTTCAAAGCGTATTCTCCTTCTTTAGTTTTTCAAATTTCTTTAAAAACTGTATTAAGTCTCGTAGGGCCTCATCACGATCAAGATCGTTATAGACTTCGTGTAGGCTTTCATCGTAAATAAATATCTTTTTAAGTTTGCTAGAACAGTTTTCATAAAAGCGAATTCCTTGGCTTGTGTCACAAATTTTATCCTGTCCGGCCAATTGAACGAGCAGAGGGAGGGAAAAGTTCTTTTCATTCTTTTTGATATATTCAATAGATTCGATCATGCCCAGGAATAATCGGGGCGAAATTTTTTCGTGTCGAAGAGGATCTGAAGCATAGGATTTTGCCTTGTCAATATCTCGAACTAAATCTTCGTAGCGAATTTCATTCCACAGGGTTACGTTGGGTAGCCAATCGGAACCAAACTGTGCGAGACGTTCTTTCCACTTAGGGACTTGGATTTTAAGCCCAAAACATGGTGAGCTTAAAATAACCCCATCGATGCCACTAATTTCTTTGGAAAGTAAAGTTTTGACAGTGATCAGTCCCCCCATTGAGTGACCAAACAAGAAAAAAGGCAATGAATTCTTGTAGTGATCTACACAATGTTCGGTAAACTTTATGAGATCCTCGCAGTAGTCGTCAAATTTTTCTACTACGCCTCGGCGTCCTTCAGACCGTCCATGTCCGTGAAGGTCATAAACAATTACGTTGTAGCTGTACTTGTTGAGGTCTTCGGCAAAGGCCTTGTAGCATTCCGAATGTTCAGCAATACCATGAGTGACGAGTATAGTCCCTTTAGGCTGTGAGCAACTCCAAATATGATAAAATATTTCTTCGTTTTTATGACCATTAAAAATGGCCTCAAATTGTTCGCTCATAGGCAAGTACCTCGCATTCTCACTCTTGACCCGGGCAGTTTAGCATACTTTAATGTTCCCTATAATGAAAAGGCTTTTAAAAGTGAATACCCAAAAATATACAAAGTGCATCTCGCATTTTCAAAGTCAACTTGTTCAATCTTTCTACATTAGGCCTTTGTTCCTAAAAAATAGAGCTATAGTTGTTCTCTTCTTATTCGTTTGTATAGCAACGAAGTCTACAGCTCAGGACGGAGATCAAGAAGGGGCTCTGTTCAATGCCTTATACGAATTTGGGGCTCACGTGGGCAACATATTACCTAATCAAGTAGAGGGAGCGACAGAGATACAGCCCCAGTGGGGTTTGAGGGCCGGATTTGGGTTGGGGGGAGCGGGAACCTCTGAGTTTACTTTTAACGCCGGAAAAGATCAGGGTGTTGATTGGAAACAGATGAGCGCAAGCGTGCGCATGGATATGCCGATTGAAGAGTTGGTGGGCCACGTTTATGTAGGTTTAGATCTGACAATGTATGAGAGCGAGATCAAACCCCGTGTAGTTTTAGGAGGGGGGCATATCGGAGGGGGCGTTATGGCCTTGCTGTCCAAGGACCTTTGGTTTCGGGCCGACATGAAGTTTAATATTAACCCCGGCACATCACTTTTTATTGGAGGGGGTTTTCTATTTAGGTTTGGCTCGGGACAGGGCTCATAATGCGGGTGGCAAAATATGCTGAAAAATTGAAAATAGTGGAGCTGATGGTCGCAAATTCTTGATCCTATGAGTCGAATAAAATTATACTAACGAATGGGTGGGTCTGTAACAGCTTTGAGGTGTATTTTTAAAACTAAGTTTTTCTGCAATAAGGTCCAAGATTCGTTGTGTTAAGAATAAACCGGATTTTTCCATGGAAGGTAAATGTGAAATTAAGACTTAAACTTTTATTGCCGGTGGTTCTCTACACTCTCTTGGCTATTGGGGTAACTTCGTTTATTCTGCTATCTGCAGTTAGTAAAAAAGAGGGGCTCCAGTCCGAGAGCTTAGCTTTGAGTGAAGTGGGGGCTTTAAGCCACAGTCTACAGCTTTATAGTCTTGAGATAAAAAAAGCCTTATTACATGCGCATCTCAATCAGAATGTTATGGAATTCGGTCCATTTCTGGCCCTAGCCAAGTTGGATAACACCGATTTAACATACAGAGTGTCAAAGTTTTATTCGAGAACTAATAAAATAAAGGAGTCTGTATTTAAGAGTAAAATTCAAGATATGCCTTTAGCTATGGCTGGAATTAAAAACCAGCTGTCATTTCATATGATGTCTTACTCCCAAAAGAGTCCCTATCTACTGGCTTTTTTAAATGCCAACAATACTATTTTAGTGGGTTTCCTAAAGCCGCATGATCTTTCAAGTCTGCTGGACTCTAGGCAATCTCCGAAGCATCAGATCTATGTTCTGGCCAACAAGGTCTACGCCATAGCTCACCCAGATAAAAAGTATTTGGGCGTCAATATGGACAACCATCCTTTGAGCCGACTAGCACTTGCCTCTAAGCACCAGTCAGGCGTGAAAACATACCAAACGGAGTTAGGGCATAAAGATATTGTGAGTTTTGACTATGTTGAAGGGACAAATTTAACTGTAGGGGTGAGTCACAGTTTGGCCGGAGGTTTGGTTCTACCATATTTGAGCTTCACAGAAACTCTTGTCGCCTTAATTTTATTGCTTGCGGCGGGATGGGCCTCATTCACCATGGCCAGGATTCCCTTGGAGACAAAAATCAGAGAAATTAAATCATTACTGCAAAAAATAATCAAAGGTGAGCCTTTTGATAATACAGTCTATTTTGCGAACGACGGAGGAGGCTTTGCTCCAATTTTTGATTTACTTGAGGAGAGGTTAAACTCCCAGAATGAATTTTTATCGACCGATAGCCGATTGGGGAACATGAATAAACAGGATATCGGCGAACAGGACAAAAAAGACATCTTCAGAAACTTAAGCTTAACACTAGCTAGCTCGTTTCAAAGGCCGTTAGGAGTCGTCCTCGGGCATCTTCAGATGGCCAAGGTGGAGTCCGAAAAAGCACTTATTGACGAAAAGATTGATTTGGCCCAGATGGACGTCAGAAAGTTGAGAGCAAAACTAGACGATCTCAACAAAGCCGTTAGTGATCAAAAGCCAACATTGAGTCCCCTTTTGTTAATGGATTGTCTGAGCGATTTGATTAGAGAAAAGGTAGATATATTTAATCAAAAGGGAGTCAAGATAACTAAAAATCTGAATGTTAAAAAGTACGTACGTACTCATCAGCTGAATCTTGAGAAGAGTTTATCGCTAATAATTGATTTTTTTATTTCTACATTTGCTGAACAGATTCACAGAGAAATGCAATTTGATCTAATTGATGGGCGAAATGAGCTAATCTTCAAGATAACTTCTAATGCCGCGGAGCTTGAAGTTGAGGATATTGAGAGATGTTTGGATCCATTTCGTGAACAAACATCTCATTTTGGAGATAATTTGTCGTTAGCAATTGCAAACTCTATAATTAAGAATTTAGACGGTGTGATTAAAGTTGAAAGCCTATCTGACTTCGAAGATCCAAGGGGCATTGTTTTTAAAATTTTTATACCGCTGGCTTCCGAGAGAGAAATTGAGGATTACTTTGCTTCAAGGGAATTTTCTGAGAATAATTCTTTGAAAGCCTCAGATGAGCAAGTTGCTGCGAATTTTGTGGCCGAAACTTTAGGAGAGGATGAGACTTTCGATCAAAAGGCTTCAAACCAAGAGGATATAACCAATGATGTTTCACTAAAAACCGATAGCTTCTCGGGTTTTCACTATCAAGAAGATTTAGCGGCAACTCACGTGAAGGTTTCATCGGAGAGGAGCTTGGAGGAGGATTGCCATGAAAATTATGAGGGAGTGGATTTGTCCAGCGCACAAGAGACTCGAGCTTATGAAACTGATGATCCGAAGTTAAATAGTTCATCTCCAGAACAAGTAGAAGCTTGTGATGAAGAGTATGATAATGGTGATAGAGATGATGATGATAGAGATGATTTTGTGATGTTAAAACCACCAAGGGCTTCAGATATTCCACCTCCGCACATGGAGGTTACAGACCCTTTTCAATCAGTGACTCTAAAAAAACTAAAGGATCAAAATCCTATTCTGAATGAAGAAATTGTTTTTCCGACCCCTCCAGTTTCAACATCAATAACGTCATTGCAGTCGGCAGAGGCTCAGGGGGAGATAGCTGCAGCAGATTTGAAAGTTAAGATTCGCAAACCTAAAGTTAGGGGGGGACATTGAATATAGCAAGATATCGATCCTCTTTTACAATTGCGATAATAGATGCAGACTCTTATAGAGGCCAGAAAATTTATCAGGCGCTGAAAACGGCAGGTTATATATCACATCAATATATTTCTGCAGAAGTTTTTTTTGAGAAAGTGGAGAGTTCTCCTCCTCACATTTTATTTCTAGAGCAAGATACCCTAATAATATTGGGGGAGTCTTTTATTGACGATGTCCTCAATTATTTGCCTGAAGTTCACATCATCATTTACGCGAAACAAGAAGATCTCTACTCCACAAGTCAGTTTATCTCACGTGGTGTTTATGATTGCGTGGCCTATCACGAAGAGAACTTGAATTTTCTTGTATTGTCTGCAGATAGGGCTGCAGAGCGTGATTATTTTATGTATATGAATGAGCAACTTCAAGTGGAAGGGGGTGCCCTTGGCATTGAAGATAAGGCTGAGCCAGTAGAAGCGAATCCGCCGGCGTTTGAAAATCGTGAGCAGAATAATTCAGACCACTACCTGCGAGACTATGGTTTGTGGTTTTCTTATCTGCAGGAAAAGAAAACCCTTAGGGAGACGGTCGAAGCCTTTTTGCTTGAAGCCACGCGAATTCTTGAGAATAAAGAAATCATTTATTTTAAATATGTTCCTTCTCACAGCTCATTAATAGTGGCGCAAAGTGTTGTCAGGAGTTTTGATAAAATTCGAGGTTTGGGCTTGGACCTCTCTAAAGAAGAAATAGCTTTTAGCTTAGATCTCCTCTATGCACCAGAAAAAATTAGAGGATTTAAAGAACTGGTTAATAAAGAGCTTAATGCAAACTCTTTTGTGAGTTTGCCCCTAATTGTTCAGGGTGTGCCTGAAGGTGTATTCGTTTTTCTGAACGTAGACGCAGATCAAATTAAGAACACATATTTAGAGCTATTGCTAAAGGGATTGGCTCTCAAAATAAGTCAAATTAATTTAATAAAAAAACTTCAGGCCTTGTCTATTCACGATGATAAAACACGAGTCCTCAATCGTGAAAACTTTATTGTTTCAGTAAAAAAAGAGATCTCACGTGCTCAGAGAATCACTTTACCGTTAAGTCTTGTTGTACTCACTGTTGATCAGGCTGAAGAAATTGAAGAAGATCTTAACTCTTATGAGCAAGACATATTATTAAAAATGTGTGCAACCATTTTGAGAAGACACAGTCGAGTTAATGACATGATTGGGCGACTCGACAAATTCACTTTTGGCATCATTCTACCACATACGGGTAAATTAGGTGGGGCAATCAAGGCGGAAAGACTAAGAAGAATATTTGAGTCTGCAGATTTTTCTAAAGTCACACCAGCTTTTAGGAGCATAACTATTTCGGTGGGGGTAAGTGAATACCCTTCTCACTGTTTAAATCATGAAGATATATTGAAATTAGCTGATGAAGCCCTTAACGAAGTGAAAAAAACAGGGCGCAATAAGGTTTGCCTAGCTTCGCCACCAAGGGGTTTTGTACCAGACTTTATCGTTGACAGTGCAAAGTTGTAAGATGGTGAGACCAACCGTTGCTGAAATCAATACCCAGTACCTTCGAGATAATGTCAGAATTCTAAAGAACATGGCATCAGAAGGGAGTTTCTTTTGTCCAATGATAAAATCATTGGCTTATGGCCATGGAGATTCCAATGTTGCCAGTACCCTAGTGAAGGAGGGAGTCACCACATTAGGAGTGGCTCTAATAGAAGAGGGAGTCACCTTAAGGGAGCAGGGTGTTCGCGATGTGGGTCTTTTAATTTTTGGTCCCTTCGATGGAGAGGGCGCTAAGATTGCTCATGAGTACGGGTTAACTCCGGTGGTATCAGGTTGGAAACAGCTGGAGAGTTTGATTGACACAAAAAAAGAGATTCAAATTCATATAAAAGTGAATACGGGAATGAATCGTCTGGGTTTTGAAGAGGAAAAACTGTGCAAACTTATAGAAGTATTGAAATCTTATCCTCATCTGAGAATTGTAGGACTCTGCTCACACCTTTCTTCGAGTGAAGATTTTTTTCAACCCAATTCGTTTACTCAATATCAAATCCAAAAATTATTAAATGTATCAAAACTGTTTAGTCTGGACCCTAACAAGGTTCATTTATTTAATAGTGCAGGTCTTATTTCTAATTATCTATCTGGTGGAATGCATAGTTTTGGGGCGCGACCAGGAATTTCTCTGTACGGTGTAAAACCTCCTATCGACAATCTCAACGCCGCTCAGCAGGAGGCTTGGAATGAAATAAATCTGAGGCCCGTTATGACTCTTAAAACCCGAATTATTGCTGTTCATCATCTGCAAAGAGGGGCTCGAGTTTCCTACGGTGAAGGGTGGATTGCGCAGCGCGATTCTGTTATTGGCGTACTACCTGTAGGCTACGCTGATGGCTACCATAGACTCTTTTCAAATCGAGGAGAGGTTTTGGCTTTGGGCCACAGGGTGCCCGTTGTAGGTACGGTTTGCATGGATTACACGATGGTGGACTTAACTGAAGTTTTTGAACAAAAAAAGAGTCTAATGGGACAAGAAGTTGTACTTTTTGGCGAGCAAGGTAACTCCACGTTGTGGGTCGACGAGGTTGCTGATAAGGTGGGCACGATCTCTTACGAGATATTGACGGGGATTGGTCAGAGAGTACCGAGAAGCTACATATGAAATTCTGGTTAGAAAAAAGAGAAAAATTTAATCAATATTTAGATAATCTCGCTTTGTCGACATGGAGTCGTGTTTACAGCTTTTTTGTAGAGTGTGGTTCTGTAACGCTTTTTTTATACGATTCGGTAAAGCTTGTAGGCACTCCGCCTCGGCGCACAGACGAGATTATTCGACATATGGAGTTTATTGGCAACAAATCGGTACTTATTATCATGTTAACTGGCAGTTTTACGGGCATGGCTCTTTCTTATCAAATTTTTTTGGGATTCCAGCTTGTGAATGCCACAAATCTCGTAGGGCCAACTGTAGCCTTAGGTATTACTCGTGAACTAGGACCCGTTTTGACGGGGTTGATTGTAGCCGCAAGAGCTGGGGGAGCTATGGCCGCTCGCTTGGGCACTATGAGAGTGAGTGAACAAATTGATGCCCTCGAAGTGATGGGGGTTGACCCGAAGCAATATTTAGTTATGCCAAGGCTCGTTGCCGCTGTAATCACAATGCCTCTTTTGTGCGGCATATTTGATTTTATAGCCATGGTAGGGTCTCATTTTCTTTGCGTGAGTGTGTTGGGCTTAGATGAGGCTATTTTTTGGGACAAGATTCAAGATTGGATTAATCCAAGCGATATTAATGAAGGGTTAATTAAATCAGCCATTTTTGGAGTTACCTTTTCAGGCATTTGCACTTATAAAGGCTTTCATACTCAAGGGGGAGCTAAGGGCGTTGGGGAAGCTACAAATGGTGGCGTTGTAAACAGCATGGTTTTAGTTATTATCCTCAACTTTATTCTTACAAACCTTATACGTTTTTATTACACAATAACTGGGTAAGTGGTGGATTTAGCAGCGATTGAACTTAGAAATCTTCGAAAGTCTTTTGATGGTGGCAAAGAGTTTATCTTAAATGGTATAAACCTCGTTATTCCAAAGGGATCATTGACGGTAATCATTGGCTATTCAGGGACGGGAAAAAGTGTTTTGTTAAAACATATGCTTGGTCTACTTCAGCCCACATATGGTGAAGTTTATGTTATGGGCCAAAATATCTGGGAGCTTTCTCCTGAGGAGCTGATAAAAACGAGATGTAACTTTGGAGTTTTATTTCAGCACGCTGCACTATTTGACGATATGACGGTTATTGAGAACGTAGCCTTTCCGTTGCAAGAGCACAGAAGATATTTATCGGCAAAGGAAATCATAGAAATTGCTGAGAAAAAATTACATATGTCAGGATTAGACTCCAAACATTATAATAAATTACCTGGTGAACTGAGTGGGGGTATGAGAAAAAGAGCGGGTTTAGCGAGAGCTCTGGCCCTTGATCCAGATATTTTGCTTTATGATGAGCCGACAACAGGATTAGATCCAATTTTAACGGAAATGGTAGATAATCTTATTTTGGACACTCATCACAAGCGCAGTGGCACGACTTCAATAGTGGTGTCTCATGATTTGATGGCGGCATTTAGAATTGGTCAGAATGTAGTGATGTTAGACAAGGGGAATGTATTGTTGCAGGGTACTCCTAATGACTTTTTAAAGTCAGATCTAGATTTAGTGAAGCGCTTTGTAGACAAGGGATTGAGAAAAAACTGATGATAGCAACACCTGAATTTAAAGTAGGAATATTAGTTGTCGTTGTTTCGGCACTCATTGGTGGAATGTCCTTAAAGGTAGCCGAGAGCCCAAATCTTTTATCAAGAAGTAAAAAATATTGGTTTGAAGTTGATGATGCGGGCGGACTGGTCAAAAACTCAGCTGTCAAAATGGCGGGGATCAAGGTTGGAGTCATTGACGATATCAAGTTGTCTGATGGCCGTGCGCGAGTGCATGTGATGGTGGACAAGGATGTACCCATTACTTCCTCAGCACAAGTTGAGCTGCGAGCCGATGGTATTTTGGGTGATAAGCATGTTGAGTTAATACCTGGCAAAGTTGGGGACTCTCCTTTAGAGACGGGGGAGATCTCTTCTGTGGCTAATAAGGCCTCACTTGATAAAGTTATGGAGCAGATTGGGGATATTGCGAGCTCCCTAAAAGAGGTATCTGAGGTCATTGCTGATGCGGCAAAAGAGGGAAATAAACAGACGGCCATTGGCCGTATTGTACTTAATATTGAGAAGTTAACAGAAGATTTGGCTAATATAACAGACGGAAACAAAAATAAGATCAACGTCATTATTGATCAAGTTCATGGAATAACTCAAACATTAGATGAGCTAATTAATGACGACTCACCTGAAGGATTTAGAACGGCATGGTCTAGTGCTGTTGAGGGCTTAAAAAACTTTGATAAAACTTTACAAAATACACGGGAAATCACAGATAAGCTCAATAGCGGTGAGGGAACACTAGGCAAGCTTATCAACGATGATGATACCGCCGATAACTTAAATAATACGATGGAAAGTATTAATGCCTTTTTGGGTGGCATTGGCTCCATGGAGATGAGTATAGACTTTCGCAACGAGTTTTTAACTACTGTCGACCAGTCAAAATCATTTTTTAATGTTAGGATACAACCAGGCCTCGACAGGTATTACGAGCTGGGAATTGTTGACAGCCCTACTGGTGTTACGACTGTAGTGGACAGTACTGTTAACGATGGGCCTACAACAACCACGACTACAACAAACAGAAATAAAACCAAGTTTAACTTATTATTTGCAAAGAATTTTTGGGATTTTACTATTAAGGGTGGGCTTATCGAGAGCGCAGGAGGAGTTGGTGTTGACTACTTTATGTTCGATAAAAAGCTGAGGTTATCAATAGAATCCTTCGATTTTCAAGATTTAAAACTGCGGGCGTTCTTTCGATATCAGGTTCTCAGAGGTATTTATATCGTGGGCGGTGGAGATGAATTGGCTGACAGTGATCGTCGATCAGCTTTCATTGGAGCTGGAGTTTTCATCACGAATGATGATTTAAGAACATTAGCGGCTGCAATATCTCTTTAACCAAATTATCTTGACCTGTCCCTCTCCCAAAGTTATCCCCAATACAGGCCTGCGAGGGAGATCTTCGAGAAAAATCTGACGCATTTTATCCGCAGGTTTGGGTAATTGGTGTAAAAATAATAGAAAGCAAGTTTCGTTATTGCGCTAAATCGAAAGGGAGAAGGCTGTGTTTAGAAATGCTCTTATAAGTGTGGCAGATAAAGAAGGGATTGTAGAATTTGTAAAAGCTTTAGAGCAAATGGGCACTCGAATTGTTTCCACTGGTGGAACGGCAAATCTATTAGAAAAAAATGGTATTCATGTCGTAAAAGTCTCAGAGCAAACGGGTTTTCCCGAGGTTATGGATGGAAGAGTGAAAACACTTCACCCAAAAATTCACATGGCCTTGTTGGCTCGAGACTACATAGAGACAGACATGACAGAATTAAAGGCCCAAGAGTTGGAGCCGTTCGACCTAGTTGTGGGGAATCTTTACGCCTTTGAAGAGGCCCTAAAAAAAGGGCTTGAAGACCGAGATCTACAAGAATTTATTGATATTGGTGGTCCTTCTTTTTTGAGAGCGGCAGCTAAAAACTTTTCACGTATCACAACGGTGTGCAATCCTCAAGATTACAGCTTTATTTTGAAGAAAAAGAGCTTAAGTCTTGAAGATAGAAAGCAGCTGGCGTCCAAAGTCTTTTATCATGTTTCAGCTTACGACAGTATGGTTGCTCGAGCATTGAATACAAAAAAAAATATGGAGTCAGAATTGAGTTCCCTAGAGTTTTTTTCTGTGGGGGGGGGACTGAAAAGTCAACTCCGTTACGGCGAAAATCCTCAGCAGGAGGCTACATGGTACAGGTCCTTTGCTGACTCTGGTCTTCATGATGCAGAAATTATTCAAGGAAAGGCTTTGTCCTATAATAACTTGTTAGACTTAGATGCCGCGATATCTACTCTTAATGAATTTGAAGCTCCTTGTTGCGTAGCAATTAAACACAACAATCCCTGTGGTGTTGGCTTATCCAATCATTTAACTTTGGCTGTTAGTAAGGGCTTGAGCGCAGATCCTGTGAGCGTATTTGGTGGTGTTATTGCGTTAAATAGGAGAGTGGATAAAGTTGTTGCTGAGCAGTTAGGTCATATTTTTTTAGAGTGTATAATCGCTCCTGATTACACGGCCGAAGCCTTAGACATTTTTTCTTCCAAAAAAAACTTGAGAGTTTTAAAGTCAGAAAAAGTTACAAATTGGAAAAATGCATATGATATTCGAAAAATATTAGGTGGCTTTTTAGTTCAGGAGTCTGATGTGGTACAACCCACCTATCAAGATACGTGGGAAATTGTTGGAAAATCACCAGACCAGGAAGTTAAAGAGGAAATGGTTTTTGCTATGAAAGTTTGCGCACATCTAAAAAGTAATGCGATAGCCATCTGCTCAAAGGGACAAACATTGGGATTGGGAATGGGGCAGGTCAATAGAGTCGATGCCGTTCAACAGGCAATTTTACGAATGCAAAATCATCATCCTCGAGCTGGCCTTAAAGTTTTGGCAAGTGATGCCTTTTTTCCATTTGCTGACTCAGTGGAGTTGGCTGCAAAAGCAGGAATAGAGTGGATAATTCAGCCGGGTGGTTCTGTTAAGGACCAAGATGTGTTTGCTGCTGTTGAAAGATTTAATATTGGAATGGTACTGACAGGCCGTCGTCACTTTAAGCACTAGACCGCAAAAATGACAAATACACATGTTATACCAATTCAAAAAAATAATTGTCTAAAATTTAGTGAATACCCCTCATGCTCACACAGCCGCAGCCTTGAGGCTGCGGAACTGCGCGTGAAGGGTATTCACTAAATTTTAGACAATTATTTTTTTGAATTGGTATAACATGTGTGGATTTTGTTTCACGGGAACCAGACTTATAGCTGGGAGTTGAGTTTGTGTTTGTCTGGCAGATTATCCAGTAGATTAGCTGTGGAAATCACCTTGTAAAAAGTACTCTTAATTGTGATAATCAGAGAATATTTGATAAATCAATACAAAGACTCTAGAGGATTTAACAGGTGTCAGATCAGGATCAAGCATTTTGGTTGGTAAAAAGTAGTGGTCGTATTCTCGGGCCCTACACGAAAAATAGAATCCGTGATCTACTTCGAGAAAAAGAAGTTGTTGCTCTTGATGAGGTGGGGCTCCCTAAAAGAAAGTGGAACTACATACGAGATCAAAAAGAGTTCTCAGGTGTTTTGGAAGAGCTTAGAATACAGCAAATTAAAAGTGGATCGGATAAAACACAAACTGTTGGTAGTCATATTGATGATATTACAGGTAGTGTAACTGAAGCTATAATTGAAGATAGTGCAGATGAATTAACCAGTGATGTAGAACCACTAAATTTCGAACTTACTCAAGAAATTCCTATACAAGGCGATCTTGAGATAACAGCAGCTAGAGATGTTACCAAAACTGGTAGAGTCGTAGAAACCAATGAACCATCTAGTAAGAGATATGGTACCGAGGAGCAAGCAAAAAAAAATGTGAGTTCCTTTGCTCAAAGGTTGTGGCGGACAACTCTTTATATTTTAGCCTTTTCAGCAATACTTCTTGTTGTTAATCACTATGTTTTAAGTCCCAAGTCGAAAAGTACCAAGAATTATAGTGAGCTAACAATAGCTGATGCTTTTTATACAAATGGCATGTATGAGAGGGCTCTTAAATATTACAAAAAAGCTTATGAGTCCGGTCACGAAAATAAAGAGCCATTACTCCGTTACGGTACGCTCTTGATTCAATTGGATAGAAATACCGTAGAAGGCGTTAACCTATTACAGGAGTCATTGAACTTTGATCCACGAAATAGGGTTTATGTCTATGCAGGCATAGGTCTAGCAAATATTTTTGACGGAAACCACATCTTCGCCAATAAACATTTGAGAGAAGCCTTGAATATAGAACCGAATCTAACCTCTGCAATTGTTAATCTCGGATGGTTGCGTCAACGAGAAGGAGCTATAGATGAGGCTATTGACCTTTATTCCTCTTCGATTATTAAAGGAGCTGGTCGGGTTGATAACTCTCCCTACATTTATTTATCTAAAGCGTTAATAGAGAAGTGGAAAAAGTCCGGAAATCAAAAGTATCTAGATGAAGCAAAAAACACATTGCTTTCCATTGTGGATAATAAAACAGATTACAGGCAAGAGGCTCTGTTATTATTGACTTATATTTACAGTCAAGCGTCTAAATCAGAAGATTATTTTTCTACTCTTGAGAGGACGTTAGATACAGATCCACTTCTTACCAGTGAGCATTCTCACGACTTAAATATATACCACGATGGTATATCTTGGGGTTCATTCATACGAATGTGTGATGAAATTTATGAAAAGAATAAGCAAGATTCTTCAGCTGTTGCGTTGAGTGGTTATTGCTTGTTAAAGGGGAAAGACCTGGTTAGGGCAGAACAAAGATTTAAAGAATTGGCAAACAAAAGAACTCAAAGTCCTCTGCTACTGGCAGTACATGCTTTTTATCATCAAGTCGTAGGGAATGAGAGTCATGCTGCAATCACTTTGGGAAAGGCTATTGAGGGAAACAAAAGTGGTAGAAAGTACAGCTTGCCTTTGATTCTAGAAGCGAGAACTTGTCAAGAAATCGGTGATGATGAGTGTGCACTTAAAAAATGGAAAGAATTACTGCAAAAAGAGGAAAAAAATATTCAGGCTCTTTCGAATATTGTAATTTTGCAAACCAAGAAAGGAAACATTCAAGGCTTAGACACCTACGTTAGAGATGCCAGGCTTATTTCAGACAACTACGCGCCAGCAAGATACGCTGAGACATTTTTGTATGATACTAAGAATAAGTAATAGGATTTTTCGAACAAAAATTCATAAGCTTTTATGGATCTTTGTATTTGGCTTAAATGGCTGTAGCCCAGATTATTCACCTGTACAGAATTTAAGCTCAATTAAAGTTGGATCACCTGAAGTTTCTGATAAGGATGTGGAAGTTCCCCAGAAGTTAATTAAAGACATTGAGTCGATGTATCTCCAGAGTTTAAAAAAACAAGATAAAAATTTAGATACACCTGATTTAAAAATATTAATGTCTATTCCTAGAAAATTTCTATCATTTAAAGTCTACTTTTCACCATTAGAAAATAAGTTGGCTTTTAATCAACCCGTAGAGATAATTTTCTCCAGAGGGGGTGGAAGTATAGACCTGTCAAAGATTGTAACTGGAGAGTCAGGTAGTTTCTACCTCAATACGCTTATTGATTGGGATGAACTTGGCTTTAAGAAAAATGAAATAAACGAATTTCAAGCCTATTTTATTAGCAATTCCAAAAAGAGAAAAATCAAAAATGAGGTTTGGGGAGCGGGTTGTAATAGTTATTATAATGTTACAGATATGTTTGATAACGTACTATCCCGACAGGGGTTGCTCCTTAATGCAACAGATGCAAGATATATGGGATTAATAGCAGGAACTTTTGTATTCGTGATTATTAAAAGCAAGGATTTATATTTAGCTACAGTAACTTTTTTAGATTCAAGATATCCGGATCTAACTTGTAGGAGCTAGAATGTCAAAACAGTTTATTAAAGATTTAAGCAATCAAGAACAAATCAGCTCAGAATTTTTGGTGGTAGACAAGCAAGTTCTTAAAGATAAAAAGGGTCGTAATTATTTAAATATGAGTTTGTCCGACAAGTCAGGAAGTCTTAATGCAAGAATGTGGGAAAAAATTGACGATGTAGCTAATAAGTTCGATTCGGGTGATTTTGTTCAAGTTAAGGGGCATGTTCAGATTTATCAAAATAAAAAGCAAATTGTCATCCACGATATTAAAAGAGTCGGAGCTGAGACTGTTGCCATTGAAGATTTTGTTTCTTCCAGTGCAAATCCTCCAGCTGAAACATTTGAGCAAATATTAAAAATAGTTTCTTCAATTAAAAATAAAAAAATTAAGGACATTTTATATCATACTTTGGAGAATGAAAATTATAAGCCAAATCTTCTTAAATCCGCCGCAGCGAGATCCATTCACCATGCCTATGTTGGTGGGTTGCTTGACCATATACTCTCAATTAGTAAGTTGATGGTATTAATTGGGAATCATTACCCCATTTTAGATCTGGATCTACTTATTTTCGGTGCTATTTATCACGATATTGGAAAAATTAGGGAGCTTAATCTAGACAATGGAATTCAGTACTCTACAGAGGGACGACTTGTCGGTCACATGGGGATTGGACTAGAGATGTTGGATGAGACGTTCAGAGCCCTTTCTATAGATGACTTGGAATTAAAAAGTATTTTAAAACATATTATTTTAAGTCACCATGGTCGATTAGAATATGGGTCTCCAAAGCGTCCAAAGTTTTTAGAAGCCATAGTTGTCTCAATGATAGATGAGTTAGACAGTCGAATAAACTCTGTTGAAAACTTCATGAAATCAGAGATAGATTCACATCAGAGTTGGAGTAGTTTTAATAACCAATACGATCGTTACTTCTATCTAGATATATTGAGAAGTAAGTTATCTGAATAAAACGCGTTTTTGTACCAATTCCAAAGAAATAATTGTCTAAAATTTAGTAAATGCCCCTCATGCTCACACATCCGCAGCCTTGAGGCTGCGGAACTGCGCGTGAGGGGCATTTACTAAATTTTAGACATTATTTCTTTGGAATTGGTATTAGTAGATGGCTAAAATGAATTCTTTTTTCTGATGACTATACTTTTCTTGTAGTTGTTTTGCTGATCCTATGTCAAAAGACTCATCGGATTGAGTCAGAGAAGTCGCGAGGATAATTTTTTTAGTAGGTAAATATATTGACAACTCATTTAATGTCTTTTCGAGTCTGTAGGGTGTATCCATTAAAATAACAGGAATTTTTGTAGCTTTTAACTTTTCAAATTCCTTTTTTCGCAATTCAGAATTAGCGGGAAGAAACCCTTTAAAGTAAAATTCTGTCAATTTGAGACCTGAGCCACTGAGAAATGCCATTAAGCTTGAAGCACCTGGCACAATAGTAATTTCAATTCCGTGGGATCGGCATAAATTAACTAATTCAGCTCCCGGGTCACAAAAGCCTGGCGTTCCGCAATCTGACACGAGAGCTACGGCTTTGGTTTTGCACTCTCCTAGTAGGTACTCCAGATCTTTCTGATCGGAGTGTTCGTTTAATAGCTCTATAACTTTATATCCGATCTCAAGATCTCTGATGAGACGGCCAACAATTTTTCGTTCCTCGCCAATTATTAAGTCAGCTTGTTTTAAGAGTTTTAGGGCCCTGAGGCTAATATCTTCGATGTTTCCTATGGGAGTTGCGATTACGCTTAAAGACATGATAGTCTGCTACCATGTCTTTAAAGCGCTGGGAAGTCATAAATAGTGAAAATCTCTTTCAGGGTCCATTTTTTCGGTTAAGATCTGATAACTGCAGGTTGCCTGATGGGAAAATTATGCCCAAATACTACGTAATAGATATATTGGATTGGGTGAATATTGTAGCTGTAACACAGAATCAATTGATAATGATCAGGCAGTATAGACATGCCTATGGAGATAGTTTTTTTGAAATCCCAGGGGGGACTCTCGACAGTGTAGACGAATCCCCTTTAGTTGCTGCCAAACGAGAACTACTAGAAGAAACTGGTTTTGTAAGTGAAAATTGGGAATATAGAGGTTTTCACTGTCCGAATCCAGCCCTGCAAAGCAATCGGATGCACACCTATTTAGCGAAAGATTGTAGAAAAGAGTTTGATCAAAAATTAGATGAGTTTGAAAATATTGAAGTTATTCTTTGTGAAAAAAAAGAAGTTGCTTCTATGTTGAAAAGTGGGAAAATACAACACTCTCTCATCGCAGCTTCACTGACTCGCTGTATAGATATTTTAGTCTAAAGTTCATAAGGTTATACCAATTCCCAAAAATAATCGTTTAAGATTTTGTGAATGCGCCTCACGCGCAGTTCCGCAGCTTCAAGGCTGCGGCTGTATGAGCATGAGGCGCATTCACAAAATCTTAAACGATTATTTTTGGGAATTGGTATCATTCATTTTTTTTAAGTAAATAAGATTTTTCCAAAAAAGGCCATAGGGCAAGTGGCTCTGCCTTGCGTGAGTGAACGCTATCCATAAAAACAATCTGAACATTTGAAAACTCAGTTTCTACTGCATGAACAATGGCGGGTTCGTTCTCAAATAAATAAATTAAATCATAGGATTTATTCATGGTTCTGATTTTTTCCACTTTAAAGTTGACGTCATCCATTTTGGGTTTTGGTTTTAATATTAACTCTACATTTTGTAATTCAATGGGAAATTTCCAATGCCTTAAGCTTTCGATTGTTCCTTGAGCCATACGTATTTGATCTCGACCAGACAAGTATTTCAAATGGGATTGAGTTGTAGAATAGAGTTGATTAACAAAAAATACGGCTCCTTCGTAGGGAAGATCATACTGCAAATACTCATTGGAAAAAAAGCGTAAAGCCCAAAAGTTCTTTGCATGTTTACTAAAATCATTATTATGAAGATCCACACGATCAAGAGCGTCCTGTAGCCCCCAGTCGCTATCAAAAACTTGGGTGCTACTAAGTTTTTCAATTTCTTTTGGGTATTTATATTGAGTTTCTGGATCAGAGATCAGTTCAGAAAAAATATACTTAGTTCTTGGACTAACGTCGTAAAGAGTCGAGTCCAAGTCGAATATACACAAAATTTTACCATCATTTTTACTGTGTATGTGAATATCGTCTATTAATTTACTTAAGATTTTATCAAGTTTAAGCATTAAACACCTAAATTTACAGAGTTATCTTTTTTGAATATCTTTTTTTCAAAAAAAAAACAACACATACAAAATTGATTACAAGATCTACAAAAAAAATCTCATTTCGATCTGACACGCTCAAAACAAGACAGTTATTAAAAATGTTTAAAGAAATTGAACCCATAGGGGTTAAGGATCAAGGCTCAGGTTCCGAACATTAAGCTGAGACATTGTAAGCTACAGTGGTAGTCTACAAGATTAGCTCAATAGGTATCTTAAAGGGTATCTTAACTGGAGATTAGGGTTGTTATAACGACAAAAATCAAAAAATGGGTGTAAGAGATGAGTTTAGTTAAATATCGAGTATCAGTAGAGGGAAGTGAACATAGCGAACTTGATCTGAACCAGATAGTCAATAGGTTATTAGAAAAAACACTTTCTCCTACTGATTGCATTTTTGATTCTGAAAATGACGAATGGATACCCATCGTTGAAAACGAAGAAGTTATGTCTCACTTTAAATCTGCTGTAAGAAATATGAAAAGCAGTCACAATTCAAATAAGCAGATGTCTTCATCAGACGAAGTACAACCAACAGATTTTTCGTCTTTAAAAGATAATCCAATGTTAACTGAGTGGTACATTTTAAAGGGTGAAAATAAATTTGGACCATTTCAGTATTCTGAGGTTATTAAAATGTTACAGGAGAAGATTGTATTTGAATTCGACTTTGCTTGGCAAAATGGTATGTCAGCTTGGACTAGGATTGCACAGATTGAAAACTTTCGACCCGAGCATATAAAAAAGCTACAGGGCAGTCTTATGCCTGAAATAAAAAATGTTTTTTTTAGAAGAAAGCACCCGCGAATACCTTTTGAGTGTGAAGTTGTAGTTCATGACAATGTTAATGTTTGGTCGGGAAAAGCTATTGAACTCAGTGAGGGCGGGGCAGGGCTAATCATGGAAAACTCATTGATTCTACCTGGGCAAAAGCTCTATATGCACTTTAAGTCTGGAGCTAACTTTCCTGCATTTAATGCAATTTGTGAGGTCGTTAGCAAGAAGTATATGGATGGAGTTAAGAAAAAAGAAGTTCCAGTTTGTTATGGGGTGAAGTTTACGAGTTTAAGTGAAGAGGCTTTTTCTCATCTGCAGAAGTATACAAAAAGTAATCATGAAAGGGTTTCGGCTTAGTTAATTGATATATTTGTATTTAATGCCTTTATAAATAAGGGGGAGGCAAATGGAAAATTTAGGAAAACTAATAGTGGATGGAGGCGTTCCCGCCTATCTAATAGTAACAATGGGGATTGTAGCTCTGGCTTTGATTTTTGAGAGGATCAAGGTTTTATTTTTTGATTATTCAATTAAAACAGAGGCCTTTATGAACCAGGTTAAAAGTTTGATAATGAATGATCAAGTTGACGATGCGATTACATTTTGCACAGCCAACAAAAGAGCTCCTCTGGCACATGTTGTGAAGGGAGTTCTGGAAAGATCTGATAGAGATGAGGAGTCTATAAATCAAGGTTTAGATATTTCTCTTGCAGAAATTATTCCCAACTTGGGGAAAAGACTTGGGTATCTATCTATGATAGCTAACGTCTCCACTTTGATGGGTTTGTTAGGAACAATCACGGGATTGATTATGGCCTTTCAAGCGGTAAGTTTTGCAGATCCTTCGCAAAAACAAGTTGTCCTTGCCCAGGGTATTTCTATGGCTATGAATACAACAGCCCTTGGTTTATCAGTTGCAATTCCAGTAATGGTAGCCTACGCATTTCTTCATACGAGACAAAATAGAATATTAGAAGAAGTTTCGGAGCATTCGGCTAAAGTTGTAGACTTATTGACAACACGACATTACCAACCCTTTTCAGCTGTAAAAGCCTTTCCAAAGAACTTATCTGAGAAGAAAATGAATGAGATACAGCCGCCAGCTCCAAGCGTAAAGTCTGTTTAACGAAGAAGAGGAAATGAGCATGAGTAAGCGTAGAAATTTAACAATAGAGTCTTCTAAGCAAGAAGAGACAAATATTGATGTGGATTTAGCGCCTATGCTTGCGCTTATGGTTACTCTTATTCCGATTATGCTTTTGTCAACAGTATTTGTTAGGATAACTCTAATTGAAACCCCCCTGCCACAAGTCGTTGAAAAAGCTATACAAGAGGATCGTGATAAAGAACCTAAAGAGGTTCAGGTCGTTGTAACAATGTTTAATCAAGGAATTAAATTCCAAATCATGAGAGATGGGAAAGAACAAAAAGTTGTGAGACTTCCTAAGAATAATAATCAATGGGATTTAGACGGATTGTATAGTGCAGCCTATCAAACGAAAATGACATACCCCCAGGTTTTCCATGTTGATTTAAAACCTGATGTGGATGTTAAGTATGAAGATATTGTCAAAGTGATAGATAAGCTAAGAAAGATTGAGTCTAAAGATAAGAAAGCACAAATTCTAGATAAGGACACGCTTCAGAAGATAGAAACAGATTTAATGTTTCCCGAAATTAATTTTGCAAATGTGGTGGAGGGTTAAATGAGAAGGGCTGTTGATAAGTTTATCTCTAATAATAAGAAAACTACATTTGTCTTGCAGTTAACTGCAATGGTCGACATGTTTACAATACTGATAGTCTTTTTATTAAAAAGCTTTTCTACGAGTGCTGTCACAATAACTCCACATAAAGATATGGTTTTACCACAATCATCAGCATACGTTGAGCCTATCGAAGCTTTAAAGTTGGTGGTAGCCCTGGATGGGATTTATGTTGATGACAGGAAAGTTGTAGATGTGAGCGATGGTAAAATTTCAACTTTAGATCTAGATGCTAATGATAAGGATTTCATCAGAAAATTATATGAAGAATTAGATAAGCACGCTGTTAAATCAAGGGATATTGCAGGTCAAAATGAGGACATAAAGTTTGATGGTAAAATTGTGATGCAAGCAGATTCCAGATTTGATTATGGTGAATTAAAAAAAGTGATGTATACAGCTTCACTTGCAGGATTTGCAGATATGAAATTGGCAACACTATCATTTGAGTAGGGTAATGGTTATTAGAGCAATTATTTTTACATTTATCTCTTTATTATTTTTCGGCAACGAAATTGCTGGTGCCCAAGCACATTCTAAAAAAACAGAGGTTTTAGACTCATTGAGACTTAAAGAGGGAGATGAAGCTCAAAATGATATGAGAGCTCTAAAAACAGAGATGCTTGTAAGTAAAAGTGAAAGTCTAGCAATTCAGCAAGTGCAAAAACTTATTAAAAAATATAAAGGCATGGAGGTCGAAGCTGATCTTCAGTTGCGCTTGGCAGAATTGTATATGAGGAAAGCGAAAACGGATCGCTTTTTTGAATTGAATAGAGAATCTGATGTAGTTGTAAATCTTGCGCAGAAAAAAATCAGTGGAGCTTCTTCAAAAAAAGCCATCATGGATGCAATTTCTATATATGATTACATTGAAAGAAAGTTTCCCAAGTACGACAAAATAGATGAAGTCATATTTAATAATGCTTTTGCCAGACAGCAAATAGGTCAAGATAAAGTGGCAGAGGAAAAGTATTGGAGAGTAATTAATAAATATTCTTACTCATTTTTAGTTCCAGACTCTCACTTGGCGATTGGTGAAATGACATTTAAACAGAGGCGATTTCAACATGCTTTAGATCATTTTAATGCTATTAAAAAATATCCAATGTCTCGCGTTTATCCTTATGGCCTGTATAAGGGAGCCTGGACTCTCTACAATTTAAGACAAACTGAATTGGCAATGAAAGCGCTAGAACAGGTTGTCGAATACGGTAAAAGAGTTGAAGCCGAAGGCTTGGATGTAAGACTCGACTTAAGAAAAGAAGCTCTTACAGATATGACTTTATTTTATAGTGAACTCTATCCAGCTAAAAAGGCTTATAGATATTTTATGAGTCAGGCTAAACGAGAGGAAGTTGGAGAACTTCTATTAAAATTAGCAAGAATTTATGACAGACATAGTCTATATGAAAACAAAGATATAGTATTAAGAGATTATATTTTAGATAATCCTAAGAATATTCTTGTGCCAACGATCTATGACCAGCTTGTTTGGAACTACGAAAACATGAAAAATCGAGATAAGGCCATTAAGCAACTTAAAGATTTTTCTCTTATTTGTAAAAAGTCTAGCAAGTGGTCATCTCATCACCTCGCTTTAAATATGGAAAGTGAGGTTTCAAATTGTAATGAACTTTTTAGGTCAACATCTATTAAATTAGCTCAAAAGTGGTTGCAGATATGGGAGAAAAATCTTTCATTTTTTGAATTTGCCGACTCTTCTGAGAGGGCATTTGAATTATATTTAGAGGATAATTCTGATCTAATAAAATCTGATAAGGCTAGATTCTCACTTGCTCAATTACAGTTCAAACGTGATAAATTTAGATCATCTCTTGAGAATTACGAAAAGGTGGGAAGGTCAACTCAAGATAAAGAATTGGGCCATGACTCAAGATATGGAGCTATTGTATCCTTAGAGAAATCAATCGGCAAAGGGAGTTGGAATGATAAAGATGAAAAACACTTACACAGTTTAGTACAACTCTACATTGAGCATCATCCAGATGGGGTTTATAGGCTAGATATTGAATTCAAATTGGCATTAATTTACTACGACAAGTCAAAGTATGACCTCGCAGCCCCAATATTCTTGAATTTAGGTGAAAGATTTAAAACCAATGAGAAGGGAATAAAAGCCCAAGATTTATACTTAGATATTTTAAATACAAAAAAAGATTTTGTAGGATTACAAAAATATTCAAAGTCGCTCATGGGTAATGGGGCAGATCAATCTCGTAAACAGAAGTTGAACCTCATATATGAGCAGGCCTACTTTTTAGAAGTCCAGAGTTTTGAGGAAAGAGGAAAGGTTTTAGAGGCGATAACAAAGTACAAAGACTTTGTTGCGGAGAATCCAAAATCAGAATTGGCAGAAAAGGCAGCTTGGAATGTAATTCAGCTTTATTTTCAGATTATGGACTTTAAAGGTGGTGCTGATGCGTCACATGAATTCGCGCAAAAGTTTCCTAAATCAAATAATGCAATACCAGCGCTTTTAAAAGCTGCCCATGCCTACGAAGAACTGGCTGACTTAAAAAAGGTTACTGAAGTTTTATTAAAGCTAAGTCAAGTAGATAAAGATAATCACCTAAAATGGAAAAATCTTTCTGCAGATTTCTTTTATATACAAGGAACAATTACTGTTGCTGAAAATATATATAGACAAGTCTATCAGGAGAGGGACGGTAAACATAGCCAGTATGCCCTCGTGCAAATGGAAAAAATTCAAAACAAAAGTGGATCATCGGAGCATTTAAACTTACTTCAAAAACTAATTAAGGAAAACATTCAACCAGAAGCTAGTCATGCTCAGTTATTTTTGGTTGAAAAACTTTGGCAAGAGAAAAAGTCTCAAGAAGCTTTTTCTGAAGCCATGAAATTACTAAACATGAATAAAGAGGCCTCTCAATACGCAAAGGCTAAAGCAAGATTTATTCAAGCTCAAATTTTGGATGAAGAGTTTGACCGTCAGAGCGTTAAATCGCAAATTGACAGATTTACAACTGTATTTGCCATTAAAACAGAAAAGTTAGAGAAGGCACAGCAGGCGTATCAATCTGCCATTAGATATGGAGATCCTAAAGTTGCCGTGCAAGCCCTGGTTCATCTTTCTAAACTGTATGAGAAATATGTAAAAACATTAAAGCAGATGCCAATTCCTGGAGGTCTGCCAGAGTCTGAGGTTGCGTCGTTTAAATTAGAAATGGAAAAGCTTGCGATGCCAATGGAAGAAAAGGGTGTGGACACAATGGCTGAAGCCTTGTCTCAAGCCAAAAGGTTAAAGTTCAGAGATGGAACAATTGCTAAAGTCCAAGTTGAACTCGATAGATTAAATATGATTAATAATAAGACTGAGGTTTTACCTCTGGTACCTCCACGGATATTGCTGCCAAAATATTTTAAGAAGGTTGTAGGAAGATGATAAGGATAGGATTGACCATTATTGTATTCTCCTCTTTGCTTGGATGTTCCTCTAAGGTTAAAAATAACAATGATCAGTTGAGATCAGATTTATCTAAGCCCTATACAGTCGATGTTGTTGCTCAACCTCAAATAGATGATAAAAATACCTTATCTGGCTCATGCCCATCTAAGTTAAAAGACATTGACGGAGTGGATTGGACAAAACTTTTGGGATTTGCCAATGCTTGCATTCGAAGAGGCAACTGGAACATGGTTGAGGCCATAGGTAATAAATTGGCTGTAGATACGAGTCACTCACCTTGGGGGCCATACTACTTGAGTCTTGTTGCGGAGAGGCATAGAAATATGCCGAAGGCCTTATGGATGATTGATTTGGCAATCAAGAGGTCCCCAAACGTAGGGATTTTGACTTATAACAAGGCGAGGCTTTTATGGAAGATGGATTTGTTTGAGGAAAGTGTTTCCTACTTTGAAAAATCAATATTGCTCAAAGTAAATGTTTTAGAAGCTCATTATTTTTTAGGTAAAATATATTTACGTGATCAAGATCTCAACTCTGCAAAGAGTCAATTTGAAATTTCGCTAAAATATAACCCCCAACATTTTGATTCTTTGTTAGAAATTGCAAAAATTTATAGCCTAAAAGGTGATGTCGGCAACGAGATGATTTTTTTAGAAAGAGCAAGAAAAGTAAAGCCAAGTGACAAATGGATAAAACAAAGGCTTTCACTTTTAATAAGTCAGAATTCTCCACGGGACCCGGCTTCAGAAGAAGCTAACTCCAGTCAAGGAGGTAAACAATGAAGTATTTAATTATTTTATTTGGATTGCTACTAGTTGATTTTTCGTATGCAGATAAAAAGGTCATCTATAAAAAAACACAAGAAGTCAACTTTGACGAAGCTAATATTGATGGAGAGGTGAGGTCTCCAGATGGATCTTATTTACATCAAAAGAGGGGTATGAAGTTCCTTCCCTTGTACAAGGTTAGAAAAACTTTTGACAACAGCATCAAAGAATCTGTGGAGTTCTTGAGGTAAGTATGAAAAGAGTCGAAGTTGAAGTCGAGCATTATTTTCAGAAAAAGTTTGTTGGTCGCAAGCGAATATTGCCCAGTGAACAGATAACGATTATTGGCCAAACCAAAGAATGTGGACTTCGGCTTCTAGGCGATGGTGTTTCTAATGTACATGCTTGTATAGAATTTTATAACGACCAATGGGTTGTTGCTGATCTTGGTAGCGAGCAAGGGACGTGGGTTAGAAAGAAGGCTATTGTCTCCCATGTTATTAATAGCTCTACCTCTGTAAATATCGGACAGCATGAGCTTAAAATATTTCCTAAAGTTATAGAATCTCATTTGTTTACTGAAGAGACGTCAGTAAATCAGAATCGTATTGATATTCAAAATGTTGGAACATTAAATAGATATCACCAAGTGATTCTGAAAAAGAATTCGTTTGTTGTGGAGTCTAAATTGTTGCCCGTAAATGAGCCTTTTGTTTATTATCAGGGCTTAAAAAAACATAATCTTCTGCCTCCCAAAGGCGATGAGTGGAAGACTGAGAACTTTGGTGATGTTACAATTCAGCAGAGAATTGTTTGTTCATCTGTAGTTGAGGAGTCCAGTGCCGAGAAGGTGGCTGTTATATGGGATCCAAATTTAAAAGGTCCTTTAGCGTTAGCTTTAGTCTTACTTTTAATTCTTACGAGTATATTTATTTTACACCCGGGTAGTTTTAATTCTGAAATGGAAGAGCTTAAGCCTGAAACCGATAATAAGTATACAAGAATGATTTTTGATGCGAATGCCATTAGAAAAAAACGTGAACAGGCCAAGCAGGTTAGGAACTCGATGTCCACTCGAAGCACTAATATGGCAGCGCCTCAAATGTCTAAGGAGCTTAAAGTTACAAAGAGCGAGAGCCAATCCAGTTCAAAAGTAGTCAATAAAATTAAGTCAGCTGAACTTAGTCAGTTAATAGGTAAAATTTCTAAACGGGCATCTCACAATGCCCAATTTATAAAAGCTGTTGGAGCTACGCCTGACGGAAACAGTACGGCAAGAGTTTTAGCTACGGTCGGAAATGAGGCTAGCAAGTTAAATGCAAATAAAAATGGTAACTTTAAAGTTGATGGAGTAAAGACGGCTGGAAAAGCTGGAGGATCAAACTCTTACAAGAAAATAGGTGGACTGGCTTTAGGCAATGTGGGGACGGCCACAGTAGGTGTATTGGATGAAGAGACAGAAGTAGAAGGAGGTCTTGATAAAGATCTTATTGCTAGAGTTATCGAGAAAAATTTAGGTCAGATACGATACTGCTACGAAAGACAGTTAAGTGCCAACCCAGACCTTTATGGAAAGGTACTTGTTAAGTTTACAATAGGTGGAGATGGAGCTGTTAAAGCTCAAAATATAGGATCAACAACTTTAAAGAGCGCCATGGTCGAGGGATGTATTTTGCGGCGTGTATCAGGGTGGATGTTTCCGCAACCAAAAGGTGGAACGCACGTCCTGGTCACTTACCCATTTCTGTTTAAAAGCACAAACTAGTCTTGAAACAGAAGTGGCCCTGAGGGGGGCGAAATGAAAAAAATTAACATCTTAGTCTATGTCGGCTTCTGTATGCTTTACACCCAATGGGGTGAAGCTCAAAGTACTCAGTACCAGCGGCCAACAAAAAATGTGGTGAACAAAGCTGCTCCTGAAAAAAAGACAGGTAAGGAAGACTACAAGGTTGATATTACCGACATTGAGCAAAAGTATTGGGCCCCTAAGGATACTGACTTCAGTGTAGTTCAAAGTCGAGCTTACACAAAGGCCAATAGATTCTCATTAACTGTACAGGGTGGAAGTCTAATTAATGACACTTTTAATAAGGGGAGTTTGTTTGCTGTATCTAGTAACTATTTTTTAAGTGAGAGGCATGGTTTTGGGTTGAGTTATGTTTCAGGAGATTTAGGAAACACAAAAGTCATCGACAACTTTAGATATCAAGTGGGAGGCGGAGCCGCTGGTACTGAGCCCGATCGAGGAAGATTAAAGCATTACTATGGAATAAATTATGTATGGGTACCCATTTATGCAAAAATGAGTCTCCTAGAGAAAAAAATACTATATTTTGATATGGCTATTTCTCCAAGTATTGGAATGACTAGCTACAACAAACTTACAGACTTCAAGGATATTCCTGAGTCTGCCTTAACCTTTGGATTAGATGTTTCTCAGTACTTCTATTTAAATAAAAATTGGGCCATTAGAGCTGATTTAAAAAATAATTGGTACAACGAAAAAAGAGTTACATTTAAAACGGGTGAATCTATTTCAACTCAATCCAATAATACGACCATGTTTTTGTTAGGTTTTATTTATTATCATTAAGAGGTGTATTGTGCTTTTTAAATATACTATTGTTTTTATAATCCTCTCGATTATAGGTGTAGGGGCACAGGCTCGTCTTTTAGAAGATATTGTTGCAACCTCCGTTAGCAAGAAAGAGGTCAAAGAAGAGACTTTGCAAGATAAAGTTAAAGATGGATTTAATGATATCAAAAAAACCTTTAATACTTGGGTGCGAAAATTAAAGCCCAAGTCAGCAGAAGAGTTAGCTACAGAGAAAAGAGTTCAAGCTGAAATTAATCGACAAAAAAGAGTTCAAGAACAGTTACAAGAAAGGACAGAGGCCTTACCAGACTATAAAAGTCAGGAAAAAGGAAACTTTAAGAGTTATGTTGACTCGACTGTTGAGAAGGTTGGCAGTGCAGATCCTCTTGTCGAGGTAAGCAGAGGAATAAGCTCAGACCCAAGTCTACCAAAAACTAAAGTGGGGGTACCTTATTTTACAGTAGGTAAAATTGAAGCTTTGCCTAAGCTGAATGTGGGGTTGGAGCCAACGATTAGTTCTAAAAATTTTGATCTAGATAATTTTTTATTGGGGTTAGACAAATACAAGATGGCTAAGCCACTTAGGGGACCTGAAAAGGTTAGTATGCGAGAGATAGAAAGATGGACGAGCAAAAAAATAATTTCTATTACTGAAGAAAAGAAGTTACAAAGAAAAGATTTTGATATTCGTGAAGTTGTAACCGAGGAAAAAATACAAAAGCTAACAATTAACCCAGTCGTCACAGTCGATGACTACAAGCCTTATAAGAAGTTTACTAAGAGAGAGCTAAAGATGATTGCTGCACTCATCCTTAATAGAAAGGGTGATAAATGCCACCTAGTTGTGGGACTTTTTGATGATTTATCTAAACATAAAAAATATCAAAAGGAGGCTGATTATCATCTTGGAGTCTGTTCCATAGAAATGGGTTTTCACTCAGAGTCGGTGAAAAGATTACTTCCTCTTGTGAAAATGGAGGATAAGGAATACGCGCAAAAATCATTGGCAGCCCTTGCAAAACAACTACCTAGAGAGTTTGAAGTTTTATTTTATGACACAATACGCGGATTAAAGGCTCCGGACTTGATTGCTTACTCCAAAAACAGTGAAGTGGCTTATTTAGCTGCGAAAGGGGCCTATAAAAAAGGTCACTATGGTGCCGCAATTAGATATGCAGAACTTGTTAAGCTGGATTCGAAACTGTTTCCTTCATCTCAGTTTATACTGGCAACAAGTTATTATCTTCAGAAGAACGCAAAGTTGGCAGTGCAGATATACCAAAACTTAGAAAAACTTCTAGAAAACTCAAGCGATGAAAATTTAAAAACTCTTGTAGCTATAAATTTAGCAAGAATTTCATTTCAGTCTGATCAATATAAAAAGGCACTGGAATATTATAGAACAGTCAAAAAGAACCATCCATTATGGGTTCAGGGGCTTATAGAACAAGGATGGGCTCAAATTATGATAGGTGATTATCCTGGTGCTATAGGGAATATGTATTCTCTGCATTCTCCATACTTTAAGTCTGTTTATATGCCAGACTCCTGGGCGGTGAGGACAATTGGTTATCTGAATATTTGTCAGTATGGAGACGCTTACAGTTCATTGACAAAACTTGAAAATCAATACGGGCAGTGGTTAAAAAATGTTGATGGCTACGTTAAGAAAAATAAACTGAGCAAAGATTACTACTACACTATTACAAATTACCTAAAAGGGAAATCAGATCAAGATCAATCCGGACTTCCTTATCAGGTTATTCGTGAGATGGCGAGACAACGTGAGTATTTAAATTATCAAGACTCTATCAACTTAAAGGTCGACGAACTTGCACAGTACGATTTTATTAAGGGACTGATAGATAAGGATATTGTGGGAATGAACTGGAGGATATCAAAAGCCAAGACTCGTATAGAAAAACTATCCGGAGATATTGCAAAGGCTCAACAAGATAAATCAATGATGAAAAATTTAACTGAGTGGAAACAACAGTTGGGCTTTGAAAGAGATTTAATTAAAAAACTTAACTTCCAATTGGCGGCTTATAAACAAGGGCAAAAAAGTTTTAAAAATTTAAATAACTATGCAAATAAACGAATTAGTAAGGAGATATATTCTCTGCGGGAGAAGGCTGGTGGTTCTCTTGTTGGGAGTTTAAAAAATATTCAAATTGAGATCGCAAAAGTACTCGAAAATAACGAGTTCCTACGATACGAAGTATTTGCCGGGAGCGGTGAGAATATTAGGTATCAGGTAGCTGGTGGAGAGGCTAGGCAAGGGCGGGTTATTGCAAGCACTCCTCCACCTAAGTCACTGAAATGGGAATTTGAAGGGGAGTATTGGGAAGATGAGATTGGTTCTTATCGATCAACATTAAAAAATAATTGTCCGGACGCAAGAGCAAGTGCTTCGATCAATGGAGGAAAGTAATGAGAAAGTTTAGTCTATTTTTGATTTTGTTTTTTTATGTGCAGAATGTTGGTGCAGGAACAGACGTAGATTCTCAGATGGAGATTATTAAAAAGAATGTTGAGGCAAGTCAGCATAATTATAATCAGTATAAGAAAAACTATGAAATTTCAGAAAAAAATCTGGCGGAAACAGAAAAGGCAGTTAAGGAGTTGCAGCGTTTACAGCAGGAATTAACTAAAAACAATAAGAGCGTTGATGAAAATAAAGCTATTCTGGAAAAGATGAAACAACAAGTAGTTGTTTTTAAAAATGATGAAATGAGAGAGATTGAAAACGAAAAGAAACAAATTGATGAGCTTAAGGCAGTTCTAAAAAAACTAGAGGATAATGTTCAGCAGCGAGAGATGAATGTAGTGGCCTATGATAAAAAGGTGCAAGAGATAGACAAAGAAAAGAAGGATTGGGAGCAGCAAGACAAAAAAATGGCCCAATTACAGCAACAACTTAAGGAAAAAGAGTTGGAAACCCAAAAACAAAAGCAAGTATGGGCTAGCAAAAAATCCGAGTATCAAGCCGAAGCAAAAAAATGGGAAGCCCAAGCTGCCACATCAAAAAACAGGTACAATAAATTTAAAAGCTTAGATTAATTGCAATTTTTGCATTATTAGCTCGGTTGTATTAGTTACGAGTAGTGTTTATGTCGCTCGCGGGTTTAGTGGAGTCGAGTAGGCACTAATAAATTACGTGGCCAACAATGTGCCATATCGTGAATTATATCCAAGTTTTAGTAATGACACTGATATTTTAGATGCAGGATTTAATCTCGAGTCGCCCTGCAAACAATGACAGAGTTGTTTTCTTTACAATACACATTTTAATAAATTAAATGGGTTACGTAAATAACCCACGGCTATTTTTGTATTATGTTTTTATAATTAGATTATGGGGCTCTTAGTGTGCAAATAAGCAATGTCTTTCCCTAGAACTAAGCCGCCCAGAGATAAAGAAAATGAGGCAAAATAAACTGAGCAGAACCATAAGTCTAATCCATAAGAAAAACAGCATAAGAAAAAATAGTCTAACAAAAACCGTATGACTGAGAGGACTCAAAATGTTTTTTTTCAAGGAGACTGTTATTATGAAAATGTTGTATTCAACTGTTTTACTACTATCATTTGCTTTCCATAACATTGCTCAAGCTGTTAATAATTGCACAGGAGCTCTTTCTCCAGCCTCTAAGATTGAATCAGAGACTTCCCGTAATTTCGAGTTGGTATCAAGTTCTAATGGGGTGTATGAGACTTTGTTGGGGAGCGATAAATTTCCAGTGGTCCTAGATACGAATCAAGGTGTAATCCGTTTGGGTGCAAACGAGGAGAGTGTTTTTATAGCTAACAAGGAAGTGCATGTTCCATTTGCAGAAGGGGACGGACTAAAGAGAATAACCTACAGTGTAGTGAGGCCGGGACCTTACTACGATACGGAAGTTAATGTTTATAAGGTGATGTTGAGAGAGAACGCTGATGGTTCACGGGAAGTCGTTGATGTTAAGCGGATGTCCGTTTTTGTAGAGCTTTGGTAATATGGGTCTATAGTAAAATGTGAGGATTTTTAAAATTCAATAAGAGACGAGTTCTATATATAAAGGATGTGATGAATAGGTTGTCATTACCTGTGTTATTGGCGACTCAGTTTTGCAAGTAACTCTCTCTTAGTCGTTGCAGTCGGCTTCTTAAAGAATTGTCAGATTCAATTTCATCTAACTCAATTGCCGTATGTAAATGAAAATATTGCTGTGTTTGTGTTGAAGGAGAAAGGCGACTCGCCGTTTTCAAGTTTTCAGTATGGGTGTCATTATCAATTGAGAACTCGATAACTTCATTAAATTTAAGGGCAAAATCGTTAATTTGGCGCAGTATGGATAAACAATTTTTGAGAGAGTAGTTTGTGGTTTTTGGGTTGTGTTGATTTTGAATATTGGTGTTGAAAATATAGGTTTTTCGACCATGGGCGAGTACGTTTTGAGCTAAGTTATTTCCTAGTACCGGAGCCATAACAATGTTGAAATCATGGCTAGTTCGGCTTTTACACAAAATTTGTGCGGAAAAATCTTTAATCATGTGGTTGTTTTCATCTAAAAGAATAAGAAGTAAACCCATGTGTTCATCAATAAAGATAGTTTGTCCAACTTTTATGCTTGTGACATTTTTTGGCATTTCTGACCCAGGTTTTGCGATTTCTGAAGAGTTGGCAAATGCGGTCTGTAGAGTTGTGACTATCCAAAGTAGTTGAATTTTTATCAGAAATTTAAAAATCTTTTTCATAATCTCCTCTAGGTTTACTCCTTTCAGAGCAGTTATGATGCCAAAAAAACTGATGTGAAATCCAGAGCCTCGCGGAATTTAACCCCTTCAGCAATTTCCTAGTAGTGTTTAATCTTGGGTTGACATTTTTGTATACCCGAGGGGATTTCAAACCATTTCAAGAAGATAGGTTTTCACAAATAGCAATAATGTCGCGTGGAGGTGGTTGAACGGGGTTACCCTTAGAGTCTCTTTCTACGTACTTAGGGAAGAGCGCATAGCCGTTGACTGGAGATCTAAATTCTTCACCAGAGTTCAGGTGCCCAAGTAATTGTTGTTTATTTACAGGACTCAAATTTTTCCAGCCAGGCAACAGATGACAGCGAGGTCCATCAAAGGGTTGATAGTGGGTGATGTGCAACCACTCAGGTTGAAAGAAAAGACTGTCGTCTAGAGAATCTATATTCTTCGATCCTTCGAGGTTAAGGCCAATACTCATAATTTGTTCGAGAGCCTTTGAGCAAAGTTGATCCACAGAATTGCCAAACCCCTTTTGAGAAAACTCTATTGTGATTGCGGGTTTTCCCTTTCGAAAGGCATAAGTTGTAGCTGTTGAGTAAGTATCCATTTCGATTCTTTTTAGAATCCCCTTTTTTGCCACATTTATACACCTGGCAAACTTTTTATTGATAGGAGTGTCGCTAAGAACATAAAAGGCTTCTACCGTCGGTTCTATCGTTTGGTGTAAGTCTATAAAAAGATCGCAAGAGTCGATGAGAGAGCAGAGTTCTTTAGCTCGAAGGGCTTCATCCGCTTGAATGTTGTAGTCGCCAAAATGGCGATTCATATCGACTTCGACATATCTAACTCCTTTCTCCATAGCTTTGATGTTGCCAAGGCTGACGGTGAGCTGTCCTGGGTAGATTTTAGTTTGTAGGGCAAACGCGTCGAGCATATTAAAAAGGGCGGGCAGGCTTCCTATTTCGTCTCCATGAACGCAGGAGGAAATGTAAATATGAGGAAGATTTGAGTTGCCGCCGTTAAAAGTTACGCTGTGTGGAATAGGGCCAGGGTGAGTGAGATATAATTGTTCAAATTTCTGGATGTATTCTTTGACTCTTGCAACTTCGGTATTCATAGAGTCCATAATACGGAAAGGTGAGTGAAAAAATCAAGCCCGCATCCGTGCGGGCTTGTTGTGGGGCAAAATAAATTATTTCGGCATTGTTACTGTTGCATTAGAGACTTAACGTCGAGCTTTCCACCTGAGACGAGTTTATTGCTGAGGTTGGAAACTTTGGCTGCTGAGCCAAGTATGGCATCTTTAACTTCTCTCCACGAAGCCTGGGGGTGTTTAGACCAGTACAGGGCCGCAGCTCCAGCAACGTGTGGAGTGGCCATTGAGGTGCCGTCCCAAGTGGCAAGAAAAGGCACGACGGAATCGGAATATTTTCCGCCAACAGTTGTAGAAAAGACTTTTACACCCGGGGCTGCAATATCTACAGTGCTACGTCCCCAATTTGAGAAGGACCCAAGTCGGTCTTGGATGTCAATGGCAGCGACACTAATGATGCTGTCGTGGGGGTAGCTTGCTGGGTAGGCTGGACGACTGTCCTTATCGTTGTCATAGCCAACACCTTGGTGCCCATTTCCTGCAGCGGCAATAAAAAGGCGTCCATGCTGTTCAGAATAAGTAATAGCATCACGGAGAGCTTGGTTGCCATCGGGATCATCTGGATCTTCTCCCGTTGAGCCCCATGAGTTGGAGGATATTTGGGCACCATTATCGACAGCGTACTTGATGGACTTAATTGCGTTGGCTGTAGTCCCGTAGCCCTCTGTGGAGATGAATTTCAGAACCATAATTTTTACATTTGGAGCCACGCCAGCAATACCAATTCCATTCTCTCCTCGAGCCGCCACATTCCCAGCGCAGTGTGTTCCGTGACCGGGATTACCTCCTTGAAAAATGTTTCCGGGAAGATCATAAGGTTTATTGTCATTATCGGCAAAATCCCAACCAATTATGTCATCGACATAGCCATTCTTATCATCATCAATTAGATTTTCAGGAATTTCGTTGGCGTTTCTCCAAAGATTAGGTGCTAGATCTTCATGGGTGTAGTCAACACCAGTATCAATAACGGCTACAATCATATCTTCACTGCCCCGAGTGGTGTTCCAAGCGTTTTTGACTCCGATATCATTCATTCCCCATTGTTTAGAGAATAAGGGGTCAGCGCCTTGGCCAATTTTGGAGCTTTCAGAGGGGATGTCGGGATTGTCTTTGGCACTGGTCCGTTCAGTTTGATTTTTACGGTTTGGAGTCAAGCGCAGAGAGGGGTTGTCAAACAGTCTAATTTTATAGTTGGGTTGCGTGGTTAGCACTCCACTCATTATTTTCATATGTCCATGGAGAGAGGCCATCTTTTCTTTTGAAGCGCGAACTAGCATCCAGTTGTTTAGGCCGAGATCTTCAAAGGTTACATCTTCTTGGTTGGAGCCGGAGAACATTTGAACTTGATGCTGAAAGGCTTCTTTAAACTCCGGTGTTACCTTAATGAGCAGCTCGTCCATGGGCTTGGTCTGAGCCGAGGCCAAGTTGGCCAGAAAAGTAAGTGATATAAATAAACATGAAATAGGTTTCACGGTTCCCTCCTTGGTGTGAAAAAAATCAATCAAAAAACCGGCGTCCACAACAATACTTCGTTGGGGATGGTTTTTAGCCAATTTGGCGGTGAGTTTAGCCAACTTGGAATTTGTGGAAATTGTAGCGAGACAAAGGGGTAGTTCCAAGTTGAAACCAGTTTATTTTGTCAAAAGCTGTTTATTAATAGATATTTTTATAAAAATTGCGCCAAGCATTATGCGTTTCGCCGTTAAATTGATTAATTATTCAGCAAAATTCAGCTTCGGTAGTTTTTTAAATGGGAACTTTATGTGAGTTTATCTTCATCTCTGATCGAAGCTAAAACAATAAAAGGGAACTTTACGGCCAGCTAAGAACTTTAAGTTTGAGAATATTTTTGATGAACCTTTAGAGGAGAAATAGGCAAAAATCTAGGTTTAAACCACGCACTTTGGGCTCTTCTAAGAGGGTTTAAGCAAGAGGGGTGTGGGAGGGTATTTTTAAAGAGAACCTTAAAACTAACGTATGAGTTTTTCCTCTGTCTGGATGAGCTTTGCAAGAGCGACATAGGAGCGACATAGATTGACTGTGTGAGCATTTTCTGGAAATTTTAGGGGGCTGATAAAAAAAGACCAACTGGCGGAGTTGGGAGCGTAAAACCTCAATCCAATTTACCTAACAGTTTGTGCGGTTTTGTTGTAGAATTACCCGACTATCTGCGCTGGGTGTATACGCACGAGAACAATTTTATCAGCGTGTTAAAGATGTTTTAAACTGAACTCATTAGCAATGAAAACGAAAGTTTAATAAAAGTTAATGATTGATATGGAGGCCTAATGGCGCAATCCGTAGATAGGGAGCTGGTTGAAACCAGTCACTCGTTTGCATTTACAACTCAGCTGGATAAGATTGTGGCTTGGGGGCGTAAAAATTCTTTGTGGCCGATGCCTTACGGAACAGCCTGTTGTGGTATTGAAATGATGTCAATAATGGGGCCGAAGTATGATCTGGCCCGTTTTGGGGCTGAAGTGGTTAGGTTTTCTCCTCGCCAGGCAGACCTTTTGTTGGTAGCGGGAACTATTACTGAAAAGATGGCTCCTATTATCACTAGAATTTATGAGCAAATGCTAGAGCCCAAATATGTGATTGCGATGGGGGCCTGTGCAAGCTCTGGTGGTTTCTATCGAGCCTACCACGTGCTTCAAGGGGTAGACAAAGTGATTCCAACGGATGTTTATGTTCCGGGTTGCCCTCCCACGCCAGAAGCTGTTTTGGATGGAGTTATGTTGTTGCAAAAAATGATAGCTGAAAATGCTCCAAGACCTTGGAGAGACAATTGGAAGGCCGGGGTGTACAGATGAGCACTTTAGAGTTGTTAAGATCGGATCTTTCGCAAAAGTTTCCCCATAAAGAATTTATTTTTTCAAATAATTTAGGAGCAGATGTTATAGAGGCACCTAAAGAAGAAGTTCGCAATATACTTCAGCATTTTAAAGACAATCAAACTTTTGATTTTTTAATGTGTATAGGTGGTGTGGACTACCCTGATAGAGAAAAAAGGTTTGAAGTTGTTTACGAAATGTTTGCCTGTAGAGATGCCCGTCGATTGAGAATAAAAGCTCGAGTGGGTGAGGGGGAGTCTCTCCCTTCTGTAGTCTCTGTTTGGAAGGGCGCAAATTGGTTTGAGCGCGAAATCTATGACATGTTCGGCATTAAATTTGATGGCCACCCAAATTTAACAAGGCTTTTGACTCACCATCAGTTTGTTGGACACCCACTTAGAAAAGATTACCGTTCGGATCATCAACAGCACTGTACAGAGCCAATGCCCATTCATTTTGAAGATGAATTGAATTATAAACCAGATCCAAATAAGAATTTAATACCTCTCAATATCGGCCCTTCTCACCCGGCTACTCATGGAACACTAAGGATAATGGCGGAGTTGGACGGTGAGACCATTCGTCGTGCGAATGTAGAAATTGGTTATCTTCACCGCTGTTTTGAAAAAATGGCGGAAACACATCCTTACAACCAGGTTATTCCCTATACAGATAGGCTTAACTATTGTTCGGCTCCAATGAACAACGTGGGTTATTGCAAGGCGGTTGAAAAACTTTTGGGAGTAGAAATACCTCCTAGAGCTCAGGCAATGAGAATTATCCTTTCTGAGCTTTCTCGCGTTATTGACCATATTGTTTGTATTGCCGCAAATGCTGTAGACTTGGGAGCCTTGACTGGCTTTTTTCATCTTTTTACCTATCGTGAAAAAGTGTACAACTTATTTGAAAAGCTTTGTGGTGCAAGACTAACAGTTTCTTTGACTCGAGTTGGAGGCATGGCTCAAGAAGCCCCTGAGGGCTGGTTTGATGACGTTTTAACTTTTGTGAGCGAGATGCGAGTTGGTATTGGGGAAATTGAAAGACTTCTTTCTGGCAATAAGATTTGGATAGAAAGAACTCAAGGGGTTGGCAAAATCTCAGCTGAAGAGGCAATTCAATGGGGGTACACAGGGCCTTGTTTGCGAGCTGCAGGGGTGAGTTTAGACCTCAGAAAAACCGATCCTTATTACGGCTACGAAACATTAGACTTTGATGTTCCTGTAGGGACTAGTGGTGATGTATTTGATCGTTATCTCGTTAGAGTCGAGGAGATGAAACAGTCTCTTAGAATAATTGAACAAGTTTGCAAAAGCGTTCCTGGCGGAGATTATACAATTCGAGATAAGAGTATTGTTCTTCCTGAGAAAAAAGATGTTTATGGAAACATAGAAGGGCTGATGAATCATTTTATGCTAATAATAAATGGTTTGCGTCCACCTAAGGGTGAAGTCTACGATGCTACTGAGGCGGCAAATGGTGAATTGGGTTTTTATCTTGTGAGTGACGGGAGTGGCAACCCCTATAGACTAAAGGTTCGCCCCCCTTGTTTTGCGATTTACCAGTCGATGTCAACACAAATCACTGGAACATTGGTCGCCGATGTTATTGCTATTCTAGGTAGTATGAATGTTATAGCTGGTGAATTGGATAGATAGGAGTTCTAATATGTTTAGTTTGTCAGAAGAGGGTTTAGCCTTCGTTAAAAAAGAACTTCAACGTTACGAAACCAGGCGCTCCGCAATTATTCCGTGTTTGTATAAGGTGCAGGAGGAAAACGGAGGCTGGATAAGTTCAGAGTGTATCTCCTACCTCAGCGAAGTTATGGAGCTTCCTGAAGCTTGGATCAATGAAGTCTTTCATTTTTATACAATGTTTAACAAAGAACCAGTTGGAAAGTTTCATGTACAGGTTTGCAACAACATTACTTGCTGTATGTTGGGTGCGCGTGAACTCACCGATCATATTTGCAAAACCTTTGAAGTTAAGCCAGGACAGATCAGCCATGATAAAATGGTGACGGTGACTAAGGTTGAATGTTTAGGGTCGTGTGGAACCGCGCCAATGATGCAAATTAACGACAGCTATTATGAAAATCTTAATGAAGATAAGGCCGTACAAATTATTAAGGATCTGATAAATGGAAATTAAGCTATTAACAGAACACTACGACAAGGAAGAGTTTCGCTCTCTTTCTGGCTACAAAAAGCATGGAGGCTACGAGCCTTTAAAGAAAGCTTTTAAAATGAAGTCAGATGAAATCATTGCTGAAGTTAAAGACTCAGGCTTACGTGGGCGAGGTGGAGCAGGATTTCCAACGGGGATGAAGTGGAGTTTTTTACCAAAAAATGGAGAGCCTCGGTATCTTCTCTGCAATGCTGATGAGGGTGAGCCGGGCACATTTAAGGATCGTTTGATGATGGAGAGGGCTCCACATCAGCTAATTGAGGGCATGATAATTTCGGCCTATGCGATTCAGAGCCACAAAGGTTATATATATGTCCGAGGCGAGTATGACGATTCTATACGTATTTTGGGAGCGGCCATTGATGAAGCCTATGGTGCGGGGTTGCTGGGTAAAAATATTTTAGGTTCAGGTTTTGATTTTGATCTTGATGTTTATCGTGGGGCCGGAGCCTATATCTGCGGAGAAGAGACGGGTATGATTTCTTCTTTGGAGGGCAAAAAAGGCCAACCTAAATTAAAACCTCCATTTCCTGCTGTACAGGGTTATCTAGGGAAACCGACAATTGTAAATAATGTGGAAACGCTTGCGGCTGTAAAGTATATTGTTCGAGATGGTGCCTCTGCATACAGAAAATATGGAACAGAAAAATCTGCAGGCACTAAGCTGTTCTCTGTTAGTGGAAATATAAATAAGCCAGGAACCTACGAGGTTCCTCTTGGGTATCCACTTATGGATCTCATAAACAATGAATGTGGTGGGATGAAAGGCGGAAGAAAGCTAAAAGCCGTCATACCAGGGGGATCTTCTGCGCCGATCTTAACGGCTGAAGAAGTGGCTAAGACAACTATGGATTATGAGTGCTTGGCCCAAATGGGTTCGATGTTGGGTAGTGGTGCGGTTATCGTGATGGACGATTCTAACTGTATGGTAGATATGTTGAAAGTAACTTTACATTTTTATCATCATGAATCTTGTGGCCAGTGTACGCCCTGCAGAGAAGGTACAGGTTGGATTCATAAGATTGTGAGTAGTATCGTAAATGGAGAGGGGCGGTTGCAGGATATAGATTTATTAGAAAAAATATCTAAGCAAATGATGGGAAGAACTATTTGCGCCCTGTCTGATGCGGCGGCCATGCCAACTCTTGGATTTATTTTAAAATTTAGGGATGAGTTTGAATTCTACGTGCGTGAGGGTCGATCAAGGGTTAGAGAGGTGATGGTCAATGCCTAAAATTACAATCAATGGACAGAATATTGAAGTGGCTGAAGGAACGACAGTTATAGAAGCCTATAAAAAGCTTGAAGAACCGATTGCTCATTATTGTTGGCATCCAGGCTTATCAATTGCTGGAGTTTGTCGCTTGTGCATGATTGAAATTGATGGCAATCCACGCCTTCAAATTGCCTGTAATACAGTTGTTCAAGATGGAATGGTCATTAATAACAACTCCGAAAAGGTTAAAAACACTGTTAAGTGGGGTTTAGATTTTCATTTAATTAACCATCCCCTTGATTGTCCCATATGTGATCAGGCGGGTGAGTGTGAATTGCAGAATCAATACATGGAGTTCGGAAAGTACGACTCAGAAATGGCTGAAAAAAAGGTCAAAAAAAGAAAGGTCGTCGATCTTGGTGAGAGAATTGTTTTAGATACGGAGAGATGTATTCTTTGTTCGCGTTGCGTACGTTTTACCAAAGAGGTCTCTCAAACTAATGAACTTGGAATTTTTGATCGCGGTGATCGAAGCGAGGTAGGAACCTTTGAGGATAAGCCTTTAAACAATAAATATTCAATTAATACTGTTGATATTTGTCCAGTTGGTGCTTTGACCTCTAAGGACTTCAGATTCAAACAAAGGGTTTGGTATTTAAAAGATAAGCCGTCCATCTGTACGGGCTGTTCAACTGGCTGTAGTGTACAAGTGTACTACAATGAAGAGGGAGTTTTTAGGATTAAACCTCGTTACAATCCTGACGTTAATGGCTATTGGATGTGCGATGAGGGGCGCGATATTTACAAGCATATGAATAAAAATACTCGTATGGTTCGAGGTCGTTTTAAATCGGGCGAGGCTTGGGCTCATCGCTCGGCCTTAGAAGTGGCAACAATGGCTGGAGAAAAGATTAAAAGTTATAAGGGTGAAGAAATTGCCGTTATTTTAACAGCACAACACACAAATGAAGAGATTGAGTCCCTAGTGAAGGTGGCCAAGGAAGAGTGGAACTGCAGTCACTTTTACCACTGGAATAATAACCCTGAGAATATGGACGAATTTGATGGCTTATTGATACGTGGGGATAAGAATCCCAATACAAAAGGTTTATTAAATGTACTGTCTAAATATGGAGTTGAAGGGTCAGATCTAAAAAATATAGAAGGCCGGTTGAGTGCCTTTAGGGCTGTGATTGTTGCCGGGCCTGAAAATATGTCTGTATATCCTGATTTCAAAAAATGGATTGAAAAACTGGCGAATGTTGAAACAGTAGTTTGGATGACGGCAGGAGAAAATCCTCACTTTGATTCTTTTAAAAAGGGGTCCTACCTCATTCCGCAAAAGGTTTCTATAGAAAAAGCAGGACATTACACTAACTTTCAGGGGAAAACTCAAAAAATTGAGCCTGTAGCCATACTACTTAAAAACTCGTTGACTTTGACTGAGACTGTAGAAGCTATGCGCGGTAGTATGGCTCAAGATCTTTGTAACGAGGTCGAAGAGTCAGCCGGCTATATGAAAACAAACTACTTTACTCGAGAGAGTGGGAGGTCTTTGTGAGCATAGTTAAAAAACCCGGTGCGATTTCAAATTGGTATTTGCCGGGAATTTTGTCGGGCATGGGCCTAACCTTTAAGAAAATGATGTACAACTTATTTAATAAAAATAAGATGCCAACCCTCAACTATCCGGAGGAAATTTATGAGTACGGCCCGCGGTTTAAAGGTCAACACGTTTTAACTGTAAAAAAAGATGGTTCCATTCGCTGTACGGCTTGTATGTTGTGTGCAACCAACTGTCCTGCTCAATGTATTAAAATCGTAGCTTCAGAGCATGAGGACCCCACAGTTGAGAAATATCCAATTAATTATGAGATAGATGTTTTGAGATGTGTTTATTGTGGCTTTTGTGAGGAGGCCTGTCCAGTGGATGCTATTCGCATGGGGCCTGAGTGGCAAAAGCCCGGTACTAATGGTTCAAATTTTACATACGATATTCAGGAGTTGGCCTACAGACCTCCGCTTAAGGGAGGTGTTGAGTCTCGCCTAGATGAGGCGGAAAGGCACAATTTCGGCATTTAATAAACTAGATTCTACTCCAGAGCTGTGGTGCTAAACTGATCGTCATTTAGTCTTTTTAAATTTACACTTTTGAGTTCAAGAATAGTTCCGCGATTGTCTACAAGATTTTTTACTTTTACATGACCTGCTCGCCAAAATTTATTCTCGATCTTTTTATATTTTGAAAAGGCCATAGTCTTTTCTATTTTTCCAGACTTATTAAAATACTCCACTTTTTCTATTCGATTGAGCTTCTTGTCGATATGAGTATGAATTTTAGCGTAACTTGTTTCGGCATTTGGTTTTGCGAGACTTTCAACAATAACCACAGATTTTTTTTGAGGTTTTTTATTTTTTAGTATTTGATTTTTAAACTGATTGTAGGTTGAGGCACTCATGTCTTCATAGCTGAGTTCAGAGTCTAGAAACTTTCCAGTTTTTCCAGACCCTACAATCCTACGTGATCTTTTTGAACTCGGTAAGTACAGCCATTGGTCATCTTTGTCTCCGTCTGAAATTGAAAGAAGTGAGACTCCTCTTAAGTCGCTGGGTTTTTGAATGCGCACAAGAGCTTTTTGGGAGTCTGAATTTTTTCTCATGATAGTTAGATTCCGAGATTTTTTTGATCCATCGGGTTCAATAATTGTCATTTCAATCTCTGCAGTCTCATTTGGCGGAGAGGTTAAAGCTTTCACTTTTTTTAAAAGGCTTTCAGCGGAGTTATCAGTTTTTGCGTTTAGAGATTGTGAGTATAAGAGAACAGATAAGGTTCCAATTAATAATAGTCCAAGAGCCGAGCGCACAATACCTCCTCCGCTTTTAATTGGGGTTGTACTTTTTAATATCATAGCAGGTTTCTTCCTAAGAAGTAGATGGGGAAACATTTTTAGGACGATAGGCAGTAGAATTAAGTCCCCAACTAGGCCTGCAGTTATAGACAAAAGCATAAATAGACCAAAAATTTTGTTCATACTGAAATAAGAGAACAAAAATATGGAAAAACCACACAACAAAGAAACACTGGAGACAAAACAAGCTCCAGCCTCATGGGATAGCAGTTCCTTAACTGGCAGGGCGTCATAAGTCTTTTCTTTTAACATTTCTTTGAGGCGTCCCAAAATGTACACGGTATTATCAAATGCTATCCCTAATGATATAGCAAAAATAATAGCAATCCCCGGTTTAATCGGTGTTTCGGTTATAGCCAATGTTCCTAATAAAACAGCAGGAGGAATAAGGTTGGGCAAGGCTGAAACAATGGCCCATTTAAGAGATCTAAAAACTAGACTTAAAATAATCATTATTCCTATCATTGCATGAAAAAATCCAAGCATAAGATCTTTGGATAAAGATTCATTTAAAGGATGGACAGTGGCTGCTAAGCCTCCTACTAGAATTTCGTGATTAGGAAATGTTTTAATAATATTTTCTTTAATTTGGTTTACAACAATTTGCATCTGGTTGGCGGGAACATCTCTTAGTTTAAAAGAAACACGTGTCCCTTGTCTGTTGGGGGTAAGAAAATTCCTAAGAGGATTTTTGTTTGACATTCCGTAAACTAAATAAATTTCAGAAAGGCTGTTTTTGTGTTTTGGAAGTCTCAACTTAGGGTCTGCAACTTTTATAAAATCTGAAATAGATATGACGCTGCCAATTTCAGGAAGCAATCTCCATTTTTTCACTAAATTATCAAGCTTATGAAGAGCCGAAGGATTTTCCCATGTAGATTTTTTTGCAGAGATAGAGATCTCTAAAGGAATAACTCCCCCCATTTTATTGCCAATATATTCAGTGGAAACTCGGGTTTCATGATCTTTTGGTAGATCGTCAAACATCTTACTTGTCCATTGCAGATTTTTACCTTGTAGACTGATAAATATGAGTCCTGTGACTACAGTGATAAATAATGGGGTTTTGAACTTTACAACAAGACTTGCAAAGTGATTTTTGTTATTCATCCAGTCTCTAGCTTCAGGTACTGGGGCCCAGATCAAAAGGCAGGGAGTTAGCACAAGCGTGATGATTGCGGCTACAGGAATAACTGAGGAGACGGCCAATCCATACTCTTTAATTAAAGGAACGCTAGACAGTGTCAGAGTCGCAAATCCAACAACTGTTGTAATTGCAGTTAAGAGATGAGGTCCTATAAGATCTTTCATAATTTTAAAAATGGCATCAAACTTCATTTCATTGGGATGGATATCTAAATTATAATCTTGCTCGTCTTTTATGTGTTCTCCTAGTCGAACCAGAGTGTGAGTGGATATTGCTGAAACAGTTATTGTTACTAAAATGGGAATAGTTGTAGAAAGAACAGTAAAGGCTACGTCTAGGTAAGCCATTACCCCAAGTGCCATAATATTAGCTACAGATATGATAAATAAAGTAGTAGGGAGAGCCCACCATCCCCTAAATACGAAAATAAGTACAAGGATGGCTCCTATTAGTGATAGACCAACAAAAGTGAGAATTTCTTTTGACAATAAATTTGACACATTTGTCCGAATTGCCGCTGGACCCCCAATTTTATACTTTGCATTAGGAGTGTAAACAGAGGCGAGAGTTCTAATCTGTTCTACGAGTAAAGTGTGACTCTCCATTGATATTTTTTTTGGCGTCACGATTATGATCGTACTTCTAGAGTTTTTTGTTATGAGCTGTGGAGTTAAAAGTGGGTTTTTAAGGATTTTAGATTTTTGATCTTCTTCATGGATAACTTCATGGAGCTTACCTGTGTAAAAGCTATCGTTGTCGACTACGGCTGTATCAATATTAGAAAGGGAAAGTACATCTTTGACTTTAGAGATTTCGGCAATTGCAGCTGTGAGTTTTGAAATTTGATTAAAGTGATCATTGTCTAGCCAACTTTTCCCTTTTGGCAATTGAAGCAAAACTATGTGAGGGGATAGAGAGTTTAGACCATAGATTTTGTGAATCTCAGCATCTTGTTTTAGCAGTTGGTGCTCTTTGGGTTGAAATTGACTGGCTGAGTATTCAGTTTGAATGTTTTTAATATTTAAAGCGGCAAAATAAGAAAAGAATAGGATCACGATGATGATAAAAATGGAGAACATTTTGATAGTAAAAGAATGTTTGTCATATTTTGTAGAACTCATTTTCATCTGCCTGTTTGTGAAGAATTATTGTCTTGAGAGCCTTAAAACCTTTTGTGGATCCGAGTTTCAAGGGGATGCCAATTGTTACAAATATATCGGAAAGTCGAAGTATAACTTTAGTCTAGATAGAAATTTCCGATATAAAAATATGCTTAGGAATATTTTCTTTAGTTTTCTTGTTTTTTTAGGTAATGCTTTCTGTTCTTCGTTCTCGTTTTCTCAAGAAAAGGTGATTTCAGAGTTTGTGTTTTCATTGAGTCGTGAAGACTACAATTCCATAAATGAGAATGTTCCACTGGTATTCGAAGGAGAGTCCAAAGAACAAATTGTTATCAACACCATAGCTGAACCCTACAAAACTGTTATTTCGCCTATTAAATTGTCACTAAATTACCAAGTTCAAACAAAATCGGCTCTAAATAAAGATGGCAGATATCCATTTTTTGCTTATATCCTCCAACCTAAAATTGAAATTGATAACATTCACACTGAAGATGTCATTACAGAACGAATAGGTAATTTGATCGTGAATGTTAATGTCCGCGGTTATTGCCAAAATTTGGTGGCTCAATATCGGCAGGCTTATATTCCGGTAAAGGGCTATATTCAATTAAAAACTGTTAATGGTCAGGCTGAGCTTATGTTAGAAAGTTTTGATTTTTCATATAACTCATCCTTTTGGGGCTTAAATTTTTCAAGTTGTTCGGGGCCAAAGGGATATGACGAAGTTCTCAAAAATCATATCAGAAGGTTTTTGGATGACAAAATTCGTATAGCGAATCTCTTGGAGAAGGGATTGAAGAATCAAGTATCAAGTACAACAGTAGCTATCAATGAACAAATTTTGAGAAATCAAAAGTATGATATTTCTAAAGACCTAATGCTTGAGCTGCACCCTCATAGTCTACAAAGTAGTGAAAATCAAAGTGTTTATGTCTATGGTTGGCTGGCTCTAACATTTAAAAATCACAAAAGTGGTGGTGAAACATACGTTACGTTTAAAAATCTTGATCTGGATAAAAGTGGAGACACACGCTTAATACTTCCTTCAGGATTAAGTCAGGTTCTTATGATGGCTTCACACAATAATGATTGGCTAAAGCATACGGTGGAGTCAAATTCTATAGAAGGATTGAGTGAATTAACTAAAAGTCGTTTTAAGCAATTCTTTGCATGGCCAGACCTTATGAATTTTTCTAAAAAAACGAACTTTATTTTTGATATTTATTCCTCTGCAAAACCAAATTTACAGATAATGGGAGTTACACAGAATTATCAATTACTTTACTCGCTTGAATCGAGTGTTGTAAGTCATATGTTTTATCCTGAAAATAATAAGTGGACTCCATATGTAAATTTTTACTCAAATCTTAATTCTAGTGTTATTGTGGAAGTAACAAACGTAGGTTTGCGGGTCTCCTTTTCAGATTTGAAGGCTAAAAGTAGTTATAATTTTGACTCTTCTTATGTTTATCAAAGATCACCCAATGAGTACATTGATGTTAGAACTCTCGAGAAACATCTTATCAGTGAGGTGCAGAGTCAAAAATTAGACTTTAACTTGGGACCTATAAACTTAAATTACTTGGGAGAGTTTTATCCTAAAAAGTTTAATATAGTGAACGATCAAATTGAACTTATTTACGCCAAATGAATTCACTGCAAGGCAAATCCACTTAACCCAAATCCAAAAAGCAATCGCCTAAATTTTTGTGAATGCGCCTCACGCGCAGTTCCACAGCCTCAAGGCTGCGGCTGTATGAGCATGAGGCGCATTCACAAAAATTTAGGCGATTGCTTTTTGGATTTGGGTTAATAATATACAGAGAGTCTTGCTTCTATGAGGTCGTTATTTTTGTAGGTTCCAGCAATACTGTTTGTGGGGCCATTTATGGATAATCCTTTGAGTTCAATTCCAATATTGTCGTGCCACTTGTAACGTGTTCCAAGTACAGTGATAAAAGATTGATTGTCAGTATCATAAATTTCGCTCAAAAAGAAGCTGCTTCTGTCGTTTATTGTTAGTAGCAAATTGCAAATTAGAGTGTTGTCAAATAAGCGATAGTTATTGCCAGTTGTATTTGTAACTCGACTTTCTTGATGAGATTTATAATATTGCACCTGAGTTAAAAGACTGTAAGAAGACCATGCCCACGTTTTTTCGATTCCGAGAGCGGTCTGAAATAAATTTCTGTCAATAAACTCATGGGTCAATTGCACTTTTGAGTATACAGTTTCAAATCGAAGAATTCCCCATTCTGGGGCCCAGACTAAGCTGTTTCCAATAGTTTGTTGTTTGAAAAAGCTTGGGATTAATGTGACATCTGGTTGGACGAGTAGTCCCAATACTTTGTTGGTTGAAGGATCAATAATAGTCGTATCAACAGTTATTTCTACATCAAGATGAGGGCGAGGGCTGACACCTTCAAAATAAAAGATTTGCCAGTCAACCTCATTAAAGTTAAGTGAAAATCGACTGCCCCAATTGTGTTTTAAGGCATCTTCAATCTCAATTGGCCGTTGATATGAGTAGTTTAGATTGTCGGGAAGAAGTATATCGGCATCAATGCCCCCTGGATTTATAATAATTTCTCGAGGTAGCCACCGGCTGTTTTCTTCTGGAAATCTAGATCCTGATCTTTTTGGCATATAAAGGATCTGAAAGACTCGACCCAATTGACTCCAAGTCAAATCAAGACTTGTAGCTCCAATCTTAATAGTGTTGAGAGGGTCAAAGAAGGTAGTTGTGTTGGTTATGTCGCCGGGGCTATAGATATCAAAAACCCCCCAGTTGTAGGTTTGGTTTCCCGCCCTTAATCGCCAATTTGAAATTTGAGTCTCTATATAAAGTTGTTGAGGGTCGAAGAAGTTTTTTTCAATAGTCGTACGAGATTCTATTTTATTGTAATAATAGGGCTCGAATACAAATTTAAAGTGCCGAGAGTTTTTTAAGCTCATGTAAGGCCTGAGCTCAATAAGGGAATAAGAGTTATTTATCTCTCGAATTGGCTCATAAGTTTCTATAAAATTTTGAAAAATAAAGTCCCCTTTAAGCAAAAGCTCATGTTGCCAATCTGATTTAGCTAAAGATGGGTAGGTTAGGAGCAAGAAAGTTAAAATAGAAGAGTAATTTTTTTTAAAAGTAATGCGCACACCTAATTGTAGCATCAAAAAAAACAAGTTACCATTAGTCTGTGGTTGAAATCACTTTAATTTTCAGACCAGAGTATAAGGTGCACAAGAGAGGGGATCGAGAAAATCTTATGCATCTTTTACTCTGGTGCGGGGTTAGCAATAAAATGAGAGGGTATTTTGTATAAACAATTTTATTCGCGAGATAGATGGTATAATTTAAACGCATTGTTGACCCAAAAAATGTGCAAAAATCCAGGTGATTCAGCATTTCTTTATAAAGATACACATGTCGCTTTATTGGAGATTCTTTGGGGGCTTGGGCGCCAATACCTTACGAGAAAAAAAATTTATTTACTGAAAGATCAATCGCCGTATTTTACTTATATTAAGAAATTATTCTTAAGTTTAAGTTACGAAGTTTTAGACTTACCTATAGAGTCCTTAAAAGATCCGGACTTGTATGCTAATCACTTAGATCACACGACTTTGGCCGTGGTAATGGCTAGAGATATCCCTTTCTTAGCTAAGACATGGGATACGCAAAATTTGTGTGGTTATCTGTATGAAAAAAAAATTGTTCAAGTAGAAGTAATTCATGAGTCCCAGTACTCACAAGGTGTGTTACCAAGCCTGAATCCTAGCCATGTTCAGGTTTATGACTTTTTAGGTTTATCAAGTTTGGTTGTTACAGGGCGTCGAGCTCAGTATGAGTCACCTATAAGTAGTGGGCAAAATTGGGACGACTTTAATGCGGAACTGTTATCAGATCGTGTTTGCTCGCAGTCTCTACATTTTGAATTAGTGAAGGAGTTTGAATCTAATTTGCCTGATGGCGCTTGGAAAATGCCTCTTAAGGACACGGAAAGGATTTATGATAGAGCAATTTTTGCGTGGAGAAATTTAAGTGCTACAGCGGTTCTCAGCGAACTGTGTAAACAAAATTCAAAATATCATACGATCCAAACCTCTTGCTTAATTTCATGGGGAGGCTTAAGTGCGATGTGTTGGCTAGAAAGTTTTGTTCCAGATCCATTGTGTATACGTGGATTAATTGTTGTCCCTGCTAATCTATTGGAGCAGAAGAGCTTTCTCACGGATTTGTTATCTGCACGGGATTTGATTTTAAAATTGCAAGAGTCATGAATTATCAAATTAAAAGTGAAACCTGAATGTTTAAATCAATACTTAAAACTAATATTAGCAAGAAAAATAAAAATAGAGTAAAAGAATTGTTATTGCCGGTCCTCAAATTTGTGTTTGCAATATCTCTATTGTATTGGGTGGTAAATAAAAGCGATATTAATTTTCAATCTTTTAGAAATATAATCGATTTAGAATTAATTTTTGTGGTGTTGATCCTTACAACGTTGATGCTTCTATTTAATAATTGGAGGTGGTGGGTACTCTTGCAAGCCAGGAAATTCGACCTCAGTTTTTTTGAAAGCTTAAGACTAACTTTTATTGGTCTTTTCTTTAATTTTGTCGTTCCTGGGAGTGTAGGTGGTGATTTGATTAAGGGGTATTACGTGTGTCGACAGCACAACCAAAGAAAAGTGGAAGCTGGGTTCACAATTATTGTTGACCGTTTTGTCGGTTTGTTTGTCATGTTAAACATGGGAATATTGGGGATAATTTTATCTTGGAAGATAGCTAGAGAAAATCCTCTAATACTAAAGATGTTCGGAATTATGGTGACCATTTCGATTTTAATAATCAGTTTAGCTATAGTTTTCTTTCTTTATGATAAAAAACTGGAAACTGGACGATTCGCAGGGGGCAGAATATGCAAAATGTATCCAGTCATCAGTGCGGTATTAAGCGGAGTGTCTGCCTATAGAAAAAACATTAGGGCCTTGTTATCCGCTGTTGTACTGAGTTTTATTGGTCAAATTTTATCAGTTTTTATCTTTATGTATATAGGCTATAGGTTGGAGGAAGTATTGCCCTTTGAAACTCATCTTTTTGTGGTGGCCTTGGGTTTTATCACCTCGTCAATTCCGCTTACTCCAGGGGGAGTGGGAGTGGGCCAAGTTGCGTTCTATTTTTTCTTTAAACTTTATACTGGTCAAAATCTTCAGGTTGGGGCTCTAGGTATTACTATTATGCAGCTTTTTATGTTTTCTCTTGGTCTTCTCGGAGGCTTATTGTACCTTAGGGGCGTAAAGGCAAGGGTAGAGACTGTATATGATTGATGAGCGCGCAAAAATGCTCATAGCGACGGTAAAAAAATTGTATCATCGCGATGCTAGGCATAACATTCAAAGGATATTTGTTAAAACTCATGAGGCGGATATCGCTCATATTTTAGAGGGATTTGAACCGGGTGAAAGATTTGATCTATTTAAAATGGAACCATCGCTTGAAAAGCGTGGTCAGATAATAAGTCATCTCAAGCCAGAAATTCAAAAGGAGATACTTTCTTGTCTAACTCAACAGGAAGCTCTGAATCTGATTGAAATGATGGATAGTGACGATGCGGCCGATATGTTAGGGGAGCTGCCTGAAGATGATGCTCAAAGCATATTGTCGTCAATGAATCAGAAGGAGTCGGAGGATGTCTCTGATCTTATGGGGTACCCTGAGGACTCTGCTGGTGGAATAATGGATTCAGACTACCTGTCTTTGAATCAGAACTTAACCGTTAGTGAAGCCATTAGGAGTATTCAGGTAGAGGATCAAGATGTTGGTGTTGCCTTTTATATTTATGTTGTCAACGATAATAATCAACTCGTTGGTGTGTTAAGCCTAAAGACTTTACTCTTGTCTAAGAACACTGAAAAATTAAAAAATTTGATGTATACAGATGTCATTTCAGTAACTGTTGATACAGATCAAGAAAAAGTGGCAAAGGTTGTAGAGCATTACGACTTTTTATCGGTCCCAGTAGTTGACCAAAGTAATCATTTGGTTGGAGTCATTACTGTAGATGACATTTTGGATGTAATTCGTGAAGAAGCTGAAGACAATTTATTAACGATGGGGCAGGCGGGTCTAGGAATAGAAGCGACTACAATCGAGAGACTAAAAGCCCGTCTTTCATGGCTTCTTTTGGCTTTAAGCGGAGGGATTGTTTGTTTTTTGATAATTCTTTTTGGAGGAAAGCCTCTTGATAAGGGAAGCGACCACTCATCACTTCTCATCCTTTCTGCATTTATTCCTATTTTGTTGTCGGTGGGAGCGACAACGAGTAACCAAACTGCAACCGTAATTGTAGGGGCTTTGAGAACAGGAAGACTAGATTGGCCAACCTTAAAAAATCATATCTTCAGAGAGCTAAATCTATCTCTTATTTTTGTGTGCTTATTTGGTCTTATGACTTATGTTTTGGGGTATTTCTTTTTGTCAGATATTAAATTTAGTTCAATTTTAACAGCTTCAATTGGTTTACAAATATTTGTGTCCATCGCTATAGGAAATATAATCCCCCTGGGGATTTCTAAAATTGGAATGGATGCTTCTGTGTCTTCCGTTCCCGTTTCTGCAACCTTTGCGGATATTGCAGGAGTGTTAATCTTATTTGCACTGTATCATAGTTTTTATTGAGTCTATTGAGTTTTTCTTGAATGTATTTAGTGAGATACAAAAAATGTCAATAACAGAAAAAGTTATTATATTAAAAACAACAAAGTATGGTGAAGCCGATTTAATTTTACATGGATTAAATAAAAAGGGTGGAAAGCTTCACTTTATAGCTAAATCTGCACTTAAGAGTAAAAAAAGATTTGGTGGGGGAGTGCTTGAACCACTAAACTACGCTGAAATCAGCTACATTTTTAATAAAAAATTTGATGGTCTTCATATCTTAGAAGAAGCCAGGTTGATTAATGATTTTCCACTTCTTAGAAAGTCTTATGACAGACTGGAATTAGCTCTGTACTTCTTGAGTATCATTGAGAGAATTTCAATGAATGAAGATATTCACTCTGCGGATAATTTTAACCTATTGGGAAATGCACTTAGAAAGGCGGAAACAACTGAGAATCTAAATCTGTTGCGTTGCGCTTTTGAAGTCAAAGTTTTGCAGTTCCAGGGTGTATTAGATGGTATCGATGAATTCAAAGACATACTTTCCAAGTCCATCTCTGATTGTGATCACATTCAAGTTGATGGTGGAACTCTTTTATATTTACAGAAAGTGGCACATCAGAATCTTGAAGAGTGGTTAGGTACTATCAAAACAGATTTATGGATGGATCGTGATAAAACTCCGTGAGTTTTATCACGATCCATTTTCTGACTTACCTAAAAACCTTGGATATTAATTTTTCTGTGCGTTCATAGCCCACTCATCAATGTCGAAGGTCACAGTGAAGAGAGCAGAATACTTAGTGTACTGATTGGCTTGTATAGAATTGTTAACCGTATAATTTAGTGAGGCTCCCCAGATCATCCATGAGTTTTGAGCCTTGGACAATGCGTACGTCAAAGAGTAGTTTGTATCAGCACGTCCGGTATTAGACTTATAAAAATCTAAGTGAAATAAATCTAGACGGGTGTTCCAGCTGGCATCCTTCCACTTCTGAAAAGGTTGAGAGTATGAGAAGTTTACGAGATATTTGTGATAAAGTCTATTGTCTCCTTTGGCACTGTTGAGAGTGTAGCCACCTCCAGCCTGCACGGCTCTTTTTTTAGCTTTATCTAAGAAGAAAGTCTGATTAGTTCTAATTGTTGTCAGTGTAGCATCAGCATCATCATCTACTGACGTAAGTTCCAGCCTGGAATCATCGAGTCTATTCTCTATGATGTAAGCAGAAAACCAATTGTCGCGCATAATTAGAGTGAGCTCAAGATCCAGTAGTGCAGATCTTAAAATGTTTGTGGCGGGCGGGTTTTTCCCTTCGCCTTCAATAGTATCCATATAAAAGAACTCATATCCTGGTGAGACTGAGAACTTATATCCCTTTCCGCCCATTACGCCCTTCCAATTTAGAGGCGATTTAACATTCATAATCATGGGATCTGCTGTTTGTAGGCCACTATCAAAAGAATACAAATAGAGATGAGTTAGGCTCAGTGTCCAATCAAACTCCCTTTGATATATGGCGCGATACTGATAGTTGAAGGTTTCTAGCATACGCATTCCACCAATATCGGTAGCAAGACCCTGTGTACTTTGGTTATCTGGATAAAAAAGAATATTTGAATCGTAGGTGGTGCCTAGAGTAAGTGTAAAATCGTGGCGGTGACTTTGCTTCTTCTTAAATGCTAGCGCATTGGCTATGCGTTCAATATACTCTTCGGCCTTTTCATCTAGTCTTGGGTCCTTTGAATTATCGAGGACGTATTCAAAGGAGTCTTTAGAGGGTTCAAACTGCTCATTTGTATACAGTATGACGCCTTCGTAAAAAGCCGCAGAGGGGGACATAATTTCATGTTTAGAATTTCTTACAAGGGTAAATTTAGCAATAGCAGGATCAAGCTCTTTAAGCCTGAAGTGAATGAGGCCTAAGTAATAATTTTTTTCTATATTTGTAGCTTCATCAACTTCAGCTAACTTTAAAGTTGTCAAAGCCTCTTCAAACTTTTCATTTCGGTATAAGCTAACCCCGTATCTAAAATAATAGCTGGTATCAGAGGGGTCTAGTTCGATGCTTCTTTTGAATAAACTTTCAGCTCTTAAAAAGTCACCCTGTTTGTATAACTCTATCGCCTCTTCGGCTAACTTTTTTGCCTGCTCCTTTTGTTTTCTCTTTTCTGCCTCTTGTAGCTCTTTCTGAAGTCTCAGTCTTTCCTCAGCTTTTTGTCTTTCAACTTGCTCCCGGCGAATTCTTTGCTCTTCTCGTGACGCAGCCAAAGCGGCGAGTTCAGCTAGTTTGGCTTGTCGAGCGGCAAGAGCTGCGGCTTCTTCGTCGGCCTTTTTAACTACGGTTACAGGAGGTTGAGCGAAGTTTTTTTGGACGGCTTCTTGTTTTACTTTTTCTAAATAAGCCTTGTAAGCTAACTCCGCTTGCTCTTTAGTATCGTAGACATCCACTATTTGTTTATTGTCTTTGTCCTTCTTGTAAACAACAGGTTTTCTTCCGACCTTTCCCTCTCGGATTTTACCTATAAAGAGATTCAGCTGGTTGTTGTTGCCGCGAATATTTTCAGGTGGAATATAAACTTCAAGGTTTATGTCTTCATCTTTTGCCCAGCCAACAGAGAAATTCCCCTTGAATGTCGAGGAGTCGGGTTCTGTCTCTTCAAGTAGGATCTTTAAAATGCGACCGGTTTTGGAGTCTCTGACAAAAAGCTCTGCACTATCTATTCTTGTGCTGTCTATATTCCATGGTGAGGAACCGTACAGTATTTCTAGACTTTGCGTAGACTCAATCGGAGGCTTTTTTACTTTATTTATTTCCGGAGATTTTTTCTGAGGCAGAGTTTTTGTTATTTTTGAATTTATATCTTTTCCATTCTTAGTGTCTTGTTTATCACTGGCTTGTATGTTGAGGGAGTTTAGGGTTAGAATCGAAAAAAACGTTGTAGTCAAAAAAATAGATCTTTTTCTCATGCTGCTAATGTCCTTGGTGAGTTATAGACTATATTATGAATGTAGAAGTTGAAAAATGGGATAGTTTTTTGTATATCGCACTATCACCCTGGCCATAAGTATGCGTAAGTAAGTTGGTTACTTATACCAATTCCAAAAAATAATCGTCTAAAATTTTGTGAATGCGCCTCATG
>CAZCYD010000008.1:0-77209 GCA_964502735.1 uncultured Pseudobdellovibrionaceae bacterium
AGAAACTCGCGTCAATAGAGCCCCGATTTCTAGCACACAAGTCACTTCTGCTATTGATACCGCCATTGATGAGTCGACACTTTTAACAAAATCTATCCTCGATCATACGGCTTCTGTACGCCGCAAGGTAAAAAATAATGATCTAGCTGCACCACCACCCCTTGCCCCGCCTTTGCCACCTTTGTCTAATGTAAAACCATCTGCCCCCCGACAAGATTCCACTGAAAACTTAGATGAATCCAAGTTTCTAGATATTGTGGTCAACGAAAGTTGGTATGAGGTTTTGGAAAATTTTGCGACCTCAACTCTTCCACAAATTAAGAACTCTCCACAAAAAGTAGCCCCCTTCAACCCGGGGTTGCGACTTCAGTTTTTACGTGGAGTCCAGGTAAATACGGAGTGGATTTTAGGCTACGGCCCTAGAGTCGTTGGGGCAGATGAATATGACCTGACTATCTTTGAGCCTGAAGCTCCAGCAAACTGCTTCCAATTATTGCCTACAAACTTAGGGGTTAATTTTAAGACTTCACACCCCGATAAAGTTCTTTATAATGGTCGGCCTCTGCAAGAAGCTTTAGTAAAGCAGGGGGATAAAATTACCATTGGAAATACACTAATAAGAATTGAGTTTATTGAATGAAGGCTATTAAAAAAAAGACCGGTTATGTAAAGAGCTTTGATGGAACCCGTATCTACTACGAAGTTCGTGGAGAAGGCTTACCAATTGTAATGGCCTACGGAATTGGTTGTTTAACAAACCATTGGCACCATCAAATACGTCATTTCTCTAAACACTATAAAACTGTTGTTTTTGACTATAGAGCCCACCATAAATCAGAGATTCCAAAAGATCTCGATAATATCGGCCTGACAGCTCTCGCTAAAGACATCCAATATCTTGTTAAAGAACTTGAACTTAACCAAGCCAGTTTTTGGGGACATAGTTTTGGAGTTCAAGTTTTAGTAAAAACATACGAGCTTTTTCCTGAGCTCTTTAAAAATCTAGTTTTCGTCAATGGATTTGCTTCTGATCCTATCAGCTCTATGTTTGGCAATGGAATCGTTGCAAAAATATTCGAGACGATTAAAGCCACTCACAATCTCTTACCTGGCACCTCTGGTTATTTGTGGAGTAAACTCGTTCAGAATTCTGTTTCCGTTCATCTTTCTGGACTTCTTGGTGGCTTTAATTTGAATTTAACGCAACTCAAAGACATAGAGATCTATTCTCGGGGAATTGCATCATTAGATCTACAAACCTACATAAGCCTATTTGAAAAAATGATGAAATATGATGGAAGACTTGTCTTTGAGGATATCACGGTTCCAACACTCATCATAAGTGGACAAAAAGATTCGGTAACTCCACAGAGCTACCAGACTGAAATGAATCACCGAATAAAAAACAGCGAGCTCGTAAGTATTCCCTACGGCTCGCACTGTACACAACTGGATATGCCTGATTATGTAAATCTTTGCATCGAGAAGTTTTTAACTAAAAATCACTTTACTGCTTCATAGGCATTTAGCAATCCACCTGTAATTGTTTTTTTATCTAAAGACTCAAGTGGAGTTGCTGTAGTTAACAGTCTCTCTTTAACATCTAGGTGAGTAAGGCTTGGATGAGTCGACATAACTAAGGCCGCTACACCAGAAACATGTGGAGCAGCCATTGATGTGCCACTATACGTGTCATATTTACCTTTAAGAACCGTACTATAAATATTTGTTCCCGGAGCTCCCAAGTGCACAGAATTTGCCCCTTTATTACTAAACCAAGACATTTTTCCGTCACGCTGAATAGAAGCTACAGAAATGACATTATCTATCTGATAACTCGCTGGATAGAGGGCTCGGGATGCATTATCGTTATCTCGAGACTCATTCCCCGCGGCGGCTATAAACATCAAACCCGCATCGTGAGATCTTTGAACAGCCTCTTCAAGTGCCTTGGACTTCGAATAGCCACCCCAAGAGTTACTTAAAATTTTTGCACCATTTTGAATTGCATAGTCAATTGCTGCGATAGCATTATCTAGGGTACCAGAGCCCCTTCTATCTAGAAATTTTATTGCCATTAAGGAGGTGTTCCAATTTACTCCCACAATACCATAACCATCATCACCAACGGCTCCAATGGTCCCCGCACAATGTGTTCCGTGCCCCTGATCATCTAGTGGATCCCCATTTTTAGATGAAAAATCATAACCGTGAATATCGTCTATAAAACCGTTAGCATCATCATCTATACCTTTCTGTCCACTATGCTCAGCTTCGTTCACCCACATATTTACCTTTAAGTCCGGATGATTATAGTCTATTCCTGTGTCGATAACCGCCACTACGATGTCTCTAGAGCCGGTTGTAATCTCCCACGCTTCTAATGCTTTAATGTCTACTCCCCTCGCACCATCTTTATCTGCATTTATAAGCCCCCACAATTCAGATAATCCGGGATCATTAGGCACCGATTGAAGATAAACTCTCTGGTTTGGCTCCACGTACTCAACATTTTCTAATCGACTCAATACCTCTACAGAAAATGAAGGCTCTTCAATAAGGGGTCTCTTCACAAGAAAGGTCTGAGACGACTCGGAAATCAATGTGGCCTCTCCGCCTTTATCAACAATATTTTTAAGCATTGCTTTTGTAGATGTTGAGTTTTTTAATTTGACCAAAAATTGACCCGGCACATCTTCGGACCTATAAGCCGATGCATTTAGACTTATAAGTATGAATCCCATGATTATTCCAATGCCTTTACAAGGTTGCTTCATATTCCCTCCGTGGAATTTAGAGGCTCAAATGGCAAAAGTCTCTTTTGATTTTCTGAGCCATATATCTGGGATCAATCCTATAGGATAATCTTATTAGAACTATTAATTGTCGGACCTTTTCTAGACTAAGAGACTTGCTTGTTGTTGCGAATCTGGACTTCTAACTCGGGGAAAGTCATTTGTTTGTCTTCTGTCGATTTGGTCTTTTTTCTAGTAAACTTTTGCTTTGCACTTTCGTTAGTTAGGTTTCGCAAGAATGCTCTCTGAGTCGACTGAGGGGCTTCTTTGTTAAAACCTAGCTCTATTAAGATGTCTTCAACCTTTTTCACGTATGCTCCTCTAGATTACACTTTCCAATCGTACCTCTCGACGGGTGAACAACTGAACTTTATGCATCTCTAAATAAAATTTGATAAGACAGTGGTGAAAATTCAAATGATGGGATTGCAGCCGGGCTAGTGCCAAGCTACTAAAATATTTGACAGTGGAAGCTCTGTTCCATGGTTAAATCTAAAGCAATAAAAAACGGGCTTTATAATCTCACATCGTGCTGCAGCGTAATATTGTGTGAACTTCAGAATATTTGCAGGACCTTAGTTACCCAAGTTCGCAGATAAAATTGTGGATAAGTTGGTGGAGAATGTATATAACCCACTAGATATGTGCTTTTTTTCTTACCCCCAACTATATTTAGGGGGTGGCCTATAAGATTAGGACTATTCTCGACTCTGAATAGATGCGCAAACAAACTCTCTATTCATCCGAGCAATATTTTCTACACTAATTTCTTTTGGACAGGCGGCTTCACATGCACCTGTATTTGTACAGGCTCCGAAGCCTTCTTTATCCATTTGTGCTACCATTTTTACAGCTCTAATTTGTCTCTCCGCTTGCCCTTGAGGTAGATAACTTAAATGAGCAATCTTTGCGGACACAAAAAGACTTGCCGAAGCATTTTTACAAGCCGCAACACAGGCCCCGCAGCCAATACATGCTGCTGCTGCAAAGGCCAAGTCGGCCTTTTCTTTTTCTATTGGTAGATTGTTTGCATCGCGGGCATTCCCTGTGTTTACGGAGATAAACCCACCTTGCTGCTGTATTCTATCAAAGGATGTCCTATCAACGACTAAGTCTTTAATTACTGGAAAGGCCTTTGCTCGAAAGGGTTCAATATAGAGAGTCTCTCCATCCTTGAATCGTCTCATATGCAACTGACAGGTAGTTGTGGCTTTGTCTGGTCCATGAGGAGCCCCATTTATAACTAAAGAGCACATTCCACATATGCCTTCACGACAGTCGTGATCAAATTCTATCGGCTCTTTTCCTTGTCGAATAAGGTCTTCATTCATAACATCCAACATCTCCAAAAAAGACATGTCGGTAGAAACACCCTTAGCTTCGTAGTCAATAAAGGCACCCTTATCTTGAGGTCCATTCTGCTTCCAGACTTTCAATTTTAAATTTATATTTTTACCGTTTGAACCCGCCATTTTAACCTCTACTTATAACTTCTTGTTGCCAATTTTACATATTCAAAGGTCAGTTCCTCTTTATGTTTTTCCCAACCTGAAGCTCCCTTGTACTCCCAGGCGGACGCGTGACTAAAGTTTTGATCGTCCCTTTTTGCTTCGTTCTCGGGCGTCTGATGCTCAACTCTAAAGTGTCCCCCACAGGATTCCTCTCTGTTGAGAGCATCTTTTGCGAACAACTCTCCCAACTCTAAGAAGTCGGCAACGCGACCAGCCTTCTCCAGTTCAGAATTTTTAACGTTACTCTCACCTGAAACGCGAACATCGTTCCAAAAATTTTCTTTCAGTTTGGGTATCTCAACCAAAGCCTTTTCAAGGCCCTGCTTATCCCTAGACATACCACAGTACTCCCACATAAGATTGCCCAGTTCTTTATGAAAATCATCAACAGTTCGACTCCCCTTTATTTGCAATAGCCTCTCTGCTTGATTTCTACATTCGTTTGCGGAGTCGCGAAATTCAGGGCTTTCAATAGTCACTGGCTTAAGATCTGTTGAAGCTAAATAATTTCCTAGAGTGTAGGGTATAACAAAATAACCATCTGCTAAACCCTGCATAAGGGCTGAGGCTCCCAACCTGTTGGCACCATGATCAGAAAAATTAGCCTCACCAAGCACATGTAAACCGGGTATTGTACTTTGCAGATTGTAATCAACCCACAGACCACCCATAGTATAATGGACAGCTGGAAACATTCTCATAGGAACCTTATAGGGGTCTTCACCCGTAATCTTTTCATACATCTGAAAAAGGTTGCCATACTTTTCACTGATAGCTTTTTGGCCCAAACGGTTAATGGCATCACGAAAATCCAAATATACAGCTACTCCTGTCGCCCCTACCCCTCTATTTTCATCCACGCGAAACTTGGCTTGTCTAGAGGCTACATCTCTGGGAACTAAGTTGCCAAAGCTGGGGTATATACGCTCTAAATAGTAGTCCCTATCTTCGTCTGGAATTTGTTCTGGAGGGCGCTTATCTCCGACTTGCTTTGGAACCCAAACTCGACCATCATTGCGCAAGGACTCAGACATCAAAGTTAACTTTGATTGATAGCTTCCAGAAACGGGAATACAAGTGGGGTGAATTTGTGTAAAACAAGGATTGGCAAAAAAGGCCCCTTTTTTGTGACATCTCCACGCCGCCGTTGCGTTGGAATTCATGGCATTCGTAGAAAGAAAATACACATTGCCATAACCTCCTGTACAAAGCAGAACGGCGTGAGCCGCGTGGGACTCAATTTCACCAGTGACTAAGTTGCGAACTGTAATCCCTCTGGCCTTACCATCGACAACCACTAAGTCCAACATTTCTCTACGGGAATACATTTGAATCTGCCCACGTCCGATTTGCCTATTCATAGAAGCATATGCACCGAGCAACAGCTGCTGCCCTGTTTGCCCACGAGCATAAAAAGTCCTTGAGACTTGGGCCCCGCCAAAAGAGCGATTGTCCAATAAGCCTCCATACTCTCGGGCAAAAGGAACTCCCTGAGCTACGCATTGGTCAATAATGTTGTTGGAAACCTGGGCTAACCTATAAACATTGGACTCCCTAGCCCTAAAATCTCCACCCTTTACTGTGTCATAAAAAAGTCTGTAAACGGAATCTCCATCGTTGGGATAGTTCTTTGCCGCATTGATCCCCCCCTGGGCCGCAATGGAGTGAGCCCTCCGAGGTGAATCTTGAATACAAAAACTTTTAACATTATAGCCTAACTCAGCCAGTGTTGAGGCCGCGGAGGCTCCAGCCAAACCCGTACCTACAACAATAACATCAAATTTTCTTTTGTTCGCTGGGTTTACCAACTTTAATTCGAACTTGTACTTTTCCCATCTGTCTTCAATAGGTCCCGTCGGACATTTTGAGTCTAATTTTGATGAAGCCATAACGTCCTCAGTTTATCATGTAAATGTATAAGGGTTGAGATGCAAAACCAAATAAAACCAATGTCGCATAAATAACACCAATGGCTCTTATTTTTTTATCATACTTCGGGTGATTAAATCCCAATGTTCTAATTGAAGAACTCAGTCCATGGCTCAAATGAAATCCTAGAATAGTGACACAAGCAACATAACCTACAACGTATAGGGGTTGACTAAAAACTTCTAAAAGAAGCTTGTAAAGGTCTCGAATGACTTCTCCGGTGCTCAAAACAGTATAGTCGTAATGGGGTCCAAGTTTAAAAGTCATAATATGCCAAATGACAAAAACAAGAAGTACAGCTCCTTGATGAGCCATTGTTTTTTGGATGAGGCTTGTCCCTTTGTCCCCATCTGCTGCAACAGCGTAGGGCATTTCTCGCGCCATCTTATTTTCTATGCTAATTCTTATCGCAAGACCAAAATGAAGAACAAAGGTTAAGAGTAATCCCGCCTCAATAAGATAAATGAGGGGGTTAGAAACAATGCTGTGTCCATAGAGGTTATAGGCCTCTGGACTGACAAACATTAAAAGGTTGCCCAGCATATGTCCCAGAACAAAAAGACTGAGGGCAATACCAGTAAGTCCTATAATTTGTTTTTTAGCAACAGTGCTGCACCAAAAAGCTTTGCTTTTAACCATGAGGATTCCTTTAATCGAAGTGACCCTTACAACCTACACCCAAAGATACCAGATATAGAATTGTATATGCGTTGCGGCTATGCGGCTCTTCCAATTTAAAGAGCCTTTCTAGATAAAAATTACCCTTTAAGAGTCTTCATCTCATTGTATTTTAACAAAACCTAACCTATATATTCAGTGGGTTATTTTTCAGGAGCTAAACAATGAAGATTTACGTTTGCATTAAACAAGTCCCAGATACAGAAACCAAAATTAAACTCAACTCCGACAAAAATGGGATTGATACAACGGGGGTAAAGTGGATTATCAACCCCTACGATGAATTTGCCATTGAAGAAGCCTTAAAATTTAAACAAGCAAATCCAACTGCTCAGGTTACCGTCATCAGCGTAGGACCAAAGAAACGAGTGTCCGAAGCCCTGCGAACAGCCTTGGCTATGGGTGCTGACGAAGGAGTTGTTGTCGACTCCACTGAAAACTTAGATAGTTTTGTGACTGCCAAAGCCCTAGCAAAAGTTATTGAGGCCGAGGGAGCCCCCCATATCATATTCACTGGCAAAGTCTCCATTGATCTCAACTCAGCAAGCGTGAGCCAGCAATTAGCTGAATTTTTAAACCTGCCACATACAACAGTTGTAACCAAATTCTCCAATGACGGCTCTTCAGTAACTTTGGAAAGAGAAGTCGAAGGGGGAACTAAAGAGGTTGTTCAGCTCATTGGTCCCTCTGTTATCGGTGCCAACAAAGGACTCAATCAGCCGAGATATGCCAGCTTACCAGGTATTATGAAAGCTAAGAAAAAAGTTTTAAAAGAGTTGGACCTTCAATCTCTTGGCTTATCGACAGAGGACTGTCTCCTCAATCATACCGACTACTCCCTTCCGCCCGAAAAGCCGCCCGTGAAAATAATTGAGGGTGACGTTTCAACTCAAACATCAACACTTGCAAAGCTACTTCGAGAAGAAGCTAAGGTTTTATAAGGTAGGTCAACAATGTCAAAAACTGTCATCTTTTGTGAATATCAGTCTAAAAAAGTAAAAAAAGGAACTTTGGAACTTTTAAGTGCCGCCAAACAGGCCGGTAAATCTGTGATGGCTCTAGCTTTCGGATCGGACGCCAAATCCATTTGCGAGGAACTGGCTAATTTTGGCGCTCAAGATATTTTTATTTGTGAAGACGAGAAGCTCAACACTTATAATCCTCAAATTTATTTGGAAGCCTCTACCCAAATGTTAAAAGATCTCGATTTTGATACTTTACTCGCATCATCATCATCGCTAACTCGTGATCTTATTCCACGTTTGGCTGGCAAGTTAAGTGCAGCGGTTGCCTCGGACTGTACTGAACTTGATCTCTCCTCGCAAACCTCTGTTAGGCGCCCTCTTTATTCTGGTAAGTGCATGGCTAAAGTCAATTTTTCCTCTTCTGCAAAGAAGTTTATTTTAATGAGGCCTAATCAATTGCCTTTGATAGACCCAGAGTCTGGGAAAACTGCAAATATTGTGACCTTCGATTTGCCTGCCTTGGAGCTAAAAACACTCATTAAAGAAGTCGTGAAAGGAACCACCGAAAAACTAGATCTCACTGAAGCTAATATTATCGTTTCTGGGGGACGCGGAATGAAGGGGCCTGAAAACTTCAAACTACTTGAAGATTTGGCCAGTGTCTTAGGAGCCACCGTGGGGGCCTCTCGAGCTGTTTGTGATGCAGGTTGGGTTCCTCATAGCATGCAAGTTGGCCAAACTGGAAAAACAGTTGCTCCAAGCTTGTACATAGCCGTGGGAATCTCCGGAGCTATTCAACATCTTGCCGGAATGACTGGAAGCAAAGTCATTGTAGCCATCAATAATGATCCTGACGCTCCAATTTTCCAAAAATCCACTTATGGGATAGTTGGAGACGCTTTTGAAGTTTTGCCCAAGCTTACAGAGGAATTTAAGAAGTTAGTGAACTAGAAATGTGATCAGGAAATATCTTTTACCTTATTTTGCATGGTTTTTTTACGCCTTATTGTCTTGGACGTGGCGTAAAAAAATCTTTATTCATCCAGAAGCTCAAAATGCCATCGATAACAATCAGCCTTTAATTCTTGCTCATTGGCACGGTGATGAGCTAGCTGTGCTCCACCTCGTAAAAATATTTAAAATTGCAACTATGACTTCTACAAGTAAAGATGGCGAGCTAATAAATTTTTTAATCTGCAAGATGGGAGGAGCCACCTCTCGAGGATCTTCAACACGAGGAGGAGTTTCTGCATTAAAGGGACTTATTAAGCTTGTACGGTCGGGACGTATAGCCTCTCTTGCTGTAGATGGACCGAAAGGGCCCATTTATAAAGTAAAGCCCGGAGTTTTTGAGCTCTCTAGATTAACCCAGGCGGCAATAGTACCTGTAGGAGTTTCCGTCAAAAACCCCTATATTTTTAAGAAGTCTTGGAATAAAGCCATTTTGCCTTTGCCATTTCAAAAAGTTGTTATGACCTTCGGCCAACCTCGAGAAGCTATAAGCAAAGAGTCCCCTACCAAAGACCTGTCGCTCGCTAAAGAGCTTGAACAAAGGCTAGTAAGTGCCAAAGAAAATGCAACTAAACTCATTGCAGCAAATGTTCACCGATGATAGCCTATCAACAAGCTATTAATGATAGCCGACGTTAGGTGGAGTGTGTTCATGCAACTTAGATATTTGTTTCTTACCATATTTTTATTCTGTAATTTTATTTCTTCTAAAGTTCTAGCTCAAACTGTAGCTGTTGTCGGAAAGAATACCATCACCCTGGATGAGTTCAAAAAGCGCTACGAAGAAGTTAAAAAACAAGCGATTAACCCCCCAGAGCCGGCTCTCTTCTTAGAGGATCTTATACGATATGAGGTGGGCGTTCAGGAAGCCGAGAGATTAAAACTTGAAAATGACCCCATAGTAAAAGAAGAGATTCGTCGAGTCATTTACAAGGCCTTAATTGAAAAGTCTATAGGAAAAGCCGTCGAGAACATCAAGGTCACTGAAGATGAAATGAGAAAGTTTTATAGAAATAACCCCGAATTAAAGACAAGTCATATTTTAATTGAGGTTAAACCCGACTCCACCTCTGCTCAATTTGCAGAAGCAGAAAAGCGAGCTAGAGAAATCTATGATGAGGTTCGACGAAGCAAAAGGCCCTTCGAAGAGCTAGTTAAGCTCTATACAGATGATACGATGAGCAAATCCACCGGCGGTGATATTGGCTATCAGTCTAAAGTGACCCTTGTCCCTACTTACTACGAAGCTGCGAAGAATATGAAACAGAATGAAATTAAAGGCCTAATTCGCAGTCGTTATGGTTTCCATATCATTAAACTCACGGGTCGTCGAAACTATCAACAAGCAAATAAAATGCAAATCCGAGCTGCTGTATTCGACGAAAAACGAAAAGTGCTTTTCGATAAGTATTTTGATGGCCTAAAAGCCAAATATCCCATTAAAAAGAACCTCGAAGCTATAAAAAATCTTAAGTAGGTTGGAGATGTTTTATAAACACTGTGTGGTCATTCTTACGCTTACAACTAGTCTTTTGTCTTGCTCCAATAACACAAGTAAACTCAGTCATGCTACAATCATTCAAGTCGATCATTTTACTCTAGATGCCAATGATTTCTCAAAAAAGCTTTTCCTAAAATTAAAAAATTACGACTCTCTAACTGTAAAAGAGCCCTTAATAATTTCTAGAGCTAGAGAGGAAATCATTGATGAGTTTATTCTAGAATCACTGGCAATTAAATGGTCTCAAAATAATGGTTTGCAACTCAAAGACGCTCAGGTAAAGGAAGAGTTAACAAAAATTAGAGAATCATACCCAGATGATCTTTCATTTAGACGAATATTAGCTGCAGAGGGTATATCTTACGATTTTTGGCTAAAAAATGTTCGCTCAACCCTTTTGCAGAAGTTAGTTTTCGAAAAGGTCACTGAAACAACTCCTGAACCAAGCCCAGAAGAAATCAAAAGCCACTACAATGCGAATAAATCTTTATTTCGAACAAAAGACAGAATTAAAATCAGACAAATCGTCCTAAAAACGGAGAATAATGCCAACAGACTGTTAAAGGAAATACAAAAAGGGAAAAGCATTAAAGAGCTTGCTGTAAAGTACTCCATTGCACCAGAGGCTTCCAATGAAGGACTCGTGGGCTGGGTGGAGAAGGGATCCAGCGAAATTTTTGACAAGGTGTTTAATTACGGGCGAGGCCGGTACAGTTCAATTTTAAAGAGTAATTTAGGGTTTCATATAGTTGAAATATTAGATATGAAGAGAGGTGAACAGCTCAGTCTTTCGGACGCTGAACCTCACATATTGGCCACTCTGATGCAATCCAAGAAACAAGAGGTCTATAAGCGTTGGTTAGATGAAGAATTAAGGAAGGCTCGAATTTTTAAAAATGAGAACTTAATTCAAGCCATATTTGTAGAAACAAAGAGGTAACCTTGAAACTTCTACTCCTAACCATTCTAATTGCAAACTTTGCTTTTGTTTCCTCTTTGCGAGCAGAAGTCATCGAACGCATTGTCGCTGTTGTTAATTCAGAAATTATTACTTTATCAGACCTCAATCAATATAGAGATAAAATCAAACGCGGTGGCCTTGTAGACGATGCTTTGCTTAAGCTCTCTGATCCAAAAAAAATAATTTCCAACCAGAAAGCTCTGATAGACCACCTTATAAGTGAGCGAATCGTTGACTCTGAAATTAAAAAGCAAGGAATTCAAATTACTGTAGAGCATGTAGAAAAGGAAATTCGAAGTATTGCTGAAAAAAATGGTATAAGTCGCGAACAACTTGTTATGGCCTTAAAAAACCAGGGTGTTGATTTTTCTGAATACCAGGATTTTCTACGTACAACCCTTGAGCGTCAAAGTCTTATCGAACGAGAAATCACATCAAAAATAAAAATTTCTGAAGGTGAAATTTCTGAATACTATCTCAAAAACAGCAATAAAAAAGTAGATAATCGCCAGTATTTTGAATATGAGATCGCTCATATTCTTTTTCTTAGTAAAAATGGTGGTGAAGCAGCTGCCGAAACGCGAGCGATTGAAGTTTATCAACAATTACAAGCCGGCAAGGAGTTTTCTGAGTTGGCGTCAAAGTATAGTGAGGATCCTAACTTCACTCAAGGTGGCTGGCTTGGTGTTTTTAAAATCAATGAAATGAATTCAAGCCTAGCAAAAAGTGTAATACCCCTTGATGTAGGACAATATTCAAAAGTTTTACTTGCTCCTGGTAATAACTACCAAATTGTTAAAGTTAATAAAAAAAGAATGATTCCCAACCCCCACTTAGATGCAGAAAGACCTACAATCCATGCAATTTTATTTGAAAAGGCATTTAAGCTTCAGTTATCAACATGGTTGGAGAGGAAAAGGCAAGAGGCCTTTATAAAGATTAATATTTAATGAAAAAAGTGTTCTTAACAACTGGTGATGTTGATGGGATAGGCCTGGAGGTCTCTGCAAAGGCCTTAAATCAAATTGGTCCTCAGCGCGGCGTCAACTTCATCATTATGCGCAGCCCCCATCAATCTTCTAGATGGATGAAATTAATTAAAACAAAATTTCAAGTTGTTCCCTGGCACGATAACATTAAAAACCTAGACTTCCACAAATTTAATTCCCACCAACTGATTGATATATGCTCTGAAGACTCTCCCGTGTCTTGGTTTCATGATAGTGCAAAGTATTGTTTCAAAAATAAAAATACCGCAGCTCTCGTTACAGGGCCAATCTCTAAACCTTTATTCCTCCAATCTGGTTGGAATGTAACCGGCCATACAGGTTTGTTAAAAAAAATTTGCAGAACAGAACCTTTATTTATGGCATTCTTAGGGGCACACTTCAATGTTGTTCTAGCCACCGACCACATACCTTTAAAAAGGGTTTCAAAAACTCTCAGTGTTGAATTAATGAATCAGGTTATTAACCTCTGCCACAGATTAAGGACCTCAATGACTAAAAAAAATCGAACTCTTCCCATAGGGGTACTGGGCCTTAACCCTCATTCTGGTGATAATGGCATAATTGGGGAGGAAGAATGCTCTTGGCTAAAGCCTTGGGTTAAATCTCAGCAAAAGAGAGATTTGAACATATTGGGGCCATTAGTCCCTGATGCTGCATTTCAAAAAAAATTTTGGACTCAGTATTCAATGTACCTTGCTCTTTACCACGACCAAGGCTTAGTGCCTTTTAAATCTATTCACGGTCAAGATTCTGGTGTACATCTTACGTTGGGTTTACCATTTATTAGAACCAGTGTGGACCATGGTACAGGTAAAGATATTTTTAATAAAAATCGTGCAAACAGCTCTTCAATGAAAGAGGCAATCCTTTACGCTGTTAAAGAACTTAGAAGGAGAATCTAAGAATGAAAATGAATCCCGTTGTTTTTAGAGAGTATGATATCCGTGGTGTTTTTAATGAAGATTTTGACTTGAAGTTTGCTGAAGCATTAGGAATGGCTTTCTGTACAATGGTAAAACAAAAATCTAAACAAGACAGGCCTATTGTAACCATCGGTCATGATGCCAGATTGTCCAGCCCCAAAATTGTCGAATGCTTAACAAGGGGTCTTGTTTCTAAAGGGGCAGATGTTCTAACTCTCGGTCTGATTACTACTCCTATGAGTTACTACTCAACTTTTACTGTTCCCAACGTGTCTGGAGCCATTATGGTTACCGGTAGTCATAATCCTCCTAACTACAACGGATTTAAAATATCCATTGGAAAAACGACGATTCACGGTGACGAAATAAAAAATTTAGAAAAAATTATTTTATCTAAAGATTATTGTCTTGATGGAGTTGGCTCAAGCAAGAGTTTTGATATTTTTCCTCAATACATAGAGAGATACAAAAAAGAATTCGGACAGCTGGATGATATTCCCGTAGTTGTCGATTGTGGAAATGGTGCTTCCGGCACTATCGTCCGAAAGCTCTATGAGGCAGTTGGGTTAAAGCCTCACATCTTATTTGAGGAGCCGGATGGGGAATTTCCTAATCATCATCCCGATCCAACTGTCGAACATAATTTAAAGGATTTATCTAAAAAAGTAAAAGAAACTGGTGCTGTTATCGGCATTGGTTTTGACGGTGATGCTGATCGAATTGGTTTAGTTGACCACGAAGGGAAAATGATTTTTGGAGATGAAATTCTTGCCTTTTGTGCCGCTTCTGTACTTGAAGACATCCCTAACTCCAAAATTATTGCGGACGTAAAGTGCTCAGATAGAATTTATGATTATATTAATGGCCTTGGTGGCATTGCTGTTATGTGGAAAACAGGACACTCTTTAATTAAAGATAAGGTCAAATCTGAGAAGGCTCCATTTGGAGGAGAAATGAGTGGCCACATTTTTTTTAATGATCGCAATTATGGCTATGATGATGCTCCTTATGCAGGACTAAGAATTTTAGAGACTCTTGCTAAAAAGAAGAGCCATTTTCGCGAATTACTAAAACTACCACCATCTTTTAACACCCCAGAAATACGCATTGATACAACCGAAGAAAAAAAACATCAAATTGTAGAAGCGGTTAAGTCTTATTTTTCAAAAAAGAACCTAAAGATAAATCTTATCGACGGCATTCGTATAAGTTACTCTCATGGATGGGCTTTAGTTAGGGCTTCAAACACACAACCTGTAATTGTATTAAGATTTGAGTCTGATTCAGAGACCGGACTCAAGGAAATTCAATCCGAAGTGGAATCTATTGTTAACCCCATACTAAAAAATTAATTTTTTAGCTGACCTTTTCAGCTTCTCTTTTGTGAAAAAACTCAACCATTGAGTTCAGTTTAATTTCAATGCAGTATTCATTGAATTTGTTTTGGTCGGGGATGTCCAAGTATAGTTCTTTCTTGTTTTGCAATAAATTGCTAATTTGCTTAATGGTTAACTTCCTGCCTGGTCGACTATAATTAATAAATTTATTATTTTTATCCATGAATATAGACGTACTAAATCTAAGTGATATGCCTGGCACAATGAGATCAAAGGGAATGATTAATTTATTTTTTTCATTATCAGTGATAAGTTTAGGAAGTTCGAATTCTGCCTTCATAAATGCGACTAGTGAATATCCCCTTCCCAAGCTGCCTGCCAGTACAATCTCAGCCATCATTTCTGTCCAGTCTACTATGTCAACAGCTTCAGTACTTACCTCTATAGGCTCTCCAAGTTGGAGATGTTTACCCAAGCTTGATATTTGACCGAGTGTACTTTTCCTAAAATGATTTAAAGATATTAAATCAAAATTCTTACTTACAGTTGAAGCTAATATTATAAAACCATTTAATTCTTTATCAAAAACAGGTATGACGCCAAATTTTTTAATTTTCTTAAAATCTAAATCTTCTTGGCGCTCAGAAGGAGACATTTTGCTCATTGAATTTTTAAGTGCCTCATAAAGAAAGTCTTTTTCTTCTTCCAAACTATTTTTTTCTACATCTAACTCCATATTTTTTTGATTTAGACGTTGATCATTTTCCAGTTTTTGACTCTCAACGGGTTCTTTTGATAGTTTTGGTAGTATTTCCTGTTTATTAAGTTGCGTTTCGCCAGGGTTGATTTGCTCAATTTCAGCAAACAACTCCTTATCCATTTTATCGCCTTCAGTTATTTTTTGTTTGCTACGCTCTTCACTTTCCTCCATAACAAAAAAATTACTCGATTTAACCCCCTCCTGAATAATAGATTCAGGTCGCTTTGATTTTCCACTTTCATCCATATATTCAGGGTGTGTCTTTGAATCATTTTCTTTAGAGATTTGAACGTCAACTTTTTTACTATTATTAACATCATTTGGACTTATGTATTCAGGGTTATTCGGTTTTTCAAACTGACTTGTGGCTTGTACTATGCTGTTTTCACTATTTCCCACCTGAGCTTCATCTTCTTCACTGTTTTCTTCCATTGCCTTTTGTAGCTGCTTAAGTAGGTTTACTCCACTGATCTTATTTTGTTTTTCCTGTGCTTTTGGAATATACGCCAGACCTTCTTTACTTGTGAGTGGGGCTCCTCCTGATACTCTGACACTACTTTCGTTAACTTCACCAAAATTATTTTTTGATAGACTTGTTGGATCCCCTTGATCGGCAACTCCATATTGTTCGGCAAGAATCTGTTTAACTCTTCGCTGAATACTAGGACCCGATGCCGCACCAACTAACTTATATTTTATTTTAGAACTCGTAAGCTTACTTTCCGTTCTTAAATCTGGGGTTTCACAAAAACCTACACAATGTGTATTAAATGTTTGAGCAAGAACAGCTGGAAGTTTTAACAACTTAGGGTTTGGGTGATTAAAGCTAATAAAAACAAAATCAGGTTGAAACTTTGCCAATTGGGTTATGGCTTCTCCCATATCGGAAACAACTTTTACCCTCCAATTTCTTCTTTCTAAATATTGGGATATAGCCCCAAATTGCGATTGGCTCTTCACAATAAGTAATACAGACACCTGAATACTGTCTATATCCACAGGTTTATCTGTAGATATATCTATTTTACTATCGTCCTTACTATTTTCGTTTTTCTGCTCTGCCATAGGTCACTTTTCGGCAGAAACCTGAGACGGGTGAAGCCAATTTGCTGGTATTCCCATAGGCCTTTAGTCTAGATAACTAAAGACCCAAAAGAATGTTATACAGGCTAGTAGCAATGCCACTAAAGCTGATTACAGCGCGCTTTTAATTATTAAAGTTTTCCAACTAATTGGAAAGCGATAACTAGTGCATAAATAACTAGTGACTCAATAAGTGCAAGTCCAATAATCATGGGAACAAACATCTCTTTTTGAGCCTGTGGATTTCTAGCAATACCTTCCATTGCAGAGGACCCTACTTTTCCTTGTCCTAGAGCGCCGCCTAACGCTGCAACTCCAATAGTGATACCTGCTGCCATAGCGATGTACCCACCATTTGAGGCTTCATCAGAGGCAAATGCAGGCAAAGCTGCAAAGAAAGTAACTAAACTGTAAAAAGCTCTTTTCATTTTTTTCTCCTTAGTGATCGTGTGAAATTGCCATTGAGACATAAATCATACTTAACATTGTAAAAACAAAAGCCTGCATAGTGCAGACAAACATACCCAAAAAATAGAAAATTACAGGTATTGGCAAAGCGGCTAAAAATGTTTCATTCACGAATGGGAACGGAGCCAGGTCTAAAAAGATACCCAGGACCGTGTGATCTCCAGTCATATTTCCCTGAAGACGCAATCCCAAACTCATGGGTCTAACTACGTGTCCTATGACTTCAATCACAAACATAAGGGGAGCTAACCAGAGTAAAGGACCCATAAAATGTTTTAAATAACCTACTCCATGCTCCTTTATTCCATACGCGTTGTAAGCAATAAAACTAAAAAGTCCAACTGCAACTGTTGTGTTAATATTGTCGGTGGCAGGGGTCATGCCTGGCAATAAGCCAACCAAGTTATTAAACCAAATATATAAAAATATTGTGGCAAACATGGGAACAAATTTTCGTCCCTCTTTGCCAATAACCATATCAGATATAGAGGCTATAGCCTCCGTGAAAATCTCAAAGAAACCTTTAATTGAAAATTTACTTGCAGGTACAATGGCCGCCTCTCCTGATCCTAAAGAAGCCCTAGCCAATAGACTGAAAACTATGAGTAGGCTACCCGCAATGAGAGCCGTCGCCACATGAGTATAATCGACACCCAAGGCTGCGTGGGTAACAGGGTCAATATCTGGAGAAACTCCGGGAATTAATTGGGTCCAATTAAAATGTGATTGTGCCAAAACTCTTCCTATTTTTTTATATATTTACTTTTATAACACTTCAATTTGAGCCCTTACTTTATACTGGTCTTGTATTGATATGACAACACTGCCACAACCAGAAACAAAACCCCACTTCCAATTAAAAAACTAAACGGGTTAACAAGCTTATGAACAATTAACCAGTATATTGAAGTCGCTAAAATTGCGTACTTAAATACAATGACACTAACTGCTAAGGCAAGCCCTTTTCCACTATAGATGCGCTGCCAAGCCCAAATCATAGCCAATAAGTTAAAACCCACTAGAATCTCACCCGCAAAACAACTCAGCGCATCATCTTTCCCCCACAAAATGTAGACTCCACCAAAAATAATAGCCGATGAGACTAACCAAATCCAAAAAACCTTGTATATCCACTTTTCCAATTACTTACCTTTAGTCTGTTCTTCCCTTAAGTAGCTTTTAAGCATGTACACTAACTGTATCAACCAACCCGCTAATACTAAAAGCGAGAGACTTGCAGTGGCAAGCCCTTTAAGCTCAAAAGTTTTATCTAAAGCCTGTCCAATGTATAAGCTTACAACAATAAGCCCCACTAATTCAAAACCCATACCTGCAAATACTATGGCTTTGCCTCTTTTTATTTTCATTTCTTTTTTCTTTTTCCTGGTTGATTCAACATTCTTTCCTTTAATCTTTTTAGTTTTATCTCGATAAATCCAGGATCATCATAATCTGTTTTTATTTCATTTAAAATTTCTGCTGCTTTTTCGAACTCATTTCTGTCTTCATAGGCTACAGCAATAATGAAACTTATTTTTTCTTCCTTAGCCTTCTGTGGGAAATCCTTTTTTAGCTTTTTAAGTTCAGTAATTGCTTCTTCAATTTTCTTTTGAGTGAGTAACACGTTAGATTTAAACAAAATTAGACTAAACCTCTGTTCATCATCAAGCTCTTCTTCTAAAACTGCATTAACTTCAATTATAGACTGTTCAAACTTATTCAAATAGTAAAAAGCTTTTGCTATCTTAATTTTAAAATCAACTTTTGCAGTAGTTAATAAAGGGAGAGCAACGAGTTTACTATATTCTTCAATAGCTCTTTCATAATTGCTCAACCTTTCAAGATAAATATAAGCAATTTTCTCCTGTGCTTGAATTCTCTGTTCTGCATCTTTTGAATATAAGACAATATGATTAAAAAATTCTATGGCTGAATGAAAATCTTGGATTTTTAATAACGAAATTTGTGCAGCCTCACTGGCTGCTAACAAAGCCTCCGAAGACTCTGGTGACTTTTTGATGGCTCTTGAATAATAATAAACTGATTTTTTAAAATCTCCAGACTTAACAGCCTGAGTGGCTCTTTTGATTTCGATATCCTGATAGTAATAACCACAGGAGCTAAATAAAAAGACAAGTAGAAAAAGATAAATATTTTTTTTATCCTTCCTCATCCCTATCTTCATCATCAATAATAGCCATTGAAGTTACATGCTCGCCATTTTTTAAGTTAATCAAGCGAACGCCTTGAGTGTTTCTTCCTAAAACTGATATATCCGAGCACTTCATTCTAATGGATTGCCCATTGTTGGTTGTTAACATCAAATGATGGGTGTCATTTACAAGCCTCGCACCAACTAGCTCGCCAACTTTATCGGTAATTTTTTGTGTAATAATTCCCACTCCACCACGACTTTGCGCCCTATATTCTTTCATAGATGTGCGCTTTCCGTAGCCTTCTGATGTTACAATTAAAATCGTTTGATCAGAATCACTAGGTATGACTTCCATTCCTACAACAATATCATCTTTCCCTAGAGTCATGCCCTTAACACCTCGAGCCGCTCTGCCCATTGCTCGAACGTCACTTTGATTGAAGCGAATAGACATTCCCTGCCTAGTTGTAATGAAAATATGACTTTGATTGTTGCAAATTTTTGCGTCCATTACATTATCTTCGAGGTCCGTTGTGAGCGCAATAAGTCCCGTATTTCTAGGCCTTGAAAACGCGTCAAGGGAGGTCTTCTTTATCACTCCCCTCTCAGTAACCATAATAACAAACTCTTCAGGATTAAAATCATCAATTGGCAATACCGCCCTGACATTTTCTCCACTTGCTAGTTGAACGACATTGGCAATATTTTTCCCTTTTGATGTTCGCGTTCCTTGAGGAAGTCTATAAACTTTTTGCCAATACAACTTGCCACGGTCCGTAAAAACTAAAATTGTTGTAAGGGTATCTGCTCCGAAAATTTTCCAAACAAAATCTTCATCTCGATTTTCTGCACCTTTAAGGCCCTTACCTCCTCTTTTTTGCAGTCTGTATTCCTCAATTGGTATTCTTTTGATGTAACCACTATTCGTGATTGAGACTATCATCTCCTCTCGAGCAATCAGATCTTCATCTTCCATTTCTTCATCATCAGCCACAATTTTGGTTTTTCTTTCATCACCAAATCTTTTTTTGATGTCTTCAAGTTCCGCAGCAATAATTTTAAATATTTCTTGTACATCGCCAAGAACCATTTTTAACCATTCTATCTTTTTCACTATGGCGTCTAATTCTTCTAATATTTTTTGCCTCTCTAAACCTGTAAGCCTCTGAAGACGCATGTCGAGAATAGCTTGGGCTTGTTTATCGGTAAAAGTGAACATTTCAATAAGATTATTTTTAGCTGTTACAACTTCCTTTGAGGCTCTAATAGTTTTTATAACTTCATCAATTTGATCTAGTGCTTTTTTGAGACCCTCTAGTATGTGAGCCCTGGCCTCTGCTTTTTTGAGTTCAAATATACATCTTCTTGTTACAACATCTTTGCGATGGCTAATAAACGCCTCAAGGATACCTTTTAAGTTAAATGTCGTGGGCTGATTTTTTGAGTCAAGAGCCAACATTATTATACCAAAGCTCACTTGCAATTGCGTGAACTTATATAGCCTGTTAAGTATAACTTGTGCGTTTTCATTTTTTTTGAGTGTAATAACTATTCGCATTCCTTCGCGAGACGACTCATCTCGAATATCTGAAATGCCTTCGATTTTTTTATCTCTAACTAAGCTTGCTATGCTCTCTATCAGCTTAGCTTTATTAACTTGATATGGAATTTCCGTGATGATGATTTGTTCTCTGTCGCCTTTTACGCTTACAATTTCAGCGACAGCCTTAATTGTTATAATCCCTCTTCCCTTTTTATATGCAGAAACAATGCCTCTATTACCTGCAATTATTCCTGCCGTGGGAAAATCTGGGCCTTTAATTATTTTTAACAACTCGTCGATTGTAATATCGGGGTTTTCAATGACTTTTAAACAACCCTCTACGACTTCTGACAAGTTATGTGGGGGAATATTTGTTGCCATTCCAACAGCTATTCCGGCGCTTCCATTGATTAAAAGATTAGGGATTTTTGCAGGTAAAACTAAAGGAATTAATAGCGAATCATCATAGTTTGGACCCCAAGAAATTGTTTCTTTGTCTATATCTGCTAACAACTCCTCCGCCAATTCAGTCATTCGAATTTCTGTGTATCGAGATGCCGCTGCGGCGTCTCCATCAATAGAGCCAAAGTTACCTTGGCCATCTACCAAAGTATATCTTAGAGAAAAATCCTGTGCCATTCTTACGATGGTGTCGTAAACAGCCATGTCACCATGAGGGTGATATTTACCTATGACATCCCCGACAATACGAGCAGATTTCTTGTAGGGTTTATTATGAACATTATTAAGTTCGTTCATTGCAAATAAAACTCTACGATGAACAGGTTTTAATCCATCTCGAACATCCGGAAGGGCTCGTCCTACAATTACACTCATAGAGTATTGTAAGTAGGCCTCTCTCATTTCTTTATTTATATCTACATTGGTAACGCTAAAATCCGTTGTTTCCATACGACCTCTTAAACATCAAGTTCACGAACTAACAAGGCATTTTCATCAATAAACTTTCGACGTGGTTCTACTTGTTCTCCCATTAAAACACTAAAAGTTTCATCAGCCCCCATGGCATCATCTATTGTAACTCTCAATAAATTTCTATTTTCAGGATTTAGTGTAGTTTCCCATAATTGATCGGGATTCATTTCTCCTAAACCCTTGTAGCGCTGTACGTATAAGCCCTTTTTACTGATTTCCATTAAATATTTATAAAATTCTACATAGTCTTTAAATTCACGCAGAACCCCGTCCTCATCGTCTTTTACTTTTACGGGCAACGGAACTACATTTATTATTTTATTCCACAAATCTTTTAACTCTAAACACTCTGAAGAATTTGCAAATTTATGATCAAAGATATTATTTGTCTTTAATCCAAATTTTGTCGCTCCAATTGAAAACTTGTAATTCCCATACTCTTCTTCTTTTTCTACATGTAAAGTAATACCCGTGATTCCTTTTGTAGGGTTCTCAACAATCCAGCTTTGAAATTTAGAGAAAACTTCTCGGATGTGATTTTCATTTTTCAACATGTCTGAAATTTTTATTGAGTTATCTAATATAAAATTCAGAACATCCCTATCGATTCGAGCTTGCATGTTATTAAGCAGTCTATCGAATTTTTCTATATTTATTATAAAAGTTTTTAAATCTGCTTCGCTTGTTCCCTCTTTCAAGTTAACTATATTAACTTTACTCACACAATTATCAGCCAAATACTCAGTTAAAGCCTTTTCATCTTTGAGATAAACTTCTTGCTTTCCTTTTTTTACTCTATAGAGAGGAGGCTGAGCAATATACATATATCCTCTTTCAATTACCTCAGGAAGTTGTCTATAAAAGAAGGTTAAAAGAAGCGTTCGAATGTGAGACCCATCCACATCAGCATCCGTCATTATGATAATTTTGTGATACCTGACTTTGTCTACACTGACATTGTCTTTTCCGATACCTGTGCCAAGTGCCGAGATCATAGTCTTAATTTCTTCATTTGAAAGCATCTTATCAAACCGAGCCTTTTCCACATTCAAAATTTTACCTCTAAGGGGTAAAACAGCTTGTGTTTTTCTGTCTCTAGCTTGTTTTGCCGAACCTCCCGCAGAGTCTCCCTCAACCAGATACAATTCGCAGAGTGCAGGATCTCTTTCCTGGCAATCAGCCATTTTTCCAGGCAGGGCTCCACTGTCGAGAGCTGTTTTTCTTCTTGCTAAATCTCTTGCTTTTCTTGCGGCAAGCCGAGCTCTCGCCGCTTCTATGCATTTATTAATAATTGTTTTTGAGGTCCCAGGATTTCTATCAAACCAATCTGAAAGCTTTTCATTTACTAAGCTCTCAACAATCCCTTTTACCTCGCTATTTCCAAGTTTTGTTTTTGTCTGACCTTCAAATTGCGGCTCCATCACTTTTACGGAAACAACTGCCGCCAAACCTTCCCGAATATCTTCACCTTCTAGATTTGCCTCCATATTTTTAAGAAGATTTTTTTGCTGGGCAAAACTATTAGCAGACCTAGTAAGAGCTCCTCTAAAACCTATTAAGTGAGAACCTCCTTCTATGGTGTTAATATTATTACAGTAAGAGTATATAGATTCTGTATACGAGTCATTCCATTGCATCGCTATTTCAACTTCAATACTGTCTTTTTCTCCCTTAAAAAAAATGACTTCGTCATGAATGTTCTTTTTCGATTCATTCATGTGCTTAACAAATTCAGCAATACCATCCGCAAATTGAAAATCTTGTTTTTTGTTGGTCCTTTCGTCCTCAAGATGAATGTGTAATCCGGCATTAAGAAATGCCAGTTCTCGAAATCTATTTGCCAAAGTATTAAAATCAAAAATTATCTTTTCGTCTTTAAAGATTTCTCTATCTGGCTTGAAGGTAACCTTGGTTCCTGTTTTGTCCGTCTCCCCGATTTTTTCAACATCGTTTAAGGGTATGCCTTTTTCGTAGGACTGTTTCCATATAAACCCATCCCTTTTAACTTCAACACTACAACGGGCAGAAAGGGCATTGACAACAGAGGCTCCAACTCCGTGCAAACCACCTGAAACTTTATAGCTGTCGCTATCAAATTTTCCTCCAGCATGAAGAACTGTCATCACAACTTCTAAAGCAGACTTATCAAGTTTTTGATGTTTTGAAACAGGAATTCCACGGCCATCATCTTCGACTGTAATAGAATCGTCGACATGAATGTATACCTTTATACTTTTGCAGTAGCCTGCCAAGGCTTCGTCCACTGAATTGTCAACAACCTCGTAAACCAGGTGATGATAACCCCGAACAGCCGTGTCGCCAATGTACATTCCAGGCCTTTTTCTAACAGCTTCAAGTCCTTCAAGAACTTGGATTGAACCAGAGTCGTAGTTTTTTGCTTCCGCTTGTGACTGAAGTTGATCATTCGACATTTTGAGTTACTTCTCCTTGGCTAATATGAAAAACCGTTAGCTTATTTTTTTCAAAGCTCAATTTAAACTCCAAATCAGTTGTTGTTAAAATGATCTGAGCCTTTAGCTGCTCAAGAAACGCTAAGAGTTTATCCCTTCTCTTAGGGTCCAATTCGGACAGTACGTCATCTAACAGCAGCACAGGATAGCTTTGGTGAACCCTATGATGATACATGATTTGTGCCATCTTAAAAGCTAAAATAAGGGCTCTTTGCTGTCCCTGCGAACAATAATATCTAGCATCAACTTGATCAAAAAGGAACTGAATATCGTGCCTGTGAGGACCAATTAAACTTGTGCCGGAGTCTTTTTCAGAAGACGCTAACTCCTCCTGTCTTTTAAGCAGCGCATAATAAATTTCTTTCTCACTCCAATTTAAAGAATTTTGACCTGAAATTATGTAGTTCATACTTATTTTCGTCGTGGGTAGGTCTAGTATATTAGCTGCACATTTTTCGAAATCTTCGGCTATATCACGTAGAGCTATGACTCTTGAATGCGTTAGTTTAGTTGCCAGTGGAATATATTTGTAATTCAAACTTTGAAAGACATCTTCAAAGTGAATTTTTTGAATTTTGCTGTTTTGAAAATCTTTTAATAGTTTATTTCTAACCTTTAAACATTTTCTGTACTCAGAATGTAACTCTACATTTTTTGCATTGTGAATAATTAACCATTCATCGACTAACGCTCTTCTTAACTCGGGCCCCTCTTTTACTGCCGACAAACTTTCTGGACAAAATTGAACTGTAGGAAAATTTTTTTGAATTTGAGCTATACTTACACTTTTGTTATTTAAATAAACTTTCTTTGTTTTATTCGAAAATTGTATTTTTATTTTATCTTTTAAAAGATCTTTTCTTAAAACCTCAATTTCAATAAAAGCAATAGTTTCATTTTTTTGTATAAAGTGCTCAACTTTTGCGTGACGAAAACTAACTCCATTTAACAATAGATAGATGGCTTCTAATATGTTTGTTTTTCCTTGACCATTATTACCAATCAAAAGAGTGACATAAGGATCAAATTGAATATATTGCTGTTTGAGATTTCTAAAATGACTCTGTCTTAACCCTAAAATTTTCACTCAAATTCTAAATTCTCATTGGCATTATTACACATGTGTAATTTTCATCGCTGTGTGGTCTCATTAAACCAGGAGAAAGTTGATCTTTGAGCTCCAAATCAACTTCTTCATCTTCCATACTGCCAAGAACGTCTAAAATATATTTAGCATTAAACCCAATTTTTAGATCTTTTCCACAGTAATCCACATCTATTTCCTCATGAGCATCCCCTAATTCAGGATTGTTTGACATGATTTCCATTTTACCCTGAGAGAAAGTAAAAGTTACTCCTTTTGATTTTTGATTTGATAATAAAGAAACTCTTTTTAAAGAAGATAATAAAAGCTCTCTTTTTAACGATATGTTTTCTTTTAAATTTTGTGGAATAAGCTGTTTATAATTGGGATATTTCCCTTCAATTAGACGTATCATTAAAACAGTTCTGTTTTTTCTTACTATCAACTGGGCCCCTTCAAGAGCCAGCTCAAAATGTCCATCAACACCTTCAATGAGTTTTTTTATTTCATTGAGCCCTTTTCTTGGAATTATAACTCCTTGGTTAAAAGCTTCATTGTTGTCGGAGTTTGAACTTGTTCTGCTCACAAGACTTAGACGATGACCATCGGTTGCAACCATTTTGTAAGTTGGCCCGTCTTTTTCAAGAGTTCTTTCAAAATAGACACCGTTTAGGTGATAGCGAGTCTCATCATTAGAAACACTATAAATTGTTTTTTCAATCATTTCCAAAAGCACTTTGGCGTCTATTTTCATGAATTCTCGTGTACTGTAAGTTGGAAACACTGGATACTCTTCTGGGCTGATTCCAACTATGTTGAACAAAGCCTTTCCCTGTTTAATTTGCAGCCAGTTATTATTCTGTTTTTCTAAGATCACAAGACCTTCTGGCAATTCTTTTACAATATCGAATAAACTTTTTGCGTTGACTGCAACTTTGCCTGGTTGAATTATTGTTACGTCAACTTCATCAGTAAGGCTCACTTCTAGATTGGTGGCAAATACTCTTAGGTTTGAGTTTTCAGCATCCATCAAAATGTTAACTAAAATCGGCATAGTATTTCTTTTCTCAACAATATTCTGGGCCTTTGAGATTAGATTTATTAAGTCGACTTTTTGAATTTTAACTTTCATAAAATGTTCCTCTAAAATAATTCCTCTAATTAAATACTCTTTTAATAAAATTAAATAAGAAGTAGTAGTAGGGCTGTTGAAAACCCCTTTTTTCCCCTAAACAGTTAATTAGATTACTGTTTTAATGTGGAAAACTATACTGCATATTTAACTTTTTAAAAGTCTTTTGTGTGGATAACTCCGTGCTTTACACAAATCCCCACAAGTATTAACAGCTTTATCCACAAGCTCAATTCACACCCCTGTTATATTGTGGATTTTGACTTCTATCTCCTCGATATCTCTCTTTAAATCTAAAATTTTAGCCTGTTGATCCTCAACTCTACGCAGCGCATTCATTACTGTTGTATGATCTCTTCCTCCAAAATTACGGCCAATATCGACGTAAGATTTGTCTAAATGTTTTTTTATTAAATACATGCAAACCTGCCGGGCTGTAACAATGGGTTTCGTTCGGCTTTTACTGTTTAAATCGTTCACTTTGACTTTAAAGTGTTCCGCACAGATTTTTTTTATTTCTTCAGTCGTTATTGTTATAGTCTCGTCATGAGTGGAAAGGACTCTTTTTGTCAGCTCTATATCTATATTTAAACCTTGCAACTCAGAAAACATTTTTACCTTGTTGAGATTACCTTCCAATTCGCGAATGGACCTTTTTGAAATTCGTGCAACATAACTTACTACGTCATTAGGAAGGCGCAGTCCTATTTTTTCGGCTTTGTATTTACAAATGGCCACTCGGGTTTCAATATCTGGCATTTGGATATCAGCAATTAGTCCCCATTCCAATCGAGTTCTAATTCTATCCTCTAGGCCAATAATGTCTTTTGGCATTCGATCGCTGGCCACGACAACCTGTTGACCATTTTCAAAAAAGTCATTGAGGGTGTAAAAAAACTCCTCCTGAACGGCTTGACCACGGCCCAAGATTTGAACATCATCTATTAGTAATATATCGCAACCATGTCGGTATTTTTTGCGAAACTTATCCATTTCATTCCGACGAATGCTGGAAATACATTCGTTTAAAAATCTTTCTGCAGATAGGTAGTTAATTTTGAGTTGAGGAAAACTTTCTCTTATTTGATTCCCAACAGCGTTTAATAGATGAGTTTTACCCATACCAGTAGGACCGCAAATAAATAGAGGGTTGTAATTGTCCGCACCAGGATTTTTGGCAATATTATAAGAAGCAGCATGAGCAAATTCGTTGTTGCGGCCCACTACAAATGTAGAAAAGGTATATTCCAAATTTAGGCTATCTTTGCCTTTGTGCTGAAGCGAGGGGTTATTGTGAAATGGGTGGGCATTTCCAAGAGGGCGTTGAGATTTTTCTTCAAACTTGACTTCTTCTGCGGGGGAAAAGTTCTCTTCTGTTTGAAAAGAAGTTTGTAAGTCTTCTTTTTCGCGATTTTTCCCAGTAACAATCAACTCTAGCTGGAAACGGCCCTTAACTTTTGCCGCAATTTCAGCGGATATTAAATCTAATAAGTTTTCTGAAATCCAGTACTTATGTAACTCTGTAGGTACGCCAAGCTTGAATTTGCACCCATCGGCAACACTTTCTTCAACGGCAATGAGCTCTGTCGGATTAAACCACATTTGCAGGGGCATATTTTTTGAGTTTTTCATCTTAACAGATGATTTTATGCTGGACCAAAAATCAGTATCACTCATAAGCTCCACCCAATTATCTCATAGATTATTTCATCCATGTCATTCCACCTCAACGTATCACTGTCTCGCACTTCATTATTTCGCGTCTCATTATGAGGCACGGCATGAAGTTAGGCACCATCTAAAGTCCTATTGAAGGACATGCATTTGAACAACTTTTTTGAAAAAAAGTAAAATTCAAATAAATTTTTAAAGCTTCCTTTTTATGCCTGGCGTCCTTTTGCGAGATAAGGTTAGTATCATGGGCCTAGAAATCTTTCAATCTCTTGACGAGAAATAAGGTCTGTGATTTATTTCTCTTTCCTCAAGTAGGTATTAATAGACGTAATAATTCGTCGTGTTGGAGACTCATTATGAAAAGAACATATCAACCAAGCCGCAAAAGAAAAAAAACGTCCCATGGTTTTAGACTACGTATGTCTACAAAAGATGGAAGAGAAGTTTTGGCGAGAAGAAGAAGTAAGGGACGAAAGAGACTAGCGGTAACTGTGAGTGGCAAGTAAACCTCAGCTTGTAACCTTAAAATCAAGTCTAGAGTTCCATAGTTTATTGAAAACAGGTAAAAAAATTTATCCTTCACACTGGTTGGTTGTTAATGTGGCCACTAACCAGTTGAGAGAAACTAAGTTTGGTTGGACTCTTCCTAGATATGTGGGTTCCGCAGTCATTAGAAATAGGCTTAAAAGATGGTGTCGTGAGTTTTTAAGGAGTGATGCCAGGCTTTTGACTTTGGGAGTGAGTGCTAATTTTGTTTTTAAGCGTAAAGATAGGGATTTCTATAAAAAACTGAGTCGCGATGAATTTCAAAGGGCTCTGTTCACATTCTTCAGTAAAATTAAATAGTGGGAAAATGAGAAAGAAATTTTTAACTCGAATATCACGCGTAATGACTCTCTTGTGTTTGATGGGTCTAAGTTTTTATCGGGTTACACTTTCGTGGTTTTTCGGAGGTTCTTGTCGCTTTCATCCAACCTGCTCTGTTTATGCTGAACAGGCTTTTAAGTCATATGGGCCTCTAAAAGCATTGTCGTTGGTGCTATTAAGGCTTGCACGCTGTCACCCATTTGGTGGATTTGGTGAAGATCCTCTTCCTCAGAAAAATGGTAATAAAAACAAAGGTTTTCAAAATGTCTAGTAATCAGGGGCAAGGTTTTTTTGATTCGAAAACAATAACAGCTGTTATTTTAGTTGGTTTAAGTTGGATGGGTTGGCAATATTACATGCAGAGTAAATACCCAGATTTGTACAACCAAACGAAAGAAACCCCTTCGGCTCAAGTTCCGGAGACAAATGTTCCCATTGGTGGAAATTTAGAGTCTTCAAAAGGACAAACTCTAGGAATCATATCAAATAAAAATGATGAAATTTCTGAGGAAATTAAACAAAATTTAGACCCCATTCACTACTCTGATGAGATTTGGTCATTTGATATCACTCCGGCTGGAATGGGTATAGAAAATGTGAAACTCAGAGATTATAAAGAAAGAGATGGGAGTGATAAAAAAATTGGCTCTTCGCGAGAAGGGGTACCATTTTCAACTAATATAATAGGTAGAAATCGCCCACTGTACTTTGAAATAAAACAAATTTCCGCAAGAGAATTTGTTGGTAAAGCGACCTTTGGTAACACTGTTATTGAAAAAAGATATAACATAAACTCCGAGGAACACTTTGTTGAAACAAAGATTATAGTTTCTGGTGTGGCTGAAGAAGATACATTTTCAGGCTTAACTACTTTTCTAGGGGAGGAACTCAGCACCCCGGACTCTGGCATACCCTTTTTACCAGCTTTTGAAATGCAAGAGATTTACGCTTTAAGTGATGGACAAGATCACAGGTTAGTTTTTGCTAACAGCAATGAGTCTACTAATTTAAATAAGATTAAGGTAGCTGCTATTAGCACCCAATATTTTACGCAAGCCATTTTTGATAAATCGGACATAATGCCTGAAATTAAAGCCAGTTTGAGCGTGGATAAAATGCATGCTCACGCGGTTTTAAGCCATAATTTAATAAATAGATCTCAGGATTTTTTTGTAAACTATTTAGCTTTTATTGGGCCGAAATCTCTGGATCTCTTAAATAAGATCGATGCGAATATGGCGGGTCTAATTGACTTTGGTTGGTTTAGCGGTCTTGCTAAGTTAATTCTATATATAATGAAATACTTCTATAGCTTATTTGGCAACTGGGGGGTTGCAATTATATTATTAACTCTTTTAGTAAGAGTGATTGTTTTGCCCTTTAATTTGATGTCCTTTAAGTCCATGAAGAAAATGCAGCTACTTCAACCCGAAATGAAAGCTTTAAGGGAAAAATATAAAGATGATCCACAAAAAATGAATCAAGAAGTTATGCAGCTTTTTAAAACCCACAAGGCAAATCCTATGGGCGGTTGCCTGCCAATGCTATTACAGTTCCCTGTGTTTATAGCTTTATATAGAATGTTGGGACAGAGTATAGAGCTGTACCAGGCTCCTTTTGGGTTATGGATTCATGACTTAAGTTTAAAAGATCCCTATTATGTTCTTCCCGTTTTGATGGGTGTGACTATGTATGCACAACAGAAACTGACGCCGACAACAATGGATCCTGCTCAACAGAAAATATTTATGATTATGCCGATTATCTTTTCACTATTCATGATAACTTTACCTAGCGGACTTACTCTTTATATATTTGTAAGTGCACTTTTTGCCGTGATCCAACAGGTGATTATTATGAGAGATGGTAAGAGTCAGACAGTAAAAAACTAGAGGAGAAAAAAATGAAAGCTTTTTTGGGTAAGCTATTTGGTGGAGGGGATAAGAAGGAAAGAGACGTAGTTGATGTTGTCGGTGATGTCCTTCAAACGATAGTGGATTTATCAAAACTAAATATTGGTTTTGATGTAGTTAGAGAAGAAGATGAGCTAAAAGTGGATTTCTATGGTGAAGATGAGGCTCTCTTAACAGAAAAAGAGGGGCTTTTATTGGATTCCTTTCAGCTCTATTTAAAAAGAGTTGTTCAACATCAAATGCCTGATGATAATGTTAATTTGGTGGTTGATTGTGATGGTTTTAGAGAAAGTGTTAATCAATCTTTGATTGAGCTGGCTGAAAAGTTAAAAGGCATTGCTGTTAATAAAGGAAAGCCTGTATATTTTAGAGCCTTACCTCCGAGAGACAGAAAAATAGTTCATCAATATTTAGCAGAAGATGGACGAGTTAAAAGTCGTTCTGTCGGCGACGGATTGTATAAAAAAATTAAAATTTTTCCTGTAAAGAGTGAAGCAGCAGCTACTGCCAGAGAAACATCGTCACCAGCTCATTAGTTGAGTGAAGCCTTTTTTACAGCCGAAATCTAAATTTTAACTTTTGTTTGGCTAAAGGGACTTTGTTTCATTGGCCATTTAATGGCTAACAGAAGAAGTTCTGTTTTACAAAGGAAGAAAGTTTTGGCTATGATATTTGATAAGGATAAAAACACAATTTGTGCCCTTTCCACAGCTAGTGGGAGGGCTGGTATAGCCGTTATTAGAGTGAGTGGTCCCTTGGCCTGGAGTACTGTAAAGCAGATTTGTAGCCCATTGCCCTCGCTTATTGAGTCTCATCGGGCTTATTTTACTAAAATTTTTGATAAGAACGCTGTTGTTGACGAAGTGCTCTTGACTTTTTTTTCTGAGGGTAAGTCTTTTACTGGAGAAGAAACTGTTGAGATTTCTTGCCATGGAAGCCCCTATTTAACTCAAAAAATTGTAAATATGCTCATTAGTCTGGACTGCAGACATGCTGAGCCTGGAGAGTTTACCTACCGCGCTTTTATGAACGGAAGAATAGACTTAATTCAAGCAGAAAGTGTCTTAAACCTAATTGACAGCCAATCACAAAGATCTGCAAATTTAGCTCAAAGGCAGTTGCAAGGTGAGCTTTCTGGTGAAATTCATTTTATTATAGAAGAATTATTAACAATTGGCGCTCATTTGGAGGCGCAAATTGATTTTTCTGAAGAAGATATTCTCCCAAGTGAAAGCGATATTTTAAAAACAAGATTGCAAAATGTAATGTCAAAAACTGAAAATCTGATATCAACCTACGGGCGGGGCCGTCTGATTAAGGATGGTGTAAATGTTGTTTTATTGGGTGAGCCTAATGTGGGTAAATCGAGCCTACTAAATAGTCTGCTTGCTGAAGACAAAGCCATCGTAACCAATATTGCAGGAACAACTCGAGATGTGGTTACTGGTGGGAAATTAATTAATGGCGTTGTAGTTAATTTTTATGATACTGCTGGATTGAGAGACACAAATGATCCTATCGAAGAAATTGGAATTTCTAAATCTAAGAAAACAATTGGGCATGCCGACATAATTTTTTTGATTGTTGAGGCGTCACTACCCAGATTTTTTGATCCCAGTTTTTTTTCAGACTTTTTAAAAAATAAAGAAGTTGTGGTCGTCTTTAATAAAATTGATTTAGTCGAGAGCGATACCATCATTGATTTAGCTCAATCAGAGTTTTTAGATTTAATTAGAAATGAGTTGGAATCGCAAGATATATCTGGAGTTTGTATAAGTGCCCTTACAGGTCACGGGGTTGATGAACTTACTGGCATTATAGAGAAATTTATTGGGCAAGATTTTTCTGAAAATTCAGTTTCTGTAGTGTCCTCAAGACAGTATGAGTTGTTATTGGAGTCATTCAAAGGTATGGATGCGGCATTAAAACTACTAGAAAACAGTGAAAGTCCAGAGTTTACAGTCTTTGAGGTAAAGAATGCAGTTATCTCGTTGCATAGAATGGTGGGTAAAGTTTACGACGACCAAATTATGGACCGTGTGTTTAGTGAGTTTTGTTTAGGAAAATGAAAAGAAGTAATTATGATTTAATCGTTGTTGGTGGTGGACATGCAGGAATTGAAGCCTGTACTGTTGGGGCTCGCTTAGGGCTAAAAGTCTTATTGATCACAAATGATCTTAGCAAAATTGGCTATATGTCTTGTAATCCTTCTATTGGAGGGCTTGGTAAGGGGCACATGGTTAAGGAGTTGGACGCCCTAGGTGGTATAATGGGATTTGCCGCAGATTATTCCTGCGTTCAATTTAAGCGTCTTAACTCTCGAAAAGGACCGGCAGTTCGAGGTTCTCGATCTCAGTGCGACAAACAAATATATTCTTCATTCATGTCTGAACATATTTCGTCGTTTGAAAATCTAGACTGTATTGAGTCGGAGGTAAAAAGTTTAATTTTTAACCATGATGTTTGCTCTGGCGTTATTTTAGAAGACTCATCTGAAATTTATGGTTATTCCGTGATTATTTGCACAGGAACCTTTATGAGGGGGGTCATGCACATCGGGGAAAAGCGCATAGAAGGGGGCAGAGTTGGAGACAAGGCGACCATTGGTATTTCTGATCAACTTAAATCCTTTGGTTTTTCTGTTAATCGCTTAAAGACCGGTACCCCTCCCCGACTTAAAAGCAAATCTATTGATTGGTCAAAAACAACAGAACAAGTGGGTGATGATGTTTTTGTACCTTTTAGCTGCAGGAGTTCGCGCAATTTGCGACTTCCTCAATTGAGTTGTTTTTTAACGTATACAACAGAAAAAACTCATCAAATTATTAGGGATAATTTGCATAGATCTCCCATGTTTACTGGCGCTATAGAGGGAATTGGTCCTCGTTACTGTCCGAGTATTGAGGATAAAATTACAAGATTTTCAGATAAAGATAGGCATCAGACTTTTCTAGAACCAGAGGGGTTAAATACCGACTATATTTATTTGCAAGGCATTTCAACTTCCCTTCCAGAGGAGGTTCAGCTTGAATTCTTAAGGACTATTCCTGGATTGGAGAGCGTGGAATTTTATCGTCCAGGATATGCGGTTGAATATGATTTTTTTGAACCCACACAGATTTCTCATACTTTAGAGACCCGCTTAGTAAAAAATCTTTTTTTTGCTGGCCAGATAAACGGAACCAGCGGGTATGAAGAGGCTGCAGTGCAAGGTTTTGTGGCGGGATTAAATGCAGCCAATAAGTTTTTAAATAGGCCGGAGTTTATTTTGAGACGCGACCAGGCTTATATTGGGGTTCTTATTGACGATCTTGTAACTAAAGGAACAAAAGAACCCTACCGCATGATGACTTCTCGTGCCGAACATAGGTTGCACCTGCGTGAGGACAACTGTTTTGAAAGGTTGGCTGAAATTGGTTATCAGGCAGGTAGCCTTGATGAGTCTACTTATGGGACAATAGCTAAAATTTTAACTCAACGAAGCGCTCTTCATGACTATCTTGAAAAGACGCAAATTGTTCCGAATCAAGACAATCAGAATAAACTAGTAAAATTAGGCACTCAAACCTTATTAAAACCACAGACTTTGAAGGAGCTTTTAAGGCGTTCGGAGTTGAGCTGCCGTCAACTTTCTGTTTTTGGTGTAGATGCTAATTTAGAGGATGTCGTCTCAGAGCCAGTTGAGATTCAGGTTAAATATGAAGGGTATATTACTCGTGAGTTGGAGATGATTAAAAGCACATTAAAACTTGAGAATATGACTATTCCTGCCGATATAGTCTACAGTGATATTGCGGGCTTATCTAATGAAGAGATAGAAAAGCTCTCAGTCGTGAATCCAAGATCTGTTGGACAGGCACAGAGAATAAGTGGAGTAAATCCCTCGGCGATTAAGTCTATAGTTATTCACTTGAGGTCTCGGCAGATAGTATAGAGAACGTAGATGCTTTAAATAAGGAATAAATGAAGTGCCAAATTATGATGACAGCCATAGACCCCCTGATGTGAAGGTATCAATTAAGCCTGCAGAATTGATGTGGCGTATTCCACAATTCTTCCCAGATATGGATTCATCTGTACATAAAAAATTGTTTTTATATTTACAGGAGCTTATTCGGTTTAATGGAAGGATTAATCTTATTTCTACTCGATCTGAACCCTCTGCAGATATAGTCCATATTGCAGATGCGATATTAGCTTCTAAAATGATATTGAAGAGTTCTGATCAACGTGAAATTTACGATATAGGTACAGGTAATGGATTGCCTGGTGTAGTTATGTCGATTCTTGCACCCGACAGGCAGATTGTATTTTTAGACAAGGATGCGAGAAAAATTGAGTTTGTAAAGCATATATGCTCGCGCTTGGAAATTAAAAATGCATTTTTTTTACATCAAAGAGTTGAGGAGCTAGATATAGACTCAATTCATTGTGCTGTGTCGCGTGGTTTTGCCTCCATCTCAAAGTCGCTTCTTCTTTTGCGAAAAGCCATGGCAAATGATGCAGAGTACTACCACATGAAGTCTGACTCTTGGACTCGTGAAATTGCTGACATACCCACTCAGATTTGCTCGTATTGGAAGCCTAGCTTGGTCGGGACTTATACATTGCCAGGAGAAAGCGGTGCAAACCTCTCCATTGTATTAACTAAAAAGAAGAAATAATACAGTTAACTAACTTTAATTACAGAATAATTTATAAACAAAGTGTGAGGTGAGTAGACTTCTTTTGTTTTAGGTGCAATCTATATAGGTTTTTAATATAAAACTTGGGTTCATTTTTTGTACGTGAGTAGTTGAATAGTCTATAAATTAAACTGACTACTCTGACCATTCAAACGACCACTCCCCTTGGTGCGAGACTTGCGTGGTCAGATTGAACCAGCGTGACCACTTTGACTAGTCTCGCGCTAGTCATTCTGTCCATTTAGGTTTTTAGTGCTATTCTTCAAGAGTAGGCGCTGAAGACGTTGATAATGCATAGAGTCACGCCTATTTCTCTACCCTCCCCTTCCTATGATTTCCTTATTTTTGGTACCTTTGTTCTCGTATCTTGGTGAGTGTTCCACGTGGAACACTTTTGCTGTCCCCTACCCTAGATAGACTCAATTGTTCTTAAGTCTGTATGTCTCTGTTGAGACAGTGTGAGTATTCATTCCCCCCTGCGCTGTCTTTTTGTTATTGTTGCTATGCCATTGTTGAGCGCCTTATTTTTTTCAGTACAGGCTTTTGGTGAAATATAGATATGGATTGCGCTTGCCTCGCCCTGATTTTTCCAAATACAAACACCAATATCCTCGCTATTAGAGTGGTGATTTTTAAGCTGTAGCGTATTTTTATAGAAATGTACATTTGTCTGATTAGATGGATCAGGTTAGATGTTCCACGTGGAACTTTTTATTTTTCAGATTTAAAATTTGGATTTCTATTGTGAAGTTTGGGTACTCTCTCGTTCCAATTCATGGAGGCTATGCGAAGTCTCTGATGTGTTTGATACCTTTTATATTCATTTTTATCTGGCCAAGGTAAATTATTTTCCAAAGCCATTCGATAATTGCGTCTGGACTCCACTCGCCTTCGTTCTTGTCGAATTTCAAGATATTTATGATGCTGTTGGAGCTTGAGTATTAACTGTTTAGATTTCTGAGTTTCTCTGATGTTTACCTTCCGTTCAATACTCCGCGGTTTTATAGATTTTAACTCTTTACTTAATGTAGCAAGGTTAGAGTTTTCATCTTTTAGAGCCTTTTCTACGCTTTTCCGTTCTGAAACTATTGAATTATAAATAGGGTCGATAAGTTCAGGGTTCTCAAGCTCCTTCTTGCAACCAGTGAGTAGCACAAACAAACAAATAATTAATGGAGTAAAGGAAATAGATGATGAGTGTTCCACGTAGAACAATCGGAAAATAATTAAAATAATTAAAATAAAACATATAGTTAGTTGCCTCAAAATGAAACGTGTGGCAAAAGATAGTAAGAATTGCAAAAGGAGGGGGCATTATGGCAAGAATCATCTGTGTTGCAAATCAAAAGGGTGGGGTTGGAAAAACCACGACAACGGTGAATTTGGCGGCAGCCTTATCAGAGATGAATAGGGAAGTACTTATAGTAGACATGGACCCGCAGGGCAACGCGTCATCTGGTTTGGGCATAAAGAGATACGAGAGTCAGGATAATAATGTCTACCATGTTATTATAGGCGAAAAGAAAATACGGGAAGCCATTCAGGAAACACAGAATAAACACCTCAAAATCGTGCCGGCCACTCCCGACCTTGTTGGTGCCGAAATTGAACTCGTGGACATGCCGCAGAGGGAGTATAGACTCAAGGCTGCGCTGCAAGAAGTCAATGATGAATTTGACTATATATTCATAGATTGTCCTCCGTCTCTAGGATTAATTACTGTAAATGCTCTTTGTGCAGCGGACAGCTTTCTGGTTCCCCTACAGTGTGAATACTATGCTTTAGAGGGATTGAGCCAGCTTTTGAATTCGGCAGGATTAATTAAAAAGAATCTAAACCCATCACTTAAAATAGAAGGCATTGTTCTGACCATGTTTGATCAAAGGAACAACCTTAGTCACCAAGTTGTTACTGAAATAAGAGAACACTTTGGGGGGAAGGTCTTTCAGTCCATCATTCCAAGAAATGTAAGGCTGAGTGAAGCACCAAGCCACGGCAAGTCGATCTTTAGCTACGATGAAAAATCAATAGGAGCTAAAAAATATTATGAGCTTGCTGAAGAGTTAGATAAAAACACCTATCAAAACGAATACTTAGGAGATGAAGAAGCTGAAACTGTTAAGGATAAAGAGGGTGGATTGGAAGAAGGAGGGGTGCATGTCTAAGGAACTTATAAAAAAACCACAAAAAAAAATGGGCCTGGGTAGGGGATTAAATAGTCTTCTTGGGTCACCTGATATCGAGAGACCAAATTTCGAAGAAAAAAATAAAGAAGCCTTGAGATCAGAATTGTTGGCAAAACAAATTCTTCCACCTATTGAAAAGGCAAAGCCTAGTGAGGCCTCAAGTGAGCACATCACTGAAACAGATCAAAAAAAACCAGCAGATAAAAGCTCAGAGATATCGGAGGAAATCAAGCCCGCACCCACCACCCCCGATGAGCTGAGAATATGGAATTTGAGAATAGACAAAATTAAGGGAAATAAGGAACAGCCTCGCAAGGTTTTTGCGGAAGAGCCACTGCAGAGCCTAAGCCAATCAATAAAAGAAAAGGGAGTTTTGCAGCCCATTACTGTCAGAAAGAAAGAAGATGGGGAGTTCGAAATTATAGCTGGAGAAAGGCGATGGAGGGCGGCTCAACTTGCGGGCTTACAAGAAGTTCCTGTAATAATTAAAAACACAGATGATGCGACCTCATTAGAGCTAGCTCTTATCGAGAATATTCAAAGGGAAAACCTCAATCCCATCGAGGAGGCAGAGGCCTACTTTTATCTTATTAAAAAATACAAACTTACGCAGCAGGAGCTTGGCGATAAAATAGGAAAAGACAGAGCGACAGTTGCAAATGTGCTTAGAATGTTAAATCTAAGTCCCGACGTGAGGAAGATGGTCGCCAATAATGAGCTTTCCATGGGGCAAGCAAAAGCGATTATGACAATAGCAGATCCACAAAAGCAAAAATTACTGGCAATAAAAGCGCGAGATCTCCAGCTTAGCGTTAGAGCGGTTGAAAAAATGGTGGCAAAATACAAGGAAAGCACCGGCAAGGAGAGTGCCACGTCAGAAGTTCTAAAGAATAAAGCCATTGGTGAGTTAAAAAGTGAGCTTCAAAGAATGATTGGAACAAAAATAAATATTGATTACAATCAGGGCAAAGGCAAGATTTCCATATCTTTTTATGGAGATGAAGAACTAAATCAAATTGTGGATAAAATAAGAGACGCATGGAAACAGTAGAGACAAAAGAAGTTACTGAAACAGAAGAAGACGCAATTGAGGACTACATAGAAGAGGGGCAGGTAACAGCCCTTCTAGATAAAGGGGCTTCATTTGACGGAAGACTCACCTTTGAAGGGACTGTTCGCATAGGTGGACACTTTGAGGGGGAAATTTTCACAAACGATACTCTCATTATTAATCCTGGCGCTAAAGTTGAGGCTCAAATTGAGGCAGATACAGTTGTGATAAGTGGAAACGTGAAGGGGAATATCTTTGCAAAGCGACGCGTTATAATGCATCCGCCAGCTTCGTTTCAGGGAACTGTCACGGCGCCGAGCCTTAGAATAGATGAAGGAGTGGTTTTTGAAGGAGCTTCTTACATGCCAAGAAATTAATAGTTGACCCATGCCCTTTTAATAGATATCTCCAATCCAAAAATTCTAAGGAAATCCGACAAATGGATATACTCGAGTCAATAGGTTTAAACGGAACCATATTACTACAATTCGCAATATTTTTTGTTACCTATATTTTTGTTAATGGGCTTGTGTTTAAGCCCTACAACAAGGCTTACGAAGAAAGAACGCGAAGAACAGAGGGGAACAAAGGCCTAGCTAACGAAATACTTAGCCAAACGCAGCTTTTACAGCAGGAGTATGAGCAGAAGGCTAAAATTTTAAACCAAGAGTTTAAAGTCGTCTATGATACGACAAGGACGGAAGCTAATAGAGAATATGATAGATTGGTAAACTCTGCCAAGGAGCAAGCCAACAAGATATTTCAAGAAAATAGAAGAAAAATCGAAGAGCAGTACGCACTTGCGAATGCCGAGTTAAGTAAAGAGGCTCCTATGGTTAGCGCCACTATTGCAACAAAACTATTAGGCAAGGAAATTGGAATATGAGAGCTCTATTGCTGCTTATCGTAAATATCCCATCAATTGTACTCGCTGCTGGGGGGGGTGAAATCCCGCTCAAGATGGTTACAATTCAAACAATAAATCTTCTATTGGCCTGTGGAGTGTTGGTTTATTTTACTAGAAAGGTTGTTGTTTCACATTTTGTTTCTAGACATGAGGATTTCAATTCTGAAGTTAAAAAAGCTGAAGAAGCAAAATCACAAGCTGAAGAAAAGAAAAAAGAGATATCGGAAAGGCTAATCAAATTGCAAAGCACGCAAGAAGAAACTTTGAGGCAAGTCAAAGCCGATGCCGAGGCTTTAAGAGAAAAAATAGTTAACGATGCTAAAATTTTAGCTAAAAAACTTGAAGAAGAGTCCTATCGATCCGCTCAATTAGAGTTGCAAAAAGCAAAAGAGGTTCTTCGCTATCACCTGTTGGAAAAATCTGTGGCAATGGCTCAGGAAAAAATGAGAGACCAGGTTGATGGATCAGACCTGCAAAGAATGCGTTCTGAGTTTGTTGAAAAAATCCAGGTGGTACAATAATGACAAAGTATTCCGAGTTAGCGGCAAGATACGCAAACGCATTATTTGATTTAGCTAGTGAAGCTAACATAAGAGATAAAGTATTTTCTGAGATAAGACTTTTAGACAAAATATATTCTAGCAACGAAGAGGTGGGTGCATTTGTAACTTCGCCATTGGTTAAGGCTTCAGATAAGGTCGAGTTTACAAAAAAGGTCTTTATAGATAAAGGATTTAGCGAAGTTGTTGAGAAGTTTCTGATCACATTGGCACACAAGAATAGACTTCAGTTGTTTTCCGAGATCGTCTTTGCGTATCAAGCAAAAAGTGACGAAACAAATCAGGTCAGTCGGGGTGAAGTGACTTCGGCAAGTGTTTTGACTCCAGAAGAAAGAGCAGAAGTTGAAGAAACTGTAAAAAAAGTTACCGGCAGAAAAGTAATTCTAAATTATGAAGAGGATCCCGAGTTAATTGGTGGTCTTATTGCTAAGGTAGGTAGCTATACATTCGATGATTCATTAACAAGTCATTTACGCAGATTACAAGAAGATATAAAGAGGAGAGCACATTAAATGGAACTGTCTATTCGTGCAGATGAGATAAGTCGAGTACTAAAAGAACAAATCAAGAACTACAACAAGAATGTTGAAGTCAGCGAAACGGGTAGTGTCCTGAGTATTGGTGACGGTGTTGCCAGAATTTATGGATTAGAAAATGCAATGGCAGGAGAGTTAGTTGAGTTTAATGGGGGGTTAAAGGGAATGGTCCTAAACCTCGAGCAGGATTCCGTGGGTGTTGTTCTATTTGGTGAAGATAAGTACATCAAAGAGGGCGACACTGTTAAAAGAACTAAGAAAATTGTCGAGGTTCCCGTTGGAGAAGGGCTTTTAGGTCGGGTAGTAGACGTTTTAGGTAATCCAGTTGATGGAAAGGGACCAATAGCCTGTAAGGAGACTAAGATAGTAGAAATAAAAGCCCCTGGGATTATGACAAGGAGACCTGTTGAGGAGCCTCTACAAACAGGAATTAAGGCCATAGACTCAATGATCCCCATTGGAAGAGGTCAACGCGAGTTAATTATTGGCGATAGGCAAACCGGAAAGACGGCCATTGCTATCGACACAATCATTAACCAAAAGAATACAAATGTTCATTGCTTTTACGTGGCTATAGGACAAAAAAAATCTACTGTTGCTCAAGTGGTTGAGAAGTTGAGAAAAGCTGGAGCAATGGATTACACGACGATTATTACAGCAACAGCTTCTGACCCTGCGCCGATGCAGTTTTTAGCACCGTTTTCTGGTTGTGCAATGGCAGAGTGGTTTAGAGACAATGGTAAGCACGCTTTGATTATTTATGATGATTTAACAAAACAGGCACAAGCTTACCGTCAAATGTCACTCCTCTTAAGGAGACCCCCAGGAAGGGAAGCCTTTCCAGGGGATGTATTTTATATTCACTCACGTTTGCTGGAAAGGGCTTGTAAATTGGATGACCATCTTGGTGGAGGCTCTCTAACGGCTCTTCCAATTATTGAAACTCAGGCCGGAGATATTTCTGCTTACATTCCTACGAATGTTATTTCGATTACCGATGGACAAATTTTCTTAGAGACAGATCTTTTTAACAAAGGTATCCGTCCAGCGATTAGCGTTGGAAAATCGGTTTCGCGTGTAGGTGGTGCCGCTCAAATCAAAGCAATGAAACAAGTTGCAGGAACCATGAAGCTAGAGTTAGCACAATTTAGAGAGCTAGAGGCCTTTGCAGCCTTTGCTTCTGATTTGGATAAGACAACCAGAGCTCAATTAGATAGGGGTGTTCGCCTTGTTGAGGTTTTAAAACAACCTCAATATTCACCTTATGAAGTGGAAGGGCAGGTTTGTGTAATTTGGGCGGCAACCCAAGGCTATATTGATGAAGTGCCCATCGCTGATGTTAAAAGATGGGAGTCAGAATTTATGGATTTCACCTCTCAAAAATACAAAAAGTTGTTGGACCTTCTTAGAGAACATAAGGCTATGAAAGATGAAGTCAAAACAGTTTTGAAAGAAGCTTGCGACGAGTTTAAAGCCATATTTAAGCCTTCTGAAAAAGGAACAAACTAAATATGAGTTTAAAAGAGATTAGAGGGCGAATATCAAGTGTGAAGAACACACAGCAGATAACTAGAGCCATGAAGATGGTGTCTGCTGCAAAGTTGAGAAGGGCTCAGGACAACATCGTAAACCTCCGCCCCTACGCAAAAGGAGTTTTGGGCCTTATTGCAGACATAGCGGCTACACATAGAGTGAATCATCCATTGTTAATAAAAAAGGCCGAAGTTAAAAAAGTGCTTGTTGTTGTAGTGACTAGTGATAGAGGACTGTGTGGAAGTTTTAATTCTAGTATATCTAAATTTGTAGAAAGCTATTATAGAGAGAACCATTCGAAATACGAGACAATGGACTTCTTGTATATTGGTAAAAAAGCGGCAGAATACTTGAAACTTAGGGGGCTTCCACAGCCCGTGAATATTATTCTAAATCTTGCAAGAGAGATCTCATATTCTCTTGCGGCCGATACGGCACAAACCTTGATGAAGGCTTTTGTTGATGGTGGTTACGATGAAATTAGAATGATTTATAATGAGTTCAAATCGGCAATTTCTCAAGAGAGAGTCTCAGAAGTTTTGCTGCCAGTAGATTTATCTCACTCGAGTCTCGAAAATGAGAACTCAAAGAGATTTTCAAAAGACTTAATATTTGAACCAACGGCAGAAGAAATGATTGAAGAGCTTTTACAAAAACACTTTGCTGTTCAGGTGTATAGAGTTATGTGTGAATCCATAGCGGGTGAACACGCAGCAAGGATGACGGCAATGGAGAATGCAACAAATAATGCCTCAGACATGGTGAGAAATCTGACGTTAACTTATAATAAACTTAGACAAGCGGCAATTACCACTGAATTAACTGAAATTTGCAGTGGTGCTGAAGCACTTAAAGGATAGTAAAGGGAGAGAGAATGCAAGTTGGAATAATAAAACAAGTTATGGGACCTGTTGTTGATGTGGAATTTCCTGATGGTGAGTTACCGGCAATTTTAAATGCATTAACAACAACGAATGCCGCGATTAATGAAGAAGAAGATAATATTACTCTTGAAGTGGCTCAGCACCTTGGGGATAGAGTTGTTAGAACTATCGCAATGGATGGAACCGATGGGTTGAGTCGTGGCCAAAAAGTGAAGAGTACAGGGGAAATGATTACAACGCCTGTTGGTGAGGCCTGTTTGGGTAGAATTATGAATGTTGTTGGAGCACCCATAGATGGGAAGGGGGCAATCACTTCAAAAGAAAAGTGGGCCATTCACAGAGAGGCCCCAAAGTTTGAAGATCAATCTACTCAAGCCGAAATGTTAATGACAGGTATCAAGGTCGTGGACTTACTTGCCCCATATGCTAAAGGCGGAAAGATTGGATTATTTGGTGGAGCCGGAGTTGGTAAGACGGTTTTGATTCAGGAGCTTATAAGAAATATTGCAACAGAACACGGTGGATACTCTGTATTTGGAGGGGTAGGAGAGAGAACTCGAGAGGGGAACGATCTGTACCGCGAGATGATGGAGTCGGGGGTAATTGCAAAGACCTCATTAGTATTTGGACAAATGAATGAGCCCCCAGGAGCCAGAGCTAGAGTAGCTTTGACGGCACTAACCCAGGCTGAGTATTTTAGAGATACGGAAGGTAAGGACGTACTTTTGTTCATTGATAACATCTTCCGTTTTACACAGGCAGGTGCTGAAGTTTCAGCTCTATTGGGTAGGATTCCTTCTGCTGTGGGTTATCAACCGACGCTTGGAACAGAAATGGGAGCCATGCAGGAAAGAATCACTTCAACAAAAAAAGGATCAATTACTTCTGTTCAGGCCGTTTACGTTCCCGCTGATGATTATACAGATCCTGCACCAGCAACTACATTTACACATTTAGATGCAACAACAAACCTTGATAGGGAAATTGCTGCAAAGGGAATTTATCCAGCCGTGAACCCTCTGACATCAACTTCACGAGTACTAGATCCTGACATTGTAGGCCAAGAGCATTACAATACAGCTAGAGATGTGCAGTCGCTTTTGCAGCGTTATAAAGATTTGCAAGACATTATAGCTATTTTAGGGATGGACGAACTGAGTGAAGAAGATAAGACGGTTGTTCATAGAGCGAGAAGGGTAGAAAGATTTTTGTCTCAGCCATTTTTTGTTGCTGAACAATTTACTGGTATGGCTGGAAAGTACATAGACATTAAAGATACGGTAAGAGGATTTAGAGAAATCCTTGATGGAAAACACGATGACCTTCCGGAACAAGCCTTTTACCTTGTTGGAACAATTGAAGATGCTAGGCAGAAAGCCAAGGGAATGTAATCTGTGATTTTAGATTTAGTTACACCTGAAAAGAAATTAATTACAGGCACAGTCATTGAAGAAATAATTGTGCCTGGAAACAAAGGACAGCTGGATATACTTCCTGGTCATGCCCCGCTGGTTACAACTTTAACGTCGGGTATATTGAGGTACAGAGAGCCTGGAAAGTCGGCGTTTCAAGCGGTTGCGATTAGCTGGGGATACTGCGAAGTCACCACAACAGGAGTAAAAGTTTTAGCCGAGACGGCAGAAACTCCAAAAGAGTTGGAAATATCCCGAGCGGAAGAAGCATACAACTTGGCCCAAACAAAGTTGAAAGAAGGGTTAACTGTTGGTGAGACAGTTAAATACCAGAGAAAACTCCAGAAAGAAAAAACTCGTTTAGATTTACTTAAGACCTACAGCAAGTCTAATTAACTGGGACTCAGATTCCATTCTCAGAGTTCAATGGGCTCCGATGTAGTATCAGGGCCCGAGTTATGGATCTAGCCTAGTGGTTATAATTAAAAAGAGCTGATTTTCCTTTTTACTCTTGATTCTTTTGTTTCGGCTGGAACTCGAATTTGTAAGAGGGAGTTGATTTTATTTGCTAACCAATGCGCACTGTTGTGATTGCGAGTATTAATGTCAAAAATTGCCGGATAGAGATGTCTATGTGTAAGCACTCCTGGATTCATTGTATTAACAACTAGAATTTGCTTTTTAAACTCATTTGGAATTTTGTTTAATATCTTAGCTGTTCCGGAGCCGGTGACATAGAAGACGCCTATCTCATTTAGGTTTTTTGAAAAAACAGTATTGGCGTTGAAAGACTTCTTTGCTGATAAGGGGATATAAAGACTTTTTAGTTGAGAGGTTTCTTTAAAGATCTTATAAAAGTGATAATCACCACTTAAAACAAAGATTTTTGTTTTACTGGTTGATAAGTCAATACCAGAAAGATTTAGAAGATTGTGGTTTGAAAAAATTTGGGAAACGACTTTATCAGATAGGCTTTTTAAGTCATTAAGGCTTTTGGTAAGAACCTTTGAGAACTCTTTATTGTTAGTTTTATAGAGTCTATTGCTCTTGTGTTGAAGTTTAGCAAAAATAATTCTTCTTGTGCGTTCATTAAGCTCATACTGACTAATTCTTTTTTCTTTAACAGCCTTTAATAAGGCATTATAGGCTAGAGTTTGGTTTTTTCTAGTCCAAGCAATCATGACCATATCTGCTCCGGCTTCAACAGCTTTAACAGCCCTTTCGCCAACACTTTTATAGTTAGAAGCTCCGTGCATTTCAATATCATCAGTGACAACAAGTCCACTAAATCCCATTTTTTCACGCAAAAGTTCGGTTAGGATTGATCTTGAAAATGTTGCGGGTAAACCACTAGGGTCGATATTGGGCAAGCTTATATGACCAACCATTATTGCAGCAGGGTTCTTACTATTAGCAACTTTTGCAAAGGGGACCAAATCAGATTGCGTGAGTTCTTCTATGTTTGTGAGTTTTACAGGCAGTGAAAAGTGACTATCGCTTACCGTTCCGCCATGACCAGGAAAGTGCTTAAAAGTGGGGAGAACTCCGGCTTCTTCCAGGCCATCAGCAAAATTTTGACCCATTTGTGTTACCAATTCCGGGTGAGAGCCAAAGGATCTGTTGCCAATAAAGTTTAATTTATCTGGATTTGAGATATCAACGACAGGAGCCAAGTTCATATTAAAGCCAAGCAAGGAAAGAACTTGACCCGTATAGAATCCCGCTTGTCTAGAGAGGGTTGGATTTTCGGCCGTACCCAATGAGAGAGCGGAAGGTGGCTGAGGGTTAGTTTTTATTCTTGAAACGAGACCGCCCTCTTGGTCTACCATAATAAGTAGAGGCAGACCAGTTCTAGCTGAGCTGTAATCGTGAGCATTTGCATTGAGGTCGGCAATTTGAAGTGGAGATTTTATATTTCTTTGGAAGACAATAAGACCACCAGGCTGAAGATCACTTAAGGTTGATTTAAGATTCTGGTCAAGGCTAGTGCTGGAGAATCCAAAAATAAGGAGCTGTCCAACTTTTTGTTCTAAAGTGAGAGATTCAGTGAGTTTGTTAATTTGATTTTGTAGATGTACCTCTTTGGATGTAAAGCCTTTTTGAATATCCTCTTTGACAAAAGGAGCGGAAGCCAAGCCATTGTCAAGCAAGACTAAAGAGCTAGGAAAATGAAAAAAAATAAATATAAAAATTTTTTTTAGCAAGAAAATCCTTTCCATCGAGTACAATGTATCCATGTTATGTAAAAAACCCTGGGTAATTATCGGTACAATAATTTTAGCACTTGATAGTTTAGTTTTTGCTCAAGTCGAACAAGAAGTGACTCAAAGTCTGGAAAAAATTGAAAAGAGTAGAGGTCAGCAAGACCAAGACCAAGACCAAGAGCTAGGGTACATCATTGTTGAACCCACAACAGCCGTGAGATTAGATTATCAAAAAAAGAGCTTAAAATTAGCCCCCTATGGGGAACGACGCTTAAAGTGGGGTAAATCTATTGGACTTTCAGTTCGAGATGTTAAAAATGAAGAGTACTCCTCTGAATATTTGAACGATAGCTATGATTCCATATACGGGGGGGATGACTCTTTGGGATTTGAGCTTCATACAGGGATTAAAAGAAATTACTCATGGTTTTCAATTGGTGCAGAACTAAATTTTGCACAAAATAAAAAAAAATCTGATAAGAATTTAATTGATTCAATGCTTGAAAACCGTCTTTGGAAAGTTGGAGCTCAACTTGCGGCAGATAATATTTTTGATGAAATGCCTTACTTTGCTCCTTATATTTCTGGAGGTGTCTACCAAGTTTTATTTAAAGAAAAACAACAAGAGCTAACAAAGGAAGGAAGTACACAGCTTTCTTTTTATGGAACACTTGGTGTGATGTTTAGCATAAGCTGGATGGACCCGCACTCTGCTAAAAGTGCTTATTTTGACTCCGGAATTGAGAATACCTATTTATTTGTTGAAGCTACTTATTTTTTGGCATCAAGCAATGACGCTGATCCAGACTTTTCTGGAATAAGTACGAATGCCGGATTGAAAGTCGAGTTTTAGACGGTGAATTATACCAATTCTAAAAAATAATTCCCTAAAATTTTGTGAATGCACCTCATGCTCAAACAGCCGCAGCCTTGAGGCTGCGGAACTGCGCGTGAGGTGCATTCACAAAATTTTAGGGAATTATTTTTTAGAATTGGTATAACAATGAAGTCATAGAGTAAACTGTTGAAGTTGAAGGAGCTCTTCGTAAACTCTAGGCCAAGTTACATCTTTTATTCTAATGATGAGTCGGCTATCAGGAGATAGGCTGTATTTTTTATTTTCGCGTTGGCAAAGCTTAAGAACTTTCTCAACAGATAATGGAGTATTTTCGTTAAAACGAAGCGAGATACCTACACTACTTTGATTGAGTTCTTTGGCACACAGTTTTTTGCAGACAAATTTAATAAGCATGAGACCCATTAAATTTATTAAGGGATCAGGAAGTTTACCATATTGGTCATGAATCTCTCGTTCAAATTTATCAACATCACTTTCAGATTCAATTGTTGATAAAACTTTATAATAGTTTAGACGGACGCGAATATCAGAAATATAGTCATCAGGAATTAAAGCCATAATTTTTAAATTAATTTCCGGGTCCAATTCTTGGGTCGCTACAGACTCCCCTTTTTGTTCTCGAACAGCTTGATCGAGAAGCTCCATGTACATTTCATAACCAACAGCATTAACCTGTCCAGACTGTTCTTCTCCAAGAATATCACCGGCACCTCTCAATTCCAAATCATGCTGAGCAATGCGGATTCCGCTTCCTAGTGCTGTATTCTCCTGTATAACCCTTAGGCGTTCCTGAGCCTCTTTATCAATCTTTTTGTTATTTGGAACAATGAGGTAACAGTAGGCTCGTTCTTTTCCGCGCCCAACTCTCCCGCGCAACTGATAGAGCTGACTAAGACCTAATTGGTGAGCATTGTCGATGAACATAGTATTAGCATTAGGGACATCCATTCCTGATTCAATAATTGTGGTACAAATGAGAACATCGATTTCCTTGTTGAAAAACGCAAGCATTGTTTTTTCTAATTGATGTTCGTCCATTTGCCCATGACCCACTCCAAACCTCACGGTTGGTAAAAGCTCTCGGAGTTCATGCGCAAGAGCCTCGATACTTTGTACGCGATTGTGCAGGAAAAAGACCTGCCCCCCCCGTTGGATTTCGCTGAGAATCGCTTTGCGTATGGTTTCCTTATCAAAACGACAGATAAATGTTCTTGTTGGAAGTCTGTCGACGGGAGGAGTATTTATTAGAGAAAGGTCCCTCATGCCGACAAAGCTCATATTGAGAGTTCGAGGGATTGGTGTTGCAGACATAGTTAAAGTGTCAACTTCAGTTTTAAGTTTGCGTACGGTTTCTTTGTGTTTGACCCCAAACTTCTGCTCTTCATCAATTATAAGAAGGCCGAGATTTTTAAACTCCACATCTTTACTTAGAAGCCTATGAGTTCCAATTATAATATCAACTTTCCCGGCTTTAAGCTCTGTAAGAGTTTTTTTAATTTCAGACCTTTCAACAAATCGATTGAGTGGACGGATTGTAATGGGCCAGGGTTTCATTCTTTGAGAAAAATTGTGATGGTGCTGAAAAGTCAAAATAGTCGTGGGGGCAATTAGGCAGACTTGTTTCCCGTCTTCAACCGCTTTAAAGGCTGCACGGAGCGCGACCTCTGTTTTGCCAAAACCAACGTCGCCACAAATGAGTCTGTCCATTGGGTGATGGCTATTCATGTCTGAGAGAACATCACTGATAGCCTTTGCCTGATCTTCTGTTTCCTCGAAAGGAAAAGTGTTTTCAAAGGCAAGATAATCTTCACCGGGCAATGAAAATTCAGGGCGAGTCACTTGAGCACGAAGAGCATAAAGTCGAAGTAACTCAGCAGCGATATCTCGGAGTTGTTTTTTAATCTTTTTCTTAGTGGTGTCCCAACTTGTTCCGCCAAGCTTGTCAATAATTCGATTCCCTGATGGGCCCGTATACTTTTGAATTTGGCTGATTCTATAAATTGGAAGATAAAGCTTATCTTTGTCTTTGTAGGTAATTTGTACAAATTCGGAGGGAAGGCCGTTAATATCCATTACTTTTAGACCTTCGAATATCCCCACTCCATGCATTTTGTGGACGATAAGATCGCCGACTTTGAGTTCACTGAAGTCAAATTGAAAGATGGCCTTGTCATCTCCAGATGGCTTATGTTTTGAAGAGCGTTGGCGTCGATATCCAAAAAAATCGTCATCCCTAAAAAATATTAAACGATCCTGACTGAGCCTATAGCTGTGTAGAAGGTGTCGAGGCAAGACATGAATGATATCCTTTTGAACCTGTTGGATGTGAACCCACTCCGACCAGAGGAATTGATTTTGCTCGACTTCAGTGGGTTGAAAATCAATTTGCCGCAGAAGGGATTTTAACTTGTCTCTGTGATGTGACTGAGGTGCAGAAATAAAAAGGGAATATCCCTGTTCTCTCCATTGATTAAGGCGGGTAGATATATAGTTGTGGTAGGCGGCCCTATCTTTAGAGAGGTGAGCGCATTGGCTTCTGAATTCTTCTAGACTGTAGGAGCTGAAGTCAAGTTGACCCTCCTCTTCAATGTGACTTTTATCTTCAATAAGAACGTGTTCGATATGAAACTGAGAACTTCCCTCAGGAAGCAAATCAGGAAGACTTTCATACTTCAAGTACAGTAACGTGGGGGGTACCTGGATGGGACCGTCACCATTTGATTCCCATTCTTTTTTCAGGTCGGAGAGATAGTGGTCAAAGTGCGTGGCCAAATCTACTGGCTGGCATAACCATAGATCTAGGGGTTCAGAAAAGAACTCTATCGGGGGAGAGAGTTCTTTGTAGAAAAATGGCAAAAGAAAATCGGCTCCGGGAAAAGATTTAGCCTGAGCGAGAGACTGGAGAATTTCCTTGGCATCGTTATTTTCCGAAGTAGAGTTATTGCCATGAGCTTTTAGAGAGGATTTGAAGCTTTCAACAAGAGAGAGCCGGTATTCGTCCTTAAAGAGAATTTCCTTTGCGGGAATGACATAAGCCTCTTTATCAGTTGAATTTACTGTTAATTGGGTGTCGGGATCAAAATAACGAAGACTTTCAATCTCATCGCCAAAAAGTTCCAATCGAAATGGTAGATTGTGCGCGGGAGAGAAAATATCAACGATCCCCCCCTTAATAGCAAAAGTGCCGGGGTCCTCGACGATGGGAACCAACCTGTAGCCCATTTTGTCCATCGCCTTTATGTGATCCTGCGAAAACGTAAGGCCCGGCTGAAAGTAATGAGTTCGAGACTTCAATTCAAGATAAGGTAGAGTGTTCTGCAGTAAACCTGCAATGGAAGCAAAGAAGACGGAAGCTGTAGGGGCCTTGTCGGCGTTAAATAACCACTGAAGTCTTTGGCTAATCACTTTAGATTTAGGGTACAAGTTAGAATAGGGAGAGACGTCGAACCTTGGCAAGATGGAGGCTTTAAAATCAGGTGCGTAAAATAAGATATCCTTTACCAGTTGTTCAATTTGCTCTTCCTCTTGGAGGATAACGAGGAAGGGCCTTGATAAGCCCTCATTAAATTTTTGGGCAATTAGCGGGGCGAGAGCTAAGGGAGAATGACATCCCGTCACATACGTCAACCTTTGGTTAGCCTGCTGGGACTTTTGAATCAGGTTGAGAATAGAAAGGTTGAGGCTTTGTAATTCCAATTTTATGCCTTTAATTTGGTATTAAACTGCACTTTATTCACGGCCCTCAATAAGAAGTTTCATCTATGGGTTAGTAATTAAGTTGTAATTTGAAGTTACCGCCTTAGCGCGGCGCGAGTAAAAAAATGAATAACTCCAGCTTTTCGTTGGTTTATAACCTGTGTCTTTGTATAAATAAAGCCTACTTTTTCTGCAGGAGTCGATTTAATGTCTAGCGTTGTTGCTATATTGATTTTAGCCTTATTTGTTTTGGCTTTTGGAGCTGGTTTACTGTTTTTGGTTTCGCTTGTAGGTCCCAAGCCGAAGTACTCTGAGCTCAAAGATGCTACCTACGAGTGTGGGTTGCCTGTGCAGGACTCGGGGCACTCTAAAATACCAGTTAAGTTTTATCTGACGGCCATATTATTTATACTATTTGATATAGAAATTATCTTCATGTATCCATGGGCCATTTCGTTAGTTGAATTCATTGAACAGGGGCTTGGAACTCAAGTTATGTTGGCAATGGGTTTCTTTTTATTCGTATTTATTTTTGGTTTGATTTGGGAAATTAAGTCAAAAGCGCTGGAGTGGGAATAATCTATGGGTAACGATGTTTTTGAAATCGCAATTAATTTTGTGAAGATGGTCTTAATTTTTTTATTGATGGTACAGCTCGTGCCTCTTCTGGTATGGATCGAGAGACGGGGTTCAGCCTTTATTCAGAACAGATTTGGTCCCAATCGTGTTGGTCCTTTGGGACTTACTCAGCTTTTAGCTGACGCCGTTAAGTTTATTTTTAAGGAGGAATTTGTACCTTCAAAAAGCCGGAAGTTTTTATTTTATGCTGCGCCAGTTATTTCGCTCATTCCTGCTGCGCTGGCCTTTGGAGCTATTCCACTATCACTACCTATACAGATAGAAGCTTTTGAAATGCTAGGACAAACATGGGGACCCTATAGATTTGCCTTTCAAAGTTTTGAGATAGGTGTGGGCATAGTGTTTGTATTGGGAATATCTTCTTTGGGAGCTTACGGCATGTTAACAGCGGGGTGGGCTTCTGTTAACAAATACTCTCTATTTGGAGCTCTGCGGGCTAGTGCGCAGATGATCAGTTACGAATTAGCTCTGGGACTCTCCATCGTGGGTATTCTTATCATCTACGGGACTTTTGACTTCGCCGAGATGATACAGCACCAGCAAGGACCTCTAACCTTTATGTGGTTTGGCCAAGAGGTAGTCGTGGGCTTTTTACCTAATTGGGGTATTTTTTTTCAACCTCTAGGAGCCGTTCTGCTTTTTGTGGCCATGTTTGCCGAAACCAACCGTGCGCCATTTGATTTGCCGGAGGCTGAAGCTGAGCTTGTTGCCGGTTATCACACGGAATATGGCGGCTTAAAGATGAATATGTTTTATATTGGCGAATACGGTCACATGATGGTGGCTTCAGCTCTTCTAGCTACATTTTATTTTGGTGGTTACCATCTGCCATTTGTCGATCCGGCCGATGTAAACAGCTTTTTGACAGAATCGCCAATAACAACAGGGGTTATTTCAGTTTTTAAGCTTTTGTCTTTTGGTTTACTCGAATTTAAAGTGTCGACTATGTCGAACCTGCTGACAGCTATATTTTTTCATTTGGTTTTATTTGCAAAAATAATGTTTTTTCTATGGGTTTTTATCTGGGTAAGATGGACCGTTCCAAGGTTTCGGTACGATCAGTTGATGGATCTTGGTTGGAAAAAAATGTTACCGTGGGCTCTTGGCAACACTATGGTGACAGCCCTAGTTGTCTTTTGGATGAGGAGCTAAAATGGAGAGCATTATTTTTTATTTCTTATCAATTGTGATCGTTGTTTTTGCTCTTTCAGTGGTGATGTCCTCAAACCCCATTCACTCAGCTCTATTTCTGGCCCTTACGATGATATCTCTAGCTTTCGTCTATTTTACGTTAAATGCTCCATTCATTGCTGGCGTTCAGCTCATTGTTTATGCCGGAGCTGTGGTGGTGTTGTTTGTAATTGTGATGATGCTATTTGATTTAAAAAAAGAAAAGCAGGCTTTCAGCAAGGGAAAGTTTACGGGTTTTCTAAAAATTGGCTCGGCAGGTTGGCTTTGTGGGTTAATCGCTGGAGCTGTTTACATGTCATCTGAGATGGTAGTTTCTGGATCTCAAAAGGCAGATGTCGAAGCTATGTCTGCAAAGAGTTTGGCTCTAGAGCTATTCACAAATTATATTCTTGCATTCGAGGCCCTTGGTATATTGCTGCTCATCATCGCAATAGGAGCTGTGGCTATTTCTAGAATAAAAGGTGGAACACATGTCTAGTTTATTTTTAGCTCCAAACTTAGAGCACTATCTAATTCTTTCCGGGATAATCTTTACCATTGGTATGATGGGTGTTCTCTTGCGCAAAAATGTTTTGGTTATGCTTATGGGCATTGAACTTATGCTAAATGCAGTCAACTTAACTTTTGTAGCCTTTAGTCACTTTACTGGGAATATAAACGGACAAATCATGGTGTTTTTTGTAATGACTGTGGCAGCTGCTGAAGCCGGTGTAGGTCTGGCCCTCGCCGTCACAATTTTTAAAAGATTAAAAAACATGGATTCTCATTTTTTTGAAAATTTAAAAGGATAGTAAATGAGTTACGCAGCAATTGTTTCAATTATCTTATTAGCACCATTGGTGGGCTTTTTTATTAATGGTTTTAACTTTAAAAGTGGCAATTATCGACTCGCTGGAACCTTGGCCAGTATGGCCGCTGGGACCTCATTTTTGGGAACGCTTTTGGCTTGGGCCAAGCTCTTAGGTTTACCGGAGGGGCAAGAGTCCTTTTCTGTGAGCTTTTTTGATTGGATCAGCTTTGCAGGTTTAGATGTTAGGTTTGAGTTTTTGGTTGATCAAATTAGCGTTATAATGTTGTCCGTTATAACTGGGGTGGGAACTCTAATACATGTATTTAGTATTGGGTACATGAGCCACGATGAGAGGCCAGCTAAGTACTTCGCCTATCTCAATTTCTTTCTGTTTAATATGCTGTTGTTGGTTTTAGGAAAAAACTTACTGGTCATGTTTGTTGGCTGGGAAGGTGTGGGTTTGTGTTCTTACCTACTTATTGGGTTTTGGTTTAAGGATAAAGAAAAAGCGGCAGCAGGAATGAAAGCTTTTGTTACAAATCGCATTGGAGATGCGGGTTTCCTTCTCGGAATGTTTATGTTGTTTATTACTTTTGGAACCTTAGACTTTGAGGCGTTAATCCAATTGGCTCCGAGCTTGCCAGAATCCGGCTGGATGGGTCCGATTACTCTCGCCTGTTTGTTCTTGTTTGTCGGGGCCACAGGTAAATCCGCGCAAATTCCCCTTTATGTTTGGCTGCCTGATGCGATGGCAGGACCAACTCCAGTTTCGGCATTGATTCATGCAGCGACAATGGTTACAGCTGGTGTTTACATGATAGTTAGAATGTCTGGGCTGTTTATTTTAGCTCCAAATGTGATGATGGTTATTGCCACTGTCGGAGCTTTGACCGCTTTTTTTGCTGCCTCTATAGGCCTTACCCAGTGGGATATAAAAAAAATATTGGCTTACTCAACGGTCTCTCAGTTGGGATATATGTTTTTAGCCGTGGGGACAGGGGCATTTATTCCCGCTCTTTTTCACTTAATGACCCATGCTTTTTTTAAGGCCCTAATGTTTTTGGGATCGGGGAGTGTCATACATGCCATGCATGAAGAACAGGATGTGCGCAAAATGGGCGGACTTAAAAAGTATATGCCAATAACACACATTACATTTGTGGCAGGATGGTTGGCAATAATAGGAATTCCTCCATTGGCTGGATTTTTTAGTAAAGATGAAATCCTATGGTTTTCCTACAGCTCTCCATTGGGACATCCCATTTTATGGATCATAGGTGTTGCTGCTGCGGGAATGACATCATTTTACATGACTAGATTAATGTGCTTAACCTTTTGGGGTAAGAGTCGAGTTCCCAAGGAAGTTCACCCACATGAATCACCCCTATCTATGACAATTCCTTTGGTTGTTTTGGGAGTCCTTTCTGTTGTGGGAGGCTGGGTTGGAATCCCTCATGTGATTGGGCACGCCTTGCACATTCCAAATTTTCTTGAAGTTTGGTTAAATAAGGCCAACCTTGTAAATCCGGCAGTAGAAAATGCTTCTGCAGTTTTAGAATTCTCATTAATGGGAATTTCTTTTGGGTTGGCGACCTTGATGGCGTGGTTGGCGTACAATTTTTATGTAGTTGAACCTGGTAAGTCGCAAAAGGTAGTAGAGAAATTTAAAAGTGCATACCAGCTTATTTACAATAAGTATTACGTAGATGAGTTTTATTTTGGCAAAATTGTTAACCCTATGATTGAGGCGAGCAAGGGTCTGTGGCTGCACATAGATATCAATCTTATCGATAAAATTACCTACAAACTCAGTGATTTTGTAAAAAGTAGTAGTGATGGATTTAGAGCGATACAAAATGGAAATATGCAACAGTACGCTATGTATGTCGCTCTGGGTGTTGTGGCTTCTGTGACTTATATTTTAATGGGGTAACTTGAATGTTGTTGTCAGCTATAATCTTTCTTCCCGTCGTTTTTGCAGTTTTTTTAACTTTCTTAAATAATGATAGAGTTATAAGACTAGTAGCTTTAGGGGCCTCTATATTGGAGCTGGGGCTAGCCATAGCTCTTATTTATCGGTTTAACCCTGATCTTGTGGGTTTACAAATGGTAGAAAATACTCCGTGGGTTAAGTCTGCCGGAATTAGTTATTTTCTAGGGATAGACGGCATATCAATATGGCTTGTTGTCTTAACGGCGTTTTTAACACCTATAACTATATTGGGGAGCTGGAAGAGTATTGATAAGAAGGTCAAGGGCTTTCATGTCTCAGTTTTGACTTTGCAGTCCGCAATGATTGGGTCCTTCCTTGCTATGGATGCCATCCTTTTTTATGTATTTTTTGAGGCCTCGCTAATACCCATGTATTTTATTATTGGGATATGGGGAGGAGAAAACAGAATCTACGCGACATTAAAGTTTTTTATTTACACAATGATCGGCTCCGTTTTTATGTTACTTGCTATTATAGCACTCATGTACTTAACAAGAGCCCTGCCAGAAGGCCAAATGAGCGCGAGTCTTTTGGATTTTTACCGTTTGAAACTTCCCTTTATAGCTGGTGAGTTTTTGAGCACGCAAACATTGTTGTTTTTTGCCTTTGCCTTGGCCTTTGCCATTAAGGTTCCAATGTTTCCATTTCACACATGGTTGCCAGATGCTCACGTTCAAGCGCCAACTCCGGGTTCTGTTATATTAGCTGGAGTTATGCTAAAGATGGGAACCTACGGATTTTTAAGGTTCGCGATTCCACTTTTCCCTGAGGCGACAGATTACTGGTCCTGGCTATTCTTATTGTTGGGAGTGATTGGTATTATATATGGAGCCTTAGTGGCCATGGTTCAACCAGATGTTAAGAAGCTCGTGGCTTACTCTTCTGTTTCTCATATGGGTTATGTGATGCTGGGCCTTTTTGCTTTAAACGAAATTGGCATTATGGGTGGCCTCTATCAAATGTTAAATCACGGTATAAGCACGGGCGCTCTATTCCTTCTTGTAGGTATGATTTATGAAAGAACTCACTCTAGAGAAATTAGTAAATACGGAGGGTTGGCCTCTGCGGCTCCAATTTTTACAATAATATTCATAATAGTGACGATGTCTTCTATCGCAGTTCCATTAACAAATGGTTTTGTGGGAGAATTTATGATTTTACTTGGCACCTTTCAGGCCAACAAAATTTATGCAGCTTTTGCCGTACTGGGTGTTGTGTTGGGAGCGGTCTATATGTTGTGGATGGTGAAAAAAGTATTCTTTGGTCCCGAGGGAGAATTAGTCGTAAAGCATAAAACTGTAGGGCTAGATGTTTCTATGAGGGAGATTCTTGTTATGGCTCCATTGGTTGTTATGATTTTTTATATGGGAATATTTCCCAACACTTTTTTTAGGTACTCAGAAAAAAGTATTAAACATTTAGTTGATAATCGATTGGAATACTTTTTACAAATAGAGACAATTGATCAGAGCGCACAGAAGTCGGGCGAGGTAGAGTAAATGGAAAGCAAGATTGGCATAGTTGATTTAATATTAGTTTCGCCGGCTCTGGCATTATTTATATTTAGTCTTTTCCCTGTGGGCATAAAGGCCTTTAACAACAATCGGGAGGCTTCCACCTCCTCAACATTGCTTTGGGCTTTAACAGGAATTGTTGCTGCAACAATACTTTCGATTTCTACAATTGGGCTAGAAAAGACGGCCTTTAGCGATGCCTTAGTTTTTGATGGTATATCGACGTGGTCGACTTTATTGGTGTTATCGTTGACAGGTTTTTCACTTGTGATGTCTAAGGAGAACCTTGCAACAGCAACAAATCAGTTTTCAGAGTTTGTCTTTTTAGTCCTTAATGCTGCACTAGGTATGATATTGCTGGCCTGGTCGAATGACATGATTGTGACATTCATCGCAATTGAAATAATGTCTTTATGTTTGTACATGTTAATAGCCCTTAGCCGTGAATTTACTTTGTCAAAAGAGGCTGCTTTTAAGTACTTTATTTTGGGGAGTTTTGGTTCGGCAGTGTTTCTTTATGGAGTGGCTTTTGTATTTGGAACAGCAGGAACAACTTACTTAAATGAACTGTCCAAGGTGGCGATTGACTTAGTCTCAACAAATCGGCTTTTTGTTATTGGGGCTGTGTTTGTATTAATTGGGTTCTTCTTTAAAGTTGGGCTTGTGCCTTTTCACGCTTGGTCTCCAGATGTTTATGAGGGCTCGCCGACGCCAGTAACAGGGTTTATGGCGGCGGGAGTTAAGGTTGTGACCTTTGCCGCTATATTGAGGTTTGTTGATATAAATGTGCTGGGTGGAGATCGTTCGCAAGATCTTGTTAACTTAGTTCAATGGATAGCCGTTGGTTCTATGTTGTTGGGGAATATTGCAGCAATCAAGCAAAATAGTCTCAAGAGAATGTTGGCTTACTCTAGTATATCGCATTCAGGGTATGCTTTAGTTGGAATTATAGCGGCAGGTATAGGGGGAGAGTCTCTAATGGGAGCCTCTGGAACGTTATACTATATTTTTGCATATTCCATTATGACAATTGGTACATTTGGTTTTGTAAGTCTATTGGAGAGGAAGGAAGACTCTTTGCTGAACGTAAATGATTTAAAAGGTTTGGCACGCAAGAGTCCTTGGATCGCACTATCATTTACAGTTCTACTTTTAAGCCTTGCGGGTATACCCCCAACAGTTGGTTTTTTTGGTAAGTTCTTTATTTTTACTTCTGCCATTGAGCAAAATTTAATTTGGTTGGCACTATGGGGAGTGGTGAATTCCGTAATTAGTGTTTACTACTACTTAAGGCCTATTGTTTATATGTATATGTATGAAGAAGAAAATGCGGAGACTCTAACTGTGGCAAAACCCCTAACCGTATTGAGTCTTGCAGCTATGGCGATATTAGTTGTTGTAGTGGGTGTATTTTCAGAAAGTTTTTATGACGTAGTTCAGAGGTCGGTAGCAAAATTTATATTTTAATAAATACTTTTAACTAAAACAGAAATTAGAGTTATGTGGTGTGTATAAACGTGTATAAAAGAGGTACTTTCTACAGGCATCGAGAAGGCATCAGTTGAAAAAATTACTCTTTAAAGGTTTAAATAGAGTCGCAACAAATCGAGGTTGCCAGCAGTGAGAATTCAGCAGATATAGATTATTCACAGTAAATAATTTTCTTAAAAACAGGGGGAAATAATGAGAGTTAAGGCATTTATAATTAGTGCACTTGTTGGGTTTTCGGTGCAATTGTGGGCGTGTCCGGATTTGACAGGTACGTACGTTTGCGGTGGTGAAGATGTGGCTGTTGAGACATTCGAATTGGATGGCGTTAACTATTTGGAGTTTAATGGAAATTCCTTGCCAGCAGATGGACAATGGTTGTCCATACCGGACTCTGAAACAGAGAGAAATGCCAAGATAAGATTGTCTTGTGGAAATTCACAAGATTATGGAGATCACTATCTTTTGGACTATGAAGCCGATTTATATGACCAGGGCCAAAAGTTTGCCTTCCTTGATGCAGAAGTTTATATCCATAAAACTGGAGAGGACCTTACGCAAACGACTACGGGATCAGCGAAAGGCACTTGGGGAGAACAGCCGCTTCATGAAGTGATGGTTTGTACTAAAAAATAGAATTTAGCCGAAAATAAAATCACCTCTGTGTAGAATGTATTCTACACAGAGGAAGAACCACGAAACATCTTTGGTAAGACCAAGCGTGCAGTTTGGGGGAAGAAAGCCTCAGGGGAACTCAGTTCGATCTTTTCTAAATCTACCCCTAGCCTATCAATTTTTAATTGTACTGCTCCCAATAATGTTATTAAAGCATTTTCTTGGTTACTAATACCCATTCCAAAAAATAATTGTCTAAAATCTTGTGAATGCGCCTCACGCGCAGTTCCGCAGCCTCAAAGCTGCGGCTGTTTGAGCATGAGGCGCATTCACAAGATTTTAGACAATTATTTTTTGGAATGGGTATACAAGAATTAAAGGGTGTATTTTCGAAGAGTTCTCATAGCTGAGCGAAATCCTGTTTGAACAATCTTTTCAAGAATTTTGTGATTCAAACTAAAGTGGTCCGCAAAAAACATTTCATAGTCATGTGGACTTGGGTGAATATAGATGTACTCCACATTTGGCTTATTCTGGGTCTTGTCATTGAGAATTTCTAGAAGTTTTTCTCTGTGCTCTTCGGCTATACTGGCCTGTTTTAAGTAGCCATCAACAGCTTTTATCATAGCTCTCACTTCTCGTTGATGGCGGATGTGGGTATCAATTTTTTGCTGAACGACTTGGTACAAGGCCTGATTAAATATAATAGGTATGCCGTATTCGTGCAGAGATCCAATTTCTTCGTTAAAATGATAGGGGTGAATAGAATAGGAGGCAATGACAAGATCACTGCCGTGATCTGAAGCCACGTGTGTAGAAAGTGTGTCGCGAATTTCCCCGTCAAAAAAATAGACCTCTCGCCCTTTATGGTTGTGTATACCGTAGGGAGAAAAAAACGGAGGAAGACTAGCAGAGGCCGCAACGGCTTCACTAATTTTAGCATAACCAGCATATTTTATTCTTTCATCTTTTGTGGTTCTGTCGAAGTTTCCAAAAATAACTTTGCGCGAATGGTTGAGTTGTGTCGCCACAATAAAGAGGTTTACTCCTAACGAGCTAAAGAGGTTGTCGTGACAAACATTTTCACGAATATATTTTTCTAGGTTATTCATGTTAAAAAAACCATTAACCTTGAACCCACGTTTTATTAAAACCTCTAATCCACCTGAAATTACAGGGGTTTTTTTAAACAAATTCATAAGAAGTCGAGCGGGATGCCCAGCTTTTAAGTTTACCCCAAAAATGTCTCTGTAAGTGATAGGTTTTAGGTGGTGGTCAGAGGATTCTGGTGGGGAGGATGAGGAGCGAGTAACGGTCGGAATACCTGCTCCCTGTGTGAAGGCCCGGATAATGGAATCAACACTGTAACCAGAAGCCAAAAATGAAGAGATAACTGCCCCGGCACTTGAGCCTACATAAGTTTTAATAGTCAGCGAGTCACTCTCTGGGTATGTATTGTTAACCTGTTCTTGTGTTCCGCCCGCAAATTTAAACCCTTTTTCCTGAAGGGCTAGACAGACTCCGATATGAAAGGCCGCAGCTTTTATTCCTCCCCCGCTTAAGACTAGTGAGGGTTGTTGCTTATCACTTAGACGCATATTCAAATGATAACCAAAGAGTAAGCACTTGACTACTATATAAATAAAATGATTAGAGATTGAGTAGGCACATACTACAGATGAACAGGAGAATAGCCTTTGACCAGGTAGTCATTAAGTGTTCAAATGGGGATGAAAGTCTGGTTTTTTTGATTTTCAGCTGGTTTTAGGACCAGGAGTTGTTGCCTAGTCAGGGTCGAGGCTTTACATGAATACCTATTATGCTATTGTTGATTAGTCAGAAGGAGAGTTTCTGTGACAGATATAAAGTGGATACCCTTAACTGAATACTCAAATAAGTATCGGGTTAGTATATCAACTTTACGCCGCCGCATCAGAACTGATCGCGCTGAGGTCAATTATGTGGACGGGAAATATCTTCTCAGAGATGCTCCTTTGGCAGATCACCAACCCTATAGACAAAGAGTTAGTAAGAATGAAGTCGCCCCTCCACGACCATCTCTCCCACTAAACTTTGAATGGGAACAAGATCACAAAATAGTACAACAACCTCCTACTCAACCGGTTTCACCACCACCAAAAACGGAACCGGTTGAGAACACTCCTAAACAATCCAGCGAGGGTGAAGTTAATCACTACGTATATTTAAATGAGATTAAAAAGGCCTATTCGCTCATTTTGCAAGAAAAAGAGGAGCAAGTCCTTATACTCAAAGATGAAATTGCGGACCTACAGACGCTAGTTAAAGTACTTGAAAGTGAAAATGAGAGACTGCGATTAGCAGCTCTCTCACGTCAAAACCCAAAGGCTAAAAGTTTTAATATAGAAGATATGATAGAAGATTCTGGCTGGACAAAAGAGCTCGAGATTGAATAGCCTCAGGCTGCAGTGCTACTGCTGCCTGATGCCACTCGAGGGAGTTTGTCTTTTTTGCCGGAACGAGCTCCTTTTGAGGCCTTCTTTCCTTTTTTGTCAAAAGCAAGTGCGAAGACTTCATCCAGATTCTCAACAAACATAAATTTTAGTTTCTGACGGAACTCATCAGGAATGTCTTGAATGTCTTTTTGGTTCGCCATCGGTAAAATCACATTTGTGACGCCGTGGTTGAGTGCAGCAAGAGCTTTTTCTTTAATACCGCCCACGGGAAGTACTCTTCCAGCAAGTGAAATTTCGCCAGTCATAGCCAAATCCATGCGTATAGGCACATCAGTCATTAGACTTATTAATGAGGTTGCAATCGTAACTCCTGCAGAGGGTCCATCCTTTGGTATTGCACCCGCAGGAAGGTGAATGTGAGCATCAAAATCCTGGAACCACATTTCAGGAATTCCCAACTCATCGGAATGGGCTCTAGCATAAGAGAATGCAGCCTGAGCAGACTCCTTCATGACGTCACCAAGCTGTCCGGTTAAATGTAAGCCACCCTTACCTTTCATCTTTAGAGCCTCTACGTAGAGAATTTCACCACCAGCCTGTGTCCACGCTAGACCTGTAGTAATGCCAACCTGATTCTCTTTGAGCTTTTCATCGCGCAGATAAACAGGGGGGCCCAAAAGTTCAGGAACAGATTTTGCCGAGATTATTGTTTTAGGCGTTTTTTCGTCAAGAACAAATTTGTAGGCGATTTTTCTACAGACTGAGCCGACTTCTCTCTCTAGGTTTCTAAGCCCCGCTTCTCTCGTGTAGTGTTGGATGATATATCTTAATCCTTCGTCAGTAAACTCAATTTGGTTTTCACTGATTCCGTTTTGTTCCATTTGGCGATTAACAAGATGCTTCTTAGATATAATTAATTTGTCGTTTTCAGTGTATCCAGAAATTTGAATTGTTTCCATGCGATCTCTCAAAGGAGCTGGAATATCGCTGTACACATTTGCTGTTGCAATAAAAAGAACCTTGCTGAGATCAAAGTCAACATTCAAGTAGTTATCACGAAAGGTTGAGTTTTGCTCAGGATCTAATACTTCCAGCATAGCAGCAGAAGGGTCACCTCTGAAATCGGATCCTAGTTTGTCCAACTCATCAAGTACAATTACGGGATTGTTTGTTCCCGCCTGTTTAAGGGCTTGTATGACTTTACCAGCCATGGCTCCAACGTAAGTTCTTCTGTGTCCGCGAATCTCAGCTTCATCTTTCACTCCACCAAGAGAGATTCTAAAATACTTTCTACCCATAGCTCTGGCAATACTTCTACCGAGTGAAGTTTTACCAACACCAGGAGGGCCAACTAGGCAAAGGATAGGACCTTTAAGAACATTCTCTTTTAATTTACGAACAGCCAAAAATTCAAGTATTCTCTCTTTAGCTTTGGATAAATCGTGATGGTCGGCATCTAAGATTTCTTTTGCTTCTTTTAAATCTAATTTGTCTTCGGTAGATTTATTCCAAGGCAGATCTACCATTAAATCTAGGTAGGTTCGTATCATCGAAGCTTCGCTGGCATCTGGGTGCATACGCTCTAATCTTGCAAATTGTTTTAATGCTTCTTTTTGTACTTCTTCGGTCATCCCGGCATTCATAATTTTTTCGCGAAGTTCGTCCATTTCGTCGGACTTAGAGTCACTCTCACCAAGCTCATTTTTTATAGCTCGCAATTGCTCTCGTAGAAAATATTCCCTTTGGCTCTTTGACATTTCGTCTTTTGCCGTATTTCGAATTCTAGCCTGCATTTGCAAAACTTCGAGTTCATTCGCTAATATCTCATTTATTAATGCCAAGCGCTCCTTAGGATTAGAGGTTTCTAAAACTTTCTGCGCATCACTGACTTTCAAACCTAAGTTACTAGCTATAAGATCTGCAAGTCGACCAGGGTCTGTTACGTCATCTAATACTAATAATATGTCTGGAGACAGCATTCTGCCGAGAGCAATAATTTTTTCTAATTGCTCTTTTGCATTTCTAATCATAGCTTCGAATTCAATTTGTGATCCGGCGTTTTGTGATTCTGGGAGTTTTTCTACTTTAACTTCAAAATGAGGATTAGACTTGGCATAGGAAGTAATTATTCCCTTCGAAATACCTTGAATGAGAACCTTCACTCGTCCATCTGGAAGCTTTCTCATTCTCATGATCATAGCTATAGTTCCAGTTTTATATATGGTGTTCTCAGTTGGATTTTCTTCATTTACTTCTATTTGTGAAGCTAAGAAAATAAGTCTATTTTTTGCTAAAGATTCTTCGACCGCTCTTATAGAGGACTCTCTTCCAACGTATAAAGGGAGTATCATATAAGGAAAAACCACGATGTCCCTTACGGGCAACATAGGGAGAGTTTCTGGTAGATCTTCTAGTATTTTGTCGTCAAAACTCATAAGTCCTCCGCATGAGTAGATTGCATGACCTGCAAGTTACTCATCGGAGGTGAAAATTAAACTTAAAGAGTATTTAGTCCTGAAATCATTAATATTTTTAAGAATTTTATATTAAAAAGTGTCAAACTTATGACAGCGTGACTTAATAGCCACTCTTCTTGGCAAAACGTCTGTTTAAAGTATCTTGGATTTCTGCTCCTTCAATACTTAAACGGGTCCAAGGTATGGTTAATAATCTTTCAGGTTCAATATATTCTTCAGTGACTTCACAGACTCCAAAAACCCCCCTTTCGATGCGACTCAGGGCGAGTTCGACTTCTAGAATTTGTTTTCTTAGTCGATCCTGAGTGCTAAGAAAATCTGTTTCTGCAAGGGCCGCCATGGATTGATCGCCCTCATCACCGCCCTTGTCGCGACTAAAATAATCCTGTCTATTTTCGGCCATTCTATTAATTAAATCAGATTTCGTTTTTAGCAATTTTTCTTTACAAGTCACAACCAAGTCTAAGGGAATATTATTTACGGTCACCCTGTCCTCCTTTAGCGATAATGAGGTTTTAAATATGAGGCCAACGGTATGGCCGCATTTTCATGGTTAGGACACCAGACTTTGGTAAATGGGTTAATTTTTTATTGTGCCAAGGGGTCGAGGGTTGTTGATAATTTTTCCATTTTGAACGCCGAGGCGAACTAAAGGTCGAGAAAGTTCGCGTCGAGAACTCATTGTTAAATCTCCTACGGCTCCGGGAAATCTATTTATTTTGTCAAGAGACTCTTTGACGTCAACTCTCGTGGTGTTACCGGCACCGATAATTTGCCTCAAAAGGATCGCGGCATCATAGGCTTGAATCTCAAATATGCCCGGCTCAGAGCCATAGGTGCTGATGTATTCTCTAAAAAAGTCGGACTGCTGATATGTTGAATCTGTAACTAATAAGCTGTCTACAAACAGTGATCCCTCAACAAAACGTTGACCTCTTTGTACAAGTGAAGGTGTGTTCCAGAGATTTGTTCCCAGTAGTGTGACATTTTTAATGTTTAAATAGGCAAGCATGGGGGCAACCTGGCCAATAGTTTTTGTACTATCGGGGACAAATAATCCATCAAAATCTACAATTGGACTCAAGAGCTCATCAGGAGGGGAGCTGCGAGAGCTGATAAATTTTTGTTTGGAAAGCCAGTCGGTCAAAAGGAATTTATACTCATGTATTCTGTCGTCCAGATAAAACTTACCAACCAATCGAGCTAAAGCCCCACGAAAGTCCGTTTCTTTTACATCATAGGTTTGTATGCCAACAATTTTGCCTCCGCGAGCTAATACGTGATCCCAGAAAAGATTGGCATATTCCACTCCATAGTTATCATTGGGGTAGAGAATAGCAAATTTCTTCATACCGCGATCATCCATAGCATGTCGAACAAGCTCAGAAATTTGCATATCACTCGTCAGAGCATTTCTATAAACATAGTCTCCGACATCAGTAATGCCTGCCTTTTGAGAAAGAGCTAAGCTGGGTACGCCGAGGTCATTAGCTTTTCTTGCAACTGCCACAGAAGTCCGACTTAGTAGACTTCCAACAATGGCAATAACGTGGTTTTCGGTTACAAGTCTTTCAACAGCTCGTCTTGCAGCATCGGGGTTGCCTTCGCTGTCAATAACTGCCAATTCAAAATCAGAAGGATTGTCACCAAATATACCAAGACCCATTTGTAGGCCCCGCAAAGTTTTGTAGGCCACGTCGGAGTGTCGACCGCTGAGGGGAAGAACGGCACCGATAGTCTTGGGTTTGACGGTTTTTCTGGCGTTCATTTGAGAAATTAGCAGCGCAGCCTTTTCAGCGATTTCGCTCTCGGGTGAAAGCTTTTCAATTTTTTCCAGATAATTTTGTGCAACGCCATAGTTTTTGTTTTCAAAGGCTTGTATTCCAAGCTTGTAGAGCGCATGGGCTCTGTATTCAGGAGCGTAACGACTTTTTCGTGCTATAGAATAAATTTCTTCATCACTCAGATTTGAATCTATAAAATCAAAAGCTTTAAATCGATACTTAACACGATCTTCGGGAGTGTGATGGTGCTGACTTAAAAAAACAAGGGATTGGAAGGCTTCAAGCTTATCTCCGAGCTGGAGTAGAATAGAGGATTTTAAAAGGTGAAGATTTACAGCCTCGGCTTGAGGAAGATTTCTCAAACCTAAACCTCTTTGAACCAGGGAAAGCGACTCATCAAGCTTGCCAAGTCTAAATAAAGATTCTGAAGCTTTTGTAATTGCATAAGATTCTAAAGGACTGTAGTAGTCTGAATCCACAACTCCAAGAAAGTACTTATAGGCAAGTTCATGATTATTAAGCTTTAGAGAGACCTCCCCAGCTAAAATGTGAGCATCATCACTGACGTCAGTGGCAACCGAGGAAGAAATGAGCTTATCAAGTTCTTTCAGTGCTAAACTCAATTTATTCTTTTTAACCAGGCTATGAATTTCTTTTAATTTGACCTCTGCGGAAGGAGGTGCCTTCATGGGTTCCTTTTTTCTTTGCAGGCTTGTGCAATGGATTAATGAAAAGAGAATGAATATAAGAAGACTAAACCTCATGTGTTATCTATCCTTATGTGTTATCTGTCCTTGAGTAGAGTTTCAGATTTATTTCTGAAATCTTTAACCAAAGGGCTCTCTTTGGCAACCTCTGACAGGTGCTCTACTAGTTTTAGCTGTTCTTTTGTAAGATTTTGCGGAATATCAACAATAATACGGACTAGCATATCTCCTGTCGGAGATGAGCCAATTTTAGGAAAGCCCTTTTCTTTTAGTCTCAAAATTTTTCCGCTGTTTGTGCCAGCAGGAATGTTGAGCTTTGCTCGTCCCGTTAATGTGGGAATTTCAATAGAGGTTCCTAAAATAGCATCGACAAAGCTAATCGGTAGATCCATTAAAATATTTTGCTCATCGCGATGGAAAAGAGGGTGCTTCTGCATATTGACTACGACATAGAGGTCACCAGCTTCGCCACCACTGGGTGGAGAGTCTCCCTCGCCCTTAAGCTTTAAGCGTTGACCCTCTTTAACGCCAGCGGGAATTGTTACAGAAATTCTGGCATGATCGTCTTTGAGACCACGTTTGCGTATAAAATTTATGGTTTTTTCACATCCCTTTGCCGCTTCCTCAAACCTCAAGCTCACTGTGTACCTTAAATCAGCGCCCTTGGCCTCTTGACGCCCACCCTGACGCCGACCTCCAAAAAGGTCGCCAAAAATTTCATTGAACAGATCGTGAGGGTTAGTGTGTTGACCATAGGCTCCACCAAAATCTTGTTGTTTAAACCCACCAAAATCAAAGCCGCCAGAAAAGGGGTGGCCTTGGAATCCACCAGCCTGTGCACCGGCGTGACCAAATTGATCATAGGCCGCTCTCTTTTTTGCATCTCTTAGAATTTCGTAGGCTTCGCTAACTTCCTTAAACTTATTCTCAGCGTTTTTATTGCCGGGATTTTTATCTGGATGGTACTTCATCGCAAGTTTGCGGTAGGCTTTTTTTATTTCCGCATCAGATGACCCTCTTGGCACGCCTAATGTTTCGTAATAGTCCTTTTTCAACGGCAACCTCGTTACTCATTTTCAGTTTGATTTTCTTTATTCTCATTTTGGTCGTTAGTTTTTTTTTCGGATGACGCCTTCGTCGGGGCTTTGGCAACAATCACTTGTGCGGGGCGTATTATTTTATCATGAAGCCAGTAGGCTTTTTGAAAAACTTTTGTTATGTAGCCAGGCTCGACATCGCTACTTTCTTCAGAGCTGAGAGCTTCGTGAAAGTTGGGATCAAAGGCCTTTCCTATGGGGTCGTCAATTCGAACACCCATGTTGGCAAGCTGATTTTTAAACTCGTTAGATGTAAGTTCAATGCCTTGTAAAAAGTCGCGATAGTTTTCGGCGTTGACTTCTAATGACAAAGCTCTGTCAAAGTTGTCAATGACAGAAAGCAACTGTCGGATGAATCTCTCGGCTCCATATTTAACTAGCTCGGACCTTTCCTTAATCGAGTTTTTGCGAAAGTTATCGAATTCAGCACGGAGATAAAGGTATTCCGTTTTCAATTTTTCATAGTCCTCGTTTTGAGAAGAGGTCTTCTCGTCTGAAGAGGCCGAGGCTTTTGCTGAGTTCTTGCTAGAAAAGGCCTTCTCAAGATTTTCTGTGTTGAGCTCGCCATTGGAGGTAGAGTCAATAGAGATTTCTCCAGGAGTGGATTCATTATCTTCAGGTTTTTTTGACACGAAAAAAGCTCCTTGTGGTGGGTTTAAGGTCTTCACCAAAAAACATTAATATTAATCATTATAGTTAACATCTGTTGACACAAAAATAAAATCAAACAGCTTTGTCCAAAACAAAATATGGGCTCGATTCTACATCTGTCAAAGTGGAAAGTCTTCTCTTAAAAAGGTCGTATCGTAGAAGACTTGATTACTTAATTTTTGTCCTTCTGAGGTTAGAGTCCAGCAAAAGTTTGTTTGAGTCACATAACCCTTTTGCAGGGAGGTCATGAGCCGATTGCGAACAAGCTCGACGGCGGAGTCCCCAAACCCATAACGCAAAGCATCTTCAGAGAGACCCTCTCGAAGACGAAGAGAAATGTGGCAAAAATCAGTTAGAGACTCCCATGGCTCGAGAACTTCGTATTGAGTTGTTGGAAGATATTCGTAAGGCAAGGCAACCTTATTGGTTTGTGAGGCCTCGCGAACTTGATTTGTATAGGTGTTGAAATCTTTTGGATTCCAAAAGCGAACCCCACCTTTCCTAAATATATTTGTCGAGGGTAGAGAAGAGTGCGCACTTAAGCCAAGACCCCAGTAAGAGTGGTTTTTCCAGTATAAAAGGTTGTGTCTTGATTCGAAGTTTGTCTTGGAGAAGTTGGATATTTCATACTGGTGTATTTGATGCTGCTCCAATTGACTTGAAATATGATCCAACATCTTCATTTGAATTTCATCGCTAGGGCGGTTTTGATTCATTGGGTGCCCTTGATTTAGGGTTAAACAATAGGCGGAGACATGCTGAGGTTTGTACTGTAAAGCTAAGTTCAGGTCTTTTTCTAACTGCGGCAATGATTGACCAGGCAGACCATAGAGAATGTCCAAATTAAAATTGGAGGTGTAACCAGACAGAAGGCTCAGGGATTCGTGAGTCTGCGCAGAATTATGTTCTCGCCCACAAACTTTAAGGAGATCATCAGAAAAAGTTTGAACACCCAAGCTAAAGCGATTTACTCCCATACTTTGGTACAGTCTGAGCTTGTCTAAATTGATTGTGGCAGGGTTAATTTCAATTGTGACTTCAGTAGAGTTTACTCGGCGAAGGCCACAAGCGTCTAGAGTATCAAGAATTTTGCATATATACTCAGGTGGGAAAAGACTGGGAGTGCCTCCACCAAAATAAATACTCTCAAGTTCTAAAGGCTGTAAAGCTCGTGAGCGAGATTGAATTTCTAAGACTATGAGATTTAAGTAATCAGAGGGGGGCATAATAGAATTTTGTTCAAAGGTGGTAAAGTCGCAGTAACGACAACGCTGTATGCAGTAAGGGATATGAACATAAACTCCAAAACTCATGTGAGAATAAATAGATGAAGTTAAACAAATTTCAATTAAAAAATGATCTTAAAATAATTACAGTAGAAAGCCACAAGTCACCAGTTGTGTCTGTTCAAATGTGGGTAAGAACGGGGAGTGCTGATGAGGGAAGGGGAGAGGAAGGGATAAGTCATTTCATTGAGCATCTCGTTTTTAAGGGAACTGAGAAGTACAAAGTGGGCGAAATCGCTTCGATTGTTGAGGGGTCAGGAGGAGAATTGAATGCCTACACCTCATTTGACCAGACAGTTTTTTACGTCACAATCTCTAAAGAGTATCTACATACAGCTTTGGATGTTATTAGCCAAATGATGGGTCATCCAACGTTTGATTTAGAAGAAATAGACAATGAAAGAGAAGTCGTTATCGAAGAAATTAAGCGTTCAGAAGATAGTCTCCATAGACAAGCTAGTCGTAAATTGTTTGAGGGAGCGTTTAGGAGTCATCCTTACGGCATACCCGTTATTGGGTATGCAGACAATATAAAGAAGTTCACTCGAGAGCAAATTGTAGATTATTATAATCGCCGATATACACCAGAAAATATGACTTTGCTGGTAGTTGGAGACTTTGATGGCAAAGAGATCCGCCGTCAAGTGGGTCAGTATTTTTCGAGAGCTAAAAAATACAAAACAAAACGGGCAGCAAGGAAGTCAGAGCCCGCACAAAAAAGGGCCCGGTTTCAATTTGTTGAAGGTCCTTTTGAAGAGACGTTGATGCATTTAGCTTGGAAAATTCCCCCGGTTACTCATAAGGATATTCCGGCCCTTGATGCATTAGCCATGATAATGGGGCAGGGAGACAGTTCTAGGTTGATGAAGGCTTTGCGTATTCAAAAACATTTAACCAACTACTGTGGAGCGAGCACATTTACTCCCAAAGACCCAGGTTTTTTCGCTATTTCATCTTCGCTGCTGCCAGAAAAAACTGAAGAAGCCTTTTCTGAACTCAATAATCAATTAGCACTAATTCTCAATGAACCTCCAAATAATGAAGAGTTGGAAAAAATAAAAACAAATATTGAATGCGATGAACTCTACTCAATTGAGACAGTTGATGGGCTTTCCAGAAAATTCGGGACGTATAATGATCTTTTTCGTGACCCTGAGTACCACAAAAAGTGGTTGAAATCTGTTCAAGGATTAACCTCTGGAGACATTACTCGAGTCGCCAGGAAGTATCTAAAGCCAGACCAGTTGAATGCCATAATTCTTTCAAAGAAGAAAACACCAAAGATAGAACAAGACTATAAAAGTTTTTATAAGTCTTATAGGTCTCACTTTAAAGGGGTGAAACTCCGTACAAAAAAGGAAAAGTTCTCGAAGAGGACCTCGGCACCTCGGTGGAAGCCTAAAGAAAAGCCCAAACAATCTGGGGTTGTTAATCTTTCTTCTGGCGCTGATTTTATTTATTACACGAATTCGGACAGCCCAGTTGTAAGCGTGAAAATGGTATGGCTGGGTGGACAAAGGGCAGAGCCTGTCGGAGGGAGTGGCATCACAGAATTAATATCAAGGTCATGGGTGTCGGATTGTGAGGGGCTTGACGAACAGACGCTACACTCTCAAATCGATAAAATGGCTTCTCACATAGGAGCCTTTGGAGGAAGAAACACTTTGGGATTGGGCTTAACAAGTCTAACAAGTTTTATTGACCCTTGTTTTGATATCTTAGACAAAATCGTAACCACGGCAAAGTTCAGTGATAATGTATTAAACAGAGAAACATCTCAAATGATGGAAGAGTTTAAGAATAGAGCCGATAACCCCGCTCAAGTTTGTATGCGTCAGTTCAGTAGCGTAATGTTTAAGGATCATCCCTATAGCTATGATCCTTTGGGCTCAAAGAAGAGCTTAGAAAATATTAGAAGCGGAAATATTAAGAGTCATTTAAGTAAATTAAGCGGCTCCAAAAATCTATCCGTGGTTGTCGTGGGAGATATTGACCACAAAGATTGGATAGAAAAATTAGAGAATTTTACAGATAAGCTTGGTAAGGGCGAAAAGTTTGAAAAAAACTTTAATCTGAAATATCCCGAGAAAGAAGAAAAAGTTTTCACAATGAGCAAGAAAGAACAAACTCATATAGTTGTTGGTTTTCCAGGGCTTAGATTTGTGGACCAAGATAGATTTGCTCTTCAGATTATTCAATCTCTATTAGCCGGGCAGGGTGGGCGACTGTTTTTAGAGTTAAGAGATAAGGAGTCATTGGCTTATACGGTGTCACCACTAAGAATGGACGGCATTGATGCGGGGTATGTTGGTGCCTATATTGCGTGCTCACCAGAAAAGGCAAAAAAAGCGATTGATATGCTTTATATTGAGTTTGAAAAGTTGTGCGAAAAGAAAGTAGAGGCAGAGGAGTTAGATCGAGCCAAAAGGTATTTGATAGGGAGACACGATATTGATTTGCAAAAAAATTCAAGTATTGGTTCAAGTATGATTTTCGATCATGTGTATGGGCTGTTGCACAATGAAACTTTTTTGTTTGCCGATAGAATTAGTGCAGTTAATCCAGAAGCCGTTCAACGCCTAGCTAGACAGATCTTTAGTCAAAAATCTGTAATTTCTGTTGTCGGTTCCTTGTGTCCGTGGTGAAATAGTGATGATGGACACTTCGGAAATAGATCTGCAGAAAAACGGTAAGGCTTTGAAAATAAAAGTTAGAGGCTTTATAACAGAAGCTAGCGAGCTTTTTCTTCAAGATCTTAGCGAATATGAAGAGGTTGTTTTGGACTTTCAAGAAACGACCTTTATTAATTCTCTAGGAATACGACTCTGGGTGGAATGGTTCAAGGGCCCCAAGGTTCCATCGAGTACAGTTGTAAAGTTAATAAACTGTGTTCCTAGCTTGGTCTCACAATTCAATATGGTTAAGGGTTTTCTTGCTCAAAACTGCACAGTGGAGTCCGTCTACGCCAATTATTATGTAGAAGAGTCTGACGAGGAAAAAAAGATTCTTTTGGAAAGGGGAAAGGACTTCGAGCCCGAAAACAACGGTCAAGAAGGTTGGGTAAAAATCCAGGAAGAAATACAAGCCCCCACAGGAGAGGAGCTTGTGCTTGATACCATTAAAGAGAAATACTTTTCTTTTCTCGGCAAAGTAAAGTTCATTTAAGTCATACCCAATCCCAAAAATAATCATCTCAAACTTTGTGAATGTGCCTCATGCTCAAACAGCCGCAGCCTCAAGGCTGCGGAACTGCGCGTGAGGCACATTCACAAAGTTTGAGATGATTATTTTTGGGATTGGGTATGACTTAAATTAGTGTGACTTAACAGATAGGCTAAAGGGTGTAAAATAGCGTATCAAACTGGTACAATGTCGTGTTTTTTGGGGATACTCAAACGCAAAATCTCTGTTATTTGCTATAATGAAAAAGATATGTCGAATTCAAGTAAAACCTTAATTTTGGATTTAAGAAGTTTTTTTAATGAGATGGTGGATGAGGCTCTTTTACAAAGAAAATTAAGAACTATTCCAATGGTTTCTACCTACCTTGTAGAGCTTTTAGAGTTTTATACCATATCTGAAAATTTAGAAATCAAGCAGACTTTGGCTGAGATGTTTCTTACTGCCATTCAAGAAGAATCCACATCAATTAAAACAGAAAAGTTAAAAAGATTAGGTGATATGAGTTTGTATATTAGTGGATTTTTTGGAGACTCCCTTAAGAGAAAAGTCGTTGATATTGATTATTATGCAGATATAGGAGGAAGAGCCTATGATCTATTGGCACGGGAAGTTCGAGAAGATATATATTCGATGGTCTACGGTGAAATATCGAATCGATTCTTGGATTTTGTCGATGTTCTGACTGTGATTAGCCAAAAATCTTTTGTTCAATCGAATGAGGATTTATTAAGGCTCTACGATCGTTATGTGACAACCGGATCAGAGCTAGCAAGGGAGCAACTATTAGAAAAGGGGCTTCTGCCTGCTGAAAAGTCAAAATTCAAACAATAGATTCAAACAATAAAATGATAGACTCCCGAGTTTAAAGTGTCGTATTGTAGGTGATATGTTCAATATGGGTTTAACTGAGATTATTGTTTTGGCGGTGATAGCCTTGTTGGTCATTGGCCCCAAACAGCTTCCTGAGGTGGCAAGGAATTTAGCTAGATTTATCAATGAGCTAAAAAGAACTACACAAGATTTAAAACAGAGCCTTCACAGTGTTGATCCAGGCGTTCATGAAGCAGTTAAAGAGGTGACCACTGTAGTTAAAGATACTGAGCAATGGGTGAAGAATACAACCTCACAGATTATGGAGGTTGAAGGGCCAAATAAAGAGTTTGGCCATATTGAACCTTCTACACCCCAAGAGACTATTGATGAAGAGCACGAAGGGCATGCAAAGACAACGAATAAGAAGGATAGTTAGTTTGTAATAAATGGATAATTTAGAAGGAAATGACACTCTTGTAGGCCATCTTACAGAGCTTCGAAAACGTTTGCTCAATATTATTCTTATCGTTTTTGTGGGCTTTTTTATAACTTGGTATTTTAGTAGCACAATATTTGATTTCATACGAGCTCCTATTCAACCCTTTTTGACAGAGGGAGGGCTTGTTTTTACCGCCCCCATGGACAAGTTTATGGCCCACATTAAGGTTTCTATAGTGGCGAGCATAGTACTGACCTGTCCACTTTGGTTGTTTCAGCTATGGAAGTTTGTAGCTCCAGGGTTGTTAGAAGAGGAAAGGAAGTACGGACTTGGTTTTATTTCGGTAGGGACGGTACTCTTTTTAATGGGAGCCTCCTTTGTGTATTATGTTGTTTATCCCATGGCATTCAATTTCTTAATGCTTTTTGGAGGAGATACGGATAGACCCATGATTACAATTTCAGAGTATCTATCGTTTTTCACAACTACACTTTTGGTTTTTGGATTTGCCTTTGAAATGCCTCTAATTTTGACAATTTTGGGAATGATGGGAGTTGTGAATGCTGAGTTCCTGTCTAGCAAAAGAAGGTATGCGATTGTAATTCTGGCAGCAGTTTCTGCGATGTTCACACCACCAGATGTTATTAGTATGTTTTTAATGATGATACCAATGTTGATGCTCTATGAGACCTCGATATTTATGGTTAAAATATTCGCTCCGAATAACAAGTAATACCAATTTCAAAAAAATGTCTAAACTTTGTGAAAGCACCTCACGCGCAGTTCCGCAGCCTCAAGGCTGCGGCTGTTTGAGCATGAGGTGCTTTCACAAAGTTTAGACATTTTTTTGAAAGAATCCTATGCCTTTGCGTAGGCAATATTGTTACACGAGAAGGTTTAGTTGTTTAGAGAGGTTCGTAGTTTTCTGGCAAATGTTCAAGAATGTCTTCTCTGAAGTTTTTTCTCTTTTTTATTCTCGACTCTAATGACATTCTGTCGCGATTGGCCATCATTCCTTTAGCAAGGTTGGACTGCCCTTTGATCTTAACATCTTCAAGATTTACCTTTGTCTTGGTGTCAACTTGAGCAAAAGTGGTATTGGTGGCAAGCAAAAAAAAGAATGTTGATACAATTATGCGATTCAAGGCGGACTCCATCATCAAACTTGAATCTATTTTCCACCTAAATGCCTTATGAAACAAGATTAAGAGAAAGCACTAGACAATTGTCATATTTTAGTTGATTACAACCACTGTGGTTTTCAATCTCAATTTGATAAGAGATAATAATGATCTATAAACATTCAACACTTGAGATTGGCCATGCAGAAAAATTTTCTTACTTTAATAATCGGGCTCAGTTTTATATGTACAAGCCAAGAGCTTAAGGCAAATACGAATGAAGATCCTTATCTGCTGCCAAAAGTTGTCGCTGTAGAAAATAAACTTTATGAGCCCAAATATGATCTTACTGTCAACGTTGGGGTTTTACCTTTAGATGCTTTTTACAAGGGGTTAACTGTCGGAGCCAGCTATACATATTCCATTAACTCCTTTTTGGCCTGGGAGTTATTTAATGCCCAATACTCGAGTAATGAAGACACGGGCTTAAAGAAAGACCTAATTTCTAATTTTAATGTTCAACCTACAGGAATTTTAGACGAAATAAACTACTTTGTTGTGACAAGTTTAGTTTATACGCCGATATATTCAAAAAATCTGTTTTTTAACGAAACACTTAAACATGGATCCATAAGCTTTATTGGAAGTGGTGGATCAGTTCGGTTTCAGTCAGGAGACAATGGAGCTTTGTTTGGTGGAGGCTTAATGTTGAGGTTCTTTTCCTCAAACTGGCTTTCATACAAGTTAGATACGAGGGTATTTACTCATACTGCAAAAAATAAAAGCTCAGACTTATTGCTGTCAGTGAATTTTGGACTGTCCTTTGAATTTGGAGACAATAAAGTAAAGACGAAATGATAAAGTTATTATTTGCACTTATATTTTTTTTCCATGGTAGTGCTCAAGCACAAATGTTTAAACCAATCAAAGATTGGAAGTATGTGCCTGCCGATGAAGAATTTTGGAAAGAAATAAATGATTTGATTGAAAAAGAAGAGTATCAAGTTGGTTTCCGTTTAATCGCAAAGCAACTTAAAAAAGCAAAAACAGACTTTGAAAAATTAGAATCTCATCTGGCTATTGCCACGATATGTAGAAAACTAAATTACCCCGGTTGTGTTTACACGAATGCAACTTATGTCATAAATGCCTCACCAAGTTCAATGCCATCAATGGCGGCGCTTATCCTGTTAAGCGATGAAACTGTTTATCAACCTAAAGATGATGAAGAAATCAAAAGAATAATCAACCGGGGTGCATTTAAGGAAATTCCGCCCTCATTAGTTTCTATGGTGAACTTCCATGTTGCACTAGACAATTTAAGTAAAGGTAAAGTGAGTTGGGCTAAGAGCGCGGCAAAGAACGTGGATAAAGCCTCTTATTGGGGGGGTAGACTTCAGTTTTATAATGCACTTGACCTGCTAAAGCAAAACCGTGTGGACGAAAGTTTGTCGGCCATGCAACAGGCTTTAGCAAGTTCAAGCCCCTATCCGCGGTTAAATAATATTATTCGACATCAAGTTGCTAGATTGCTATTTGAAAAAGGCAATTATGATGAGGCAGAAAATCTGTATAAAACTTTTCACCATGCCTCAAGAAATTATGGACAAATCGTTTTAGAAAGGGCATGGACTCAGTACTATAAGAAGGATTATTCAACATCCCTAGGTCTCCTAGAAACTCTTAAAACTCCATATTTTGAAAATTCAATACATCCAGAACAATATATTTTGAGCATGTTGATTTATAAAGAGCTTTGCAGGTAT
>CAZCYD010000009.1:0-27450 GCA_964502735.1 uncultured Pseudobdellovibrionaceae bacterium
TTATCGCGATCTACTTGCTAATTGGAGTTTAGTAACGACAAAATCCTTGATAAACATATTCACGGGCTTCAGAAGATTGGCGCGCGGAGAGATCTGCCGCCACCTCGCCATTTTCATTTCCAAACAACATGACATTTACGGTTTTGGTTGTAATTACTGGATAATATTCAACATCCCTGCGGCCAAAAACAGTTTCCCAATAGTCGCGACAAAAAGTTCTACCCTCGCGATCAGTATGGCACTCGGTGCGACGTCTTTGAATTTCACAACTTTCAAAGTTGCGGGTTAGCTCTCCCCTGTTAACCACAGTCTTGATAACACCCTCCAAATAGACGGGTTGACCACTTTCTTGAGGAGTTAATCTAATTTCTCCGTTGTCTTTTGGAAAGTTGACATCCTTAGGATAATTAAAACGAACCTCGTGAGATCGATCTCTCCAGTTGTCGCCATCATCGGGAAAAACGGGATCATTTTTTTCTTGTGGAAAATCAAATTTAATATATTTGGATTTTTCATCTACGCTTAACTTAACTTTATGAGAACCAGGATTAAAAACCACCTGACCACTGTATCTTGTATTTAATTTTATAGACTGATGAACTTTTAATGAAGTGTTGATGGACCCATTGCAAGAAACTAGAAAAATGGCACCCAATAATGACAAAAATATCGATTTCATTTTAACTCCCCCCCGTTTAATCCCCTATCCGTACGCCTATTATGGGTATTAATGCACTCATTGATTGAGCTGGCAAGAGCGGAGAGAGGCTTTCAGATAACCACAGCGCATTGCAATAGATTTATTGGCAACGAGTCAAGGTCTAAAGCACTTGGATCGCCGCCCTCATCTTTAGCCGTCTGATGGTGAGTGAAGTTTTAGTAGAGTGTTGACGGCACTTCTAATCTCATCAATAGAGAAGGGTTTTTTTATATAGTCATCTGCACCAAGAGCAAAACCTCGTTTGACCTCATCCGACTGGCTGTGACCACTTACAAAAATGAGTGGAATATCCTTCAGTTCCTGATGGGATTTCATCAGTTCTGCCAACTCAAAACCATTAATCCATGGAAGACCCACATCCAAAACTACCAAATCTAAAATAATTCCTTCCAAAAATTGTCGGAGTTCTGTGCCGTCGGACACAGCCACCACGGAGTGCCCATCTGACTCAAAAATTCGCTTCATGGACTTTCGCATGGTCTCATCATCTTCAATTAACAAAATGACCTTAGGGTCTTTAGGGCTCCTGAGCTTTCGATACTCACTCAAAGTGACAAAGCTCTCCTTGGCCATTCTTTCTTTTGCAATTCTCTCAATTTGATCAACCAAGTCTTTGGCTTTTACTTTTCTTTTCGCCATAATTTTAGGTGTTTGAGTCTAGCCAACGTTCGCAGTCAATAGCCGCCATACAACCTGTGCCAGCTGCTGTTACGGCCTGTCTATAATGGCTGTCTTGAACATCACCTGCAGCAAAAACCCCCTCTACACTGGTGTAGGTAGATTTACCTTTTGTAATTAAGTAGCCCACTTTGTCCATCTCAAGTTGACCTTTAAATAAATCTGTATTGGGCTTGTGTCCTATGGCGATAAAGACTCCATCCATTTTCATTTCTGACTCTTCTTGAGTTTTATTGTTATAAACTACAATAGACTCCACATTTTTCTCTCCGCGAATATCTTTAAGCTCAGTATTCCACAAAACTTCAATTTTTTCGTGATTCAACACTCGATCAGACATAATTTTTGAGGCGCGAAACTCTTCTCTTCGGTGAATAACATAAACCTTGCTGGCAAATCGAGTTAGGAACAAAGCCTCCTCCATGGCCGTGTCACCACCACCAATTATAGAACAGACTTGGTTTCTAAAAAAGGCTCCATCGCAAGTGGCACAAGCTGAAACTCCCCTGCCCAAATACTTCTGCTCTTGCTCCATTCCCAAATATTTTGCGCTCGCCCCGGTCGAAATAATAATGCTATGAGAAGTATAAAGTTCCTCACCCACCCAAACTTTAAATGGGCGCGTAGAAAAGTCCACCTTTGAAACGTTTTTTGTTACAAATCGTGTTCCAAATCTTTCTGCTTGCCTACGAAAAAGAGGCATGAGGTCCGGCCCCATAATTCCCTCGGGAAAGCCAGGGTAATTTTCAACGTCAGTTGTTGTCATCAGTTGGCCACCTGCCTCTTCACCTTCAAACATGAGTGGCTGCAAATTAGCTCTAGCCGCGTAAATAGCTGCCGTTAAGCCCGAGGGACCGGAACCAATTATAATCACGTTTTCCACATTCTGTTCTGACTTTCCCACATCTTCTCCTTTTTCTTTAATTGGCATACTCTACACATAAACCCAGAGTTTGTTTAGCTCTCTCGATTTTTTTTGCTTAATTACTCATAAAGGCAAAACCTTTGAACCCAAGTTGGGTAAAACCCTATGCCACTCGCTTGGAAGAAGTTTATTTGAGACAGATGGCTCCATTGACCACCTGTAAAAATCTGCAGCGACTTCACTAGGGTCTAACAACATCTTACCCATTTTTTGCCGCGGCACAGCCTTAGGAGGGAGCATATTCGTATCCATATAACCAGGACTATAGAGTCGTAAATCAAACTCTCTAACTCCGACAAGCTCTTGTTGAATTGAAGAGATTAGTCCCTTTAACGCATGTTTAGCGGCACAGTAACTTGAGGCCATGGGGTCTGGACCACTCTCAGCCACAGCCGATCCCACAATTATAAACTGCCGACAAGCGGAGATTTCTCCCCTTAAGCAAGAATGAATTAAGTACGCAGGAGTTAAGTGATTCACTTGCCAAGCCCAAAGGTGATCTCGCCAATTTTTACTAGAGTACTCACCATATGGCCCCCCTCCTGCCGCGTACCAAATAGCCTGAGGCCCGAAACTTTTCAATTCTCGAATTAATCCCTCTAAGTTTTCAGTACGGCTAAAATCACAATTGTATAAAATGGAATTTTCAACCCATTTTTGAGTTCTTGAAGACAAAAATAATCTGTGATTGTCAGCGGCAGCAACTAAAGCGAGTTGAAGACCTAGGCCTCGGCTAGCCCCTAAAATAGCTATGTTCATGGAATATGATTTACTACAAAAAACTGCACAACAAAAGCCTCTATTTAAATCTTGCTCCATAAGTTCGTATTGAGAGATTGATATTTCTAAAGACTTCTCTATTATCAAAATAAGTTTGATAAACAAACCCTATCAGACTTTAATACCCAGTATAATGGAGTCATCCGCCTATTATTGTCTAACCATTTATAAATAGAGTTTGAAGTGCCAAAAATAAGCTTTTCAAAAAATTATTCCCCTATTGAGGTTGAAGAGAACGCCAATCTTATGCAAAGCCTTCTCCAACATGGACGTCCTGTGGCCAGCTCCTGCGGAGGCGATGGTATATGTGCGAAATGCAAAATAGAAATCGTCAGTGGCCAACAAAACCTTTCACCAGCCTCGAAATTTGAAGTGGAGCGTATTCGTATCAACGATATTTCTAGTCATTACCGCTTAAGCTGCCAATGTCACGTTCTTGGCAACATAACGGTCAACGCGGACTACTGGTGAGTTAAATTTTTTAGGTATTCAATCCCAAATTAGTGAACAAAAGGCTTCAAGTTTTCCTCAAATTCCAATCTATGGCTTACTTAATCGGGCATAATGAATCGGTTGGTGCTTACGCAAGAATAAACTCTCAAATTGAGTGACAAAATTTTCCTCAGCATATTCCGAATTGTGCAAATCAAAACTCAAACCATCAATTCTATAATTACTCGCTTTAAAAACGTCCAACGACCAATCAAAGTATTCTCTGTGGTCAGTTTTAAACTCTAAAAAAGATCCTGTTTTTTGGATTTTAAAAAGTTTTTCTATAAAATCGCTCTGTATAAGACGGTTTTTTTTCCACCTGATTTTTCTTTCCCATGGATCGGGAAATTGGATATATATGTTGTCAAGCTCGCCCTCTGCAAATAGATTCTCCGGCATTTCAGCATCGTATCGGAGCATTCGTGCATTCGTACAGCCCAAGCGCCGAGCCCTACGGATAGATTGAATAAGGGGCTTAAACTTTCTTTCAATACCCAGAATCATTCTATCCGGATAACTCTCGGCTCGATGGGAAAAAAACAATCCATTCCCAGTGCCAATTTCAAGATCTAAAGAGGCTCCCTCTTCAAGCTTAAAAACAGACTCCCGCCACTTTCCCTTGTAATTCGGTGCCACATCTTCCGCATAAACCCAATCCTTATACTCAACCAAGGTGGCTAAAACATAAGGATTAGGTCGGGTTATGGACGAAATGGGTCTGAGTTTTAAACTTGCCTGTTTCATAAGCCTCTTAAAAGAAATTCGTCCTTTTCTATCATGTTTTAGATAGGGGTCAACCCTGATAGGAGAGAAAACAGGGTCGTGAAACAAGATCTCCGGGTTCTAAGATTAAGCAGAGTTTTTTTGGTAAGGACTTTCTAAAGTACCTTTCTCATCTAGCTCAGAACCACAGCTTCTGCATACAAATATATATATCCCTTTTTGATTCTGCTCAAGGTGCATAATATTACCACAAGTGGGGCACTCTGAAACATCAACTTGATTTTGCTTTCTAGCACCCAATAAGGAATAGGCATTTATAACATCCTGCTCAAAACCTTTCAGACTTAACTTCCCAATAGGTTCGATTTCATAGTCTTCGAAATTTATAGCTTCAAGAACATCATACGACATTACGATTTGATTTGGCTTAGCTGCCCCACAAAGTCTAGAGGCTAAATTTATGACTGGGCCAATGGCGGTATAGCTGTGATAATACTTTTGACTTCCATAAAAACCAACATTTGCGTCGCCAATAGCTATCCCCATCCGCAACTCCAGTTGGTTTAACCAATAGTTTTCATACAAGAACTGACGTTGTCGAACCTTTTCTTGAATTTCAAGTGCGGCCCGCACCACACGCTCAGCATAGTCGTTATACTGAATAGGGTCGTTACAAAAAGCTAAGATCCCGTCGCCTAAAAATTTGTCTATCGTAATATCATATTTTAAAAGGATTTTATTGGTATCTTCCATAAACATTGAAATGACTTTATGGACTTTATCTTTCTCTAATCTTGTAATTCTTTCTGTTGAGTTGACTATGTCTATAAATATTGAGCAAATCTTAGCTCTATGAACATCTGCTTCTAACTTAATTTTTCCATTTTCTATAGAATTCACAACCTGAGGACTAAACTGCTTTGATAAATTAGTTAGACTGACCGCTTGTTTTGTTTTTTGATCAATAATTTCATTACGATGTTCAACTTCGTCCTCTAGCTTAACTCGACTCTTAACCTCTCTAAGTCGTAAATTCTCATTAAAATGTCTAATTACAAAAGCAATGAACACTGTTCCCAATATAAAAAATGAGTTGGTTAAGAACACTGCGGTGGGAGTTTCTTCCTTTAGATAAAAATATATTAGATAATAGGGTCCATAAAGAGCCAAAAAAGTTAACCACATAAAATAGCTCTTCCATGGCAAAAATGCTAAGGAGCCGATAGCAACCAAATTAAGACCAGCATAATAGGGGCTAGACGAGTCTTTCATGAGGTAAATCATTATATTAATCAGCAACCCATTATAGGAGGTCAAAGCTAGGGCGTTCCACTGAGCATGCTTATAGCTTGTCACTCGATTGTTTATAAAATTGATCAACAAACTGACTGGCACAATGGTCAACCTTAGCAATAAAAATGTTTTAGCCAGATGAGGAACAAAAACAATATCACATAACCAAAAAAATAGATATAAAGGAAGAGACAAGTAGACGCAAATAGTACGCACTACATCTTTTAATTCACTAAGTCTCTCTTCTTCTCTTATCTTTAGTATTGAGGCAAGAAGATGGTCATTGCCTTTCTCAATCTTTAACGAAAAGAGCGAAGAGATTGATTCCGAGAGACTCTTCTTCAATTATTACATCCTTTTTGACTACTGATAGTAATTCTTTAAATCCTTCACGAGAGCGATATATCAAATGCCAATCTAAGGCTAAATCCATAGTAAATTGATTGGGATTAGAAACGCTAAAATTTCCTATAATCAATTGTCCTTTACTTTTTAATCCATCAAATAGTTTTTTTGCTGCCAATTGAGCCACAGGATCCGACAAGTAATCAAAAAGTCCAGCAGAATAAATGAGATCAAATCCGTCCTGAGGAAGGCCCCTTGCAATAATATTTTTAATGGCAAGATTATCAAAGTGAAAGGCAAACTTTGTCCCATGCTGAAGTTGTTTTTTTCTAATTTCTTTTTGAGCAAATTTAAGTGCATCTAAGTCTTGGTCAATAAAGTAAAACTCCATACCTGATTTGATTTTATGACCATATCTTTCAATAAAAAGTTGAACCTCTCGAGATGGACCTGATGCAACGGACAAAACTCTAACTGTCTGCCCCTGATGACTCTGTGCCAAATCGTACAGTTTTTCACATAAATACTCGGCCCGATTTCTTACGGCAGAGGCCGCGGGCTCTTCAACAAAATACTTATGAAGACATTGAGAAAATAAATCCTGACCACTAGGATGGTTTTGATAAATGATATTCATCATTTCAAAATCTCCTGCGTATCCTAAAGGTTTGTTGTACACACGATTTGCAAATGGAGCTTTGTATATAATCTCATGCATTTTACTGCGAAAATACGAGAAGGCCTCAGTTAAACTCTCTTTGCTACAGTCCCTAAGAGATTCCGACAATTTCAGGTAAAATGGCTGAAAGCACTGACTAAAATACTCAGATAGAACAACTGCGATGGTGTGTTTATAATCTTCCCAATTACCTATTTTTTGCTGAGATCTTTCTTTTTCAATTTCATTAAGATTTTTTTCTAGATGCTCCAACCAGTCCTTGAGTTCAAGAACTAAACTCCTAAAATTTTGCGGAACACCACTAGCGGTGTCAGTGTATTGTTTTTGGTGCGAAATAATATTTTGAGCGGCTTGTATACCCAATATTCTATCTGTGCGAATTAAAGTCTCTTCAACTTCAAAAGCCACAAGATTTTCTTGCTCATTCAGAGACTCACTTCTTGCAAATTTTAATCTCACACTGTCGACTTCTACATTTTCATACACCAATACCCCTTCAGAAATTTCGTTTTCGTTAAACGGAACTTGAGAACAAACAATAGCCAACCCAAAGTCTGACAAGTTTATGACACTATATTTTGTATTATTGATTTCTACCCAGCACTTATCAGGATTTACGCTTAATCTTTCTGGTCGTATCAATGTGGGCCTTGACTTCTTATTATTATCAAATTGGACCTCAAAGCTTTCATGCGGCATACGACTTGTTCTATCTGACATTTTTTCACTCCCTATGTAGCTGTGGTTTGAGTCGCTCAGCATTTTCACTCAGACTCTACCACCCTAAGACTTCGGAAATTTCACTCCAATTGATAAGCTTTTCTTTTTGATTATATTAATTTTTTCTAAATTACCCTCCTATGGTCGAGTCAACTCCTCGACTATAATCTTTTAAAACACTTATTATTTGATGAAGCCTTAAGTTGATTCTGGTAAGCTCTGTCTGACCAACTAATTCAGAGGAGGCTTGATGTTGCGGTTTCTACTAAGTTTACCACTTGTTTTTTTATTTAGCTTAAACTCTCACTCCATTCCCTTCGAAGGGCAAAAAATGCTTATCTCTGCCCCGACCCCATATGCCGTTGAAGCTGGTAAAAAAGTAGTAACTCAAGGTGGTAATGCTGTAGATGTTGCAACGGCTGTAGCCTTAACTCTTGCGGTGACAACTCCCTACTTTGCAGCTTTTGGTGGCGGCGGATTTGCGTTAATAAAACAAGGCGAAATGGACGTAGAAGTCCTGGATTTTAGAGAGACGGCTCCCCAAAAAACTCATTCAAATTTTTTTGTAAACCTTAAGGACGGTAGCTCACAAGTTGGAGGAGCGGCCATTGGCATTCCCGGAATTCCCCTCGGCCTCTATGAGTTGCACAAGAAGTATGGAAAGCTCTCATGGGCAAAATTATTTGAAGAACCTCTCCGGCTCGCACGAAGGGGCTTTCATGTTTCAGGTGAGTGGGTTAATCGAACAGAACTCACTAAACCCCACTTTAATTCAAGTGGAAAAAAGTATTTTTTCAAAAACGGAGAGATGCTAAAAGCCGGAGACCTTCTGCTACAAGAGAATTTGGCAAAATTTCTTGATAAGTACAAGCGAAGAGGTCCTTCAGCCTTTTATGAAGGAGAAGTGGCCAAAGATATTGTTAACTCCATCCAAAGGGAGAACGGAGTTCTTACTCTTGAGGATCTTAAAAATTACAAATCTAGATGGCTTAAACCTCTCGTTCATAAATTCAAAGATCTCGATATTTATCTAATGCCACCCCCAAGTAGCGGCGGCCTAGTTATTAAAACAGCACTGTCATTGATTGAATCCCTGCAAGTTGATAAACAAAAAGAAATGAGTATAGATGAATTTCATCTATTAGCAGAAATCCTTAATCGCTCCTTTCGTGGGCGCGAAATGCTAGGAGATCCAGATTTTCACAATAATCCAATTGAACTGCTAACTTCTGAAAAATACCTCAGTGAACTTTCAAGATCCATAAAAGTTTCAAAGGCAACGACCTTACCCCCTCTCTCTTCTCTTAAAAACTACAAAGAAAGCTCTGAGACCACTCATTTCTCTGTTTTAGATAAAGACGGCAACTCCGTATCTATGACTCTAACTCTCAACGGCAACTATGGGTCAGGCGTTGTTACTGACAAGTTTGGCATCGCCCTCAATAATGAAATGGACGATTTTACCACACTTCCAGGAAAGCCTAACATGTACGGACTTGTGCAAGGCCAAGGCAACCTTGTAGAGCCTGGAAAAAGACCGCTAAGCTCAATGAGTCCAACACTTGTAGCTAAAGATGGAAAGATCATACTCTCTTTGGGAGCCCCCGGAGGCCCAACTATAATTAGCGGGGTGCTGCAAGTGCTTTACCGAAGTCTTATTCGAGGTGTAGAAATCGATAGGGCTATCCAGACTCCAAGGGTCCATCATCAATTCTTACCAAATACACTGTTCATTGATGAATGGAGGTTTCAACCAGCCACGGTAGAGGGACTCAAAAGGAAGGGACATAAACTTGAAGAAAAGAGATTCATTGGACGAGTCAGTGCCGTGCGACTTAAAGATGACGGCATTCTCGAAGCCGCCTTTGACTCCCGAGGCGAGGGTGCAAGTGGTGGATATTAATTATTTAGGGACCTGTTTATTTTATTATCAGTATCGCGACTTGTAATGGCCATAACATTTTCATTGGGACAGCCCATAGATTTATTCTTATAAAAAAGATGATTGCCAATCTGCTTTGTTAACTTCATGCCTCGATCTCGATTCCAATTGGGATTCACGTAATCTGCATGATAAAAAAGCGCACAATCTGTAGGGTCGCGAAAGGCACCGTGAGGCTTCCCTGTCGCTAACAAAAAACCTTTTGCCACATCTTTCGCCTGATTCCACCATGGACCACTCGTAGTTTTTTCGGAGTTTTTATCATTAGTCCAAGAAAATTGCTTTTTCTGCCATACAACACCACAAATAGAGTTTGGATAGTAGAGACTCTTAACTCGATTAATGGTAACTGCACCGACAGCGATTTTTCCATTTAAACTTTGGTTGCCACTTTCATGAAAGATGTTGCACGCCAAACACAATAGCTCGTCACTTTTTATTTTGTCACAATCAGTTTTTGCTTTCACAACACTCGAAAAACTCAACACTAGGCCGAACACAACAGCGCGTTTTTTCATAGTCCTCACATTGATCGAGCTCAAACCCCTTAACCTTGAGGTGAATTAAATTTACAATAACTTAATTTGCGGTCCTTGTATGATGAACTCCGCTGTAAGATCTTGATGTTTACGAGGCCGATAATAAGTCCTCAAATATGGGCTACAATAATTTGGCTCAATATCCCTTAATTCTTGATAGATTGGGCCTACCATGGGCATTTTGCACCTAGTAGCAAAAAACTTAAACGTGAATTTTTTTCAGCTCATATATAAAAAAACAACCCATTTAGGCTATTTTCAAACAAAAATACAACTGGTTTAAAGAGGCTCATCCTTGGCCTTTAACTGAGACAAGTTTATTTTTAACTTGTCTACAAAGGCCTCCTGGCGAATTTTACAGTTTGGCAGGTCACAATGTCGACAGTATACGCGTCGACAGGGGTCCATGTGGAAGTTCATTTCTCCATAAAAAGTGTAATTCTGTATAACTTTTTTTTCAAACTCATTAAGCTTTTCATGAGTGTAGCTGATTTCCCAGAATTCAGGCAAAACAACATGGGCATCAATGTGATGATAGGAGCCTGAGCGTATCACTTTCACATTGTGCAGTTGAATAATCCCAGGCACTCGACTATTTTGAAAGGCTTCCATCAACTCTTTTAAAAGACCTTCATCTTCGGCATCCATTAAGCTACCGACTGACTGTCTGACTAGTTGAAACCCAGTATAGGCAAGATAGACACCTACAAGAATAGCCAAAGAAGCATCAAGCCAAATGGCTCCAGTCACCTTAACAATAAAGACTCCACCAACAACTCCCGCACTTGTTATGGAGTCTGATAGTACGTGTCGACCACTAGCATAAAGAGCTGTGGATTTATTTTTCTTACCCTGCTGGACAAGATAAATTCCCAATAAGAAATTAACAACTCCACAAAAAAAGACCAACGCTAGCCCTAACTCTAAGTCTCGCAGATAGGGTTCCCCCAATAGGGCCCTAACTCCATCGATTATAATAATAGCGGCAGCAAAGGAAATCAGCCCACCCTCAAATGCAGACGAAAAATATTCGGCTTTCCCATGGCCATAAGGATGATCTTCATCCGCTGGTTTTGCTGCGTAGTACACAACAAAAATAGCTAAACTCGCAGTCACAATATTTACGATACTCTCAAGCGCATCCGAGCGGATAGCTTCAGAGCGAGTCATATTATATGCCCAGAATTTAAGCATCATAAGAAGGCTGCCAACAATTAAAGAAATATAAGAAGCCCTCTGTCTATTTCTTAATTCACTTTTATTGAATGATGATGTCATTTAACCACTTCCACATCTCCGATCTTCTTTTACCAATATCAAAATGATTGCCCTTGTACTCAGAGTAATGAATTTTGACCTGAAAAGATTGAAATAAACTTTTAAGTTGGCGAGCTCCATACTGCAAATGATACTGATCAAACTTTCCAACATCTAAATAAACAGATTTTAACTTAGACAATTGCTCTTTTCGCTTAGGCAGGAACATAATGGGATCAAAACTCTCCCAGTCACTCCATACTTTATCAATTAAGCTTCCGTCTGGTTGTATTGGCCAGTTGACTTCTCCGTTGCCCCTGCCGGCATAACATAAACCCATAGCAATGACGTTCATAATTTTATGTCCATCTTTTCTTTTGAGTAACAATCCCTCCTGAAGCTCACGAATGGCTCCATTCACCCCCCCCCACTTTTCTATATGAGGAAAAACAGAGAATATCTCAGGCAAAAGGCTCATTCGAAAGAAACAGTCTGGGGCAATAGCCGCCAAACAGCCAAAAATATGAGAGTATTGGCTGGCCAAATGGATCGCCCCGTACCCTCCGCTAGACCCTCCTACAACAAACCAGTGTTCAGGCTCCTTACAAACTGGATATTTTTGAAGAATAGCGGGAACAAGCTCCTTAACTATGTAGTCCTCGTACTGACCACATCCTAAGCTATTAATATACTGACTTCCTCCCCAAAAGGTCCAAGCGTCTACAAAAACATAAAGCCCCTTTGGGGCCAACCCTTGATCTATCTGCTGCACCAATAACTCAACTGAACTCATCTCAAAAGACTGAAAGTTAAAAAATTTCCCGCCATTACTCGAAAAGCCTGACAAAACAAATATCACAGGCAGTAAGTCCTCTACAATTAAAGGTCTAAGTACAGGGTTTACCCTCCTACAAGAGTCGTTCAATGGATTGTTTTTTAAACATTCGCTCTCAAGTACCAAAGTTTCGACTTGCATTCCCTTGAGATTGTACAAGTTTAAATTGGGTTGAATCTCAATCATCGTCCACCACCTTTATCGCTTGTGTTTGGCCAGTTATGCTCAAATCATAATAGCAAACACAGTTGCGTCCCTGAGCTTTGGCCTCATAAAGAGCCTTATCAGCTGTTTTGACCAATTCACGTGCATCTATCTCGGCCTCATTCTCCGATAGAATGGCTAACCCCATACTACAGGTTAAGTCAGCTTGGTTCTGCTTATTTACAAAATGATGGTTTTGAATGGATCTCCTGAGCCTTTCGCAAAAAATGATGGCTCCTCGCAAGTTGACTTCTGATAAGATAATTAAAAACTCATCTCCTCCGTATCTAGCTGCGTGATCAAACCTTCTCACATTTGCACGAACGATTTTTCCTACTTCTGCTAAGACGTAACTTCCAAATAAATGATCATTGTTATCATTAACTGTTTTAAAAAAATCCATGTCCATCATAATAACGGCAATTGACCCTTTAAATCGTTGGCATCGCGAAATCTCTTTATCGAGTCTTTCGTAAAGTGAACGCATATTATAAAGACCTGTTAGATCGTCAATATCAACTTGTTGCTTGAGTTTTGCGTTCGCATTTGTGAGTTGGTCTTGCAGAGACTTGATTCTTAATTGGGCACGGACACGCGCTAACAGCTCTTCAACCTTAAAGGGTTTGCAAATGTAGTCGTCGGCTCCGGCGTCTAACCCCAGTACAATATCTTGAGTTTCAGCCCTTGCTGAAAGAAAAATTACGGAAATATATTTAAGCTTTAGTCGTATACTCTTGAGTAATTCCAGTCCATTAAGACCGGGCATGGAAACATCCAAAATGACCAAATGGGGATTCCACTTTTGTATAAGCTCTAGGGCTTGTTTTCCATCTCTAAGAGACTGGATGTCATATCCCCCTTTGGCTAGAGCTTCTTGAACTATTAGTAAATTCGACTCGTCATCATCAACAAGCAGAATTCTCTCTTTACTGCAATTGGCATTCATCGAATCGATTCTAACGAGAACATTGCAAAAAGTAGAGTTTTTTATTCGAAAGCCCCCCCTAAGATTGACTATGAGCAGCGCCTCGATTAGTTAATCTTTATGATATATAATCACCTGCAACTCGAAAAAAAATGGCAAACAGCCTGGGAAGAAAATAAATGTTTTGAAACCAAGGCCGACCCCTCTAAACCCAAATTTTATGCGCTAGATATGTTTCCCTACCCCTCAGGAAAGGGGCTACACGTAGGGCATCTTGCCTCCTACACTCCTACGGACATTGTCGCCAGATACAAAAGAGCACAAGGGTTTAATGTATTACACCCCATGGGCTACGATGCCTTTGGGCTCCCTGCTGAACAATTTGCCATTCAGACTGGTGTCCACCCTGCTATCACCACTCAACAAGCCATAGAAAGCTTTCGCAACACACTAAAAACCCTAGGTTACAGTTTTGACTGGAGTCGAGAAGTCTCAACCTGTGATCCCAATTTTTACAAGTGGACGCAGTTTATTTTTTTAAAACTTTTTGAGAGAGGTCTTGCCTATCAAAAGGAAGTTCCTGTCAATTGGTGTCCAGCTCTACGCACAGTTTTGGCAAATGAAGAGGTCATCGATGGAAAAAGTGAGCGCGGCAACCACCCCGTTGTTCGCCTCCCCATGAAGCAGTGGATGCTTAAAATTACAGATTACGCTGAACGCTTGCTTAATGACTTGGACAAACTTGACTGGCCAGAAAAGACCAAAGAGGGGCAAAGAAATTGGATAGGAAAAAGCCTCGGTGCACTTGTCAATTTCTCCATCCAAGATTTGGATCACCAATTAGAAGTTTTTACGACCCGTCCGGATACTCTCTTCGGCGTGACGTTTATGGTGTTGGCTCCGGAGCATCCCTTAGTTAGCCAACTTGTAACAACTTCCCAATCCGAAAGTGTTAAGCTTTATATAACCAATACACAAAAAAAGAGTGAAGTGGATAGAAAGGCCAATCTAGATAAAACAGGTGTTTTTACGGGAGCTTATGCCATCCATCCCATTACAAATGTTAAAATTCCAATTTGGATAGCGGATTATGTACTTATGGACTATGGAACAGGGGCCATTATGGCTGTTCCTGGGCATGACAAAAGAGATTTTGATTTTGCTCAAAAGTATGGGCTGCCTGTTCAAAGAGTATTGGTCAGTGAGTCCCCACTTCCCTTTGAAGGCGATGGAGAACTCACAAATTCGGATTTTCTAAATGGTTTAAATAAGCCCCAAGCTATAGACAAAATGATAGCTTATATTGAACATAGAGGCCTTGGTAAAAAACAAATTCAGTACAAACTTCGCGATTGGTTATTTAGTCGGCAAAGATACTGGGGAGAACCCTTTCCTGTTGTAAAATACAAAAATGGAGAGCTTAAGGGCGTGCCCACCAGTGAACTTCCCGTCCTTTTACCTGAGGTCCCCGACTATCAGCCTTCTGAAGAGGGCCTTCCTCCTTTAGCTAAAAATAAGGATTTTATGAGCTATGTAGACTCTCTCACTCAAGAGTCTGGCGAACGTATTGCCGACACAATGCCGGGATCGGCAGGCTCTTCTTGGTATTTTTTGCGATATTGTGACCCTCACAATCCTAATGAACTCGCCAGCTTAGAAAATCAAAAGTACTGGATGCCTGTGGACCTCTATGTTGGCGGGGCGGAGCACACAGTGGGTCATCTGCTATATGCCCGCTTCTGGCAAAAGGTGCTTTTTGATGCAGGTCTAGCCTTACACGATGAACCCTTTCAAAAACTAGCTCATCAAGGTACTGTGACTGGCCCAGATGGCTACCGCATGTCAAAGTCTCGCGGAAATATTATCAATCCAGACGATGTGCAAAAAGAATATGGCGCTGACGCGGCAAGGATGTATATAAGTTTTATCGGACCCTTTGAAAAAGACAAACCCTGGGACCCCAAGGGGATCGAAGGCATTCGTCGATTTTTAGAAAGAGTTTGGAGGCTTGTGTACAATGAAGAAGGGCAACTGTGCTGCTCAGAAATGGATTCCCTTCCCGAGCCCATCAACCGCGCTCTCCACAAAACAATTAAAAAAGTTACTGATGATATCGAAAGGCTTAACTTTAATACCGCCATATCGGCCATGATGATACTTGTAAACGAACTCTACAAAGAGAACATCAAGCCCAAGTCTGTAATAAAAACTCTTTGCCAACTTATGATGCCATTTGCTCCCCATATGAGTGAAGAAATATGGCAATCACTGGGAGGCGACGGCTTTGCTTCCTTAGCGCCATGGCCACAACACGACCCTGAACTGGCTAAGGACGATCTCCTCACCATGGGGGTTCAAGTTAATGGGAAAATGCGAGGGACAATCAACGTAACCCTTGAAACGACAGAAGATCAGGCTCTTATTTTAGCAAAAGATGTCCTTGCAATTAAAAATGCACTAGTAGATAAAACACTTGTGAAGGTTATTTATAAGCCAGGAAAAATTTTAAATCTTATTGCTAAATAGTGTGGCATAAGTCCTAGGATTTTGTTACAGGGATTTAGTCGTAGAGATTTAAAACACTGAGTTTGAATGTAGAGTTTAGAATGTCGGGCGTAGAGCGACATTAAATTTGGGATAAAAACCAAAAAACATTGTTTTAGAAAAGTTAAGTATAAAGAAAAATATAGAGAAAAAAGGGTGCAAAAGAGATGACTTGGAATCACGAAAAGAGTGCGAAACTATATGGCATAAATAACTGGTCCAGTGGATATTACAGAATAAACTCGTCTGGGCATGTTGAAGTCACCCCCTACGGAAAAGACGGACCTACACTTGATTTATTTGAACTCACAAATGATCTCTACGATCGAGGAATTACACCTCCAATACTTATTCGCTTGCCGGACATTGTGAAGTCCCGCGTTGAACTTCTTTCCAATTGCTTTCAAAAGGCTATCAATGACTATAAATACTCTGGTTCTTATCAAGGGGTATTTCCCATCAAAGTTAACCAGCAAAATCATCTTATACAGGAAATTGTAGATTTCGGCAGGGAGAGGCGTTTGGGCCTCGAGTGCGGTAGTAAACCCGAACTGTTGATCGCTCTAGCCTTAATGGCCACCCAAGAGGCCCTTATCATATGCAATGGCTTTAAAGACGTCGAGTACATTGAGACGGCTCTTTTGTCTCAGAAGCTAGGAAGAAACACTTATATTGTAATTGACCGATACGAAGAACTTAACATGGTCATTAAGGCCGCAAAAAAATTGAACATTCGCCCCAAAATTGGTTTCCGCGCAAAATTAAATGCTCAAGGGGCCGGCAAATGGGTAGAGTCCTCTGGAGCCCGCTCCAAATTCGGCCTAACACCTTCAGAAATTGTACAGGGCATTGAAACTCTTAAAAAAGAAGACATGCTCAACTCTCTTGAGCTTTTACACTTTCACATTGGCTCGCAAATCACATCTATTCAGGCCATAAAAAGTTCCATGAAAGAAGCAGCTCGTTTTTTTGCCGAGCTGTACGCATTGGGTGCATCGCCTAAATATCTAGATGTCGGTGGAGGTCTAGGTGTTGACTATGACGGTTCAGGGGGGAGTTCTGACAACTCAACAAATTACGACGAGCAAGAGTATGCCAATGATGTGATTTCAATCATTCAATCCATATGTGAAGAGAAAAAAATTCCCTGCCCCAATATCATAACTGAAGCCGGGCGGTCATTAGTCGCCTACAGCTCTATACTTATTTTTAACGTAGTTGGTGAAAACAGAGTCGCCAAACCCTATATAGATATCACAATTACAGAAAGTGACTCTCGGGTAGTTAAAGAACTTTACGATATTTACAACGATCTTAGACCCGACAATTTAAATGAGTACTACAATGACCTTCTAGAAAAGAAGCGTGATACTATGAATATGTTCTCTTACGGCGTCTTATCTCTAGAGCAAAGGGCTAAAGCCGAAGATCTTCACTGGGCAATTACAACTAAAATGGTAAAGCTCGCAAAAGAAAATACAGACGCAGAAGTTATCTTCTGGGATCTAGAAAAGGAACTCTCCGATACTTACTATGGCAATTTTTCGATATTTCAGTCTTTACCTGACTGTTGGGCATTAGATCAAATATTTCCTGTTATGCCCATCCATCGCCTTAACGAAGCTCCAGACCGAAGAGCTATCATTGTGGATATGACCTGTGACTCTGACGGCAAACTTGATAAGTTTATAGATGTTGAGGCCGGAGGCACTCAGGCTTACTTAGAAGTGCATGAACTCAAGTCTAATGAACCTTATTATATCGGTGTGTTTTTAACTGGGGCTTATCAAGAAACCTTAGGCGATCTTCATAACTTGTTTGGCGATACAAATGCCGTCCATGTCTCCATCTCAAGAGAAGATGGAAAATACACTATCAAGGGGGTTGTAGAGGGAGACTCCGTGGAAGAGGTCTTAAGTTACCTTGAGTACAACAAACCCGAATTGGTTGAAAAAATTCGACTATCAAGTGAGCAAAGTATCGCTGAGGGCAAAATAACAAAACAAGAAGCCAAACTTCTTATGAATTATTATCAGCAAGCCCTGTCAGGATATACCTACTTAGAAGATCCAGATGAATAAATTCTAACTCACTTTGTTTGTAAATTTATGTTTTCAGCACTAAATACGTGACCACCTCTTTTGAATTTCACTCTCACGATATTGCGGCGGTGCAGTTGCTCATAGAAGTTCTGCATTTCCTGAAAACTTGTGATTGAAACACCATCATATTCAACTATTTGATCCTCTGGCTGTATTCCCATTTTGTACAACAAACTTTCAGGATGCAGAAAAGGACAGGTAAAGCCAACTATTCTTCGATTTTCAAGACTAGGTTCACATGTGATTTCTGAGTTTTTCTCCTGTGCAAATGACACTGCCGATCCCATTAATACAAGCTTCATTAAAATAGAAATAAATAAAATTAATCTCATAACCACTCCCTGAAAACTTTCTTGTAGTTAAGTGTAATCACCTCTATTATCAGTAGTCTATGGCAACAGTTATTATTGGTATAGCAGTTTTATTTTTTTTAGAACACGGGCTCAGTTGGTTTTTTGAAAAGACAAAAATACCTGATTTATTAATCATTGTGGCTATCGGATACGCCCTAGGCCCCCTGTCTGGCATTATCGACCCTTCAGACCTAGGAAAGGTCGGTGGTGTCGTTGCAACGACCGCGCTTATTGTCATTCTCTATGAAGGCGGGCTTCACCTCAGCACTCGCGATCTGCTCGTATCTAGTCTGCCCGCACTTAGCATTACAACTGTGGGGTTTTTTCTAGTTACAGGTGCCATTACGCTGATTTGTTACACCTTTGCTATGCAGAGCTGGTCGACTTCACTTCTCGTAGCCATGGGCTTGGGCAGCACATCTTCCGCCATTGTCATTCCAATGGTCAAACAACTATCAATTACTGATAAGACCAAAACTATTCTAGGCCTCGAGTCGGCGTTTACTGATGTGATTGCAATCGTGATTTTTCTTCTTTTGGTGGACTCCTTTGCGGCTGGCACATTCCGTCCAATGGAATTGATCGTCGGCCTTGGTCCTAAAACCGTGTTAGCTGGGTTGATGGGAATTTTTAGTGGTTTTATTTGGGCCTATATCAAAAAAAATTACTCTAGAATGGTAAACATGGCCTTTGCGGGTGAAGCCTGGGCTCTTTTAACCTACGGAATTATTGAAGCCACCCACCACAATGGAGCCATTGGTGTTCTTACCCTCGGTTTTATGCTGGCAAATTTAAACCTTTTTCCTGATTGGCTAAAAAACAAAGTAAGCACCATTCCGGTCACCCCTGGTGATATGTCTTTACTGTCAGAGATAACCTTCTTACTCAGAGGACTCTTTTTTCTCTATTTAGGCCTACTTATTAAATTTTCTGACTGGACAGTTGTCATTCTGGCTCTGTTTATTTCCATTATTATTTTTATGACTCGATATTTCGCGGTAAAGTTATTATTTAATCCGGAAAAATACTCTCAACTTGATGCCATGGTAACAACAGCTATGGGGCCCAGAGGACTGGCCTGCGCCGTACTCGCCACAATACCCCTTCAACGGGGACTCAATGATGCTCAATGGATTCAAGACGTCATTTTTGCCGTTATTCCTATTACAATTTTACTAACAGCAATTTTTGTGGCTTTAAGTGAAAACAAAAAATTTCGCTCATATTTTAAAAAATTATTTCAAAATTACCCCGATGCTGCGCCGCAACCCACTGTACCTATTGAGGAAAAATAGTTGATAATTAAACTCATGTTACGATGCCTTTTATTCTTTATATTGTTTTTTGCATCATCGCTATCCTTAGGCTCATTATATTTTGAACCCATCGTTGGCTACGGGAAAGGCTCGGCAAACACCACTGTACTCTCCGGTGGGACAACCGCGAGCAGTAATGAAGTCTATGTATCTCCTTCTCTCGGCTTTAAATTTGGTTATTTCGCGGAGTATGTGTATTTAGCCCTTGATGCAAGATACTCCATGGTAAACTTTATGGGAGGAAGTTCAAATTCTTCCCCCGCACTAACAAATATGGGTCTTTCACTGGGGTGGGACTGGAATCTTCCCATAAGAACTTTTTTTGGTTTTGATTTTAGAGCTGATTCAAACATTTACAAAGCACGAACCACTGGGGTAGGCCAAAGGATTGGAATTGGATACTACCTTAACCTCAAGACCCTTGTGAGTCTAGAGTTTGTTAATTTTAAAACCTCAGGGACTGCTGGAACTGCAGATATAGAAGTCGGTGGTAGCTACACTCTACTCACCTTTAGCTTTCCCATCGAGTTTACCTACCCAGAAACCAGCTGGAAGGATAAGGTGAGACAGTGAAGATTCTGTTTTATTTTCTTTTTATCCTGAATATCTCTATTTGTGGGGCGAGCTCAACGTCTTATGCACAAACAGACTCTAACGATGATTTCTTAACAGACATGGCCGACAATGACCTTTCTGATGAAGAAGAAATAGACTTCGAAACTGACGAATTTATGGAACAGTCCAATAGTTCCTCAGCCTTCACAATGAAAGTTGAAAATACAAATGATCTGTCTGATTTAAGCGGCGAAGAAAATGAAACAAAAGAGGAATTACAGCTTGGCACAGCAGAGTCTTACCAAACCTTCGGTTCAAAAACTTACAATTGGAGTTTGTATGTTCACTACGGTTTTCAATTTGCCAATGTGAGCGAAAACTTCAGCTTTGCAGACCCTCTCCCTAATGAATACACTGATATCGGTTTAGATATATATAGACATATCGCCAATAAACCCTATTTTTGGGGTGCTCGCTTTCAAATGATGAGCGAGTCTGTGGAAAACTCTACGGTTATTGCAGATTACAAAATGAACCTTTTGACGGCTCTGGTTGGATATAAATTCATAGACGACGTAGTTTCAATTTCTGGAACTCTCGGCCTTGTTCTCCCTCTATCAGCCAGTTCAACTTTATCTTCAGTCTCGGGCTCGGCCACCACAGATAAGGACTTAAAAATTGGACTCTCTTATACAGTTGGCTTAATTTCAGTTGTAAAACTCAAACGCTTTCACCTTGGTTTTGATGGTGGAATAATCACTCTTCGCGACCAAAAACTTGATGGTGCTGATTTTGACCAAAACTCTGGTGCATACTTCCGTTTTCTTGTTGGCCTGGCCTTCTAAACCACATAGCTTGTGAATGACTAAAAAGAATATGGATCTTTTAATTCTTTTTCTGCAACCTTTTCAGTAATGGATTCAGACTGAACTTCGCCCAAATACTTATCGATTAGGGCATGGGCCGCATAAATTATTGGAGTTAATCCAACAGCAATTAAAAATTTATAACTGTAATTGGTGATTGAAAGATTTAAATACTCACTAGTAGAAATCTTTCCCGAGAGCCAAAAGCCAATTCCCAAAACAATAAATGTATCCACCAACTGAGAAACTGCGGTGGACCCTGTGGCTCGCAACCAAAGCATTCTCCCACCTGTTTTCCCCCTAAGAAACCAAAAAACCATTACATCTATTAATTGTGAAACTAAAAATGCCGTGATGCTACCAACAATTATCCAAAGAGACTGTCCAAAAACAATATTAAAGGCCTCATCTTGAACTGGCGAAAAACTGACTGCTGGAATTTTTATTCCCAAAAATAGTATAATGAAAGTAAAAATAATTAAACCTACGGTGATAAAAGTAAGACGCCTTACACCCATCTTGCCAAAATATTCATTAACAAGATCTGTGGTGATAAATACAATGGGCCAGGGTAAAACTCCTAAACTTGCCACGGGATAACCGTCCATAAAAGGTAGCGAAATAGGAATTTCTATTAACTTTCCACCAATCAATTCCGCAACAATAGCATTGGTTATAAAGAACCCAGCTAAAATAAGAAAAATTGTATCCTGCTTTGAGCGAAAAATCATTTTGTACTCTTAACAAAGCCACTGATTTATGGGAACTCAGAATTGCTTCACCGACGAGCTGTGTCTCACTCCCTAGTGGACTCCTCCCATAGCTTCCATTTTGACTACCCAAATCCGCGAATAAAATGCATCAAAACTTCCTCAAACCCTTTTCTCCGTATAGCCCAACTCTTCTCACCATGAGAGGGACTCTTTTTTTAATTGATCTAGATATCTTGGTCTCTTAGGGGGATATACAAAGTTAGCATTAAACTCTAAACCTGTTACAAGAATAGGAACTCCTGTTTGAGGATGAGAGAATAGAACTTCTCGCATTCTTGTCAATGGCCTTGACCAACGTGGATTTGACTTTGCCTTCTTATACTCCTCTTGTAAAACTCGCCTTACCTCTTCATTGACGGCTATATCTGCAGAATTTAGTGTTTCCATTATACAACTTGTAACCACAGACTCAGAGTTCGTAAATTGCGTGCCATTAGCACAACTCTTCATTGCTGTAAACTGATGGGTTGAAAGTATAGTTTTATCAGAGAAAACAACAAGGTCTTCATGGGTAAAATCATTTAGCGCTTCTTCCATTTGATTAATATGTTCAATAAAATGAATTTCGTAAGGAGAGTCGTCTCGACTCCATTCAATAGGTGTAAGCCCTAACTCTGCAGTTAAGTTCATAAGAGAAGTATTATAAAACATATAGGCTATGTAGAGTGCATACAAAACAGAATGCCCCGACAGAACTTCAAAATCAGGAAGCCATGCTGGAAATGAGAAAGAAGCCCCCATCAAAGCTGCCTTAAGCTGATTGGTCCCTCTCCATTCATGAAGAGACTCCCTTACCTTTGATCTCACTTCAGTCTGCAAACTTGTAAGTATATGCCGACGCAATTCCAATTTTTCTTGAATAGCTAATTTTCCCTCTGTGGCTGTGACCCAAATGATTCTATCAGGCTCAACTCCTCTTTCAGACAGGTCTGACACAACATAAAGAGCTTGATCCAAATTCTCTTGGTTCAATCGAGAGCTGTACTGAAGCCGTCCTTTAAGGGCATCGTGCTTTGCTGTAATATTATTATTTATGGTTTGAGGGCTGCTTTGTCTTATCTCGGGGTGGGCGGCTTCGTATTGTCGGTAAATACGACCAGTCAAATCTATCAGAAGCTTCTCAACTTCAATTTTTTCCTTATCTTTAACTGTGAATTCATTCAATAAAGCCGCACAAATACTAGGCCGATAAAGAACTTTGGGGTTATTTCTAAAAGTGGCGCTTTGACCACTTTGTGTAAAAATCAAGACAAGTAAAAACAAGAGAATATAGAACCTCCTACAAGTAAGAGACAATCTACTTAGAACTTGGCAGAGATTTAAAAATGGAGAGGGACACATATTCGCACCCTTATAACAAAAATCTCAGGTTTTCGACAGTGGCTGCGAAAATTCTATATAAATGTCAAAACAATAGTCGTTAGAACCTCTAGCGCTCCTTACACTTCTATAAAATCTGTTCAGCCTAATACTTTTCAACCTCACGACTTTTCAACCACATAAGCGAGGTAGACAGATTTGGGTTATAAGCGCCCTACAAAACTCCAAACCCCCGCCTCTACACGAACATGGTAAAGACAGCCGTTAGGGATGGGCGTCGGCCCAGTGGGACTATTTTGGCAATAGTGAACTATTCTAGAAATAACCCCTCCATGAGTAGAAACGGCTATATGTTTGAAGGCGTTTTGTGCAATAAAATCATTTAAAAAATCGAGAACACGTTGGCGAGTTTCCCTTTTTGTTTCGCCCTCTGGAAACTTAAAATCTAAAAACTCTTCCTGCGGTGAAACCCAAGCGTCCCACATCTCCTCGCCAAACTTTTCATCAAACAGACTTCGCGGAACTCCCTCGGCCACGCCCAAATCGGCTTCTCTTAATGCCGGCGTATAAAGGCAGGGTAAATCCTTTCTGTGTTGAAAAGCTATATCTGTCGTTTCCCTTGCCCTAGATAAATCTGATGACAGCACGACTTCTATGGGCAGATTATCAAAGGCGTCTGCTAAGTTTCGAGCTTGCAATCGCCCAGTCTCATTGAGAGGAATATCATGGCTCCCCTGAAAGATTTTAAGACGATTCCATTCCGTTTCTCCGTGCCTAAAAAAATAAAGATGGACACGACTATTTTCGGGGGTCGAAGGCATCACGAACTCCTTCACCAATCAAATTCAGTACCACTAAGGTCAAAAATAGCACCATTGAGGAGAAAAATGCCAACCACCAAGCGTATTGAAAGTTCTTATAGGCTTGCTGTAGCAGTTCTCCCCAGCTTGGAGTTGGGGGCTGGAGCCCAAAACCTAAATAATCCAAAATAGCCAAATATGAAATCAAACTGGCAATTGTGAATGGGGAAAAAGTTAAAACAGGGCCAAGTGAGTTCGGCAATATATGACGAAAAATAACCCGAAATCGACTGGCCCCCATTGCCTCAGCAGCCTCGACAAATTCGCGCTTCCTCAATCTTAAAAATTCACCCCTTGTATACTGTGAGATCATCATCCAACCAAAAATGGAAGTAAAAATAACCAAAACCGAAATTCCAGCTGTAAAAATAGAAACCAAAGTAATTAGCAATAACAGAACGGGCATAGACTCAAAAACCTCAACCACTCTTTGACCAACAAGATCAACCCGACCGCCACTGTATCCCATCAAGGCCCCAGCAAATATTCCTAATAAATAAGACAGTATCCAAACTGAGAAGGCAAAACCCATAGAATATCGAAATCCATAAATCAAACGCGAAGCAACATCTCGACCCCTGTCGTCAGTTCCAAACCAATTTACAGAACTTGGAGGAGAGGGGAATTCATCGACGTCATTATTTGTTTCGTAGGGATTCCATCTTATCAATGGCCATATCGCCCAATCCCCACTCCCCAACTCAATTTTTCTGTAGTCTGTTACCATAGACTCAGTTTGGCCAAATTTTGTTGGGTGGTAGAACTTATAAATCGGCATGTGGAGTTCACCCTGATAACTCATCAGAATAGGGCGACTGTTGGCCCAAAATTCGGCAGTTATGCTTATAAATACAATAATACCCAATCCCCACAACGAGACCATTGCTCGCTTGATTTTTTTGAATCGACGCCAACGCTTTAAGGTTAAGTCATTTTTAATAAATCTTTCTATCATGAGAAGTCTATCCGTGGATCAATAACGATATATAGAAAATCGCTCAGTATTCTGCCAACCAACATTAAAATACTTTGGATAAAAATAAGACCCATTAGAACATTATAGTCACGATCTAAGGCTGCCTTGTAACTTAAAAGCCCAATGCCCTGCAAATCAAAAATTTGCTCGATAATTATAGAACCGGCCAAAAATATGCCCAAAATACTACTTAAACCTGTCGCAAGGGGAATAAGGGCATTTCTAAGCGCATGCTTGTATATCACTTTTTTTTCGCCTAAGCCCTTTGCTCTTGCTGTTCGAATGTAGTCCATTTTGATTACATCCAACAAAGAATTTTTCATGAGAAAAGTTAAAACGGTAAAGCTGCCTATCATGTAACAGGTCATAGGTAGAATAAAATGGTGGACTCTATCGAGAATCTTACCACCCCAAGAAAGCATTTCGTACTCCTCGGAGTGTAGACCTCTCATTGGAAACCAATCAAAAAAAGATCCTCCAGCAAAAAAAACTATAAGTAAAATTCCCAACATTAAGGGAGGTATAGAGTACATTATGAAGAGAACAAAGCTAGATGCGGCATCGAAGCGGCTACCGTCCCTAACGGCCTTCGCCACGCCCAGAGGCACGCAAATCAGATACATAAAAAAAAGTGAAACTAAACCAAACTGTAAAGATACAGGAAACCGTTCTATGATCATAGTTAAGACGGGATCATAGGTGGAAAAACTGTCCCCAAAGTCCAGGGTGAAAACATTTTTAATCCAGATCCAATATCTCACCATCAGCGGCTTATCAAAACCATATTGTTTTTTTAGAGATTCAAGAACCTCTTCTGAAACTCCATAATTTGAGGACCCAACCCCGGAGGCTCCGCTAGTGCCGGCGGCTCCGCTCGCAAACTTCATTTTTTGAATTTCTTGCTCTAAAGGGCTTCCTGGAGCCAGATTAATAACTATAAACGAAAGCAGAGTTATCCCAAACAAAGTTGGGATAATCATCGCCAGACGTTTTAAAAAATAGACCCACATGGGTTACTGAACCCACCAATAAGCTTTGCCAACATCATATTGGAAAGTGGCCTTGGGTTGGCCTAGACGATTCGAAATAGCATAGTGATAGTACTTATCAACAAACAGAAGGGCATAGGGAGCATCCTCAGCAATCATTCTGTAAACTTTTTTCCAAATGATTTTGCGCTTTTCGCTATCTTCTATTTCTCGACCCTGATCAATTAATTTATCCACTTCTTTATTTTTGTATGAAATAAAGTTGGACCCCCCTGGTTGAGCACTTTCGCTGTGCCATATTTGTTTGGGGTCATTGTGAACACTCCCACCTCCCCAACCCAAGGCTACAGCGTCAAACTTTTGTTCATCCAATGATTTAACAAAGGAGTTCCATTCCACTACCTTTAACTCCACTAAAATACCGGCCTTTTTTAAATCTTCTTTGTACATAGTAAAGTACTTCTCTACATCTCTATTTGCGTACATTAGTGAAAATGAAAAATTTGTTTTTTTGCCCTCAATAATTTTATCCAAAACCCCGTCTTTGTCGGTATCTTTCCAGCCCGCTTTCGCTAACAACTTTTTTGCCACCTCGGGGTTGTAGCCAATAGGTTTGACGTCTTTGTCGGCGTAAGGACTTTGTAAATACCAAGGCCCTGTTGCCAAGTAAGACTTATTGTATCGGAACTTTTCATTCATGACAGGCCTATTCATTAAGTGGGCAAGGGCCTTCCTGACATTTTTATCTTGAAAGATGGGGTTTTTAAAGTTCCATCCGACAAAACCATAAGACTTTGGCTCATCGTTTTCTACCTCTTTTTTGAGAACCTTTTCTCCCCATGGCTTACCCTCAGTTTTTTTGACAAATTGCTCAGCCGAAAGCTCATCAAAATCAAGCTGCCCTTTCTTTAGCATTTCCAAACGAACATTTTCTTCTTTTACAAAACGGAACTGAATATTATCAAAGTTGTGGGTTCCTTTTAGGATCGCAGGAGGATTAGCAGACTTTACTCCCCACCAATTGGGATTTCTTTTTAGGCGTATATAGCTGCCCTTTTCATATTTATCCATTATATAAGGCCCTGAACCTACAACTAATTTATTGGCCTTCTTGTCCTTAGGATTTCCGTACACAGACTTGGGAACTATACCTAAAATTGTGTAGCTTCCAATTGCATCCAAATTGGCAAAATACTTCTTTTTGATGTGAAACTTTACAGTGTGTTTATCTATGACTTCCACACGATCAACATTCTCTAGGTAAGGTCTAACATTAAAAGCTTTGTAGGCATCATCCATGCGAGCTTCGTAATTCCATTTTACCAATTCAGCTGTAAGCTCCTCTCCATTGTGGAACTTTACGTCTTTTCTGAGATAAAAAGTGTAAGACTTTCCATCTTTCGCAGACTCCCACTTTTCTGCAAGGCCAGGCTCTAATTCGTAAGTGTCCAGGTTTGTTTTAAGCAATCCCTCCACAACGTACTGTTGAACATATCTCGCGTATAAGTCAGAAGAGTTAATGGGATGCAATCTCTCAGGCTCTGATCTAAGAGGATAGTAGAAGGTTCCCCCCTGAGGAGGCTTCGACTTTTCCACTTCTGGGTTGGACTTTACGGCCACCACCGGCGTCGACAAAAACACTCCCATGGTTACTGTCGCAATTAGTTTTCTTAAGCTCATAAATCCTCCCGTATTAGCATGGCTTCGTATAATCCGTAATGTACAATTCGCAAAATAG
>CAZCYD010000009.1:27550-71513 GCA_964502735.1 uncultured Pseudobdellovibrionaceae bacterium
TATCCACTCGTAGTATCCACTCGTAACAGCCATTTGCAATAGTAGTTCGCAATAGTCATTTCCAACTCCGCTTTACCAGCGGCGGTTTTGCAGCGCAAAAAGCCGTTTTATTAACTGCAATAATTTATAAAACAAAGATAATTAATCAAGCCTATTGTGGACATTCACCTTAAAGCGACGCGAGGAGACATTATGCTGGCTGCCATTAAGCGCTACAACCCAAACACATGGCTTCGTCAGCTCTACAACTGGGTTATGAAGTGGGCCGAGCACCCCAAAAGCCTTCACTTTTTATGCTTCTTTGCTTTTATTGAATCCATTTTTTTCCCTATTCCAATTGACCCCTTCCTTATGGCTATTGCCTCAGCAAAACCACGACTGGCCCTCCTTTATAGCTTTTTTGCAAGCCTGTTTTCAGTAGTAGGAGCCCTTGGCGGCTATCTACTAGGTTTTTTATTTTGGGAAGCCACTAAGGATTTTTTCCTAAACTACATTTTTTCCCAAAGCGCCCTAGATATCGTCCTTCAGCAGTTCCACGCCAATGCCTTTTCCGCTATGTTTTTGGCCGGATTTACTCCTATTCCATTTAAAGTCTTTACAATTGCAGCGGGTGTTGCCAATTTGGAACTCTTACCTTTTGTGTTGGCCTCAATGCTCAGTCGCAGCTTACGTTTTGGCATCGAAGGACTACTTATTTACTTATGGGGTCCACGCATTCGTAGTTTTATAGAAAGATATTTTGAAAAAATCACGATAGCAGTAGGGCTTGCAATTGTGGTAGGCTTGGTTGTTCTTAAAAACCGGAGTTAAGTATGACCGAACTGCAAATATTTGGCACACATGCTGAGTTTGAATCCTCTGAAATTGTTCTTATTCCCGTACGTTGGGATGTAACAACCTCCTATGGAAGAGGGACTTCTAAAGGGCCTGAAGCTATTTACCAAGCCAGTCCTCAAATTGATTTTCACGACTACGACTACGGCAATGTGGCCCAAAGAGGTATATATATGCTTCCCAATAAAAACCGAAGCTGCAGCATGGAAGACCCCTACCCTCAAGCCGATCCTTTGGCCAAAGATGTTATCGATTATTTTCACTCAGCTGAAAACCCTGACTCTACAGCCCCTGCTAATATTTTAGAAAAACAAAAACGCGTGAATCTACTGTGCGAGAGAATGGTCGATTCTGTCTACCAAGATGCTAAGGAGCTTTTACAAAAAGGAAAATCTGTTGGCCTTGTTGGTGGAGATCACTCTTGTCCTCTTGGACTTATAAAGGCCCTATCAGAAGTTCATGATTCAAACTTTGGAGTTCTGCACATCGATGCCCATGCGGATCTCCGCAAAGCTTACCAAGGATTTACTCACTCGCATGCCTCCATTATGTACAATGTTCTTCAATTGACCCATGCCCCTTCAAAACTGGTACAGGTCGGCATTCGCGACTACTGCGAAGAAGAACTGGCTCTAATTGAGTCGGACTCTCGAATTCAAACTTTTTTTGGACCACAGCTTTTTTCGGAACTTTTTAAAGGTAAAACTTGGCATATCCTTTGTGAAGAAATCATCCAACACTTGCCAGAAAAGGTTTATATATCTTTTGATATCGATGGGATGAATCCTGAATATTGCCCCAATACGGGAACACCGGTCCCAGGTGGACTTAGCTTTATGCAAGTCGAACATTTGCTGCGTGTACTAAAGGCAAGTGGTAAAAGTATAATTGGCTTTGATCTCTGCGAAGTCACGCCAGATCCCAACGATGAAAATGAATGGGACGGAAACGTGGGAGCCAGAGTTCTTTATAAACTGTGCGGAGTCATTTCATGAAAAAAATTAAATATAAACCCATAGCTATTACATTAATACTTTTATCCAAGGGTGTTAGCCATACCATCGGTGCCGCCTTGGCACTTCTATTTATTAGCTTTAATACACATGCGGGCATTCCTGAGGCTCTGATGAATGCTGTAAATGAAATTGAAAAGCTCGACACCATGAGAATCGGCCTAGCCAAAACTATAGATCCAAAAGAAAATGTTACAAAAGAAACATTTGTCCGCGTTTGCAAGCCCGTCGGCATGCACGCGATAGCTCTTTCTAAAGACCAGCCCTGGAAACTTAAACAAGCCAGCGACAAATACAGAAATCCCAGCAATAAACCCAATCCCCAAGAACTCAAAGCTATCAACGCCTTTAAAAATGACTCGCAGCTAACGTCCTTTTTTTGGCATCAAACAGAAGGTTCTCAAAAGGGACACTACTATTTTCGCAAAATAATAACTCAACAACAGTGCCTATCTTGTCACGGCAAAAAAAATGAACTGCCTATATTTATTAAAAATGAATATCCACAGGATAAGGCCCATGGCTTTAACGCGGGCGATTTAAGGGGTGTTTATTCTGTATTTTTAGGCGAAACCCCAATCGCGCAAAGTAACGAGAGTTATAATGAAAAGTAATCCTCCCTGGTATAAAGACGGCTTAAAATTTGAGTGCCAGGGCTCGGGCAAATGTTGCGTTTCACATGGAGAGTACGGTTATGTGTACCTGGACCTCAACGACCGCAAAAGAATGGCTAAACATTTGGGACTCACTCTAAAAGAGTTTACTGGCAGCTACTGCTCATCTACAGAAGGATATTACCACCTTAAAATAGCCCCAGATGAAACCAACTGTATGTTTTTGGAAAATAAACAATGTGAGATTTATGAAGCTCGCCCCACCCAGTGCCGTACATGGCCGTTTTGGCCGGAAGTTTTAAATCCAAAAACATGGAAGTCTGACGTCGCAAACTTCTGTCCAGGTGTTGGCAAAGGAAGACTCTATTCTCCAACAGAAATTGAATCTATCAGTTTGGAACAAACTCTCTCTGAGGACAAAATGGAAAGGGAGCCTCTTCCAAAGAGCCCCCCGTCTAAAAAATAACTACCTGGCATATCTCTTTTGCATGGACTCTCGAATTTCTGCCCCTTCAATACTCAGGCGCGTCCACGGAATGGCCAAAAGCCTTTCCAACTCGATGGGCTCCTCTGTTTCTTCACACACACCGTAACTTCCAGTTTCAATGCGAGCCAAGGCCATTTCGATCTCAACAAGCTGCTTTCTCAATCTCTCATTCATATTCAAGAATTCTGTCTCGGCAAGAGCTCTTAAAGTTTGATCCCCTTCATCCCCACCTTTGGAGTCATCAAAATTATTGTTCAAACTTTCTTTGGCTTCTTTTATTCTATTTAAAATGTCTGCCTTAGTTCTTAATAACTTGTCCTTACATTTACTTATTAGGTCTTGACTGACTTTGTTCATGAAGTTCCCCTCCCCTTAATCAGCTCTTGTAATAGTGCCAAATTGGAACTGAACTATTTACACATGCTTTCTGTTCCTTTTGCAAGAACTATTTCTTAAAAAATCTTAAATCTTATAACTAGCTAACAAAATTCTTATTTTTCAAAAATCGCAGTCTCGGGAGCTACCAGAGACAGGACATTGTAGCAACAAACATGAAGCAATAAAAAGTAAATCGACATGGCGTTTCATGTTGAAACGCTGTCTTTTTTTCATTGCTATAAAATTCTACATTACACACTTAAAACTCTCTAAATACGGGTCTCAGTAGCCTGACTCATTGAAGCAACTAAAAGTTTATAACACTCACCTTTCTCGGCCTCCACAAATTGCTATTGTGTACCCAAAACTTATTCCCGGCCGCGTCTGACACATGCATCCAACTGTCCTTCTGATTCAGGATTTTGAATGGAAAGTATTTGTCGGCACTTTGGTACGCCGCATATGGATACTTAGTGCCCGGGCCCGTGCGCAATGAAGCTTTCAAAACCTTTACCGTTGCACACTTCATTTTTTTACTAATTGTTCTTTGCTCTGCCCAATGCTTAGAGCCATCTACGTCTTGAACCTGATACCATCCGGCCCTTTGCTCTAGAATCACCAGAGGGGTGTATTTACCTACTGTCCAACTTAAGGAGTAGTTAGCCCCCGGTCCTGAGCGTAGATAAGCTGTATCAGAACTTACACACATTGCCTGTGCATCTAGTGCTTTTAATAAAAAAAGTGATACTATCGTCATGCGCATAAATTTCATCTTAACAAAGGCTTTAACATTTATGGAGTTCATTTTTCCCTCTTTTATGATCATTGTCGGGTTTCTGATTCTTATTTTAGGCGGAGACTGGCTTATTAAAGCTGCCGTCAGTATAGCCGGCCGATTTGGAGTTAGCCCTGCGATTATAGGCCTCACTATTATTGCAGCGGGAACTTCTGCGCCCGAGTTAGTTACAAGCTTTATAGCTTCAATCAAGGGAGCTCCCGACGTTGCTATCGGAAATGTGGTGGGCTCTAACATCTTTAATATTCTCGCAATATTAGGCATTGCTTCACTTATGAAACCCAATAAGGTAGAAGCCTCTTTTGATAAAATCGAAATCCCTATGCTTATTGCCTGCTCAGTGCTTTTTGTTTTCTTTCTGTGGGACCAGACTTATCAAAGATACGAAGGAGCCTTGAGTCTCGCTGTGCTTCTATTGATGTTTGTGATTTCTATCTTCAGAGCCAAACAAGAAGGACTAAAAGCCGAGGAAGATTTAAAAATTCTTTCATACCCATTTCTAGATATTCTCTATCTTGTTATCGGATGTGCAGCTTTAATCGGTGGAGCCCATATAGTTCTAGAGAACGGCATAGTTATCGGAAATATCTTGGGTTTATCTGAACGAATTATTGGCATAACCATTATCTCTGCTGGCACTGGACTACCTGAACTTGTGGCCTCCACAATGGCCGCACTAAAGGGGAGAGATGACATCGCTGTTGGCAACATCATAGGTTCAAATCTTTTTAATACAATGGGAGTTGCCGGAGCCGCTAGTCTCGCCCACCCCCTACAGGCGTCCCCCGAGATCGCTAGCTTTGACAGCTTTCTAATGTTGGGAATTACCGTCCTCCTATTTATTGTTGTGAAATTAAATAAGTTAACAATAAGTAGGACAATAGGAGGCCTTTTTCTTTTTTCTTATATAGGGTATCTCGCTTTACTTTTTTATCGATAGATTTACCAGTAGATCTAATCCTCTTTAGAGGTTTTATAAGACTGTAGATCAATTATTTTTGCTGGCTCTTTTGAGACCGAGCTTTCCTGTCCCACGTCCCTAACACTATCCGAGCCTCTCCATTCTCCATTGACCTTTGTGTAGAATTTAAATGTTCCCTCTGAAATTTTTTTTGCAAAGTAGCTCTTGGTGGAAAGGATATAAAGCTTACGAGTGATAGGAAAAACTAAAGAAAGCCCGACAACATCAGTAATAAAACCCGGAGTTATCAAAAGAATCCCTCCTAAAAAAATGAGAACCCCATTTATTAAACTGTCTGCCGGCAAATGTCCCCTTGCTAAATCTTTTTGAATATTTGTCATGAGAAGCAACCCCTGACTCTTGGCCATGAAGGCACCAAAAGCCCCAGTTAATATTACAATCAACAAAGTATCCCATGCACCAATTAGCTTTCCAACTTCAATCAACAACAAAAGCTCTATAGCTGGAACAACCGTAAATAGTAGAAAAAGTTTTCCCATTTCACACTTCCAGATCACGTTTTTAGATCGTGTCTTACATATTGCAGATCTAGCATATTGCAGATCTAGCATATTGCAGACCTAGACATATTGCAGACCTAGATTACAAATCAAGATCACAATTCTAGATTAATTAGGATGGGACAATGATCAGAACCTTGCTGCTCGTCTAATATCCTTACATCCTGGACGCAATCAATCAGGTTTCTTGTAACACAAATATGGTCGATTCTCCAACCACGATTGGCTATTCTCGCGTTTTCCCTATAAGACCACCACGTAAATTTATTTATCTCGTTGGGATAAAAATGTCTGTATGTGTCTATAAATCCTATATCTAGAAAGTTTCTGAACCAATTCCTCTCTTCGGGCAAAAAACCGCTGACCTTTGATAGGCGAACAGGATCGTAAACATCTTGATCCATGTAAGCAACGTTATAGTCACCCAAAACAATAAGCCTTTCTCCAGCATCAATTTTCTTTTTGAGATGCAAGGTGAACTTGTCTAAAAACTCTTGCTTATAATTATGCCTTTCTTCGCTCGATGCTCCATTTGGAAAGTAAACATTATAAATTGTGATTCCGTCTTGCTCCGTAACAACAAATCTCCCCTCATCATCAAATTTTTTAATTTGTATGCCATGCAAAACGTCATCCGGCTGATTTCTCAAAAAAGTAGCCGTGCCAGAATACCCCTTCCTCTCCGCTGAAGAAAAGTAGCCAACTCGATTTAATGGATACAACAGATCAGATTCCAGCTGCTCAGGGTGTGCTTTTGTCTCTTGAATACACAAAACATCTGGGTCCTCTCGGTTTATAAACTCTAGAAAACCTTTTTTTGCACAAGCTCTAATTCCATTCACATTCCAAGAAACTATTTTCATATATTCTGATCTCCATTGGGACTTACTGATTACACAGTCTGATTACACAGTCTGATTGCCCCGTCTTATTATTCAGTCTCATTGTTCAGTCCGATTGCACGGTTGCCCTTGATGAGCCACGTTTTTTATGGCAGAACTTTTATACCGCAGGGCTTTTGAAGCTTTTTATGGCAAACGCAAACTGACTTTCTTTCAATATAGAGTTTTTTTCGTAATGCCATTCAAAGGTCAATGGCTCTAGGAATAAAATAACATTTAGCGTTATATAAAAGGAGTGTATTATGCCAATGATAGGTCAACCAGCCCCGCAGTTCAGTTGTCAGGCCGTTATGGATGGTGGAGATTTTAAAGAAATTAGTCTATCAGATTACAAAGGTAAGTGGGTTGTGCTTTTCTTCTACCCCTTAGACTTTACTTTTGTTTGCCCCACTGAACTTACTCAATTCAGAGATTTTAAAAACGAGTTTAAAGAAAATGGCGCCGAGGTCCTTGGTTGCAGTATTGACTCCGTTTTTTCTCACAAAAGGTGGATAAAAGACGATTTAGGAAATCTCGGATATCCTCTACTTGGAGATGTAACAAAGCAGATTTCTAGAGACTACGGAGTTCTTATGCAAGAAAAAGGCATAGCAACTCGTGGAACTTTTATAATTGATCCCGAAGGCACCATCCAATATATGGGTATTCACAATTTGAATGTTGGTCGCGATGCCTCTGAGATTTTGCGAGTTTTAACAGCTCTAAAGTCCGGCGAACTCTGCGGAGCGGGGTGGAAAAAAGGAAGTCAATTTGTAAAGCCCCAATAAAAATTTAAAAACATTTTCTTAAAAAAAGCCCAGCCTTAGGTCTGGGCTTTTTTTATAAAGTTTTAACATCTACCAGCCGAACTTATATCTAAGTTATGAGTAAAGCTAAAGTTTTTTATCTCAATCCCAATTTATCACACCCACAGCATTCTAATTCTGATAGTAAAGCCAAAGATCTGTATTCTAATTTTGATCAATTGGATGGAAACCACCCCTGGCAAACATATGTGCCAGAGGGTTTCATTCTCTATTCTGTTCGTGAGTTGAAAAAAGGGAAAATTGCTTATTTTAATTTTAAATTAGCAAAAGAAATGGGACTGTTGGATGTTAATCATCCCGAAGTTCTAAATCCTGATTTAGAAAAGAAAATACTCAAAACTTTTAACTTAAGAATTATCAATGAATACGACGTTGAAAATAAAAAAAAATATCCAGCTAACACAATCAAAACACACAAGTACATGGCAACACGCTACTTACAACTCCAACATCCAAATAAGAAGGGTGAAACATCTGGGGATGGTAGATGTATCTGGAATGGAGTCGTCACACATAAGGGTGAAACATGGGATGTCTCTAGTCGGGGCACTGGAGTCACTGCACTTGCTCCAGGAGTAGTTTTCGCAGGAAAACCTCTACAATCTGGCAACATCGACCACGGTTATGGCTGTGGACTCGCCGAAATTGATGAATTGTATTCAGCGACAATAATGGCTGAAATTCTACATCTTAGAGGAATAGAAACTGAACGCATTTTAGCCACGATAGATCTTGGTGGAAATGTGGGAATTGGAGTGAGAGCTGGAAAAAATTTACTGAGGCCTGCACATTTATTTATGTACTTAAAACAAAATAATTATGCCGCCCTTAAAAGGGCCACTGACTACCTAATAGACAGGCAAGTGAGCAATAAAGTTTGGAAAATCCAGGCTTCGTCTAAAAGTAAGTACTCTGAAATGCTAAAAGAACTCGTGAACTCATTTGCAAAATTTGTCGCACAGCTTGAAAGAGAGTATATTTTTACCTGGCTAGACTGGGATGGCGATAATGTCCTCGCCAATGCAGGTATAATCGACTACGGAAGCATACGCCAGTTTGGCCTAAGACATGATCAATATCGATACGACGACGTCGAGAGACTCTCAACAAATTTAAATGAACAAAGTCAAAAAGCGAAACTCATCATCCAAGTCTTTATACAACTGGTAGATTTTCTAGAAAGTAAAAACAAAAAAAACCTAAAGTTTTTTAATAATCATCCCTTTCTTAAAGAATTTGAGAATATTTACGAAAAGGAAAAACATATAGTTTTCCTGAAACAACTAGGGTTTAAACCCCGAGAAATTAAGAAAATCTATCCCGATAAAATCGATTGTGTCATAAAGTTTATGACTATATTTGAAAAACTTGAAGGCCTTAAAACAAAGGGGAAAACTGAAAAAGTTGCAGATGGGGTGAACCGCCCAGCTATTCTAAACATGAAGAAATACACTCAATTTGTTCTTAAACAATTAAACTCCAATTTTTGGAACCCCATAGATCCCACCGATGTTTTCTTCGCCATAGTCTCAGAATCTGCAGCCGCCAAAGACAAAAAACCGAACTTGCAACTTTTGGAAAGCCTATCCCGCTCTATTGAGGCCTTCAAAGACCTCATATTGAGTATCTCAACCCCCAAGAACTTGGAGCTTCTAAACTCTAGTTTGTATGCCCGCATCAAGATAAACAACCAAGTTAACAAAGTGACTGGAAACGCACTTCTGCACATTGTAGATGAAATAATTACTCAACGAAAAAGAGGACTGGCTCACAGCGAAATACAAAAAGTTATTGATAATTTTATTTGTAGCCAAATCCCGTTTAATTACAGTTCTGGCCCATTAAAAAAGAAGAATCTGAGTAAAAAACAGTCAAAGTCCCTTATGCACACCATCCAAAACCTTGTCCTTGAATACGAAGAAGATATCTAGAACCTTCTCTTTCTTACCTCATTTGATTTCACAATATAACCAATGTAAATTGGAGCAGTAAATTAGGGCTACAATATAATAGGAGATGATTATGTTTATCGTTACTGGAGCCAATGGGTTTATTGGCAGTCAGCTAGTTGAATACCTAAACGCCCTGGGCATTGATGATATTGTGTGCACTGACCATATAACTACAACTGAGAGACCTGTACACTTGAGTAGATCTCGCTTCCACACTTTTTTAAAACCTGATGACCTTTTTGATTATTTGAACACCCATGCAAGTCGTGTTGAGTGTGTTTTCCACTTAGGGGCTTGTAGCGACACGCAAGAAACTGATATTCATTATTTGCGTAAAAACAACACAGAATACACCAATCAACTTTTTCAATTCTGCACTGAAAATCCACATGTCACAATTCTCTTTGCAAGCAGTGGTGCCGTGTATGGGCAAGGAGATCTGGGATTCTCTGATGAAATTTCTCCCGACAAACTAACTCCCCTTAATCCCTACGGTTGGTCTAAAGTAAATACCGACATTTGGGTAAGTGAACAGTCTCGCAAACCCCCGCGCTGGTTTGGCTTAAGATTTTTTAATGTTTATGGCCCAAACGAAAGCCATAAAGGAGCAATGAGGTCAGTGGTTCACAAAGCCTACGAACAAATTATGAATTCAGGATCACTTCAGCTTTTTAAATCTGGCAATCCTAATTATCCCGACGGAAGACAAATGAGAGATTTCGTTTACGTTAAGGATGTGATTCACTGGACCTGGTGGATCTACCAAAATAAACATGTCAAATCTGGCCTCTACAACATGGGATATGGACGCGCACGAACCTGGTTAGATTTAGCAAAAGCTGTCTTTACAAGTCTTGATCGACCACTGAATATTGAGTGGATAGACATGCCGGAAGATCTCAGAGCACGTTATCAATATTTTACTGAAGCTAAGATGAAAAGGCTTCTATCTCAAGGCTTGCCTATGCCAAAGTGGTCACTAGAAGATGGTGTCGAGGATTATATAAAAAACTATTTATCAAAAGGTGCTACATGATGTCTCTTCCTCAACATTTAAATAAATATATTGTTGACCAAAACTATTCTCGCTACACCCCAGAAGATCAATGCGTGTGGAGGTTTATTTTACGTCACCTAAAAATATTTTTGTCTCAACATGCTCACCCCTGTTACATAGAAGGTTTAGATAAAACAGGTATCTCCACAGAATCCATACCCCGGATTGATGACATTGACAAAAAACTCCAAGCTTTTGGCTGGCGAGCCGTTCCCGTCAGTGGGTTTATACCGCCCGCGGCATTTATGGAGTTTCAAAGCTTAGGATATCTCCCCATCGCCTCCGACATGAGAACTCTTGAGCATTTACTCTACACCCCAGCTCCAGACATTGTTCACGAAGCGGCTGGACATGCCCCAATACTGATAGATCCAGATTTTGCCAATTATCTAAAGGCCTACGCACAAGTGGCTAGCCATTCCATTATTAGCTCCGAAGACCTCAACTTGTACTCTCTTATAAGACGGCTTAGTGACCTCAAGGAATCTCCACACTCCTCAAGTCAAGATATTCAAAAGCTTGAAGTTGAACTTGAAAATGCAAATGCTACCCAATCTTTTACGTCCGAGGCCTCCTACCTCGGCCGTATGAACTGGTGGACAGCAGAATACGGATTATTTGGTGACATAAAAAATCCTAAAATCTTTGGAGCAGGCCTTTTATCATCACTGGGAGAGGCTAGAAGCTGCTTAAATCCAAGTTTCACTAAAATTCCTCTAACTCTTGATTGTGTTCAGTACAGTTATGACATTACAAAACCCCAACCTCAACTTTTTGTAACTCCCAACTTTGACAACCTTAGCCTCACCTTAGAGGAACTAGCCAAAACAATGGCCTACAGGATTGGAGGCCTATACGGACTCAAGAAAGCACGGGAAGCTAAAACCGTGTGCAGTGTTGAACTAGACAGCGGACTACAAATCTCAGGCCTATTAGAAACATTCATTCAAAACGGCGATAACGCAGACTTTATCAAGTTTAGTGGCCCTACACAATTAGCCTTGAATAAAAAAGAAATTCCTGGGCACTCAAAATCTTATCACTCACAAGGGTACAGTACGCCTTTGGGAGCCTTAGAAAATATTAATAAATCATTACTCGACTGTTCGAAATCGGAGCTAGATCGTCTTAACATTAACATAGGCAAGAATATTCACCTTAAATACAAGTCGGGAATAGAGATGAAAGCTCTCATCACTAATATTACCTATGCAGGCGAAAAACCTGTGCTTATAAAATGTGAACAAGCCCAGATAAGGCGAGGCGAGGACATTCTGTTTGATCCTAAATGGGGAACCTTTGACTTAGGCGTGGGCAATCAAGTTGTATCCGTCTTCGGTGGAGCTGCCGATAGAGAAAAATATGGAGATATGGAGGAAGATTTTATCGTAAATAAAGTACCTCAAAAATCACTATCCACAGAAAAAAGAAACGAGCACAGACTGTTTGAACAGATTTTTTCCATAGACTCTAAAAATCTTGATCAATCTAATATTGAAACCCTCGTCAAAAATTTTATAAACTCAGGTTCAAGAAACTGGTTAATTGCAACTGAGCTGCTAAACCTAGCGAGAAGTAAAGACCTATCCTCACCCTGTCTTACCGATGTTAGAAAAATACTGAAAGATACGACTTACTCTCAAGATGAACAACTTTGCATTGAATTGCAGGCGGCAACCTAGGTCACCGACCTAGATACCATAGTGCATTTAAGGAGTTACTTTTTAAAATAGAAGTTAGCTTGATTTCTTTTTAAAGATGCCAGAGATAATTGATGTAACATCGCCAGTGAATAGATCAACAGACTTAGACGATGTGGGTTTTTGTTTACTCTTAACAATAGCCAACTCGCGTCGAGCTGCCAAGAAACTCTTATCAATCTCTAAAGTCCGAGTAAAGAACTTTTCAGCATCTGCGTATTTTTTCTCTGCATTATAAACTAAGCCTTGAACAAATAGAAAATAAGGGTTTTTTCTTTCGTCGACATTAAATTCACCAAGATGATATTTAATATCATCTAAGTCGTTTTTAAAAGTTTCAATTTGGCTTTTGTATTTTGCCCACTGTAGACGCAACCATATATCTTGTGTTTCTAAATTTTTATAACAATCAATCAATAATTCATAGGCTTCAGCAAATTGTGCTTTATCCATCAAGTCCATCGCCTTCTCTACATTTTCCTCGGTACGAATCTGAACTCTGGCCTCTTTCTCTTTAAGTTGATTTATAAAAGCTTTTCTCTTTTCTGCATTTGTTAAAGTTGAATAGGCTTCACTAACTATAGAATAAACTTTTGTATTGAATTCTTTTGCCCCGGCGCTAGCTTCCTTCGGAAGCTTGTCGGGGTGATTCACTTTGGCAAACTCTTTGTATAGATTTTCAACTTCACTAGGGTTGGGATTTTCACTAGAGCCAAAAAATTCAAAAACCTCGAACGCATTTTTATTTTTCAATTTATTAAACAAATCAGCATACTTTGTTTCTAATGCATTAATTAAACCATCTGATGTCACGTTCGAAAAGTGCATTAGACGGCCAGACAATAAATAATAAACAACTTGATACACATCTTCTTGGTTCGATTCTACAATTAAGTCATCTATAGATTTTTTCTCTTTTATACCCTTAACTATTGGCTCATGAGTATCGCTTAGATTTTTAAGAAGCTCACTGGAGTTAAAATCTTTTGCCACTTGAATAGGTTTGTCTCTCCAATCTCTAAAGTAGTCTTCAAACCATTCTTTAGAGATTTTCTGAGTACAAATTTCATAATTAAAAAAATCAAAGTTATCTTTCAGAATTTTATATTCAGGATTTGCCATTTCTTTATTTTCAATAAAAGAGATATTAATCTGTTCGGCCATTACAAGTTTTTTGTAGTCTGAGAGAATCTTGTCCTCCCTAATTGCCATTGCCATATGCGGGCTAATTAAATTTTCTCTTACCAGAAAATTAATAGGATCACGCTTATCAATGATACTAATCATACTTTTTGCTTCATTCTCATTGACAAGCCCCATCTGAACGATCAGATTCGCAACTTCCTTTACATCTTTCAACGTATCCACATCTGTAATGTTTCCTTGCCACAATGAAAAACCATATAATTTTTTATTTTTGTCTGTTACATTCAGATAACCAGACAACTTTGATTTCATTAAAATATTAAAAATCATTAACAAGTCAAAACCTGAAGAATTTTCTATATAGTCCAAGACCTTTTGACTTTCACGCTTTGAAAGATCTGAGTGTGTCATTAGAGATTCTAATGATCCTCCTTTATAGTCCAATAAAGGGGCCATGAGTGCGTTAATCTTTGCAATTAAAGCTGGTGAATCAAAAGGTTTTGTTAAAAACTCCGTCGCACCTGACTTTCTAAGTGCCTCTTCTGCAAACTGTTGATCCTTGAATATCCCACTCATCAATATTATTGGCACCCCCTTTAATGTTGATGAGAGGAGCTGTTTTGCTAAGTCAATTCCGTTTGTCATTGATAGCATGCAGTCAATAAATGCTAGGTGGAATGTTTTAAAACGCACGAGATTACTGGCTTCTACTGGAGTACCTACAGCCGTAGCTTTGAATCCTGAACGCTCTACCAATTGAGAAAGTGATCCCCTAATACTCTCATCATCATCAACAATTAGAATGTGAATTTCACTCTTCTTCATAGGTAACTTTTCGGAATTTTTCTAAAATTTTTCAAGGCTGATCTAGATGTAATTCAGGTAAATACAGTATTTTTAGGGATAATGTTTTTTCCAAGCCTCATCTAGCCTTTTAGTTAGTGTTTCCACACTGAATGGTTTAACTATATAGCTACTTACACCATTCATCGCAGCTTGTATTACGGCTCCCTTCTCACTTTCAGTAGTAATTAATAAAAAAGGTAACGGCTTAAACTTGGGGGTTTCTCGGACCATTTTTAGGAAATCTAGTCCACTCAGCCCTGGCATATTGAGGTCTGATAGTATTAAATGAAAGGGCACACCCTTTTCATTCTCTGTATTTAACTTTGTAAATGCATCATTCACATTTTCTGAAGTCGTTATGCTTTTAAAACCAAGTTTCTTAAGACTATCAAAAATAAGCTGTCTGTGATTTAAAGAGTCGTCAACTACTAGAATTTTTGTATCTTTATCAAACACGATCACAACCTCTTAAGCTGATTTGTCAAATTCTGCACTTTCGCGCATTGGTACTTTTATAATGATAGTCGTCCCCTTGCCCAATTGAGAAAACACTTCTATTTCTCCACCCAATTTCAAGACTTCAGTCTTGACGGCGTCCATCCCCACACCTCTTCCCGAAAATTCTCCTGAAGATTCCTTGCTGCTAAAACCAGGGTTAAATATCTCCTGTATAATAGAGTGATCGTCTAAATTGTCCCAATTACCTTGTGGCCCTTTACGCCTTAACTTGGAGCGTATCATTTCTGGATCAATTCCTCGTCCATCATCTTCCACTCTTATCTGTAGAGTTGAAGATGCTTGGTCCTTTAGTTCCACAAATTCAATTGTTACATTTCCAGATTCGGTCTTTCCAAAATCAAGCCTTTCTTCAGGACTTTCTATTCCATGATCTGCGATATTTCGATATATATGTACAAAACTTGAAAATAATCCAGATGTTCTATCTGGATTTACTTTAATATCACCACCCAATATTGTTACAGAGTTGATTTTTTTTCCTTGCTTCTCCGCAACTTGGTTTAAAACACTATTAGCTAAGTTGACCTCAGTTTTAACTTTTACTTTGCAAAAGTCATTCAGAAAGCGTTCTCTAAGTGCTGGATGAGTTAGTGCCTGATAAAAATCCATAACTTTATTACGATCCATTTGTATAATATTGGTGTCTTCATTGATATTAAGAGTTTCAAGAAGAGTATGATTTTCAATTTTAAAATCTTCAAAAACTTTTACAAAATCTTTTATAGATAAAATATAATCTTCACGACAACTTTCTAGACTCCTGCGCTTTTCTTTTCGACTTACACTGATAACATCTTGCACTCTCTTTGCTGCATTTTTAATCTCTGTTATGTGAAACATCCCGGCTTCGCCTTCAATTGTATGCAAAACTCTGAATATTTCATCTAATGAAACCAGATCGCTACCCACTTGTCTTGTTAAATAGTCTATATGCTTAGGAATTCTTGCCATAAATGTTGAAAATATTTTCTGGTGAGAGATCAGCTCAACTATCATTTTGGCCTTATCTTTTTCCTTGTCTAAAGCTTGCTCAACCTTCTTCTCCGCTGTTTTATCGGTGGCAACAAGAACAAGACTAGTAATTTTACCTTCATCATCTCTGAGAGCAAAAAAGTCTAGTGTTACAAAATAACCCTTACTGTGAGTGTAGAATTGAGGAGCTAACTCTTTAAGGCTCTCAAAAGGTAGGCTCTCACTAAATACTGCTTTTATCCACATCTCAAATTGATCGTTGGAGCTTTCATTTTTATACAATATAGTTGAAATGTCTTTCCCTACTGGCACATCTTCTAAAATAGATTCACAAGCTTTGGTATAAATATCAAGACACATTCCATTTTCATTAAAAACTAAAAACCCTTGCCCCAAGCTATTCATCACAGCATTTAACATGGAGTTGGCCATTTTGAGATCTCGAGTTCTTTCCTCAACCATCTTTTCTAGATTCTTTGAGTAAGCTTCTAACTGATCTAGTTGTTTCTTGTACTTTTCGTGTAAGACTTGTTCAACAGTGACATCCCTGATTAACATTATCCATAGATCTTCTTTAGAATTTTTAAATGGAGAAATTGAAACTTGCACTCGACCATTTTTTTCTTTGTTTTGTACAAGATGGTATTTTAACTCTGTCAAAGGGAAGGTGTCCCCACTGCCAAGTGTTCCTTCTGGCATTGCAAAAAGATTTGAATCCTCGAATAAAATAAAATCATACAATGGCCGACCTTTAGTCAGCCTCTTTACTGATGAATTACAAAGATGAGCCGCAGCCTCATTACAATATATGCAAGACTTATCTGATCTAAATATAAACACTGCGTCCAGTAAGACATCTAAGTAACTAAAATCCATTTATCCCTTTAAGAATTTAAAATATTTGGCCTCAATTACATCCATTTCCATTTCTTTTCCTGTATCTTCATCTTTTATATTTTCGGGAGGATTGACTTCAGAACCATTAAATTCTTTTCCTTCCGTAAAAAGAACCATTTTTTCACTATCTGTATCTTCACAATAATATGGAACATAAAAAGATTTAATTTTGCCATTACTAGGAACAAATCCAGCTACCATATTGGCCTGGTCTACAATAATTTTAGGGCAATTTATGTAAACGATTTGTTTATTAGATGGAATTTTACCCAACCATTTAATCCACTCTCTAATTCCACATGAATTGATAGCTACAACTTTTTGAAAATCAATATGAAGCTCTCCACCCTTGCCAATTGGAATATTTTCTAGATTAGCATCTTCATCTATATGTCCATCTAAGGTTAGAAAATCGACATTACCCATATTTTTTAATTCTGCACCAAACTTACCCATGTTGACTCCCCTTCACATATAAACAATGAATATTTTTTGATAGACTTAATCTTTTTCTGTTACTCATTTTCAATGGAAGTATGCAAGAAATGACTGTTTGAACATTTTCCTCTACAGCGACAATATAACTTGCACTCATTCCATGAACTAAAAAAGACCCAATTCCTGCACCGCCCCTACCCTGATTAATTGCACCAGCAATCTCAGAAGTGTAGCAAGTGTATAATCTTTCAAATAACTTCTCGGGCACTAATTTCCCGTGTGGGTCCATACACGAAATTATCACCCTTGAGCTATCAACAGCTAAACTGATATTGCCTAGTCTTCCATTTTCCATATATTTTTTTCGGTTTTCTATGTTAGACTGGGCATGAAAAATTGCATTTGTCATGAGTTCATCAGAAATGGATTGAATGTCATATATTAAGCTATTTGAGTTAATTTTCTCGATAACCGTCTCTTCAATCTCTTCTAAGATCTTGTACTTTTCTTCCTGCTTACTAAAGTCCTTAGAGTAGACGATTTCCTCCTTATTCTCATTTCCTGTAGGATTTAAAATAAAGTGCAGAGGGGACTTCATAAATTCTTTAGGAGACACTAGAATCTTTGCCGCCAGGTTAACCTCTACTTCGGGATCTAATGAATCTGTTTGTACAAGATGAAAATTTCTTTCAGACTTTATTTTTTTAAGAATCTCCACACTGGACAAACCCTGTGATGTCCAGATTACATTTTTATTATTAGCAGACAGGAGGTCTCCCCAATTGCAAATCTTCACCTGATTCTTATATGAAGAATCTAAATGCTGAGATAAGTCTAATGGAGATGTTTTTTCTGCTGCCGTCATTAAGTACCTTTAATTAGGTATCGGCATACTTATATCTAAATTTTGATGGGTTAAAAAAAACTAGACCTGTGTACTGCTAGTACCTTTTAACGCAACTAGTGAATTGCAATCATCTCAGTTAATTATTAGAAAAACTACTGACATAAAAAGTTTATTTAAACTTTGGTCTAGCAGAATATAAATAATCGCTACCTAATGGGGTCAAACTAGGGTTTTCCAACCTTAACATTTCACTAAGTTTGGAAGTTTTGAATTGATGAGTCCATGACATTCCATTAACAGCACCAATTATTGAAGGGGCCATAAAAATATAGACTCTATCCACTAATCCTTGATTCAAAAATAAACTGTAAGTTTTAGCCCCTCCTTCAATCAATAAGGAGGTAACTCCCAAATCAAATAGTTGAGTCAAAACTTCTGGAATATTCTCATCTATATTTTTATCAAGACAGAGTATGGAATATGGACTTTCATTTTTCAATTCTTTGAATCCACAAGTAACTAAAATGATGTCCTTTGCTTTATGACATTTATCAACATTTGTCCCCGGAAGTTGAGATAACAGATTCCCTCTCTTATCTATGATGATAACTTTGTTGGATTTACCTTCATAATTGGGGTGGCGAATATTTAAACTGGGATTATCGGCAATAAAAGTTCCGGCACCAACAAGGGTCGCATCATAAATCGCACGGAGATAGTGCCCATAAGTTCTAGCTTCTTGACCCGTTATCCACTGACTTTCACCACTCTTGAGCGCCATAAATCCATCAAGGCTAGTGGCAACTTTAAGTGCCACAAACGGACGTTTATTAAGTTGATTGACGAAAAAAACTTCAGCCAGCTCACGACAATCCGCTTCAAACTCTTTTTTGTGGATAGCCTGAATACCGGCCTCCCTTATTATTTCAGCTCCTCGCCCTGAAACTAGAGGATGAGGGTCCTCAACACCATATGTAACAGAGGCCAAAGGAAGATGAGAAAGCGTTTTTGCACAAGAGGGAGTTCTTCCAACATGAGCACATGGTTCTAAAGTTATAAAAAAGTGAGCCCCATTAAGATCCGTCTTTTTGACTTTGGCTAAAGCCTCTATCTCAGCGTGGGCCTCTCCACATCGCGCATGGTACCCTGAAGCTAAAAATCGATATTGAGAATCAAGAATTACCGCACCAACAAGTGGATTAGGCGCAACAAAGCCTGCCCCCTTGCGCGCTTCAGCTATTGCCAAACCCATAGCCTGCCTTGGACTCAGAGTTTCTCCTATTCGCGCCAAGACTGCCAATACTCTTTTAACTCAACTGAGTTTATGGTTTCTGTTGATTTTAGTGGCCAACGCGAGTCTATCATGACTGCATATTCATTTGTGTGTGTTTTTTTACCAATCCCCTTAACCGCTTTTGGGTGTGGTCCATGAGGAAACCCAGATGGATGAAGACTCATCATCCCGGCATGTAAGTTGTCCCGACTGAAAAAATCTCCATCGTGATAAAACAGCACCTCATCATAATCAATATTTTGATGATAAAAAGGTACCTTTAAGGCATCCTCATCGGATTCCAAAGGACGAGGAAGAAAAGTGCAAACAACAAAATCCTTGGCCACAAATGTTGTGTGTGCACTTGGTGGAAGGTGAGCACGATGACTCATAAGTGGCATTATGTCATCGACATGCAGAGAGTAGGGATAAAGATCCCCCTTCCAGCCTATGACATCAAAAATTGACTCTGAGTACTTAAATAGCGTCTTCTCCTCACCATGCTTAACCTTAATAGCTAAGACTTCAATATTTAACTTTTGCAACCTCACCAATTGACTATCTAAATTTGGCTTACGAATGGCATTCTGATCGTAAAGGGCATGGCGTCCAACCAAACCTCTTTCTGGCTCCTCATAGTGACTATTCAAATTTTCGATTACTAAAAAAGTCGAATCAAGCAAGGCGTAAACGACATAAGCTATGCATTTAGGAATCACTACATAATGACCCGCCCGATACTCTAATTCTCCATATTCAGTAAAAATAAATCCCTTGCCTCTATGACAAAACAAAAGAACATCCCCATTGGCACTCCTCTCCGCAACAAAATTAAAATTGGGAGGAGTAACTCCTACATTTTTCCAATTTATAGACATGTTCTGATTAAACAGTAAGACTTGCTCATTTGTTGTTGACTGGCCCGCAGTGGCTTTGTTGATTTCTACCAAATCAAATAACCTAGGCTTCAAGGGTCCTTCTATTTCCACCCAACGCGTACTTGGCTTTTTTCTTATGAGGTGAGATACAGGACCAAAAAATCCTTTTAATCCCTGCTCCTCCTCATAACATCCATCAGGAATACCTTTATGCCCCTGCTGAGTGGGAGAGCCCTGAGTGTAATGCTGGCTCATTATAAATACCCTCTTCTTCTTTGATCCTCTTCTATAGAGTCAAATAGCGCTTGAAAGTTCCCCTCACCAAAACCATCGTGATTTTTTCTTTCAATAATTTCGAAAAAAATGGGACCAATCATATTTTTAGTAAAAATCTGTAATAGATAACCTTTAGTATCACCATCAGCTAAAATCTTGAGCTCTTGTAACTCTTTTATATCTTCAGTAATTGACATTCCCCTATTAGGTAAGGCTTCGTAATAGGTGTCTGGGGTATGCAAAAACTCAACTCCGGTTTCCTTTAATTGCCTAACGGTTTTCACAATATCAGAAGTTAAAAAAGCAATGTGTTGAATTCCTGAACCCTTATATTCATCAAGATACTCTTGAATTTGACTCTTTTCATCTGTGGGTTCATTTATAGGTATAGTGATTTTTCCACAAGGAGAGCGAAGAGCCTTCGACAGAAGACCTGTTTGCTTGCCTTTAATATCAAAAAAACGAATAGACCTAAAGTTAAAAATCCGGCTGTAAAAGTCTTCCCACTCCAACATCTGGCCACGAGGAACATTATTGGTTAAATGGTCAACCGTTAACATACCAAAGCCTTTTTGTAGTTTGCTACCAATAAAATCAAAATCCTTATCGTAAACCTTATCATTGTTATAATCTTCAACGAAATAAATAAGAGAGTCGCCAATGCCATAAATAGCTGGAAAAGAGTGCCCCTTTTCCTCACAAACTCTTGCCCCACGAGCTACGGCTTCTTCGACTGCCTTTTCAGCATCTCTGACTCTAAAACCAGTTGCACAAATTGATGGGCCATGAACTTTTTGGAAAGAGTCTGCAAAGCTGTCTCTTTCTTTATTTATAATAAAGTTAATGCCCCTTTGCCTGTAGAGCTCTACATTTTTATTTTTATGCAAACCTACCTTACGAAACCCAATTTGCTCAAATAGTACTGCCAACTCTTCCGGATTTGATGAAGTGTATTCCACAAACTCCATTCCATCTAAACCAATCGGATTGTATGTTTCAGACTCAGCCATAAAATGTCCCCTATTTTTAATTACTACCTGCATACTTACAACACCCTATTTTATAGGGCCTCAAATCCAAAATATCAATGCACAAATGCCGATCTCAGCCTTAATTTATCTAGAAAATTGGAGAATTTATACCCATCCAAAAAAAATCGTCTAAAATTTTGTGAATTTGCCTCATGCTCATACAGCCGCAGCCTTGAGGCTGCGGAACTGCGCGTGAGGCAAATTCACAAAATTTTAGACGATTTTTTTTGGATGGGTATCACCTAATAATTCCTACTCATTATAGAGATTTTCAGATACTTTTACCCAATGGCTCCCTCTATGACAATAATTCCACTTGCTCCCAGCCATTGGCCCAAAGTTGTTAGTTTGGCGGACGCAGTTCTTGGCCTCAACTACATCACTTTAGAGGATTTAAATAATAATTTTAGCAAAAAAAACGAAACCAACGCCCAATGTAGTTTTGTATTGACGTCTTTAGACCGTTCAAAACTCTTTGGGTTTAGGCTCACTTTTGCCCCAAACTTCTGGCCACAGAGCCTAATCGATAAATCTCTGACGCCCAGTCAAGACCTGAGCCAAGTTGCTTATTTTAAAACTATTGTTGTCGACCCTGCGCTTCAAGGACAGGGCTGGGGGCCCAAGCTGACTTCTGCATCTACACAAAGCTTGAAAAAGATGGGAGCCAATGCGATCATTTGTCATTCGTGGAAGGAGTCTCCTAATAATTCTTCGACAAAATATTTACAGAAAATGGGTTTTAGCCCCGTAGGTGAAGTAAAAAATTTTTGGCAAGATAAGGATTACGACTGTGTACTTTGCCATCCACTGAAATGCTTTTGCACAGCAATTGAAATGATTAAAATGATTTAGATAATAATTAATAAAAAGATTTAGGAGATATAATGACACAAATCCGATTTACGAGCCTGACTCCTAACCCCTCTTTTCAAATGGTTTGGGATGTAAATCCTCAAGATGTGTGGAACTTTCGTAGTCAGTTATTGATCATTGATGTTCGCAGAGAAGATGAATTTTACGGGGAGCTCGGACATATACCTCAGGCCCAACATATTGTTTTAGATGAACTGGAGTCTAAAATTCCGCAGCTTCCCAAGGATAAGGCTATTGTTTTTATCTGTAGGTCAGGAGCCAGATCGGCTCAAGCCTCCATGTGGGCTAGTCAAATGGGACTCAAAAACACTTATAATATGAAAGGTGGAATGATTCGCTGGAACGAAGAAAACTTGGAAACAGAAGGGAAAAATTAATTTCATGGCAAAAATCTACATAAATCGAACTCTCAATATGAAAAAAATAAGTCATATTGGCTTAGACATGGACCACACACTAGTCCGTTACAATAGCAAAAATTTTGAGAAATTAGCTCATGAAACCATGCTAAAAAAACTTGTAAATGAAAAGGACTACCCAAAAAAAATTTTAGACTTGGAGTTCAAATATGAGGAAGCTATTCGCGGATTGGTCATTGATAAAAATCATGGAAACATCTTAAAGTTAAGTCGCTTTGGTGCCATTCGTGAAAGCCGGCATGGGTTACACAAAATTGACTATCTTACACAAAAAAAAATATACAAAAGCACCTATGTGGACCTCAGTGACCCCGAGTATATTCCCGTGGACACCTCCTTTTCTATATCTTATGCCACACTTTATTCCCAACTTGTTGACTTTAAAGATAATGATAAACAGGGAACTGATATTCCTGACTATCACACGCTAGCTGATGACTTAAACTCTGTTTTAGATAATTCTCATAGAGATGGGAGCATAAAAAATGTAGTGGCCAACAATCTAGAAAATTTTATTATCAAAGATCCAGAGGTTGTAGCGGGAATACAAAGGTTTCTAAAGCATGGAAAAAAGTTTTTTATTGCTACAAATTCAGAGTTCGACTACACAAAGCTATTACTCGACTACGCCATCAATCCCTTCCTCAAAGATGGAGAAACCTGGAGAGATTTGTTTTTTCTTGTCATCACGGGTGCTCAAAAGCCTAGGTTTTTCTATGACAACCTCAAGTTCTTAAAAATTGATCCTGACACTGGCCTTATGTCAAATCTTGGGACTAAAAAGATTAGTGATGGTGTCTACCAGGGAGGATGTGCCAGACAATTGACTGACGATCTGGGACTCGAACCCGATGAGATTTTGTATGTTGGCGATCATATTTATGGAGATATTCTCAGACTAAAAAAAGACTGTGCTTGGAGGACTGCACTTGTTGTTGAAGAAATTGAGGATGAAGTGAACATCCTAAAAAATAACAAGCCCATCTCAGATAAAATATCTGAGTTGATGAATAAAAAAATTCCGGTCGAAAGAGAACTCGAAAAATTAATTTCAAGAAAAATTGAATTACAAGATGGAACTGTACAACCAAGAATCGATGAGCTTCTACAAGAGATCAATTCGATTGACAAACAAATTGCACCCCTAATTCACCAACAGAACCAAGAACACAATCCACTCTGGGGTGAACTTATGAGAGCCGGAATTGAAGAAAGCTACTTCGCCTATCAGGTAGAACGTTTCGCTTGTATATACATGTCAAAGCTCTTTCATCTTTTAGACATCTCACCAAGGGCTTACTTTCGCTCCCCGAGAAGACTGATGGCTCACGATCTAGATAGCTTATAACTACCCGCGGATTTGGATTCACAAGATTCTAACAAATCAGAATTCGACTATTCGACGAATTTCCTTAAAGTTACTTACTGAGCCCAACAACCGAGGGTCCAACCCTAAACTTTCAACTATAGAATTTAAGTCAGCCTCAATCTGATGAGGCAAAGGTTCGGGTGCAAAGTTTAAATTGAATCGAACGCCTTCAGCCTTTGCACGACTCACCAAACTTTTTTGCAATTCAAATGGAACAAAATAAGCAAATATCTCAGCCGCTAACACAACGGCCTCATAATTCAGATAAGTAACTTTATTCCTCTTGATATATTTAAGTGGGAACACTTTGGAGAATTTTTCCCAGTTATTTTCCATATACTGAAAGTAATAAGCTTTTGCTAAAGATCTGAATAATAATAGCATCTGAGGATAGGGAGCTAGATTCTGTAAATTTAACTTAATATGGCTAACCCCCGCTTGATCAGATCTTGTGCCGGTCGTAACGGGAATGAATGTAGCTTCTTTGTAACTTACGGCAGCTTCTCCATTTGTGCCCTCGTAAACGATTCCACCTGTCAAAAAAAGTTTGGGTATAGAGTGTGTATGCCGAAAGCTAGATGCGCTCTCCATAGTCGATAAATTTTTGTCCATCATCATCTCATCTAAAAGTTCTACTTTTACGCTTGGATTGTTCAAAACTTGAACAAGTTTTATCAGAACTGGGTCAGAAATTTCTAGACTCAACAAATCTTTTAAATGGGCAGTTAGCGTTTCAAAGGATGCCAATTGTTTCTCTACAATTTTATAAGACCCATTCAGGCTCAAGGTTTGTTCACAACCAAGGCCCACAGTTCTGAGCGAACGACTGTATTCCCCTTTTTTATTTCCAGCCCAGCTTTTCGTAGAGATCAAACTCGAACCGGCATATACAAGAAAAATAAAACCAAAAAGAGTATTAACCAAAAGTTTTTTAGTTAAAAAACACGACTGCAGATCTTTCAATTTCACCCTCCTTATTCAAAGGTGGCTATTGTGAACACTTGCCAAAACCAGTAACGTATAGCATTATTTTGTTTGCATGGGCAATTGAAAGCTCTATTGTGTGTACAAATTACAATTGTATTTAAGGGGTGAAGAAGACGGCAAACTTTTGAGTGCTAAACTGCTCTAAGGTTGCCGTTAAATTTTCTCGCGCCAGTTTTTTTGAAAAATATTTGCGCGAGATTTTCTCACTCAGGCAAATCAACTGATTAGAGAGATCTTTGTCCTCATGAGAACACGTTCGCGGCCAAACTTGAAGTTCGGATTCTTCCAAAAAAAAATAACTCTGAAATATGGCTATCAAAGGACGACCTCCTAATATTTCACTATCTATGTATTCTTTAAGCTCAGTGAGGCTTTCGTATGTCTTCAAATTCGTGTGAAAAATTAACTTTTTGCCCGCATTCTCACCTCGCAAATACTCCCGCACATATTCGATGGCCAAGTGCGGATTATTGCTATCTAACACACGATCAAAACTGTAGTGTTCTTGTATAGACTCTGGCCTCTTCACCTCTAGAAGATCTAATTCATATTTATTATATTTCGCCATTGCTGCAAGTACTCCTGCCCAAATCTTATCGTGCCCAGATAACTGAGGATGACTCACAAAAATAATAATTGAACTCTCATTTAGATTAGGAAAAAGCCTCTGATAAATAGCCTGTCCTATATGCATGTGATTTTCAAACTTGCTGGGTTTGATTAACCGAACAGGCTTGGGTTGGATTCCGACAATTGACAATAACAACAAAGCAAATCCAATAGACACTGCCAAACCCAAATAAAGCCATATTTTCATCTTCTACACGCTCCCAATCATTGATCTCTACCGTCTAACGAACCATCTAAAACCTTAATTGCCAGAAAAGCAACTCTATCGATCTAGTTTAAAAGCCAACCCAAGGAGGCATATCAAATAAAATGATTGAAAAGGCATCGTGAAGAGTGACACCTATTCCAAAAAATAATCGCCTAAAATTTTGTGAATGCGCCTCATGCTCACACAGCCGCAGCCTTGAGGCTGCGGAACTGCGCGTGAGGCGAATTCACAAAATTTTAGGCGATTATTTTTTGGAATAGGTATGATCACAGCAAAGCGGAAACTTGCCCTCGTCAGTAAAGGGCTTGAGAAAAGTTTGATGCATTTTATTCATGAATTTAGATTTATATAATCACCATATATATTAAGCTCTTAATGTGTAGCGTAATTTTTATTTCCAATATGTAGCCCGTGTTTTTACATTTATGTTATAAGTTCAGTAAACACATAGGACTTGATCATGAATAGACAGGTACCCACAAAATTCAAATACCTCATATTGGGGTCTGGCAAGCTTGCCAAAAACCTCGGGTGGTATTTTGATCTCCTGCACATCCCCTATCTTAAATGGTCGCGACAACTCTCGCGAGAAGAGGTCCATAAAACCCAAATTTCAACCCCGGAAACCACCAAGATCCCAAGATCTCACAATTTAAACGTAGAAACTTTACTCTCTAACCCTCAAAAAATACCCAGCTCATTACAAATAGCTATTGAAAAATGCTCCCATGTTCTCCTGGCCATCTCCGACAATGCTCTTCATGAGTTTGTAAAGCAACTTCCAAAAAACAAAATTATTATTCACTTCTCGGGCAACTTGAGTCTTAGCCCAGCATACGGCGTTCATCCACTTATGACCTTTACAGAAAATCTACAGAGTCTTGATTTTTATAAAAAAATTCCATTTGTCGTCGAAGAAAACCCTGCTCGTCTCGGATTAAGAGATCTTATTCATGAGCTTGACAACCCTTGGACATTTATAAAGTCCCAAGACAAACCCCTTTATCATGCGATGTGTGTAGTTGGCGGAAACTTCACAAATATCTTGTGGAGAGAAGTTCACAAAATTTTTTCTGAGAACATCAACATCCCAGCTCATTTTCTAAAACCATATATTGAAGCCACCTTCCACAATATTATACAAAACCCTCAAAATAGTTTAACTGGACCCTTACAAAGAAAAGACCTAGTCACCATTGAAAACAACATCAAAGCTCTAAATCCCACGGGCTTATCTCCTCTTTACCGAGAGTTTTTAAAACTGCATCAGGCCCACAATAAGGAGTTCTAATCATGAATATCTTAGATCTTCAAAAAATGAAAAATAACGGACAGAAAATATCTATGATCACTTGCTACGACTATTGGAGTGCCAAAATTATTGACCAGTCTGATATCCACATCCTACTTGTGGGTGACAGTGCTGCCAATGTTATTCATGGCCACAACTCAACAATTCCCATTGATACACAAACAATGGCCATGCACGTATCTGCCGTTTCTAAAGGAAGTCCCCGCAAGTTTATCGTTGGTGACATGCCCTTTCTTAGTTACCGCAAGGGTCTGACTTACAATATGAAGCAGATTGAAAAAATTATGAAAGCCGGAGCCCATTCCGTAAAAATTGAAGGTGCCATAGGAAATTTAGATCTCATAAAACATTGCGTAAGCTCTGGCATTCCCGTAATGGGGCATTTAGGTTTAACACCCCAATCCATTCATCAGCTTGGAGGGTTTAAAGTTCAAGGTCGAGAAGCGGAACAGGCCGAGATTATAATTAAAAATTCTCAACTTCTTGAAGATGCGGGCTGTTTTTCTCTAGTTTTGGAGTGCGTGCCTTCTGAATTGGCAAACACAATAAGCAAACGTCTCAAAATCCCCACAATAGGCATTGGAGCGGGACCTCATACTGACGGACAAGTTCTTGTCATGCACGATATGCTTGGACTGAATGAGGGGTTTAAGCCCAAATTTTTAAGGCAATTTTTGGATGGAAAGTCTCTTTTACTCCAAGCCTTCAATGATTTTCACAATGCCGTCACTGAAAAAAGTTTTCCTACAGTTGAGGAAAGTTATGAATAAACTCTCGATTTTTACTTCAGTTCTAGATTGGCAAAATTTTAGACCTACCCTGGCTTCGTCTTTTTCTTTTGGTTTTGTTCCTACAATGGGAGCCTTGCATAAGGGGCACCTCTCGTTAGTTGAAAGAAGCTTACAAGAAAACGACAAAACATTAGTTAGCATTTTTGTTAACCCCACCCAATTTAATGACAAAAATGATTTTAAAAACTATCCCATCTTAATCGAGCAGGATATAGAACAACTTAAAAGCATTGGCTGCGATTTTTTATTACAACCACAATTTGAGGATATATATCCAGATAACTTTAACTTTGAAGTTAGGGAAAAGAGCCTAAGTTCTAGTCTGTGTGGCAAATCTCGTCCTGGCCATTTTGAAGGTATGTTAACAGTTGTATTAAAGCTTTTAAATATTGCTCAAGCTAATCGAGCCTATTTTGGTGAAAAGGACTATCAACAGTACCTTTTAATTAAAAATATGGCTGAGGCTTTTTTTGTTCCAACACAAATAATCTCTCATCAAACTATAAGAGAACCTGATGGCTTAGCCCTGAGCTCTCGCAATCTGAGATTAGGTTATGAAGCCCGCAAACTGGCTCCTTTCTTCTATAAAGTATTAAGCGAAGCTCCAAACTGCCAATCTGCTATTGAAAATTTATTAAGTCGGGGTTTTGAGATCGATTATGTCGAGGAGAAATTTGGTCGTAGATTTGGAGCTGTAATTTTAAATGGAGTGAGGTTAATTGACAATGTCCAACTATGACTCAGACAACTCTAGATCAAATATTCTACTTAAGGTAAGTGCATCTGTTGCAGCTTACAAAGCTGTGTACCTGGCCTCTGAATTGGTTAAAAATGGCCACCAAGTTCAGGTGGTCGGAACTCCTCAATCTAAAAATTTTGTGGGCGCTTCAACATGGGAAGGAATTACTCAAAATCCTTATTTAGATGATATCTACTCCACTGGAGGTGCCCACCAACATATTCATCTTGATCGTTGGGCTGATCTTATTTTACTAGCTCCAGCAACTGCCAATACACTTAACAAAATGTCCAGCGGTATTGGCGACAACTTGGTAACTAATCTTTTTTTAGCTCACGACTTTAATAAACCCTATATTGTTGTGCCCGCAATGAATGAAAAAATGCTTATACACCCTTCAACACAGTTTTCTGTGCAGAAATTAAAACAATGGGGTTTAATATTTGTAGAACCACAAGATGGCCCACTGGCCTGCGGAGAAAAGGGGCTCGGGCGCATGTCTGAGCCTGAATATGTATTAACAGTTGTTCAACATGAGCTTCATAAAAGAATCTCTTCCAAAGGTAAAAGGCTAAATGTTCTAGTTACTGGAGGAGGAACTCGAGAATCCATTGATGATGTGAGAGTGTTGACAAATACAAGCACTGGCAAAACTTCTGCACAGATCGCAGATTACTGCTACACCCAAGGTCATGATGTCACTCTGCTGACAGCCGAGAGTGCAACAAGACCCAAGTCCCCAATAAAGATAAAAACCTTTAACGACTACACCTCATTAGAGAAATCTCTGTTAAGCGAGATTCAAGAAGTAAAATATGATATTGTTTTTCATGCAGCAGCTGTTAGCGACTATAGTCTTAGAATTCCACACATGGGAAAGCTCAACTCTTCTCAAGACAAGTTAATTATAGAGCTAGAAAAAAATGAAAAGATTGTGGATAAGATTAAAAAGCAGAGTTCTAATCCCAACCTCAAGCTGGTTGCATTCAAGCTGACCTCCAGCTCCTGCCCTGAGGTTCAGCGTACTGCAATTACAAATCTTTTTGCTCACAGCTCTACAGACTGGATTGTACATAATGATTACAAAGAGATAAATATTGGCAAACCTTGTTATACCCTGTACAAAAACCAAGTCCAAAACAGTTTGGGGGCTTTTTCTAAACCAAAGGACTTTGCTAAAGCCATTTTAGATGAGGTGAATTTATGATTCTATGTTTAGATGTTGGGAACAGCCAAATACATGGTGGCCTATTTAACGGCGAAAACTTAGAGTTACAATTTCGAAGAACCACGCGCCATGGAGCAACCTCTGATGAGTTTGGCATTTTTTTGAGATCAGTTCTTCGAGAAAACGATCTTGACCCAACAAAGATTTCAAAAATTGCCATTTGCACAGTTGTTCCGGAAGTCCTTCATTCGTTAAAAAATGCTTGCCTGAAGTATTTTAACATAAATCCATTTATACTTCAGGCTGGTGTAAAAACTGGATTAAAAATCAAATACAAAAACCCCTTAGAAGTTGGTGCCGATAGGATTGCCAATGCCATTGCCGCCTCACACCTTTATCCAAATCAAAATTTAGTTGTTATCGATTTTGGTACAGCAACAACATTTTGTGCTATAAACGAGAAAAGAGAGTATTTAGGTGGAGTGATTCTACCTGGACTCAAAATTTCTATGTCGGCCTTAGAATCCAACACGTCGAAATTGCCCGCCGTAGAAATCGTTGTTCCCAACAACCTCGTTGGAAAATCAACCGTTGAAAGTATTCAGTCTGGATTATTTTATGGTGGCCTCGGGGCCGTAAAAGAAATTAAACAGCTTATAATCCAGGAAGCCTTTCATGGAAAAAAGCCTGTCGTATTAGCCACCGGCGGATTTGCAAGTTTATTTTTTGAGGCTCTTGAAAAAAGAATTATTGAAAAGGACCTTTTTGATGCTGAAATTCCTGATCTGGTACTAAAAGGACTTTTCCTATCACTAAAGATGAACACTTAATGGAGGGTATGGAAGATGAGAATTACTCTTTTAAAATCTAAAATCCACAGAGCTACTGTTACAGATGCGGATTTGAACTACGAAGGATCAGTGTCTATTGATCCTCGCCTTTGTGACCTGGCTCACCTTAGACTTTTCGAAAAAGTTGAAATTTATAACTGTAACACTGGAGCCAGATTTGCGACCTATGTCATTCATGGTAAACCGGGTGAAGTTTGCTTAAACGGGGCCGCCGCCAGACTTGTGCATAAAGGTGATAAAGTTATCATATGTAGTTTTGCTGAGTTCGAACCCAATGAAGCGGACAACTATGAACCCCAATTGGTATTTGTAGATGATTCTAATTGCCCCAAGTGAATCACTAAGAAACTTAAAAATACTTATGACTATAAAACCCCTTACCCATATTTATATTCTCCTGTGATAGTCTCAGTTTAGCACCCTCCAAAACTACCAGATGAAAGCTTAGCGAGTGCTCTGTGGCAAGTTGAGACGATAGCTTAAAACCCCTTCAATATTTGCCAATGGCAATAGAACAGATCTGTTTAAAATCTCTTTGCTTCCTTGCCATCCAAGGGGCTCACCCAAGTCTTCAAGACCCTCTAAGTTTAAAGTTGAAATATTAGCTAAAATAAGAGAGTCTCTATGTAATTTCGCATACTGTATTTCATCTCCATAATGAAAATAACTCTCTACACCCTGTTTAAGTAATTTTTTAAAATCGGGATCTTCTCGAGTCAGGTAAATAAATTTTGAACGCTGAAAAGCGGGTTGACGAAGATTCAATTCTGACCCCACCGCCAAAGCATTTATAAAAAACAACTCACCCATTTTCATATTTGTTAGCCTCGAATAAGAATTATAAATAATCCCTTCTTTATTTATCCAAAGGCTATTTTTAAAAGATTTAGAACTGTCTCTGTACAATGAATGCACTGGTAAGGTTAAAGTTCCTGTGTTGACTACAAGCAAATCATTCTCTGAAAAGAGTAAACGTTCATTAAGTACCTGGGCCAAGGCTTGTTGACGTATATTCTGTTTAGGATGAAGAATTTTAACTAAATCTGCAACCACATTGGATAAGTGTAACACTAGGTCTGAATAACTCTTATCACTTTTATATATAGAGTCCAAATCTCCAAACTCAGAGTTCTCAACGAAATTGAAGTGATTGATAAGCTTTTCCCTTTCAACAACACTAAAAGCCAATATAAAGTAATCCCTTAAAATTTGAGCAATTAAATATTCCATTGCTGGCAAGAAGATAACCGGATCACCAGACTCCAAATTTTCTGGCGATTTAAATATTTCCTGACAAAAGGTCTTTAGCTTTAAATCAAATAAGACTTCTTTACAGTATTCTCGCTCATTCATTAGCACTTCAACTAAATGCATAGGAGTGAAATACTCATTCTTTGCCCAACTGTAGACAGATTCTCTATTTTTTCTCAATAAAAACTTAAATTTTGTAAGAACTCTTTTATAAAAAGACTGTGCACTTGAGTGGCCACCTAAGCTTTCAAGAAAAATCCAATCATTTAATGGCCTTAACTTATCAAAATCGAAATACTGGGAGCCCACCCAATAGTAGTCAGCTACGGATTCAACTTTATTAGGACTATCTAAATCAATTGTCAAAATTATCGGTGATTCGAACTCCTCTATAGTCTGAACATTCAAAAGTAAACTCAACTCCGAATCGGACCAATGCCGAAATGTGAAATTGGAAAAAAATGAGCAATTGGGAACTTTCTTGAGCTCTCCAAAGTTAAAAATATAAAGCTGGTGAATTGAGGAGTTCCCATTGCAAACACGGTCGCCAAAAGTGCGATTGAGCACTAAAGCTAAGCACAAAACAAGAAAAATTGAAGTTAAAAGTGCAATGACTCTAAGTCTTTCCAATTCTACAGCCCACCAGTTTTAGAGGAAATTGTCATAGTAGGAATTACATATATGACTAAATTAGCTCCACTTAGCTACTCTAAGGGGGCTACTCTAAGGGAAGCTAATTTGATTTCCACGTATATTTTTATTCTACTTTGCAATATACTTCTATCCGGTATGGGACTAATGCCAAATTGGTGCCAAATTAATATCAAATTGGTGCAAGTAACGAATCCCTGTGATGACTTCTTAATTTACAACTATGGTGCCACCAATCATTTGGTTCATTGCACACCCAAAAACTAGCTCTCCTTGTTTTTTGGGAGTGAATTCGACCGTAACTTTTTTGTTTATAGGCAGGTCTTTTTTAATTCCTTCGTCTGGAACCGTTATTTGCTTTGCACATGTCGCTTTAACTTTTCTCGTAATATTTAATGTCACTTTTTCACCAGCTTTAACCTCAAACTTAGATGGCTCGAAACCTTTCTTGGTGACTAAAATATCTACACTCTGGTCAGCCATACTGTTAATTCCACTTAGTAGTATGGCACTGATAAATGCTAGTTTTATTGCTTTCATAAAATATACTCCTTGTTAATTGACTTTGTTAAATTGTCGCTCTTTCCATATCGCATAAATAGCTGGATAAACTAATAGCTCTAATACGAATGAAGTAAAAATTCCCCCCACCATCGGCGCAGCCATTCTCTTCATGACGTCAGCCCCACTATTAGCCGTGCTCGCCCACATAATGGGTAACAAAGCTATAAAAGTTGTTAAAACAGTCATAAGTTTAGGGCGAATTCTTTTAACAGCACCAATATGGATGGCTTCTTTTAGATCATGAAAAGACTGCATCTGTCCTGATCGCTTCTTCTTTTCATATGCCAAATCAAGATAAAGTAACATATAAATAGCGGTTTCAGCATCAACACCTAATAGCGCTATCAACCCCACCCAAACCGCTATGCTCATATTATAATCTAACATATAAAGTAACCAAACCGCACCAATTGCTGAAAATGGAATTGACAATAAGACAATGGCAGACTTTACAGATGAACCCGTATTCAAGTAAATCAAAAAAATAATAATTAAAAAAGTTAGTGGTAACACAACTTTTAATTTTTCTTTTACTCGGTCCATACTCTCGTACTGTCCACTCCATATTAGAGAGTAGCCAGGTGCTAGACTTACGCTCTCTAATACAGCTTTTTTAGCCCTGCTAACATAGGATCCTAAATCTGATGTATCGACATCTACATAAACATATCCAGTTAACAAACCATTTTCATTGCGGATCATACCGGGACCGTTTTGCACCTCAATACTAGCGACTTCAGCTAATGGAATTTGATACCCTTTGGGCGAATCAAGAAGTATCCTTTGCAGATCTTCTTTGTTTTGTCTAAACGCACGGGCGTAACGAACATTCACAGAATATCTCTCTCTCCCGTTGACCGTTGTGGTGATATTTTTTCCACCTAGTGCTGTGGCGAGAGTCTCTTGAGCTTCACGGACAGATAATCCATGACGAGCAAGTGCTTCTCGATTAAAATTAAAATCAAAGAAAAAACCTCCAACAACACGTTCAGAAAAAACACTTCTCGTACCTTTAACGCTTTTGAGTTCACTTTCGATTTTGGCTCCAATTTTTTCAATTTCATATAAGTCTGATCCTGAGATCTTGATTCCTATGGGGGTTCGAATTCCTGTACTGAGCATGTCGATACGCCCTTTAATGGGAAGGGTCCAAGCATTAGTAAGCCCAGGAAAATTCATATGTTTGTTCATTTCTTCTATCAACTCTTCCCAACTCATATAGCTAGGAGTAATTAACCGAAAAGGCCACTGCATAAAATCCGGCAAAAACGAATACCACCTGTCCTTCTGACGCCACTGCCTTTGATCTTTCAACACTATAACAGTTTCCATCATCGAAAGTGGTGCCGGGTCCGTTGCCGTGTCGGCCTTTCCCGCTTTACCGTGAACACTCACAACCTCTGGAAAACTCTTCAAAATCTGATCTTGTTTCTGAAGTATGTTTTCGGCCTCTGTTACAGAAATTCCGGGCATGGTTGTGGGCATATACAAAATAACACCTTCATTGAGGGGAGGCATAAATTCTGATCCGAGTTTGAAATAAATTGGAACCGTTACGACAACCATAAACAAAGCCATGGAAATAACTTTTAAACGATTATCTACAACCCAATCTACAATCGGACCATAGACTTTAAACAGCCATTTGCTTATTGGATGTTTCTCTTCTGAACGAACGGGAGTTGCAAAAAGAATATTAATGCTTCGAGTGAACCATGTGGGTCCTTTTTTTATTTCTCTAGTTTTAGTTAATAAAATCAAAAGGGCTGGCACAAGAGTTATTGACAACACAGAAGCTGCAAGCATGGCCAGTGTTTTAGTATAGGCCAGAGGTTTAAAAAGACGTCCCTCCTGCTCCTCCAAGGCAAATATTGGCAAAAAAGATACGGCTATTACAAGAAGAGAGTAAAAACTTGCGGGGCCGACTTCCTTTATTGCAGAAATGATAACTTGATCTATTGATTCTTTTTGACCTAAAGCCCTCCACTCCTCCATTTTTTTATGACAATTCTCAACGACAACGATAGAAGCATCGACCATTGCGCCTATGGAAATGGCAATTCCACCTAATGACATAATATTAGCTGAGACACCCATCAGATACATCAATATAAAAGATATTATGACTGCAGTTGGTAGAGCAATTATAGGAACCAAACTACTTGGCAAATGTAATAAGAAAATTAATATAATAAATGCCACAACAAACATTTCTATAATAAGCTCATCTGTAAGAGTCTTAATAGATCGTTTAATTAAATCACTTCGATTGTAGGTTTCTACGATTTCTACACCTGTGGGCAATGAGGGTTTTAAGTCTTCTATTTTTTTGACAACATTCTCAATTACGTTATTTGCATTTTCTCCAAACCTCATAATAACTATGCCGCCCACAGCGTCACCCATACCATTTAAATCAGCAACACCTCTGCGCATTTCGGGACCACGAGTAACCCTAGCAACATTCTTAACATATATTGGCACACCCTCCTGACTAACGGAGACAACTATATTTTCAATATCTTGCCGATTCTTTACATAACCTTTCGCACGAACCATATACTCAATACCAGAGAATTCAATCACTCTCGCTCCGGTCTCACTATTTCCACTACGCAAGGCCTGAACAACTTGGGTTAAAGGAATATTATAAGCTCGCAATGATTCTGGATTTACTTGGACTTGATATTGATTTTCATAGCCTCCAAATGATGCCACCTCTGCAACACCCGGAACAGATTGTAACTGGTATCTCAAAAACCAATCTTGAAAGGATCTCAATTCTGCCAAGGTGTTTTTTCCAGATATATCTTTTAAAGCATACTGATATACCCACCCCACTCCTGTTGCGTCAGGACCCAGTTCTGTTTTTACTCCCTCTGGCAACTGAGATGTAATTTTAGATAAGTACTCTAAAACACGAGAACGGGCCCAATAAATATCAGTGCCGTCCTCAAAGATGACATATACATAAGAAGCTCCAAATGTAGACAGTCCTCTTATATCCTTTATTTTTGGAACTCCTAACAAGCTGGCCACTATAGGATAAGTGACCTGATCTTCAATAAGGTCTGCACTTACATTCCAAGTTGAATAAACAATAACTTGGGTATCCGATAGGTCTGGAATCGCATCAATAGGGATATTTTTTATACTTAAAACACCTGCTACTAGAGCAATCAAAGTTATAAATATAGTCAAATACTTTTGTTTTGCACAAAACTCTATGATTTTTAATATCATACTCACTCCGCCTGATGCTTAGTGCTTTCGTGTGGTGAACTGTGAATGGCACTTCTCAATCTTGATTCTGAGTCCAACATAAAGTTTCCTCCAACAACAACTTCTTCACCAATTTCAATATTCTTGTGGATCGCAGCCTCACTTTCCGTTTCCAAAATTATTTGAACCAAACGTGGCTCAAATGCGTTTTTACCCTTCTTGATAAATACATAGGTTTCTCGCCCTGTATCCATGATTGACTCTAATGGTATAGCGAAATGCTCTCCAACTGGTGCCAGAATATGAACGCTTACATAAGATTGTGGCCTGATGGCCACATTTGAAGAGTTCAATTGAATTCTAACTTTTGCAGTCCGAGTATTAGGGTTTATTACTCGGTCCACTGAAAGCACTTCTCCAACCAGAACCTCACCCTTTAAAAAATTAGCAGTGATTTTGGCTTCTAATCCCTTTTGGATATATGGAAGATCCATTTCGAACACATCAGCGTATATCCAATTTTCTTGCCCTTTTCCGCTTACAAGTAAGCCTTCTGACTGTGAACCTCTTTTGGTCAAACGATGAATTTGCTCATCTGACAATCCTAAAACTCGTAACCGTATCTTAGACGACTCAATCATCTGCCTCGAATTTTCTTTGACGTCTGGAACTGGCGATGTTTTTACTCTGTGCCATTGCTTGAGAGCCTCCAAGTACTCACTTTGAGCAGTATAAAGCTCGGGATCAAAAGCCACTCGCCCGGGGGCACGAATAGACTTGAATAAAGATTTCTTCTCAACAAAAATTGTTCTTATGCCAATCATTTGCTGCCTATTTAGAGACAATTTAACTTTTGACGCTGAAGTGTCCTTGTCTATGTCCATGTCTGCCTTTTCACTATTGCTAATGCCTGCACTTGTGTCACCCCTATCTTCAGTTTCATCCGTCCCATCCCCATCATCTTCCTCTTCCTCAAGTTCAGAGGCCAAGACAAGATCCATTCCACAAATAGGACATGTACTTTTTTTGTTAGATGTGATTTCTGGGTGCATTGGACAAACATACAATTTGTCATTAGCATTATGCTGATAATGGTTGTGATCATGATGTTTACGGTCTTTAAATAAAAATCTATATGTGGCAAATCCCAATGCAAAAGTTATGAAGACAACAAAGATTATTTTTTTAGCTGTAAAGAATTTATTTTTCATGATTTTCCTCAATTTTCATTGCTATATCGGATAGCGACAATCCCATCTGCGCCTCTAACTGTCCTAGATTCTCAACGTGCTGCTTTAACGACTGATAATAACCCGTGCGAACTCTATACAGTGATCTCTCGCTATCTAGCAAATCAAGAAATGATGTTTTATTAGCCTGATAAGCAGCTCGACTTGAATTGTAGGAGGCCAGAGCCTGAGGGATCAGGCTCGTCTCATAGATTTTTAAAGTCTTTTCACCCGTCATTACTTTACTTTTTAAATCTTTGATCTTGGCAGTCTGTTTTTGAACAACATCCGATAGCTTGTGTTCCTGAGCCATTTTTTTTGCGTTTGCAGAAGAAGCTTCAGATGTTTTTTTCCAAAACCATAGAGGTATAGACATTGAGGCCATATACATCTCTAAGTCTTGAGCATCCCCAGAAACTCTTTTTTGATATTGAAGTTGAAAGTCTGGTGCAAACTCCCAACGAGACAAGGACTGCATGCCTTCTCTTTCCTTAAGCTTGTGCTTTTCAACTTGAATAGACGGTGACTTTTCTTGCAAAACATTATTTAACTCTTTGAGATCTATCGCTATTTTTTCTCTGTCTACTTTAGGTGACGCTAGCTTTAAAGAATTTAGTTGAATAGGGTTGTAGGAATCATCATTGAGGGTGGCCTGCATTCCCGCCTGAAGTGTTTCTTCTTCTTGTTCTAATCGTATCAGTTCTATTTCAAGTTGGGTGAGTTCAAAATGCGCCTTCATAGAGTCCGCCTGAGGTGAAATTCCGCTGGCATACTTTCTTTCGGCAACCCTAGCGAATTCTCGCACTGATTTCATATTTGCTTTTGTAAGCTCAATCATTTTCTGTATGGAATATATACCATAATAGTAGGATAGAATTTGTTGCCTGACTCCAAGAATTTTCTCACGCAATTGAGATTTTAAACTTTCAACACGACTGGACTGCACCTTAGATTCAATATAATACTTAGTCGGAAATCGTATATTTTGCGATATCGTCGCATAATTAGAATTCATGAAAGTCTGAACACCTACCATTGGATCATCTAGTGTCGCCTGTGAAACAATTAAAGACTTCTCAGCCTCTACAAGTTGGGAAATTTCCTGAATTGATGAGTTGTTCTCATAAGCTTTATTTAGTAGATCAACTAAGGTTTTTTTACCATCAGCAAAACTAATTAATGGATATAGAATCATTAAAACAACACCCAATTGACTCTTCATGTAATACCATCCTTCATACATTAAACGATTGTTAGTTACAGATTAACTTTTAATTTGCGTATGAATTTTTTCTTGATTACAGATCACAATCTAGATCTTAAAAAATTCATACTTCTAAACTAAAGTGATGATAATGGGAATAAAAAGTCTATTCAGGACAATGTATATTGGAGCGTGAAGATGAGAACCCTTGTTCTTTGTACTGTTAAAAAAGTGTTTCCATCGAATATATCGATGCCTATCGAGCAATGATTCAAGTGGGATATACAAATTTTCTGAATTCAATAGATCAAAATAAGGATAATACTCTGAATATTTCTTGATATTAATGGCACTGAGAGGAATATTAAAAGTTGAAGTCTCAAAACATTGTGAACCCTCGCAGGGGATTGAATCTCCATCAGTTTGTGATACTGCACTTTTTTTGCAACACTCATGATCTTGATCCATCTGCTGAGAGTTACTATTGTTTTCTTGACTCTTCTCTTGGTTATGAGATCCAAACACCATACAGGAGTGAGCAAGCCCCTGTGAGCTTAATAAAGCCAGTAATGAAAATATTAGTGCGACAACTCTCATAAAATCCTATTGCTTTTTTTAATCTTATTATACCCCCAAGGGGTATGTCAATATGCAATTATCGGTCTAATTTTTAGACGACTTAAGCAAGTCTTTAATTTCTTTAAATATTTTGTCTATTTCGACCTTATTTTTTGAAGCCATTGCACGGTGTACACAATGATTCAAGTGTTCCTCTTTGATACTCACCTCTACTGAAGTCAGAGCCGAACGTATAGCTTTAATTTGGGTTAAGATATCTGTACAATACCTTTGGTCTTCTATCATTTTTGCGACCCCACGTATCTGTCCCTCAATTCGACTTAATCTATTAAGTTGCTCGTTGTGTTTAGCTCCTCTTTTTTTATCCACTTTTACCTCTCTCACAATTAGCTCAAAAGCCCCCATGACCCTTTCCGGAGAAGACCATGTCCATTTTTGCCGCTAAGTACTTCTCTACTAACAAATGGATCTAATGGCAAAATCTTTTGCCTTTTTATCTATGCTATGATCTTAAATTTAACTTGCTTTGCATACCCCCTTGGGGTATTTACCAGATTAGTAAAAGAACTCGGGAGAATTATGAATACTTATAAATTTTTAATTAAAGGAATTACATGCTCTAGCTGTGTAAATAAAATTGAGACCACCCTAAAGAGTACAAATGAATTCCATTTTGTACAGGTTCTCCGCGGACCTGATCGAGTTGAAATTGATACGCAACAGACCGTTTTTTCATCTGACATCAATAATCTTTTTAAAAAGTTCCAATTAAATAAATACGAGGCCTTTCAGTTTGATCCCCATCCACCAGACATGGACTCTGATATTTTGCTTAAAGCCTCTAACGGCAAAAATCTGATTCAAGGGAACGCACTCTATCAGCAGCTCTATCCGCTCTTTCTTGTGATTTCCTATCTCGTAGGAACAGTCCTCACCATCGCAGTTTTAAATCAAGATTTTAGTTTACACAGTCTAATGTCTCACTATATGGGTGGATTTTTTCTTATATTCTCATTTTTTAAATTTCTGAACATCAATGGATTTGCCGATGCCTTTCAAACTTATGATCCCATTGCCAAACGCTGGAGATCCTATGGATACATTTATGCAAGCTTTGAACTTGTGGCTGGAATTGGTTATCTTGCCGCCCCCCATTCTGTTCTGTTAAACTCCTTAGTATTAATTGTTCTAGGCATTTCTTCTTGGGGCGTAACTCAAGCCGTATTAAACAATAAAAGTATCCAATGCGCTTGCTTGGGAACCCTCTTTAACCTGCCTATGACCAAGGTCACTATAATTGAAAATGCGTCTATGATACTTATGGCCCTGTTTATGATAATGTGAACTCACCAATTGGCATCCCAAGTCTGTAAATAAATAAAATATATCAAATATAATCAAAAGTTTTGGAATTTAAGCTAATGCCTAAATTCCAAAATCGCTTTTCCTGTGCGCTGCAATAATCAACAGGTTTATCCGCTTTTTATTTCCAATGATTTTTTAGGTTTAAATAGTTTCAATTTGCATGACGCATTTAAAGCTAATAGTTTATTCATATGTATAAACCCGTTCTCTTCCAAAAAAACTTAGATGAACTTGAGGCCCTTATGGCCTCACCCATTGACACTGATCGCGATAGAGTCGACGTCCTAAAAGCCTTTGGCCTTACATTTGAACAGGCCTGGAAGGCCATCCGAAAAATTGCATCAGATCAAGGTGTTCAAGTCAGAAACCCACGAAATGCCATAATGTTTGCTATTAATAATCGTTGGATAAAACCTAATGATGAAGAAGATTGGATGCTTCTTATAAAAGATGTAAATTTGATTAGTCAAACTTATTCACAAAAATCAGCCCAGATTGTAATTGAACAAATAAAGTCTTCCTACCTAAAAAGGCTTAAACAACTTCTTGAGAACTTGGAGCGAGTATAAGTTATGAGGATAGGCTTACTTCTATCTATTCTTATACATATATTAATATATAGTTTATTCCTTAACAAAATTGACAACAACAATGTTATTAAAGTTGAAGAAGTTAATAGTACAATAACAATAGATCTTCTTAGTGCCGACCAGAATCCTGTTGATGAAAAGACTTCAAAGTCAGTTTCAAGTTCTATCGGCCGTAACCCTGTAAAAAACAAAAGCCACTCCTCCACCTTAAACCTAACCTCAACACAAGCTTATTATCTACATTTTGGTCAAAACCAACCTCAGACAACTTACAATACTGGCAATAGCTCACTAGACGTGCCAGATAACCCCTATCAGGAGTGGGGAGGGGGTAGTACTGAATTTGACCGCATCAGCGACTATTCTCTTCTAGAAAGACTCTACGAACAGATCAACAATATTCTCTATTACCCTGGAGTTTTTGTTGGTAGAAACATTACTGGGATCGTAAAAACGAGGATGGTTATCGATTCACAAGGGCAGTGCAATTGGAAGTACACCCAAATTCAATCTAAAGAAGTACATTTAAAAATATATGTCTTAAGTGTTTTAAAAAAATTTTGCACTTCAAATTTAAAACTAGTTACTAACTTACGGAAACAAATGAATCTCGACATGAATTTTAATTTTGAATTTACCGAACGAATGAAGGATAAAATCACTGAGAATAAGCGCATCGTCGGAAACGTTTTCCACTTTAATAGAAATGCAGGTAAAAGTAAACTACAGTGGAATCTTGGACCGCTAATGGGAGTCTTTCCCTTTCCCGCTATAAGTATTGATTTCAATTGGCTACAAAATAATTGGGAAAAATATGTGAATGACAGAGACCTACTTGAAGAGTTCACACAACAACATTCTAGTTAGTCTATAAATGATCCAACTCTGCGGACCTGAAGTTTGGAGCGATGACTTCCCAAAATGGAATGAGGAAAATTTTGATAAATTCTTCATTTTATTTTTAATTTTCAGTTTCTCTTTGTTTAACCTGTATAAAAATTGTGCCAGAAACCTCGACCCTATTTTTTCTGCCCGGGCAGAAATTAAGAATTTACCCTAGCCTCGATGAATCTTGGGCATTTTCCCCCGTGATGTCCTTTAATAGTTTCCCCCTTTAAATTCTCCACAGTCAGTTCTCATGACCTAACTCAAACCCAAGTGAATATAATGCCCTACCTAAAATATAATGCCCAATTTATAGTTCTCTTATTTCTGGCTATTTTAACAAATGGGCCAAATCATGGTGAGCAGGGCACAGGGTTACGATATTCTCCAAACTGTGCTCTCCACCTACGGAAACTGGCTTCTTGTGATGCAAGTGTAGCCACCTTGTGGATTTACACCGTTCTCCCGATGGGTAGTGATGTCGACACCGCTTTTGATCCCTTAAGTGAACCCCATGTATAACTTTTCGCGGTATGGGCAATCGTTGCCCCCATTGGTTCCTGGATGGAAAACTCTCAAAAGTCTCATCTGGAAGATTCACAGAAACTCCAGCTGGAAAATCCTCAAAAGCTTCTTTTGGAAGGTCCACCACAAAATTCTTTAAATTGCTAATTAAATCATTCGAACCCGCATCTCTATTTTTCAACTCTTTTAAATTCTCTTGTAGCTTCCCCTTTACCCTCATCATCCTTGCTTTTTTCTCAACTTGTCTATTAGCTCTTTCCACAGGGTCTTTTTTGTGCAAGAACTCCTTAACTAAATGCGCAAAAACCTCCTCCATACTTGCCGATCGCCCCAGAGATTCCGACAACAAATCCTGAGCCCTAATTAACATTTTATACACTCCTTCACTTACAGGAGTTTTCATTTCGATGACTTCAGAGGTTAGATATTCAAAACGTTCGCCCCGTGCTTTTTTAGGATTCAAACGCACAACCTCTTTTTCAAGCTGAGACTTGGGTAGAGTCATAGCCTTGGTGATCCAATCTTGTTGATTGTCTAAAGTCATAACAGAAAGTACTCGTGTGGCCTTACTCGCTGTCAGCTTTTTAGCACTCAGCGCAAGCTCCAATTTCTTATACTTCCTTGTCGCTTTTGATAGACTGACATACATATAGGATTGTGAACGGCTTAGACCTAAACATTGAACCCCGTATTCAAATAAAGAATTATAACCACACCAGCGGTGGACTTTATTGTCTTCGATAACTTGCAAAGTCTTAATTAGACTCAGCTCTGATGTTTGCAAGTCTTCCACAGCTTTCTCCGCCTTTGCGTGAAGACGACGAAAATCCTTAAGCGACAAATGACTTCTAGCCTCTCTTAAGTTTTTAAAACCCACCAAAACCTCCTTTTTAAGAAAAAATATTACCTATTACCTATTACCTATTACCTATTACCTATTACCTGCGTAATGCATAGTAGGTTTAATTCACGTTTAAAACCCTAATCAAGTTTATCCATTGTTTCTTTACATTGATGACTTAACTAGTGTTCCGCAATACTCGATCTATTTTATTCTTCTTAATGAAGAGCAAGATGTTGATTATCCAGATGCTACTCAAGCATCTGGATTTTTATAACATGGATTTTTAAAAGTCTGCTTTGAGTCCATGTTATACATATACAGAAAATATGCTAAAAGCTTCTAAAGTTCCCTCTATTAAAGGATCTAGCGGAGGGCCTCTTTTTGAGATTTATAATTGTATTTAAATTTAACACAACTAAAAATAAGAACTCAAAAGCACTGTCAAACACTTTATGAATAAAAAGTGAATTGACGCAACTAAAAACTAAAAACTAAAAACTAAAAACTGAGAGTTGAGAGTTGAGAGTTGAGAGTTGAGAGTTGAGAGTTGAGAGTTGAGAGTT
>CAZCYD010000010.1:0-70854 GCA_964502735.1 uncultured Pseudobdellovibrionaceae bacterium
TGGTGGAGCTTACCGGGATCGAACCGGTGACCTTTACGCTGCCAGCGTAACGCTCTCCCAGCTGAGCTAAAGCCCCAAAGTTTGAATAAGGTCCAATAATTTTCAATCTAAGTCAAGAGGCCTCTTAATTTCTGTGGGAAGTTTATTTCTTTCTTGTAACTGTTGTTAAATTGACAAACATGAGAGATGAATCCTCTTTTGTGTCGCGTAAGTTATGGAAGTTACAATTGTTATTTTTCTTTCTACTAGCTAATATACGACCAAAGCAATAAATGGGGAGGTACACTTTGTCAGCAGTAGTTTTAAGTCCTGTCTTTTCGGCTCTTATGCGTTGGGTTGCAGTTTTCGTAGTCGGCTTGTTATTTGTTAAAACGGGAGAGGCAAAAGACCTCACAAATCGTTTGGGTGTAGGTTATGCCAATCAATTTTCCGAGGACTTACCAAGTTTGGCAGTCAGGTACTATCCAAGCCCCCAGCTGGGTCTTTCGGCGGCTCTCGGCGTGGATACAGGGGACGATTCTTCCGGAGCGCCCTCTAAATTTGGCCTCATGGTTAGATTATTTAAGATTATTTTCACAGAAGACAACATGAATTTTTACATGGGAACAGGTGCCGGTCTGTTAAGCCGTGAGGACGTAGTCGCCAGCAAAACAGATTCAGGCTTTGAGTTAACAGGATTTGTTGGTGGTGAGTTTTTTCTTCCTGGCCTAGACAGCCTCGGCTTTAGTTTTGAGGCAGGAATTGGTGTGACTTCAATTTCTAGCGATGTCAGGTTCAGAACAATTGGTGAACACCCACTAAAGGCGGGAATCATTTTTTACTTTTAAGTTTCATTTTTAAGGAGAGGTTTATATGAAAAAACAAGTATTCGAAACTAAGCAGGCCCCGGCCCCTGTTGGCCCTTATTCTCAGGCTATTGGATGGAATCAGTTTGTTTTTTGCTCGGGACAAATTCCGCTAGATCCATCTACGGGGGAAGTCTTAAGGGGCGACATTCAGGAGCAAACAAAACTTGTTATGAAAAACATATCTGAGGTTCTAAAAGCTGCGGACTTAAACTTTGACAACGTCATAAAATCCACCATTTTTATAACGAATATGGCGGATTTTACAAAAATTAACGAGGTTTACGGTCAGTACTTTAAAGAACTTCCACCGGCAAGGTCTTGCGTCGAGGTTTCAGCGCTCCCCAAAGGGGTGAATGTTGAAATTGAGGTTATTGCAGCAAAGCCTTAATAATGAAGAAGTTTTGGAAAATTTCTTTAGCTCTTTTTTTAATTCTGATCCTCTTTTTTTGGCTTCTTTATGAAGAAAGCCTAAAGGTCAGGTCGGGAGTGGTGAACTCTTGGACCGAGGACCATTTTGCTGATTGTGCTGTCGTACTTACGGGGAGTCGAGGTCGCGTTCGCGAAGGTGTGGACGCGCTTTATCAGGGGCGAGTCAAAAAATTAATTATATCTGGGGTTTATCAAGGGGCACAGTGGAGGGAGATTTTTCCACAGTGGATTTACTATGGGGACATCAACTCAAACGATGTTATTCTCGAAAAAAGATCTTTAACGACTTTTGGAAATGCACAGCAGAGTTTAGCTCTAGTCGAGGCTTTAGGCTGTGGAGACATCTTGCTGATTACCTCCAATCTGCATCTTTACAGATCCTTTAAGATTTTTAGCAAATATTATCCGGAAAACATAGGTATTCAACCTGTCTCAGTTGTTTCTGGTAGCTTTGAGTCTGGGATCGATGAAATCTTGATTGAGAGTTTGAAAAGTCTATTTTATTCGCTCTGGGCTTATTAAAGACCAGAATCTGTTTGGGGATATTAAGCCATTATCATCTGATTCCGATATTTGAGTTATGCAAATAGGGCGTCAAGTTAATTTAAAAGGTTTGGACAGTTTGGGAAAAAAGCTTATCGATGGATGGCTTTACGCAAGAAACCTTTTGTTAATCACTTATCTTTCTGTTCGCGCAGTTGTCGTCGATGAAACTCAAGGGTTAAGAGCTGTATTCTCAGTTGTATCCGCTCAAATTTATTTTACTGGTGTTCAGGCTCTTCCCATTATTTCTATTCTTGCGCTAGCCTCAGGAAGTATTGTTATTATGCAATCTAACATGCAATTAAATCTTTTGGGTGGCAATGAAATGATAGGCAAATTATTGGTTGTCATCATTGTTAGAGAAATTAGTCCTCTCCTCACTGCGCTTGTGGTTATTGCCAGATCGGGCACAGCCGTTGCCTCTGAAATTGGCAACATGAGAGTGAATCGTGAAATAGAAGCTCTAGAGACAATGAGCATCAATCCACTAAGCTATATAGTATTTCCAAGGCTAGTCGGCGGAGTGGTAAGTGTGGTTTGTTTAGCCTTTTACTTTATTATTGTAGCCTTAATTGGTGGATTTGTTGTTACCAAGTTAATACATGATATGCCTTTAGGGTTTTATATGAATTCATTGGCCCAAGCTTTTGCACATGAGGATGTTGCACTGTTTTTGATTAAAAATATGTTTAGTGGAGTTTTTATATTTGTTATTTGTTGTTACCAGGGGTTTTCGGTAGGTCGCAGTCCGCATGAGGTTCCACAGGCGACTACGAAGGCGGTCATGAATAGCATTATGTATGTTATGGGATTTAATCTAACTGTGACAAGTTTATTTTATTTAAATGAGCTAATAAAAGTAGGACTCTTGTAATGAAAATGAAAACAGCAGAGCCAATTGAGAGTATAGAGTTTCGTAATATCGAAGTGGCTTTTGATAATTCGGAGAGTGTATTTGAGGATTTAAGCTACGTTGTTCCTATGCGAAAGAATATTCGTGTCGTAGGAACCACTGGCGTTGGAAAATCATTATTATTAAAGTTGATAGCCGGATTAGTTCAACCCATCAGAGGGGACTATCTTCTTAATGGAAGATCTGTTGGTGATATGTCATTTGAAGAGTTCACTCCCTATAGACTTAATATTGGTTACAGTTTTGAATATGGTGGCCTTCTCAATAATAAATCTTTATTGGAGAATATTTTATTGCCCACGCAATATCACACAAATTACTTTCGTTCTAACGTTGAAGAGAGGGCTATAGATTTAATGAAGAGGGGTGATATATATAAAAATGCCCATCTCAGACCGTCTATGGTTCCAGGTAGTCATAGAAAAATGACAATTCTTATTCGTGCTTTTATAACTCGACCTCAGATGCTGTTGTTAGACGAACCTGCCGCTGGACTGACTTTTGAAGGGCAACGCTTTATAGTGGATCTTATTGGTGAAGAGAGAGCTTCCGGTTACTTGAAGAATGTTATTTTTGTTTCAGGAAATCAAACTTTTATTGAAGAGTTGGCAGAAACCAATATTTATCTTCGTGACAAGCAAATTATATCGGCAGTTGGGGCTTTGCGCCAGGAGGCGAGCTGATGAAAGTGAAGTTTAATAAGTTTGAGAGAATAGCCGGTGTTTTTGTTTTGACTGCCATAGTTGGATCAGTCGCTGCAACATTTGGAATAGCCATTCAAAAGGGCTGGTTTGCCTCTAAGGTTTCGTACAAAACTGTATTAAAAAGTGCAGAAGGGATCTATAACGGAACAACGGTGCAAATAGCGGGATTAAGAGCAGGGAATGTCAAGAGTGTGGAATTGATTTCAAATAATGAAGTTTTAGTTGAATTTGAAATTTTTGAAAAATTTAGAGATAGAGTTCGAGAGGACAGCGTAATTCAGGTTGTTCGTCCATTTGTGATTGGTGAAAAGGTTTTTGATATTTCTGTTGGGACTAAGGAATATGCAGCAATTAAACCAGGATCAGTGGTAAACACAAAATCTGGTTTTGATCTTATGGATTTATTTAGTGGCAGAAAGCTGGCTCCTTTCCTGACAACAATCAATGCGCTAGCCACAAATCTGAAGATTTTAGCAGAGGCTTTTGCCGACAAAAAAAGAACACAAAGTTTTGTAGATTTATTTGACGAGCTAAACCCTCTAGTTAGAAATATGAATACGATGTCTAAAAGAGTTGTGAAAGTCACAGATGTACTCACCGAAAAGAAGAAGTTGAATCAAGTCATAGACAATGTAGTTTTACTCACCAGCGAGATGAATCAGATTTTGCCTGAGATGAATAAAGAGCTTCCCACTATGGGTAAAGATATTTCGAGTTTGGTTGCCAATCTGAATGAGTTGACTCACGAGTTTAAAAAATTAACTCCCGCAATTGGAGAAGTGGCTCCTGATTTACCTAGAGTGAGTCGTCGTGCCATTGAAGGTCTTGATGAACTTGTTGTTACTTTAAAGGCATTGCAAAAATCCTTTCTGCTGCGCGGAAACGTTAAAGATGTTAAGGAAGAAGAGTTAAAGGTGTTGCAGCGCGAACCAGCCAAGGAGCAAAATTAAATGAGTGAAGCTAAAAAACTTCCCTTATTTTTAAACATCAAAGAAGCTGGATCGAGCCTTGAGGAAGTCGCTGTGGATTTGGTGAAATCAGAAGATGAGGAGCTGATTAGTCATTGGTATCACAGCCCGCTTGATGTAGATCTTTATTTATGGTTAGACTCTAAAAGAAATATAATCAAACAACAGTTGAGTATTTACGGACAAATTTGTGAGTGGAATATTCTTGATGGAATAAGAACGGGTTATGTGGTCGAAGATGAGTCTGGTCACCCGGAAGTGGTGACAACTATTGCCTATGATTCCAGTGTTCAAAGTACATCGGTATTTCAAACTTTGGAGCTGTTAAACTACGCAGAATTAGTGCCACAAGATTTTAAGAGTGTAATCATCTCAAATTATAAAAATAACCCAATAATTGACGATTTGGATCCAATGGAACTATTAGCGCGTTATGGCGATAGATTTGAGAATAAAAAAGGATCTCTTGCAAAATTTCTAAAAAAACTGTTCAAATAAACTGTGCTAAGCCTTAGTTTTTTCATTAATTATCTCTTCTCTAAACGATCGGGAGCTTTAATTCGGATTATTTCTTGGATATGTCTGGTTGGCGTAACAGTGGGAATGGCTTCTTTGATTGTAGTTATGAGTGTAATGAATGGTTTTAATAAGAGTATTCGCCATAAGCTCTTACTTGCAAAGCCACATTTGGTTATTATTTCAGAGGGAAATTCTGGCGAAGATTCTAAGTCCAGCTCAGAAGCTAGCTTGAACCTCGCTGTTCAGAAAAAAAAACTTGAGAGCTTTCATCCTGGCATGGTGGTTTCTCAAGATGCAGTGGTGTTCCAAGATGTAGTTTTAAGAACTATGGAGGGTGTTTACGGTGGGGCTATAGCCAAAGGTGTAGACAAAGATTATCTTCCGCAACTTATGAATCGTCTTCGAAATCAGAATGTGGGTCAGGAAGGTTCCTTTACTTACTCAGAGGGGGCTGCAGAGCTTTATGAGGATGAAGTGGTTCTAGGCTTAGGGTTGGCTAAAAATCTTAATGTCTATGAGGGAGACACCATCATCGTAATTCCACCTGAGTCTTTACTCTTGCCATCAGGTGAGTTGCCCGTTTACTCCAAGGTGAGAGTCAAATCTTTACTGCAGACTGAGCTTCAAGACATCGATAGTCAAGTCATGTTTTACAGAAGAGGCTTAGGGTTGAGAGCCTTAGCTAACTCAAAAAGTTTGAGTCAAGAAACTGAAGTTCGGTTGGTTGATATCGCGGCAGTGAAAGATATGAAAAATAAAATTCAGAGCTTGGGTTTTAAGGTTGTCTCTTGGGAAGACCGGGATCGGGCTATGTTATTTGCTTTGAAAATGGAGAAATTTATTATAGGTACCTTTATTGGTTTGAGTACATTGATCACTTCTTTTTCAATATTGACGGTATTGGTACTGTTAATTACTCAAAAAAGAAGAGATATTGGCATTCTTATGTCCATGGGCTTGTCAAAAATGAGCTGCCGTTGGCTTTTTGTTAAAATTGGCCTGACCCTTTCGACCCTAGGTTTAACTGCGGGAGTGGCTCTGGGACTGGGGGCCTCCTTAGTGTTGGATAGAGCTAAATTGGATTTGCTTCCGAATATTTACTATGACACTTCAATTCCTATATCCATAGAATGGGGTTTGGTTTTTTATTCCCTTTTTATTGGAGGAGCGGTGGCCTTTTTGGGGACCTATGTTCCGACCACTTTAACTCTTAGGTACAGCCCTTCAGAGGCCTTAAGGGCAAAAGTTTAAACAGAAAAAACTTTATTTTATCCGCGGATTTGGGTAGACATTTTTTAAACCGAAACTTCAAAGTCCCTTAGTGCTGAAGTGAGTGAGGTCTTTTTGTCTGTGCTTTCCGATCTTCTTCCTATGATCAAAGCGCAGGGGACTTGAAAATCGCCGGCTGGAAAATTTTTTGTTCTTGTGCCCGGAATCACAACAGAATTTTTAGGGACTCGTCCCTTATATTCTATGGCGTCTTTATTCGTAACATCAAGAATTTGAGTAGATGCCGTTAGGGTGACTCCCGCTCCTAAAACAGCTCCTTCTTCTAAAATAACGCCCTCTACAACTATGCAGCGACTCCCTACAAAAACATTGTCTTCAATGATAACAGGTTTGGCTTGAATGGGCTCTAATACGCCACCGATACCCACGCCTCCAGAAAGGTGGACATTGCGTCCGATTTGGGCGCATGACCCAACAGTGGCCCAAGTGTCTACCATCGTTCCGGAACCAACGCGAGACCCTATGTTGATATAGGATGGCATGAGTATGGCTCCTGGTTCTACGTGAGCGCCGTATCTCGCAACCGCATGGGGAACGACTCTAACTCCAGAGCTTTCATCCCAATCCTTCAAAGGAATTTTGTCATAAAATTTTAAAGGTCCAGAGGACATGAGTTGCATGGGTTTAATTGCAAAAAACAACAGGATAGCCTCTTTGAGCCACTCATTGACAACCCATTTTTCATTTTGAATTTTCTCACAAACTCTTTCTTGCCCAGAGTCGAGCCAATCGATAGCGGTTTGAATAGCTTTAAGTTGTAAACCATTAAACTCTTTAGGTCTATTGGCGAAACTATCCTGAACTATTGAGATAACATCATTTTTTTCCATAACTTTCTCTTCCTTATAATTTCTTCCCTGTGATTTCTTTTCTGTGATTTAAAGTTACAATCGATTTTCAGTAACTTTGAGTGCTTCGAGTATGGCGGGAACGTGAATTCCTATGATTTCCTTAGGCGGCAAATTGCGTTGAATTTCATAGGTAATTGTTGGCATATCTCTTTCTAGGCCACAATATGTTCCGAGGCACCCGGGAGTGGGGTATCCAATGCTGTCTTTAACTTCGTATCCAGTCATTCTGGATAGAACTTCTGCCTCTTCTTCGCAGCGTCCATTTATATTAATTAGAGGGTTCCAGGAGTGGAGACTGATCACCAGCTTAGGTTTGTACTCACTTAGCCAGGAGACCAGGGCTTGGTTTTCAGGTTCAGAATTGGCAGATTGACCAGGGTAGTAGCGCTCTTCCTTAACCTCTGAGGTCCAATCGTTGGTGGGCAGATTGCGGTTAAGGTCGACACTGTTAGAGTTTTTTCTCTGTGATCGGATAATACCGTCCAAGTTAAATAGGGGAATAATGGTGAGTTGCAATTTATAAGTAAAAGATTCAATAAAGCGACCTTGCAGGGCTTTAGCTGCCACGACACCTTCCCATTCGTCCCCGTGTACGCCGCCCAATATTAAAACTTGTGGGCCTCTGGTACCATAATTCTCGGCGGTTATGGGTAGCCCCTGGGCTGTGATCCCAAACTTAAAACTTTTCATTACGACCTCGCTCGTGTACAGTATCGCCTCATGAAAGCTCAAACTTTTCTAGTGGTCAAGAAGTTCGGTGGTACTTCAGTAGGTTCGATTGAACGCATCGAACATGTGGCCGAACGCATTTTTAAAGATTACAAATCTGGTCAAAGGCCGATTGTTGTGGCTTCTGCTATGTCTGGAGAGACTAATAAACTGGTTCGATTGGCCTCAGATATTAATCCACAGTATCGCGGGCCAGCCTATGATATGTTGCTGGCGTCTGGTGAGCAAGTTTCTATAGCGCTCTTGGCTATAGCTTTAGAAAAGCGTGGAGTTCCTGCAAAACCACTTTTGGCTTACCAGTTAGGAATTAGAACGGATTCAATTTTTTCTCAAGCTAAAATTCAGAGCATTGATTCTGATAAAATGAGAAATTTGGTGGATCAGGGAGTAGTTCCCATTGTAGCTGGATTTCAGGGCGTTACAGATGGTGATCAGATTACAACACTTGGGCGAGGTGGCTCAGACACCACAGCTGTAGCTTTAGCTGCGGCCATGGGGTGTGACGAGGTTGAAATTTATACGGATGTTCCAAAAGTGTTTACGGCAGACCCTAGGCTTATCCCTAAGGCCCGCGAGATCTCAAAGTTGAGTTTTGAAGAAATGATGGAAATGGCCAGTTTAGGTTCAAAGGTTTTGCATTTTCGCTGTGTGGAGTTGGCAGCTAAATTTAGAGTTAAGATCCATGTGAGATCTACTTTTGAAACACGAGATGGCACCTGGGTGGTGCCGGAGGAAAAAAATATGGAAAACCCAGTTGTATCAGCTGTTACTCATGATGCAAGTACGGCCATCGTAAAATTGTTTCCAGTTCCATTTGGAGCCGCTTTTTTGGCAGAGTTGTTTGAGACTTTAGCTAACAAAGGGGTTATTGTTGATATTATTACTCAGAGTTATAACGACGAGGGGCAGAGATTGGCTTTTTCTGTTAATGAGTCGGATTTGTATACGGTCGAGGATATTATCCAGAAGATGAACATAGAGACAAAGATTGTCATACTTCGTGGTATGTCGAAACTTTCAGTCGTGGGTGTTGGAATGGCTAATCATCCTGGTGTGGCCGCTAGGTTTTTTAAAGTCTTGAGTCGCCTCGACGTGCCTATTCACTTGGTTACAACTTCAGATATAAAAATCAGCGCGGTTATAGACACAAAAAATTTAGAGGTTAGTGCCAGGGGTTTGCATACAGAATTTGGATTAGATGCTCTAAGTAATTAGATTGAGGTAAATCGAATGTCGTTAATGTATATTGATCGTCAGCTTCATATGATTCAGAGTTCAGCCCAGTACAATCTATTGGATATGGCTAAAGAAGTTGGCGAACCCTTTTACCTTTATGATTTAGAGGGCATAAGGCGTCGGGCCAACTATTTTAAAAATTCATTTAAACGTAACATAAGAGTTCACTACGCATTAAAGGCAAATTATCATCCTGAAATATTAAAAACGATTAAAGAAGTGGGGTTTGGAGTTGATGTTGTATCTGGCGGAGAGCTTCAAATAGCATTAAAATTGGGATTTGAGCCCGAGCAAATCTTGTTTTCAGGGGTAGGGAAGACTGTTAAGGAAGTTGAACTGGCCGTAAAATCAAGAATTTCTCAAATAAATGTCGAGAGTCCTCAGGAGTTAGATAGAATAGGGAAAATTTCGAGCCATCTCGGATTAGGCGTTCGAGTGGCGTGGAGAATGAATCCCGACGTAAAAGCCGAAACTCACCCTTACATTACAACAGGCTTTAGAAATAATAAATTTGGCATGGACGAAAGTTTTCTGCCTCAATTGTTGCAGACCCTAGAGATGTACCCAAGTCTTCATTTAGTGGGGCTGACTATGCACATAGGATCTCAGATACGTCAAATATCTCCTTTTCTTGACGCTTTGGAAAAAATTAAGGTGATCTATTCCAACTTAAAACTTAAAGGATACCATTTAAAGACTTTGAATTTAGGTGGGGGTCTTGGAATTAATTATAATGAGTCGGATCTTTCAGGGGATGAAGAGTATATTCATCAATACGCAGTAGCCATTAATCAAAGTCTGTCGGGTTTTGATGGAGAAATTTTGATGGAGCCTGGACGGGTGTTGGTAGGATCATTTGGGTGGTTGCTAGGAGAGGTTCAGTACGTAAAATCTACGCCTTGGAAGAATTTTGCAATTTTAAATACAGGGATGCACCATTTATTGCGACCCTCCTTGTATCAGGCACATCACCGGATAATTCCAGTGGTGCAAAAAGAAAGGGATTTGCAGGCCTACGATATTGTAGGGCCAATATGTGAGTCTTCGGATGTATTGGGGTACGATAGATACTTGCCAGAAGTTGAGCAAGGAGACTGGTTGGTTATTGAAGATGTAGGAGCCTACGGCAGGGTTATGGCCTCAGATTACAATAGTCAGGGCTTTCCCAAAGAGATTGCACTTTAAGTTTCATTTCTCTATTCTCTATTCTCTATTCATAGTTTTGGACTTTAACTATTTCCACTCCAGGAAGTGGCTGGTCTGAAAACAGATAAGCAAAAATTTTTTTTAATGAAAAACTTTCATCCGTCATAAATATTTTTATATTTAATTTTTTGTTTGGATATTCGGTTGGTTCATTTAAGTTGGGGTAAGTCTCACAAAACTGCCTTGCGACAGCCTCTGCAGACGAAATTATTGGAAGATTTTTCCCAACGACTTTTTTTATAGCCGGTAAGAGGAGTGGGTAGTGGGTGCAGCCAAGGATGATGCAATCAGGTGAAGTCTGTAGAATGGGGTTTAGGTACCTGTAAAGGATAAGATTAGTAAGAGGGTCATCAATAAGTCCTTCTTCTACAAAAGGCACTAAAAGAGGGCAGGGCTGTTGAAACACGCTAATGTGAGGATTGAGTTTCTGTATGGCTTTAACGTAGGATTTTTGATGAACTGTTGTTGTCGTCGCCACGACGGCAATGCGTTCGTTAAAAGCTGTTTTCGTTGCCATCAGTGCACTAGGCTGTATCACATCAAAAATAGGTACAGGATAAGACTCTTGGTTTTCAAGGACGCTAGATGCAGAATTGCAGGCCACGACTATAACATCGACTTTTTTTGTTAGTAAAAACTGGATACATTCTTTTACATATTTTTTGATAGTTGAGGGTGATTTATTGCCGTAGGGAACATGAGCCGAGTCTCCTAAATAAAAGTACTCGTGGTGAGGGGTAAATTCAGTTAGCGACTTGAGTACGGTCAAGCCTCCAAGGCCTGAGTCAAAGACTCCAACTTTTAATGTTTTAGGATAGGTGTTGCTCATACTGTCGGTCTCTTTATTTTTTGATTTTTATCTCTGAATTTTCTTTGATCCTTTCCGTTTGTTCTTTATAGTTTCTACACAGATTTCGGATCAATAAAATTAATTTATCAGTAAGAAGAGAACTGTCCAGTCTTAGCCAGCACTATTTTAATCCAAATCCAGGAATAAAATTTGACGCATTCTATTCGCGGATTTGGATTTTAAGAGTCAGTGTCTGATTTAATCTAATTTAGTTTCTTACTTAATCTGGTATCTCGTTCAATCTGGTGCCTTTATGGTCTCTTGTCGGTTTTGTATGAGTAAATTTTATATTCATTGAATACAAGTTAAACAGTGAAAAGCTGTCTTAATAAATAATGGTTAAATAATATTGCAATTCTATTGACGCACAAAGTCCAGATGAAGTATCTTCACGCTGTCGCTTAAAATACAGGCATCACTTATCTCCTCGTTTAGGTAATATTAAGCCAATAGAAATATAGAAATAATGTAGTCAGAAAAGAATAGGGATTTTTACTGTGACCATAGAATTTATTATAGCTGGACTTCTTATAATCAATCAGTTTTTTGTTGAGCCTTCTAACGATTTGGATTTTCCCACCTCTTTCGATAGAACTCAGATTATTCAATCCTCAAATAGGTCTTGCAATCGTTTAATTGATAACCCTAGGCTTAAGGGGCTTGAACCACGGAATCTTATAAAACAATTTGGAACAGTGGAAGATCAAATATTTACCGAGTCGGATCTAAGTCCTTCGATCAGAAGGGTGTTTAAAGATTTTGATTTTAATAAGTTCTTTAAATTTTTACACTACACTTGCGGTAGTTATGAACAGGCCAAAGCTTCATTTGATGATCCAGTTTTATTTGAATCCCCTTTGTTTGATGTAGAAAAAGTAAATCAAGAATATAAAAATATTTTATCGATGGTCGGAGACACTAAAAGTTTTCGCTACGGTGAATTGCCGAGCATCAAACCTGTTTTTGATGGTGAGGGTCAGCAAATTGGTGAGAGTTTTCAGAGAGAGGGAAGGCGAGAGTGGGTTTCTATTCAAGACGTTCCTCCGAGTTTAATACAGGTGATTCTTGCAGCTGAAGATCAGCATTTTTTTACTCATAGAGGAATTGATGAAAATGGACTCCTTAGAGCCTTTGTAAAAAGTTTTGCAGGAGAGAGGCTAGAAGGGGGATCCACAATAACTCAGCAAGTGGCTAAGAACCTATTGGTGGGAAGTGATCAGAACTTGCAGAGAAAATTTGTCGAAATGGCAACAGCTTTTTATCTTGAACGAGACTTGGGTAAAGAGAGAATTTTAGAGCTTTATATAAATTTAGTTTTTATGGGCCATAATTCTTGGGGATTTAAGTTGGCGGCTAAAACTTATTTTGATAAAGAATTGAGGGAGTTAACTCTTTCTGAACAAGCGACTTTGGCGGGTCTTATCAAATGGCCAGGACGTCACAATCCAATCTCTTCACCTCAAGTGGCAAAAACAAGGAGAGATCAAGTTTTAGATTCTTTACTCTCGATTGATTCGCGCAAATTGACTGACGTCAAAATAACTCCTGAGAAGATAGAAGAGGCCAGGAAACAACCGATTAAAACAGTTCGAACCCCAGCTCAATTTAATGATGATGAGCTCCAGTATTTTCTTTCCTCTGCAAGAACAGAAATGGTTTCTCCGCTTGTTCGCTTGAGGGATTATATTGAAGTTACAATGAATACAAAATTACAAAAAATTGCAACTCAAGCCTTGCGCGAAGGTTTAGAGGAATATGAAAAAAAGTGGGGGAGAGATGGGTTTCGCGGGCCGGTGGCTAATCTTGTAGATTTAGAAAAGGAGAAGTCACAGGTCGAGGAAAAAAATGAAAAAAAGCCGTCACTGGGTTTTTTGCGTAGAAGTCCTAACGGTAAAGATTCAAATCCTGTTGCAGAGAATGGGGGTGGCGAGACGCAGGCTGAAGCTTCAGCGGAAACCGAAGAAGAACAAGTTTCTGGGTGGCTTAATGAGTTAAAGTCTTTTCGTCCCCCATCTGACTCTTTGGGTTGGTCGGTTGCAGCCGTTCTCAATAAAGAATTAGACCTTAGTTTTCAAGATGGAAGCCGCGGAAAGCTAAAAGACGCTGCGTCTTGGGCTCAGAAATTAAAAATTGGCGACGTCGTTTATGTTAAAAAAAATCAAGGAGAGCTTTTTGAAATAGCTCAACTGCCAGAAGTTGAAGGCTCTGTTGTTATTATGAATCCTCATAATGGTGAGGTTTTGGCTGTTTCTGGCGGGTACGTTTGGAACAATCAAAATCAGTATAATCGCGCAACAATGGCGATGAGGCAACCGGGGTCTTTGGTTAAGCCATTTACCTATATGGCCGCTTTACAGGACGGTCAGCAGCCTAATGAGCTTATAATAGACTCACCTATAGAGTTAGTAAGTTATGGAAAAAAGTGGAGACCTCAGAATTACGACAGAACCCTCACTTACGATTACTTAACCATGAGATATGGATTGGAGCATTCCAAGAATATACTGACGGTAAGGTTGATGGCCAGCTTGGGTTTATCTAGAGTTTTAGATATTATGCAAGACTTTGGAGTTTATGAAAAACCCCTACAGGAGTATTCGGTGGTTTTGGGTTCGCAAGAAACGACTTTGCTCAGTATTGTAAATGCTTATGCGCAGATTGCCAACGGAGGAAAAAAAATAACCCCTTCGTTTGTTAGACATAGTGATGGTCATTCTCGCAATATTGACTTAGAAAGTGTTGACAAGACAACCTTGGCGCAAATTCGCTATATGTTACAAGGAGTGGTTCAGAGGGGAACGGCTGTTAGATTGAGAAAATACGGTAAATTTGTTGCGGGTAAGACAGGAACCTCGAATGACAGTCGTGATGTGTGGTTTGTCGGTTTTACTCCAGACCTCGTAATTGGGGTTTATGTGGGTTATGATAGGCCAAGAAGTTTGAGCGGGCGCAGGCTCCAAGCTACGGGATCTTCTGTGGCCCTGCCGATATTCACAAAAATTCTAGAGGAGAGTTTGAAGCTACAGCCTCGGAATCTTTTAGAATACAGGTTTCAAGAAATTCCAGGGGCGAATATCGAATATAGAACTATTTCTGTTATGAATAGGCATGAGAGCCTCAAGAATAGTGAGCCCACTATTGATGAGATCTTTCGTAGGGGATTTTATTCGCCAAATCAGGTTTTAACCACCAATCGTGAGATGTTAAATATTCGAGATGTAGATAGGGAAGATCCAAGTGTGCCAATATTTCCCGACATTTCTAGTGAACAAGAGTTGACGACGCCTGCAAGGCCCATTCAAAGCCCTAATCGAAATTCAAGTCAAAGTTTGGATTCCGTTCCAAGTTCTGGACAGATTGGTTCTAGTCAGGTCCCGAGAGCAGGAGAGTCTCGAAGTGTTATTATTCATCCGCAGAATAGACAGGTAGAAGTTGAACAGGAGTCGTCCTCTGATGCCTTATGGGACTGGGTGATAGAATTGCAAAATGAAAAATCGAGAAGAAATTAATTTAAAAACGAAAGATTATTTTTGAGGAGTTTATGAAATTTATAAAATTTTTTTTAATAAAGTTGATATTTTTATCAGGCTCTTGGATATGGGCTTGCAATATTGACACGGCGTCTTCTAACAATGTTTTGCGAAATTGTTTCCACAGCGAGTTGTACCACTGGGCTGATTGGAGTCGCACAAAACCTCAGTTTTCGGATATCATCCCTCCCGTTGGAAGGTTTCAAGACGCCCGATTGTTTTTTTTGAAATCGGCCTACATTTTAGATTTTCCAGTTCGGGATTTAAATTTAAGTAAAAAAATAAATCTTTCAACTGTCCGCGCTTTAGATCCACAGTCTACGCACAAGGAACTTAAGATTGATAAAAGTCTACTTAACGATAACGATAGTGGGGATTATTTTAAATATGTATCCCAGTTTTCAGTTACAACGACATTAAAGCAACCCGCTGAGGTTCAAAATAGAATTAACTTGGCTTTTGATGTAATGATAACCCTAGAGCGTTTGGCCGCAGATCAACCAAGAGAGTTGGCTTTTGATGGGCATTATTACTTTGTTGAAGATCGCAGTGAAATAAGAGATTGGATGTCTGTTATCGTGGAGTTGGACTCTCGTTTGTCAGGAATGTCTCCGCCAGATCAGATTCTAGTGCAGTACATGGATAATTTTTCATTTTTGGGTTTGCGAGGTATGGCTGTGACTTTATTTTTCGAAAGGGGAAATAAAACCAACGTTCTTCAGTATTTTGCAGTCAGTTTAAAAGGTCGCTTGCTGAAAGTTCCAGGGGCAGAAGACTTTTTGATGGGGAACAAAACAGTTTCCAGTGAAGCTATCCGCAATGTGTATTTTCGAGGATACAAGTCGGGAGTCATTGGTGGTCTGCCTATTTATTTTCAAGAAAAGGTCGACGGCATGAGGTCTGGAATGGAAAAAATGAAAAGAGACCTTAAATAAAACTTAAATATATAGATCAAATAAATAAAAAAAACCGGCTAGCATCCTGCCGGCCGGTGAAAGAAAAACTCTTTAAGTGTAAATTTATGTAAAACAACTCGGGAGCGTATGGCAATGCACTCCATCTGTTACCAAGATAACTTTAGAGAATGGGCTCGTCAAAAATATATATTTAGCCAGCTTCAGCGCGGATAGCTAACTGCTGAATTTAACTTCGATGTCACTGTTTAAAATCTAAAAATCAAGACCTAAGACCATGAGCTCTTGACTCCAAAGCTCCGGCGGCCGTCATCTCCATAAATAGAGCATTAGATGAGATCTCTTCAATAGAAGTGGCATTTAAATAACTCATTCCGCTCCTGAGGCCCCCAGAAAGTTCGTGGATGACGTGACTTAGGTGACCTTTTAAGGGCACCATAGTGGACTCTCCTTCAGCGGCCATACCCTCAGGCACTCCACCCCTCCAGCTAACTTGAGCGGCTTTTGAAGCCATGCCCCGGTATTGCTTTTTGCCACCTCGGATTTCTCCAGGGGTTTCAATCACTCCAGAGAGAATAGAGCCCAACATTACAGTTTGGGCTCCAGCAGCCAAAGCCTTTACAATGTCTCCAGATGTCTTGATTCCGCCATCGGCAATAACGGGAACTCCCTTTTCCCTTGCCACTTCAGCGCATAACGCTATTGCTGTTAATTGAGGAACTCCACAGCCCGTTATAATGCGAGTTGTGCACATGGAGCCAGGTCCTATCCCGACCTTGATAGCCGCAGCTCCAGCTTCGCAAAGGTCTTCTACCCCTTGTGGAGTGGCGACGTTGCCGACAATAAGGTCTACATCGGGGTAGGCATCTTTAAGCCACTTCATAGCTTCTAGCATTTGAATAGAGTGGCCGTGGGCGATATCTATAGTTAAAATGTTGACTCCAGCTTGCACAAGGGCTTGTGTTCTTTCTTGGTAGTCTTGGTTGACTCCAATGCTTGCACTTATGTTGGTTAAACCATTTTCTTTAAGAGCTCTCACCTGTTGAACTTGCTGCTCGATAGACATAAATCTGTGAAGTATACCTATGGCACCAGATTGATGCATGGCTATGGCCATGTCGGATTCTGTGATGGTGTCCATGTTGGCGCTAATAAAAGGGCGATCAATGCGAATATTTTTAGTCAATTGACTGCTGAGGTCAGGGTCTTTTCGCGACCGTACATCAGATTTTTTAGGCATCAATAGTACATCATCAAAAGTTAAGCCTCTTTGGCGTGAACGTATTTGTTTCCAATTAAACATTAATTCCATTTACTGATTGTCTCCGCAAAGAAAACTGGGGTTTCCAGGTTTTCTTTCGATAAAGTTTATGTTTTTTAAATCTGTGATGAACGGACTATAAGTATTAACTCAGACGCCTTACGTCAAGGAGAGAGTTTCAGAAATCCTATATAAGATTCTCTATGGTCTCGTTAGAGCAGAATTGTCGCTTTGTCACAAAGATTGACACTAAGCTAAATACAAGTGATTTTGCTGGCTCACCAATTCACTCTTGCCCGAGTGGCGAAATTGGTAGACGCACAGGACTTAAAATCCTGGGGACCTTCACCGGTCCGTGCCAGTTCGATTCTGGCCTCGGGCACCATTCATTCGTAACAATGGTCGAATCCCCACACGTTGCAAGTGAAGTCAAAATTAACCTGTTGAAAAATGGAGTGAATTTTATCTTGTTAGCACCTGTCGGAATCGTATCAGATGGTGGAGAAGTTGATATTCAAGAAAAACAAGAGCTTCTTAATTCAAGAGAAATGATTACTAATGGAGCTATCGTAAACACTGTCAATTCATATGGGCTTGCAACACTAGCTTCAAGTCAAAGTACAATTAAAGCCCTCAATACTTTGACTGAAGTTACCGTAAATTCTGCTGCTTATTGAGTTCGAATTTTATTTGGTTTTGAGTTTATTAACGAGCTCTTGCAGCTCAGGAAGAAAAAATTGGGTAAAGTCGTAAACTTGCTTAGCAACCACCGTTTAAAACGGTGGGTTTCGGAAATTCTGAGTTTCTGGATATAAATCAACAACTGAGCTAAAAAGAAGATTGAATAGCCGTGACCGCGTACCAAGTTGTATTCAGCCCATGAAGAGGACCGAGTTGGTCGTTGTAAATGGGAACACCCGCTTCAATAACAGCGCGAAAAAGTGGGCCGAGGTATATGCCAGTTTTTAGGCCAACCTGAGCCGACCAGCGAGCGCCAGAAGCCGCAAAAATATCGCCAGTTTCCTTTTCAGCTAGAGGATTAGAAAAGGCTTGAGATGGAGGTCCTCCTCTTTCTCCTGCATAAGTTCCAGTTCTTCCATGTTGACCGGCAGAACTCCTCTCAAAAGCTCTATAATTGGAAGGTCCGGGCCTTGAACCCTCAGGTGGGCGAGCTGAGGATCTGGCCGCAGCGGTAGCGCGATTGTTGTATTCGGTCACATTTTCTGACCCTACAACCTCACGCCAATTTTTATAGTAGAGACTACCGGTCAGTGCAACATACCGATTAATCCAGTACCCACTTGAAAGAGTGGCTGTGATTTCGTCGCCCAATCTGTAGTCTAAGTCATTACGTCCCGTTCTTATATAGCCTTGAATGCGAGCATTAAAGTCCCAGCTTTCAACTTTTTGGCGATAGTAGACAACTGGAGAAAAATCGTAAGTTCCCGACCCCAGCTGTCCTTGGTAAGATACAAGTCTGCCATTAGAAGTTTTTTCTTGATAGTTGCCAGTTGGGAGGCTGAGATTCAAAGAAACAAGAAACATGCCTTTGTTTTCTAAAATGAACTCTTTGCCAACACCTATGAGGGTGTCGCTTAGGCCTTCTGTGCTGGCATCAATTGTAGAAGGCATACCTGGAAAGGTAAGGGCCGACTTTAGTGTGATGTCATTTTTTAGGTGCCTACCTGAAACAGAAAATGAATAGGAATCTGATATTTTATAATTGAGGCCAAAGGAGTGAGTCGATACAGTTAAACTTTCGGGTTGATAGAGGTAATTAGAGCTGAGCTCTCCCTCAAATTGGCGGTGGGTATAGCTATAATGCGTGCTTAATCTTTTTGTCGGAGTGGCGAGTTTTGCCGTAGTTATAGCTTTTTCTTCAAAATTTTCTTTGGCTTGAGATTGAGTGGCATAAATCATAGCCAGCAATATCACGGCTACAGTAAAGGCTCTGTATATAGCACCTAACATTAAAATTTCCCCTGGTTTCCTGTGAATTACACTTGGCAAGGGTCTACTCCTCTCGAATACAAGTGTAAACATAATATTTCGCAATAATGAAGGGATTACATGGTGATGTTGCCATTGACCTTTTAGCTGCTGGTGTTAGCATTAAAACTAATGAAGATGAATCAAGTTAGGGATTATTTTTCTATTATTGACTTATTTAGAGGCTTTAACGCCTTCCAGTTAACAGCTCTTGAGAAGCACTGCAAGGTTGTGCAAATCCCTGGAGGCGATGTCATTTTGTCGCAAGGTGACCTCAATAAAAGTTTATATGTACTTTTAAGTGGAAAATTGGGGGTTCGTGTCGACGGGAATAATGTGGCGGCAATGGATTCTATGGGAGAGATCATAGGAGAAATGAGTGTTGTTACAGGGGCTCCGATTTCTGCTACAATATTGGCCGAAACAGATGCTAAGTTAATTGAGATAGATCTTTTGGCTCTAAATTTAACCCTAGGTGACAAGAAAGAAGAGTTTAATTCAGCCTTATTTAAGGCTTTTGCCGTGAGTTTAGCAGATAAGCTGAGAACCACGAATCAAAAAGCGAAATATTTTGAAGACGTTAGTGATAAACACTTGAGTGAAATCTATCGTGGCCAGAAAATTGCTTTAAAGAGGCTCCAGGATGTAACCTCACAATATTTGCCTCAACTCAAAAGTAATCTTACAAAAATTGAAGATCAGAGTTCTAATCGCATTAGTGAGAGTTTAGGTCAGATTGAGTTAATTGAAAAAAATTTGGAGCCAATTGTTTCAAGTTTTAATGCCTCTCTTCTAAAAAAAAATAAAAAGGTGCTTTTAGCTGAGTCTAACAAGAGAGAGCAATCCATTGCAAAAATGGCATTGGGTGGAACGGGGATTGAGCTGGATATTGCCTCTCATATCAATGAAGCCAGGGAATTAATTGCAACCCATAGCTACGATATTGTTTTTGTCAGTATAGAAATGATTGAAATTATTTCTATGCCAGCGGAGGGGCAAAATTCACAATATGCATTGATGATTTCAGAGGCTTTAAGAGATCATATACCTAGACTAAGAGCCTTAAAACAACTACCCAATATTGTATCTAGAGATTCAAGCGACCGCCTTTTTACAAGTAAAAACATTGTGACAACAGTATCTAAGTTGGCAGGGAAGGACATTTTTGGTTTGGGAAAGTATTTGGCATGGGGAGTGGATTTACAGTCTCATGAAGTTACGGGAAGCGAAATGAGAAAAAACCTTAACATGCATATGCGACACTATTTTGAAAAATTGGGGGTACGATCATCAAGACTAGATAGTATATCGACAGTTGCCGAAGAATTATTGATGAACGCCATTTATGATGCGCCGACGGATAAAAATGGAAAGCCAATATATAATCATTTAGATAGGTCTACTCATTCCATAGAGCTGCATAAGGATCAGTTTGGCAAATTTTCTTACGGGACTGATGGAGTGCTAATCGGTATTTCCGTGGAGGACCCTTACGGAGCTTTAAATGGTCACATCGTTATCAATTATTTGGATAGTTGTTATTCTGGTGCGGCAGGTAGTCTTAATACTGAAAAGGGTGGAGCGGGTAGAGGGCTTCATATGATAATTGAGCTGTCTGATTTTGTAGTCTTTAATATAAAAAAAGGTGTTAGAACAGAAATCATAGCTCTTTTTCATTTGGACAACAAAAGTTCAATGGAGAGAGCAACTAATTTTCATTACTTTTATGAGGTTTAAGTGCCTATTCGTGAAGAAAAATTGGTTCATTACGCAATTTTGCTAATAGCCGGCATATTAATTACTCAGGGGCTTATATTTACAAAATCTATATTGTTGCCATTCATTTTTTCTTTATTCATTTACATTACTTTTTTCCCCATTGTCCAAAAGTTGGAAACTAAATACAAGGTACCACACGCACTTTCCATTCTTATTGGTGGGGTTTTTGTTCTCTTAAGTGTGAGCTCGGTTTTAACCTTAACTTTTTATTCTTTGGCTAATTTTGCTGAAGATGCAAATAAGTACAGATCTCAAATTGCAGATCTGCTGGTTCGAGCCAGAGTTTTGTCAGACTTTTTGGGCGTTGACTTCAACTGGTCTGATTTGCAAAGTGAAATTAAATCTCTTCCCATTCTGGATTGGATCAAAAATATAACAGGTGGGTTTATTGTTATAATTGGGAATATTTCTTTAGTAGCTATATTTAGTATGTTTCTCTTTTTGGGAGGAGGGAGAGCTCAAACCAAATCCCAAGTGTTGTTAGAAATAGAAGAGAAAACCTCAAAATACATAGTTACGAAATTTACAATTTCACTGATTACGGCTCTTTTGGTGGGATTTATTTTATTGATTTTTGATGTGGAGCTTTTATTCTTATTTGTCCTTTTAACTTTTCTACTAAATTTTATTCCCAATGTCGGATCGCTTATTGCTATTTTATTACCGGTTCCCGTGCTTTATTTGCAATTTGGTTTCAGTTTCAACTTCTGGTGCGTCTTAATAATGACTTCATCTGTACAAATGATTTTAGGAAACGTTATTGAGCCAAAATTTATGGGTGAATCTATGGATATTCATCCTATTTGCATCTTAATATTTTTAATGTTTTGGGGTCTAGTGTGGGGAGTTCAGGGCATGTTTTTGGCTGTTCCCATTTCGGCTGTTATAAAAATTGTTTTTGCCCAATTTGAAATCACTCAACCTTTGGCTAGATTAATGTCAGCCAAGTAGGGTTTTATATCAAAGCTAATATTTTATCTATCTTACGGAAAGATTTCTTCCGATGAGAATAAAATAGAAAAATTGAATTTTAAGACCATTTGAAAATTTATTGTGCCTTTTGGTAAACTGTCGTGCTGGGTAAAAATGAAGAGTGAGTCAAATATAAATCTAATGTTTAGTCACCTTATCGAATACTACGGGAATCTTCATGTTCCAATTTTAGTTTTAGATCGTAATTTGCAGACCGTTTATTTAAATGAATCTGCGGAAGATCTTTTAGGGTATACATCAGAGGCTTTAGAAAGAGTTGGTTTTTTAAATATCTTTTCTTCTAAAACTCAGCAGCAGGTAGAGTCTTCTGTACAGATAGTTTTGGAAAATCCAAAATCAGCGGTGCAGGCTTTGACAGATGTAAAAATAAGGAAGAAGAGCGGCAAAACTGTACATGTCAATTTCAGCGTAAAATGCTTGATGACGAATGACTATATTGTAGTTTCATTACATGATTTGACGGAACTCATGTTGGCGCAAAGAGAAAAAGACACTTATATGAGAGAGTTGAATCACATCTCCAAACTTGCAGACATAGGTCGGTTGACGGCGGGTGTAGCTCATGAACTTAATAATCCTCTTATGATTATTCGGGGCTTTGCAGAAAACATTCAGTTATTAATTGACCAAGGTGGTACTAACAAAAAAGAGATTTTGTCTCAAGTCGACCCCATAGTTAAAGCCTCTGATCGTATGGCAAAAATTATTAGTACAATGATGAAATTTTCTAGGGATGATGAAGTCTTGATGGTTCACGTAGACCTGTGGGAAATTGTAGAGGACACTTTAGTGTTCATGCGCAACCGCTTATCTGAGTCTGGTATTCAGGTAGAGAGAGACTTGCGCTCTCCTCTTTGTGTAGTGAAATGCGATCCTAATCAGATAGAGCAAATCATTTTAAATATACTATCAAATGCAATTCATGCTCTAGAGAGTGTTCCAGAAAGCAATCGAAAAATAAGAATCACTCTAGATACTAAGGAAAAAGTCGTTTTGGGAATATGGAACAACGGCCCTGAAATTTCAAATGAGATCAAAGATAAGGTTATGACCCCATTCTTTACGACTAAGGGAGTGGGTGAAGGGACTGGATTGGGGCTTTCTTTAAGTTATGAAATAATGAAGGGTCACAATGGGGAGTTGAGTTTCTCAAGTGCAAAAGGAAAGGGTGTTGAGTTTTACTTAACCTTTCCTATTTCTGGAGTTCTTGATAGCTTCCAGAAAATTAGCAATAAAAGAAAAATTCTTGTTGTTGACGATGAAAGTTTTATTGTTGATCTATTAAGTCATAAACTTGCCAGATATGGTTATGATGTGCTTACAGCCAAAGATGGAGAAGAAGCTAAAAAAATTCTTTATTCATGTCCCGATATAGATTGTATTTTTACAGATATAAGAATGCCACATGTTGATGGGTTCCAATTAATTAAATATATAAAATCTATTCGTCCTCAGACACTTATTTATGCAATAAGTGGTTATGCGGGGAGAAGATCCTTAGAAATGAAAGTTAAAAGACTGGGTGTTCATGGTTTTTTGTCAAAGCCTATCGATCACTTTCTTTTTTCTAAAGTTGTTAACGAAATAGAAGATCATTTTCGAGGGTTGGAAAGTAAAAAAACGGACCAAGCCAGCTAGAGGGGTCAAACGGCGGTTTTTTCGGGTGCTCCAATAAGAGTTTGAATTTTTTCAATAATGTCAGTGTGCTTTACTGGCTTTATCATTATGTTAATGATTCCCTTTTTCATTGCTGTTACAAGTTTATCCCTCTCAGGTTGTCCAGTAATCATTAAAAAGTGAGCTTGAGAATTTAGGCTTTTAAACTCTGAAAAAAAATCGACACCATTCATTTTCGGCATTTTTAGATCACATATAATTAGGTCAAAAGCTGTGCCAGATTTTAGTTTTTGCAGAGCTTGCATAGCCGTAGCCGCTACAGAAACTTGGTATCCAAGTTTGGTAAATTTTGTTTCCAACATGAAGCGAATTTCTTCTTCGTCGTCTATAACTAGAATGTGCTTCCTAGATGTCCTCATTTTCTTATGCTAACAGATTATTAAGGTCATAATGAAAGAAAAAGAAGCGAGTGTCTCGAATTGAACTAAAATCTGTACTCAGTTTCAAGATAGTAACGGTCAGCTCTGTCGTAGCGACCAAATATGCCGTCGCTTTTTCCGCTAAAGATGTCGCATCCCGCCGTGAAGTTAAGATTGTACAGTGGCTCCCACATAATTCGTGGCCTTAGAAGGTTGTCTCCTCTCTGTGTTCCTAAATGAGTCGTTATAATGGGGGTCAGTTTTGGTTTTGCAAAAAATTTTCTTATATCTATGGTCGCGAATTGTTCATTTTCGTCCACCATAAGATCAGGGGTGTGATCTAGGACGCTCCTTACAACATATTGTAGAGTCAGATCTAAATTTGGTAGTATTTTAGGTTTAATTTGAAAGGCATAATTAAGAGTGTCTTTATTGACTAAACCCTCTCTGACATTAGAAAAAGTTGTAGGGGCCCAGTCGTTTTTGCCATATACGGCCTCAGCATGAATGTCATATTTGCCAAGTTGAAGGTCAAAAGTAGCACCAATCTGATTGATCATAAAATGATTTTCTTCAATAGAGGCGATATTGCCTGAAAGCAGAGTTCTTTTATATCTGGGCTCAACATGAACTTTTTTTAAGTAGAAGAGGCTTCCTTGGAATTTTTCTTCTTCAAGTGAATAGCGAAAGCCATAACCCATTTCATTTTTAGGTGAAGACGGGCGAGTATCAATAAGAGTATTGGGTGCATATTGGTTTTTTTCAATGGGGAAAAATATTGAGCCCAATCTTCCATTTCTATTGGTAGACGGAGTTGGAAGCCATAGGACTTCAAAATTATGATTTAAAAAGTTCAGGTGAAAGTTGAGGGCTAAAACAGGAAGATCTATGTTTTCGTCTCTTGGTAAAATAAAATCTCTCAAGTCTTTTGGGCTCACAACGTCGGCTACATAGGCATCTATAAGATTGCCCCACTTTAAATTGAGCCATCCTGTTTTAATGTACCAATTTTTATCGTGGTGCTTCCAAAAAATTTCGTTTGGTAAAAAGTTAACTTGTTGATCATTTTTCACGCTATTTGGATAATTGTCTTCGAGATCAAAAGTGGCATCGTAAACAAGACGAAATGAGGTTTTCCATTCATTATTTTTGAACTTGTCTGATATATCAAAGTGAAAAAAGTTTTTAGCCTTATGCCAAGACCCTGGAGTGTTCGTGCTGTAGGCCATTTCATTTATATATTTAAATCTAAAATCAGCTGATTTAAATTTTTCTATATTTTGCGATGTCCAGTTTTTTGTCTGTAAAGGCCTATTGAGTTGAAGAGCGAAAACTTGTGTCATCCTAGGAGGGTTCTGTATAATTTGGTTGTATGAAACTTCATGATTTTGAAGTTTCAGAAGGTGGATGTCCAAAATTGAGTCGTCAAAAAAAGGAGAGGAGATTGCACTCCACTTGGAACCATTTTTCGCAATAGAGTGTGAGATTTTTTGATGTCGCAATTTTTCAGATATGTTTTTAAGTTGATTGCGATCGAGAGCTTCGGCAAAAATAATTTGTTTAGAGGGCAAAGTTATATTGGAAGTGTAGAGCTTAGTTGTCCATCCCTCCTGCTTAAACTGATTCTCAGATGATTTGGCCTCGCTTTGCAGTGAGAAGTAATATATTTTTTCATCCATGTCCTTTTGATGAGTCAGCTCCCAATCTTGAGCAAAGGAAGTTAGAGAGACCAAAAAAGTTAGTTTTATGAAACAGGTGAAAATATATAAATTAAAACTAGAAGTGAAACTTGGCATTAGTGAGCTTAGCATTATTTATACTCCAGATTTATGATTTCAAAAAAGCTTGTACCGCTGGGCTTTGTTAGTTTAACTTCCTCCCCGACTTTTTTACCTAACATGGCCTTTCCAAGAGGTGATACCCATGAAATTTTATTTTCACTGGGGTTTGATTCATCTTCACCTACAATTTGGTACACTCTAATTTTATCATTTTCATCCATGAGTTGAACGGTGGCTCCAAAAACAACGTATTCAGATTGTACACTCCTGGGTTCAATCACTTGAGCCGACTCAATGCGATCTCGCAAGAACTTAAGGCGTTTGTCGATTTCTCTCAATCGCCTCTTTCCATAGATGTAATCGCCGTTTTCACTTCGATCACCATTGCCGGCGGCCCAAGCTATAGTTTCCACAAGCTTTGGTCGCTCGATTTGAAAGAGATCGCGAAATTCTTGTTGGAGTTTTTTGAATCCCTCAGTCGTAATATAGTTAGGTGTTGATGTGCCCATGTTGATTTTATTTCTGGCCTTTGAGTTGAGTTTTAATTCTGGATGGAGAAAAGTCATAGGCGTATCCAGTGTAGAAATCAATAGCTACTCCTATTGGAAAACCGACAATAAAAACAAGATTTCCCCAAATCCAAGGGTCAAAAGATTTGCCATTGATTCTATACTCTTGTGGTTTAAACCCCTCTTTAGATATTTGAAGTTGAAAGCTTCGTCCTCTTTCTAACTCTAAGTGGCATGGGGTGTGGCAGATCTGGCCATTATTGACTGTAACTTTAGCTCCAGAGGGTTCGGTATCAATTTGAATTTCCTCCCATTCCTCCTTCATGACAGTGGCGCAGGCAGTTTGAAGTAAAAATAAAATCATAATTATAATCTTCATTGGTAACCTTTAGCGTAGTGCAAATTCTGAATTTAGTTTAGCAAATCTATCAAGAAAGTGGGCTAAGATTCTTGGGGTAGATCTTCGGGCTTAATTCCGAGTTCTTGTAAAAAATCATCAGGAGTGCCAAGAACCTTAAATGAATAGCCATTTACGTAGAGCTTTATAGAAGGATCTAGCCCTCCCTTTCCGGGTATAACTTCAATTGCACTCACATGATCTTTTTTAATCAGTACTTGTGTGTGATCTGTTGTTTTGGCTCTAAAAAATATTTGATTCATAATCTACTTCCTCTGGCTGTCTTAGTTCTTTATTTCATTGTTTGAGTTCTTTGTCGAAGACCCCGGCCTCTAAGCGGTGAAAGTAATCCTGGGTTGCGCTTCTTAACTTTGGAAACAACAGCCAAACAGCTGTCAGATTAGGTATTACCATCAAACCTAACATCATGTCTGAGAAGTCTAACACCGGGCCAATTTTCCATATAGCTCCCATGAACCCGATGATACAAAACATAACCTTATAAGTGAACACATTAGTTTTGGTTTTCTCAGGTTTTGAGACAAAATCAACCATTGTCTCACCATAGTAGGACCAACTTAGAAGAGTCGAATAACCAAAAAGAAGAACGGCAAAGGGAATAAAATAGGTTCCAAACCCAGGTATTATGGAGTCAAAAGCCGCTGCCGTAAGTTCAACTCCATTTAGGTCTGTAGTTATCCATACCCCAGAAATAAGGATCACAAGTGCGGTCATGGTGCATATAACTACGGTGTCAATAAAAGGTTCGAGTAAGGCCACTAAGCCCTCTCGGATGGGCTCTTTGGTTGCTGCGGCCGCATGAGCAATGGGAGCCGAGCCTAGTCCGGCTTCATTAGAAAAACAGGCCCTTCGAACCCCTTGTCGGATAACTTGATCGAGAGCAATTTTAATAGTTCCACCAGCGGCTCCTCCGGCAATCGCTGTGCCATTAAAAGCATCGTGAAAAATGGAGTAGAGTAAGGCTCCCACTTGATCGTAATTGAGGGTAATGACTATAAGTGCCCCCAGAACATATATGCCCCCCATAAAAGGAACGAGTCGGGAGGTCACTTTTCCAATTCTCTTAATTCCTCCCAAGATTACAGCCCCAGTTAAAACAGATAGACAAAGTCCCGTTAACCAAATGGGAATGGCAAATCCAGAGTTTAAAATGCTGGCAACCTGATTGGTCTGAAACATGTTTCCGGCACCAAATGTAGCTGAAATTAAACAAATACAGAACATGATGGCCAGGGGACGATATTTTGGTCCCAATCCGTTAACGATGTAGTACATGGGGCCTCCGTAAACTTGCCCCCCCTTTCCAATTTTTCTATACATAACAGACAGACTGCACTCGGCGTATTTTGTAGCCATGCCGACTAGGCCAGTCATAATCATCCAAAGTACGGCTCCAGGTCCTCCAGCTTTTACGGCAAAGGCAACCCCAGCAATATTGCCTAGGCCGACAGTCGCCGATAGTGCTGTTGTCAGAGCTTGGAAGTGTGAAATTTCCCCTGGATCATTTGGGTCATCATAGTCACCACGCAAGATGCGGAAAGAATGGGTGAGGCCCCTAAATTGAATAAAGCCTAACGACACTGTAAAAAAAAGACCAGACCCTACCAATAAAACAACTAAGGGCATACCCCAAACGTAGCTTACGGCTTCTGCGAGTCCCATTTCTATCGTTGTGGCCATTGCGTGAAAATTAAATTCCAATATTATCCCCTCTTACTTTTAAATCTGTAGAAACTTCAAGAGTGTGCCAAAAAAGAACTGGTTGAGGGGCTTTGTTAACGAGGCTCCAAAACCAGGTTCGCAATCACTTTTTTCTTTATGAAAATCACCTAGTTAGAATTGGAAAACTATCAAGAATCGTGTCAAATGCAAAGGCAAGAGGGTATTTATTACATATTGCGAAAATTAGATGCAGCGCGTATACAATTAAGCTATTCGCGAGTCCTCGAAAAAAAACGTGGACATAATTCTAACAATAATCTCATATTGTTCGGGATTTAACTTTCTTATGTAGAGGATTAATTAACAGGAGGTGCCAGTTGGCTTTTCATAAATTAGTAGTTTTACTGTCTGCGTTGGGATTATGCTTTTCGTTGCAGACCTATGCGGATGAATCTTCAGATTCTAAGTCTCAGACAACTATGAAGTTGGAAGATGTTAAACAAGATAAAGTTGAGGACATTGATCAAGAAATCACAAATAGAAAAATGAGAACTGATGCAGGTTCAAAATCAAAGTACTCTTTGAGCACATTTTTAAACTATTCAGGTGGAGCTATTAAGGAGCCTTTTTCGAAAGATCGCCCTAATCTTAATAATGACCCTGTAGCCGAAGTAGTATTGATGACAGGAAGTTTTAATGGTCGTTATAGAATTGATGCTAAACAAAGTCTCACGGCGGGAATAGGCGTTTCAATGATTCAGCCTTTCCACTCTCCAGACAGTGGGCAAGGCCACAGTGATTATATTGATAAAGGCGAACTTGTAGATCCTCGTATTGGTTACAATTATGTGACAAAGCTGGGAAATCTCCAAATGATTAATACAGTTGATGCCTATTACTACACAAACCAAAGAAGCACAGAAATCAACACTCACAGTGCATTGTGGGTGGGAACGACTCTTTTAGGTTCGTTGGGCAACAGCGGTAAATTACAAATCGGATTGGCTTCATACGTAAGCTACACTCACTTTGACTCAGACACCGCAGTTCTTAAGAGGGGACCGCGAGCTGGTCAGTTGGCTGACGTTAGGGGATCACAGGCGGATTACGGATTGTGGCTCTATCCCTTTGTTGAGTACGTGATTAACGACACATTGAACTTCAGAACAGTATTCAGACAAATGCAATTTTATCACCTTCGCAGTGATGAAGCTGGCAAGCTAAATCGTTTAGCGGGCAATCAGTCTGTGGGTATCGGAATTTCTGTAAGCCGTGACGTTTTCTTGTATCCAAACTTTCAGTTCTCTACTGAAAACCTAGACAGAAACTTCTTTAATAACTTTACAACAGCATCTACTATTGGGATGTCTGCAACAATCAATATGTTCTAATGACATTTTGTGAGCTCTTCTCATTATAAAATGAACCCAAATCCTCAGGGTTGGGTTGAAGAGTTCTCAGGAAATAAAATTCAATGATTAAAATGAAAAAGAGGAAACCTCAGTTTCCTCTTTTTTTTCACGAGATAGATTTTCACAAGGGAAAGGCCATTTATAGCCATCTACCAGTAAATTAAGATAGAAATCTAGACCAGAAGTTTGAACCAAAAAAGATTTGGCTTTTCAATTTAGAAAAAAAGAGTATCTTAAGGAGATCATAGAATATCTTAAGAGGATCATGTTGGTTTTCCATCGTTTTTGTGCCTCCATTTTTATTGCAACAGCCTTTTTATTGGGATCTACGGAACTCAATTTAGGATTAACCAATAAATATCACGGACTTTCTGAGAATGTTGAATCGAGTCATTTATGGCTATCTCCTTATCTTTCTTTCTATGAAGACGATATTTCAATAAATTTAGAGTCTGAAGAGTTTGAGATTAAGAAAGATCAGTACTTGTATTCGGAACTCTCTACTGAATATTTCGACTTAACACAGGTTTTACTTAAATCTAGTGTTGAATTGGGGAGAATTAATACATTTCCAATTTTTCAATTTTATCGCCCTCCTCCCCTCTCAGTTTAAATCTTTTTATTTAACTATTTAAACCATAAACAGAAATCTGTTTTCAATTCATAAGATTGCCATTTTTGGACGATTTTTTGTTTTGTCAGAATTTATCTAAAAATAAGAGAGACTTGTATGAGGGATCGAGATCCATTTCAATTTAAAATATTTATGTCGAACTGGCCTAATGAGTTACGGGCTGGATTGGTAATTTTTTTAATAGCAATGCCGCTATCTATAGGTATAGCCCTAGCATCAGGAGCGCCGGCCACGGCAGGGTTGTTGTCAGCAATTGTTGGAGGGGTATTGGGAACTTTCCTGGGTGGAGGTCATGTTATGATAGATGGGCCAGCTGCTGGCCTAATTGTCGTTATTCTAGAGGCTGTGCATGTTCTTGGTTTTCAAAAAACTTTGGCCGCAATATTTTTTTCTGGAATTCTACAAATTGTTCTTGGCACTTTTAAAGTAGGACAGCTTGTAGGCAGTGTTCCACTTAGCGTTCTCCATGGAATGATGGCATCTATTGGAATTACCATAATTACAAAACAAATATACGTCCTTTTCGGATCTCAGCCGGTGGCGAATGAAGAAGTTTTTTTTCAGTTTTTTCATATTCCTGAGGCTTTAACTCATTCAAATTGGATCATTTTATTTGTTGGACTTTGTTGTTTAATTGCAGTTCTAGGGGTCATGGAGCAGGAAAGAAAATGGTTGCGGTGGTTTCCAGCACCATTAGCTGCAATTGCAGTGGGTATATTTTTTGATAAGGCATTTGACTTAGAACATCTCCATACGATGTCTTTTTTTAATCGAACATTTGAAGTTGGTGAGAAATTTCTTCTTCATGTACCAGATGCCATGTTTCAGTCTATTTCAGTTCCTGATTGGAGTGCAATGGGCAGTTACAATTTTTGGAGAATAGTAGTTACAATTTCATTGATATCATCAATTGAATCTTTGCTGAGTTCCTACGCGGTTGACAGGATTGATCCACTTAAGCGCACCAGTAACTTGAACCGTGATCTCATTGCAAAAGGTGTTTGTAACTCAATTCTAGGATTAATAGGAGGACTTCCTATCATTACTGAGATTGTGCGCAGTAGTGCCAATGTTGAAAATGGAGCTCGGACGCGATGGCCAAACTTTATTCATGGTCTACTTATACTGGGGTTTTTAGTGTTACTTCCTCACTATTTGAACTTAATTCCTCTTGCGGCCTTTGCGGCTATTTTGATTGTAGTTGGCTTCAAGTTGGCACATCCACAAAATTTTCTTCATGCGAAGGAGGTGGGTTTAGATCAACTCCTTATTTTTGTTGTCACCTTGGTCGTCGCACTTTTCACTGACATATTAATGGCTGTTTTAATGGGACTAACTTTGAAGTTTATTATGCATGCGTTCCGATCTGGAAAATTGAAATCTCTTTTTTTGGCTGAAATTCAAACACAAATCGTTGATCAAAAACTTGTGGTGAGATGGGTAGGTCCAGCTATTTTTTTTCAAATACATCGCTTAAGTAAATTACTAAAAACAATCTCAGATAAGGAAATCGTTATAGATCTTCGTCGATCTGATCTTATCGATCACACATTTTTAGATTTTATAGAAACAAAAAAGAACGAGTTTTTATATTCAGGTCAATCTCTGAATATATTGACTTCTGAAAATCATCAAAGTAGTTCACCTCATCCCCAGAGTTCAAAGGTCTTAAATGTCGGAGGAAACAATGACTAATAAAGACATATTGAAGATTTTGGATGAAATTAAGCATCTGATGCCAGTCCAGCAGCCTCTAAAAGAATTTGTCCATCACAATACTTTGCATATGTTTCAAGATATGGAATTTCATGCGGCACAAAGAAAGGCAAGGCGTTTATTTAGAACCCGGAACTATCTTAGTTTCGAAGAGTACTGTGACTGTATTGGTACCTCTCGTATCGATTGGGATGAGCTCCTTGTAATCATTCAAGAGAAAAAATGGACTGAAGAAGAGAAAAATCAAGTTAGGCAAATTTTAGAGAGTCGGAGAGAATCAGAAGTCTTAATTAATAAAAGTTCCATTCGAGGACTTTGGAGTGAAATATATAAAATTGATGTGGTTAGCCATGTGCAACCCATGTTATTTCGACTCCTGGCAAGTTTCTTAGACCAGGGAATTGCAGTTTTTAAAATGCCTCACACAGACGGTTCATTCTGGCAGGCAATTAAAAATATTGAATCAGAAAGTTGCATTTCTCTTTTTCGCTCAAAACGGAAAGATATTCTACGTATTTTGGATTTAGATCCCATAGATGTCATTCTCTTTTGTCTTGATAAAATAGTTGGGAATTCTAAATTCTATTCTCAGTATCTTTTGGAAATGTGTTTGGAGCATCCCGGTTGGTCGGGAATGGTCGGAGTTATAGAGGACCATCCAAGATCTTTAAATTATAAACGTGAAATTAAATTTGTGGAGGTAGTGGCTTTAGAACTTGTTTTTGAGCTTGATTTTGCATGGAGTGAGATTAAAAAAGGGTTTGCCCCACTTTGTATGTACTATAACCCCTCGCCACTCTCTGAAGAGGTAACTGTCCATGAATTGGTCTTAGAAGCTTTACAGGAGGCTTACGAGTGGACCTATTTTCGTCAAGCGCTAGCCATGCTGATACAGAGGGAATTACCTCTTAATTTAAAGATTCCGAGCCCCCCCCTCGTTAAGTATCAGGTGATGACCTGTATAGATGACAGGTCCTGTTCGCTTCGTAGGCATTTAGAGGACCTAAGTGAGAGGATTGAGACCTTTGGTACTGCTGGTTTTTTCGGGTTAGAATTTTACTACCAAGAAGGTGGAACGCGTTGGCCTAGCAAACTTTGTCCTCCAACGATTCAGCCAGACGTTCTTATAAAGGAAAATCTCAATACAAAAAAAAATAAATTTGATCCATTGCTTGCGGGCACTTCCCAAACTTTTTTTGGCGGCTGGATTAGCTCTTATCTACTGGGGGTTTGGTCGGGAATTAGATTGGTAATGAGTGTATTTAATCCCAAGATTAACACAGCTACATCATCCTCCTTAATTCATTCTAGTGAATCCTCTGAGTTTAAGTACCTAAAAACAAGCGATGTTAGAGAGAATGGTTTGCAAGTCGGATTTCAGCATTACGAAATGGCTGAACGTATAGCTAGGACATTAAAGTCTATAGGAATTAAAGAGTTTTCTCCGATAGTTCTCATTTTAGGCCATGGTTCCACCACAACAAATAATCCTCATTTTGCCGCCTACAATTGTGGGGCCTGTTCGGGGCGTCCAGGGTCTATAAATGCAAGGTTGTTCGCTACTATGGCAAACCTGCCTGAAGTTAGAGAATTACTAAAAGATCAAGGGGTCGAGATTCCCATGGGAACTACATTTATATCTGGGATTCACGACACCACAAGAGATGAAGTTAAATTTTTCGTTCCGACAGGGGTGAGCAAAGAAGTGAGTAGCTACATAAAGGAGTTGCATAGTCTTTTCTTGAAAGCACTTGAGCGAAATGCAAAAGAACGAACAAAGCGATTTGATTCAATTTCTTCAGAAGTTTCTGCTGAAAAAGCTCATCTTCACGTTGTTCAGCGTTCTGTATCTATTTGCGAAACCCGTCCGGAGCTTAATCATGCTTCAAATTGCATGGCCATTATTGGAAGGCGACAATTGACAAAAAATATATTTTTGGATCGGCGTGCATTTTTGAACTCCTATGATCCTTATAAGGATGGAAATGGAGAGATACTTTCTCAAATTTTGTCAGCTGTAATACCCGTCTGTGGGGGGATAAATCTAGAGTATTATTTTTCTAGGGTTGACAATCAGTTCTTTGGTGCGGGTACCAAGTTGCCACACAATGTTGTAGGTCTTATTGGCGTTTCAAATGGAACAGAAGGGGACTTAAAAACAGGTTTGCCATATCAGATGATTGATTTACACGAGCCTATGCGTTTAATGGTAGTGGTAGAGCAAACTCCAGAGATTATTAAAAGAGCTTTGTCTCAAGTGCCTCAAATTTCTAATTGGGTCAATAACAACTGGATCCACCTTATAAGTTTACATCCAGAATCAAAAAAAATTCAAATTTTTCGAGAAACTACCTTCAGTCCGATTGATATTGAAAATAGAACGGAATCACTCAAAATATTTTTTGAAAACAAGGGTGGATGTTTAATTGAAGAGGTTGAAGCTCAATATTTGAGGAAAAGATTATGACTACATATTTACTTCTCGTTTTGCCTGTCTTTTGTTTGTTTGGATTTTTTTTGATGTCCTTAATTCCAAAGAGTAAAGAAAAATGGATTGGCTCTACGGTCGTCTATATAACTTCGGGTCATTTGATTTTGACTTTATTTTTAATTTTTTCTTTTTTTTCTCAATCGAATCAGATGATAGAAACTAATCAATGGGTAATTTATAAAGGAGAAAATTTTATATTTTCACTTTCTTTTTTTCTCGATAAAATTGGTCTTGTATTTTTAATGATTCTATCGTTGCTCACTTTCGTAATTTCTTTTTATGCCAGAGTTTATCTTAATCGTGAAGTGGGATTTAAGAGATTTTTTTTGACCTTAGTTCTCTTTCTGCTTGGCTACACGATTGTTGTCCTGTCTAGTGGATTTGAAATGTTATTTGCGGGCTGGGAAATTGTTGGATTGGCGTCGTTCTTACTTATATCTTTTTATTCTTACCGTATCCGTCCAGTTAAAAATGCATTGCGCGTATTTTCTCTATATAGACTTGCAGATGTAGGATTACTTCTTGGCGCATGGATGGTTCATAACCTTTGGCATATGAATCCCAGTTTTAAAGTTCTTCAGAATCTCAATGTTGACGGGGGAACAGAAAGCACTTCCTTGATTATAATTACTTCCTTTATGTTTATTCTTACTTCAGCGATTAAGTCGGCTCAATATCCATTTTCATTTTGGTTACCTAAGGCTATGGAGGGGCCTACACCCTCCAGCGCTATATTTTATGGTTCATTGGCCGTACACCTTGGCATTTTTTTGTTGTTGAGAACTCAGCCCATTTGGGAACATTCACTTTTTGCAAAGTTTCTAATTGTATTTGTGGGGTTGAGTTCGGCAATAATTGGTACTGGAATGGCCCAGGTTCAAGCCAATATTAAAGCTCAGATGGCTTATGCCTCTGTAAGTCAAGTGGGAATAATATTTATCGAAGTGGCCTTGGGATTTGTTGATTTGGCACTGTTTCATTTCGCAGGTCACGCATTTTTGCGAGCCTATCAGATATTAATTTCGTCTTCAGTTGTCAGTTACCTTGTTGGGCATCACAATCGATTAAATACAGAAAAACAAAACTGGATGTATAAAATTTTGGTATCTAACTTTTTGATATCTAAATTTGGTCAAAATTTGCGGACAAGCCTCTTTGTTTTTTTCTTTAGAGAGGGCATCGGTGAAAAATTTTTTGAAAATTTGATCTGGAAAAATATGAAAATTTGGGGGAAAGTTTTTAACTCTATTTTGTTTGCAAATAGAAAACTAATGGTCATTTTTATCTTCATTTTATTTTCTACAGCATTTGTTGATACTATTTTGGGGTTAAGTCTTCTGGGTCTAGTGGCGGCCTTTGTTGCGGTAGCATCAGCCTTCAGTGCTTTACAAGAAAGACAAAATGTTAATAAGGCATGGATGTTAACCGGATTTAGTCAGATATTTACCTTGGTCGCGGTTATTAATTCAGATAAGGTTCCATTTAACGAGATTTTTATATTTAGCTCCGGAATTTTATTTTTTTGGATTCTGGGATTTTTGAGTCTGTATTCTCTGAAGGCAAAGTCCTTAAATGGTTTTGGAATGAGTTTGGCCCCGAGCTCCTTAAAGAACATTATGTTATTAATGTCTTGTCTTGGAGTTTCAGGTTTTCCAATCAGTCCAGCTTTTATCGGGGAGGATCTTATTCTTTTGCACGCTAATCGAGATAATCTTTGGCTTGCTGTTCTGATTGCATTTTGTTTTGTTTCCTCTGGAATTTCAGCCATTAGAATTTTTTCTAGAGTTTCGCTTGGACATAAGACGAGTTTGAAGTAGGCGCATTGAAATCTTTTATCCTGACTAGGAGAGTTCCAACTCTTGCCAAGTCACTGGCAAGCCCCTAGCATAAGGCTATGGGTTTTTGGCATAGATGTAACATAATGTTTATTGTTCACAATGTTTTGCTTTTCAACTTGTTTTTCAGCCCAGCAATGGCCAGCTTGAGCGGTGAAAAGCAAAAATGGACGTATGGTGGATTCGTTGATGTGCGATATCAAAACGGAGAGCTAAATACTAGCGGCAATGGCTTTAGTTTGCACGACGGAGCCTTTCAGATCTACGGAGCCTTGAGCGAGTCCGCAGCTGTTTATGTAGATGTTCCAGTCAGCTGGGCGGGCCCTCAAGATAAAGATGGCGATGGGCAGCTAGATACCTTTGACAATCGATGGGCCATTGCCGAAAGAAAGGCCCAACTTTTTATTTCTGAAACCACCGGCAACTGGAAGTGGCTTATTGGGCAATTTGATTCTCCGTTAGGTTTAGAAAAAAATGACAGTCGAGATTTAAGTTTTGCTAAACAGACCCTTTTATTTCAAGATTTAAATCCGATCACTCATATTGGGGTTAAGGCAGAATGGAAATGGAACTCTTATTTTGAGTTTCATGGGTTGATTGCAAACCCCAAGAGCTATGGAAGTCTTGGTGATCAAAAAAATCCAGAATCTGCGGTACAGTTTGTCTTTAGAGCTGGAGAGTTCTTTTTGACTCCGGGTTATTACAGTCGGAGAGAAATGGGTAAAACCTATTCTCTTTGGAACCTCTATGGGGGCTACGAGCATCCTCAGGTTTCTTTTGTTTTTGAGGTCAATCGCCTTTTTGATCCAATATCAAGACAGGACAAATTGGGGTATTGGCTTCAGATAGGTTGGAAATTTTTTGACGTTTGGACCCTAGATTTTAGGGGTGAGTCGCTGTCTTTATTGGATGACAAGACAGCGGAGGCCATTGATCAGAGGTTACAGGCTTCAGTGGCTCTCAAGTATCAGGTGCGATCACACACGAGATGGTTACTGGATGTTTCTCATCAAGAACTAAAACCACTAATTGGCAAAAATCTAAAAGGGCAGGAAATAACCTTGGCCCTTCAGCAGAATTTTTTTTGATGTTGATTTCAAAAACTGAGCTTTTTGATCCAATTGAAAATCTCATTTAAGGCGACGAGATCTTGTTGACCATTATCCAAGTCTTTGACGGTGATTTGATTATTCCTAATTTCATCTTCGCCCATAAGCAAGGCGAGTTGCGCATTGGCTTTGCTGGCCTTTTTCATCCGCTTGCTGGCATTGCCTGAAAAGGGCATCTCGACGAGATAACCTGCTTTTCGCAATTCATAGCTAAGTTTTAAACAAGGGGCCTCTGCACTCTCGCCCATAGCAATGACAAAAATAGGTCGAGAGTGACTTTTGATTTCAGGTATGACAAGGGCAAGCCTTTCAATGCCAGCGGCAAATCCGACAGCCGGAGCTTCGGGGCCTCCCATTAGAGGAATTAAGCCATCGTATCGCCCCCCAGCTAAAAGCGTATCTTGAGCTCCCAGCTGAGAACTTTTAAATTCAAAAACGCAGTGACTGTAATAATCTAAGCCTCTAACGAGTTGCGAATTTATATGAAAAGGAATGCCGAGGCGACTCAGCCCATTGAGGACATTGTCTTTTATGGACTGAGATTTAGAATTCAAAAAGTCGACAAGTTTCGGGGCGTCTTCAATAATTTTTTGATCCTTAGGATCTTTAGAATCTAGAATTCGCAGAGGATTTGAGGTGAGTCTCTTTTGCGAGTCTTGGCTTAGCTCAGATTGGTAGGGGGTTAAATACTCTATTAAGGCTTGGCGAAATTGGCTGCGACTGTCTTTGTCTCCAATGCTGTTGATGTGTAAAATAAAATCAGAGATTTTGAGACTTTCCAATAAAATATAAGCCAAAGATATAAGTTCAACATCCGCTAAGTTTTGAGGGGTGCCGATATATTCAATTCCCAATTGGTGAAATTGCCTTTGCCGGCCTTTCTGAGGCCTTTCATAGCGAAACATAGGGCCGTTGTAAAAAAATTTGAGAGGCACATTTTGGCTCATTCCATTAGATATAAAGGCTCGAGCTATGCCCGCTGTACCTTCAGGACGCAAAGTCAGTAGTTCATTGCCCTTGTCAGGAAAAGTGTACATTTCTTTGTTAACAATGTCTGAGGCCTCACCCAATGTTCGTGAAAAAACAGGGGTAAACTCAAAAATAGGCGTAGAAATCTCTTCGCAACCAAACCTTTGACTGATTTTTCTGGCCACATCGACAATGTGGAGGTGTTTTTTTATTTCTTCGCCAAATAGGTCGTGAGTTCCACGTACAGGTTTGAGTGATGACATAACTTTAACATACGATATAATACGCCTTAATGGAATTTGATTATTTAAAATATTACGACATTTCACCTCTGATTAGTGAATCTACAGCTGTATTTCCAGGGGACACACCTTTTAGTAGAAAAACTCTCTGCACTTTTGAGGAAGGGGGAAGTTTAGAGCTTTCCACAATCACAACGTCCTTGCATATTGGAGCACACGCCGATGCTCCTAGTCATTATCATTCAAAAGGGGTCTCTATTGACCATCGTGATCTAAGTTACTATTGCGGAAGGGCTCAGGTGGTGAGTCTGGAGTTGCCGAAAGGGAAGCGGATAAGCCCTTCTGATATAGAGGGTGTTCCTATTGAAGCACCACGAGTCCTATTTTGCACTCAATCTTTTCCTGATCCCAATTTGTGGAACTCAGATTTCAATTCACTATCTGTAGAGCTTGTCGATTATTTAGCCTCCGTTGGAGTAAAATTAATAGGGATTGATACCCCGTCTGTGGACCCTGAAGACTCAAAGTTGTTGGAGGCTCACAACCAAATATTTTTTCACGATATGGCTGTGTTAGAGGGGCTTATTCTCAGTCAAGTTCCAGAGGGGATCTACCAACTTATAGCCCTTCCTTTGCGCATTCAGTCTGGCGAAGCCTCCCCCGTGAGAGCTATCTTGCTTCGTTAAAAAATCAGTTTTTTTACAAGATGTTCAGGTAGAGTGGGGAGCGCTGAACTTGGAATAAAAAAGGTTGTCAGCTGGAAAAAATCTTGAAAAATTTTGTGCTGTTCGGTGGATTCCCTCAGGTATTTGGCTCCAGAAGATCCACCGGTGCCGACTTTACTCCCCAACATGCGTCTGGCCATCAAGGAATGACGATAACGCCAATGGGTGAGAGCTTCATCAATGTCTTTAAGTTTACTTAAAAGTTGGAAAGGCAGTTGAAGTATGGGCATAGAACGGTACAAATGAATAAATAAAGAAGCAAGAACCGCACCGTGGCTGAGCCTCCAGTGTCCAGATTTTTGCAGTTCGTAGAACTTGTTTTCATCAAAAAGGCCAAAAAATACGTTTTGAGATTCTTCGAGAATTTTATAGTTTCTGTTTTTAGCTTCAGTGTTAAGTAAAGGATTTTCGTCTATCATACTCTTTTCATTTCTAAACATTTCCTCAACAGCCTTTTTGTAAGAACTCCAAAAATCAAAATTTTGATCTTTTAAAAAAGGAGTTCGTTCAAGCCAAGCTTCTACACAACTAAAAAGGCTAGGTTCCTTTTCTGACTTCAGTAAAACAGCTTGTAAGTCAGGTTCAAAATGATCGGTATACCGGGCCTCATTGTAAACAACGCGGGACTTAGGATCTAAGCCCATTCTGTTTTCAAATAACTTAAATTGATAGCTTTGAAAACCAGATGCGGGAAGGAGAAGGTCGCGGAACTCTAGAAAATCCATTGGCGTCATAGTTTCAAGCACATCAATCTGTTTATCCATGACTTTTTGAATTTGATGAATTCGATCTAGCCGAGAAACCAGTGTTCCCATAGCTTCTTCACCAATAGGATTGGCTTGCATAATTCCTATTGCAGAATCAACTTCCTTTATTATCTGCTTAAACCAAAGTTCATAACATTGGTGAACAACTACAAATAAGTGCTCATCATGAACGGGCTTTTGCACTTCTTCAGACCGAAGTGTTTGGCAGTCAAGAAGGCGATCTAACTTAAGATAATTGTGATAGCTGATGGGAGGAAGCTTCATTTTTTTTGTCCTTTCTTAGGAGGTTTTTTATTTTGAGTGGGGTTTTTAAGTTGATGGAGGGTTTGTATGAAATTATCGACATCAGACTTTGTGCTGTCAAAAGAGAGCATCCATCTTGCAGACCAAATGGTTTCATCCCAAATATAAAAAAAGTGAGATTTTTTAAGTGGTTTAGTCCACTCTTTAGGGAATTTAGCGAATACGGCATTGGCCTCAACAGGATAAAGTATTTTGACTTCGGAGATATCAGAAACTTGATTTGCCAGGTACTGGGCCAAATCACACTCATGGGAAGAAATAGTCCTCCATAAATCATTTTCAAAAAAAGCTTTAAACTGAGCCGAAAGGAATCGCATTTTTGAAGGTAGTTGAAGGGATTGTTTGCGATAAAATTTTAAATCTTTGGCGCGTTGAGAATCAAATAAAACGACGCACTCTCCAAAAAGGAGCCCATTTTTTGTGCCACCAAAGGAGAGAACGTCAACGCCGATGTCGTGACTCAGCTCTTTAAAACTTTTATTAAGTCTATGGGCGGCATGAATAAAACGAGCCCCATCTACATGAAAAAACAAATTTCTAGATTTGCAGAAGTTAGAAAAGGCCTGCATTTCTTCAAAACTGTAGAGAGTGCCCAGCTCAGTGGGTTGAGTTATAGAAATCATGCGAGGTTGGGAAAAGTGCTGATCTCCAAGGCGAATAAGAGCCTGTTCGCATTGCTCAGGAGTGATTTTTCCATTTTTAGAAGGAAGGGCAATAAGTTTGATTCCAGCTATAGCCTCAGGAGCACCACATTCATCTAAATGAATATGAGAAACATCAGAGCAAATCACACTCTCATAGCTTTTTAGAAAAGTTTTTATAGAAAGTACATTGGCTGCAGTTCCGTTAAAAACAAACAAAGTTTCCGACCGACTTCCAAATTTATTTTTAAATATCTGCCTGACTTCTTCGGTGAAATTGTCTGTTCCATAGCTAGGAGAATGGCCGACATTCGCTTCACATATAGCTTTTAGTATAAGTGGATGGATGCCAGAGTGATTGTCGCTGCCTAAACTTCTATTCATGATCTGTATTTGACTTTTTAAAGGATGGAGTTGAGTTGACGCCGGAATTGTATTTTAAAAAATTATAGATAATCTGAGCAGCTAATTTAGAAGTTCTGTTGTCTAGATCCAGAGGTGGAGACACCTCATAGACTCCAATTCCTCGCACATCATACTGTTGTAGAGTCCAGTAAAAGATAGAGTTAAAATCCATTGGGCTCATGCCCATTGGCCAAGATTGCGAACATCCCATTGCGTAGCTAGACGAGAACACATCAATGTCTAAACTAATGAATGCCGGCCTTTTGGTTTTCTTGTCTGCAACACGAGGAACTTGAGTGAGAATATGTGATTGAAAATTTTCTAAAGGAGATGAAGAAGGAGAGTATAGATCCTCCAAGTTAATAATCCGAGCATTTTTACTTTGACTCCAAAGTAAATGAGTTTCCGAGTTGCACACATCTTGAATGCCAACTTCAATAAAATCGAAATTTTTGTAGTTAGTTAAGAGTCTATAAAAGGGTGTGCCGCTGGAAAGGCCCTTGTCTAGAGGTCTCACGTCCAAATGAGCATCAAAATTAAAAACGATTGGGCTGTCGCTTTGGTAAACTTCTAAAAAAGCCGCGCAATCTGGGTAGCCAAAGTCGTGCCCTCCACCTAAGCCTATCCACTTTTTGTTTTTTTTAAGATAAAACTTAGCGGTTTTTTGTATTTGCTCGTGTTTATTTTCTAGCGATAGGTTTTCGTCAATGTTGCCAATATCAAAAAAACTAGGGAATTTTTCTAGAGGGGGCGAAGGGGTCATTCTCGAAAGAAAATTCCTTATTATGTCCGGGGCCTTTGCAGCTCCTAGACGCCCCCCATTCAAAGAAATTCCCTCATCATCTGGATAACCAGCCAGTACAAAGGGAGAATCTTGATTTTGATTATAAAGGTCTCCGATTCTAGGATCTTGTCGATCTCCCTTTTTGAAGACGACCTGAGGATCTACAGCTATAAAAGAGTTAGAAAAATCAGTCATAAATCAATTTCTATTTGTAATCAGAATAATAGTCCATATATTATACGTGAATATGTCACAAATTAAATGTAACATAACTGTTCAAGCAAAGAGAGTTCAAGTCTTTGAATATATGATGAACCCTGAAAATTGGCCCGTGATGCTGCAAAACGACATTGACGTGGAGTTGAGGGTTGTCCCTAAAGAAATGGACGTGGGAAATATCTATAAAATGACCATGTCAAGATTTGGTTTTTCTCAGCCTGTAGAAATCCTGATTCAAGACTTCCAAAAGAATCTTTCTGTTACCTATAAGCAGATTAATGGGCTGTTTTCCAAATGGATACACACTCAAAAATTTGAGGATGTGGAAGGCGGAACTCTAGTAACAGATGTTGTTGAATACCAATTGCCTTTTGGTTTATTTGGTCATTTAGTAGACGACGTATTTGTGAGGCATGATATGAAGTCCGTATTGGAGCATCGTTTAGAAAACATGTACTCTCACTTCAAAAATTGAGTTTTCTCCCCTGAGTTTTATCTGAAGACTCTCGTTAGTAGAGCTGCGCGACCTTAATTTTGTTATTTCATTATTGTGTCACTACGGAGGCTCTAAGGGCCGACGTAGGTCGGATTTATATAAACATTAGAGAGGTCTATTGGTCTAATAAAAAATTCAAGAAATAAGGGGTGTGTAAATCAAATTCAATCACATTTTTACACCCCTTATTGCGCACTCTTAAAAAATTAGATAGCAAGTTACAACAATGTAAGGAGGATTTATGAAAATAATGCGTTTGTGGGGGTGTGTTCTTTTAGGTTTACTTGTAAGTGTGACAGCTTCGTCTCGTAGCATAAAGAAGATGAATTTTGTTGGTAACTATTGGGAGGAGATTGAGGTTCCCATGTTGTCCTATGAGAAGTCCGACTGTATAGGGAGGAGTTTTGCTCGATGGGTCGAGCAAGATAATGGATTGGGGTATTGTTCAATATCTACATATAACGAAGTAGGTGTTCTTTTAGAGGGTGGGGTCTATAAGTTAAGTGTGGAGGTTGTTGGATTTAATGCTCGAACTTGCAGTTATTATGCAGAAGCTACTGAAATGAGCTATAGAGAATTGGTTAGTCGAACGGATGTGGTTGTGTGGCAAGACAATAAGTTTGTTCCTGCAACTTGCGAGCTTATTGTAAATTTTGAAGATGAAGATACAGTTTCCGTTCGCAATAATGGCAATTGTTATGATTATTGTGAAGCCGGTGTTAATTTGGAAGTCAAAGCCGCTAAGAGAATGCGCTAAAATGGATCCCTATTTGATCTGATCGTTCCAGTTTTGAGGGGTTAAAAAATTGTCTGTCAGATGAAGTTGCGCCTAATACAAGCTAAATAATGGTCTTAAATGAACTGTAATAAAAAGGGCACTTTTGCAAGTGCCCTTTTTATTATGAGCGTTTATTGGGCTTTAAATAAAGCTTTAAAGCTGCTGATTCACAAAATCCCAATTCACAAGATTCCAAAAAGCCTCGACATATTTAGGACGGGCATTTCTATAATCCACGTAATAGGCGTGCTCCCAAACATCACAGGTAAGAAGGGGTGTCTTGCTCTGTGTCATTGGGTTTTCGGCATTACTTGTTTTCAAAATTTCTAGCTTACCCTCAGAATTTTTAACTAGCCAAGCCCATCCCGACCCAAATTGAGTTAGGGCCGCCTCGGTAAATTTAGCTTTAAACTCAGAAAAGCTGCCAAAACTAGAGTTGATGGCGTCAGCAATTGGACCGGTAGGGTTGCCACCCGCTTTGCCAGCTAGGCAGTTCCAATAAAAAGTGTGATTCCAGACTTGGGCGGCATTATTAAAGATAGGGCCAGATTGTGTTTTGATAAGATCCTCAAGGCTTTTGTTGGCCAAATCAGTGTTGGCAGTTAACTCATTGAGTTTGTCCACATAGGCCTTATGGTGTTTACCATGATGAAACTCAAGGGTTTCTGGTGAAATATGAGGCATTAAAGCATCATTAGAAAAGGGTAGAGTGGGAAGTGAAAAAGCCATAAGTTCCTCCTTAGCTTTAAACTGTTAAATAAACTCGAGACCACTTTATTTTTAATTAACTCAATTACTTCGGTTTAATTAACAGAGTTAATTACATTTAACTTGCTGTAAACACAGTTAAATGGGTTGTTACACATACGATAAAGTTTATCTTAAAGGTTCATCTTAGCTGTGGGCTTTAAAATGTAAAGTCGCGCTGTTACCAAATAAAAAGCGTGTGCAGCAAAGTTTAGGTTAAAGGAGATGTCCTTTCTTTAGGGAGAGCTGCAAGGCTTTCATCATGTCGAGGGGGTGAAGGCCCATACTGTCAATGATCATAAACTTAAGAGCCTCTTTAATTGGCATTTTTTCAAAACTGATAAGGTGATCATAGGTGTTAGCCACGGATACAATTAGAGTGTGAGGACTGAGTTGCCTTTCTGTAAGACCTTGAGGGTATCCTGTGCCATCTATAAATTCTTCGTGGTCGTGAATGATATTGGATACAATTTCATCAAAATGACGAAGTTCACGAATTTTCTCTATTCCTAGGCTCGGATGCTTTTTATATTCAATCAGCTGAGCTGTGTCCATATCCTTTTTATTTAGCGTTGATGGAAAAGAAAGCTCTGCTTTTCCTATGTCGTGCAATAGGGCTCCTAGGCACATGAGCTCAGGTTGATCAAGGCTTGCAAGATTTTGATCGCCGGCTAAATTTTTGGCAATACATATAGCCAGGCTGGCAACATTAACTCCGTGGTAGCTTATGCTCATATGTTCATTTTCAATAGACAGCATACACTTGAGCGCTAACTCATTTTTTGTCATAAAGTCTATAAATCGAAAACAACTGGATCTAGCAATTGCATAATGTTCTTCTATTGTAGGGTCGTCCATTATGTCTTCGATTAGAGCTTGTTGGTGGCCCTGTATAACTACAGTGCGAGAAAGAAGATCTTTTTTTGAGTTTACATCAAAGGCTTCATCAAGATTGTCTTGCAGGTATTTGTCGTATTTACCAATCTCTGACTCCAGCACAAAGAGTCTTTCAAGATTCTTATTCTTGAGTCTTTCAAGTCTTGAGCCCTCAAAACTATCTCCTTTGCGACAGTAAAGAACATGGCGCTCTCCCAATTTAATATAGGCATTAAATGGGATTTTTCTTTCCCCGCGAAGAGTGCTGACTCTTATCGGCCTAAAGACAAGATCATAGTTGTGAGCTTCACTTGAAGTCATAAGCTCATATTATCAGAGTTTTTTATTTGTTCCAGGGCCCACCTGGAAACTTCACCAAGGGTTGTATGAGTGCTGTATTTCTCTAAAAGGGGCTTAAGCTTAGATAGCTTATGGGTCCCCACGGCTAGGATTGCATTTTTTTTGAGCCCAAGAGGACCGGTCCTCGAAAAAGGTGTATTTTTAAAGAGCTTTGCAAGCGAATTGTGGCTTTGATTAAGTAACCATTGCAGTTCTGCCTCTAACTTATCTAAATCTATGTTGTTTTTTATTTTTTCAGTTTGAAAGGCCTTGTGGTTCCATGGGCAGACATCTTGGCAGATATCACAGCCAAAAATCCAGTTTTCAAATTTATTTCTCAACTCAAGTGGTGGAGTTTTACGAGTTTCAATGGTCCAATAGGATATGCATTTGTTGGCATTAAGGAGCTTATTTTCAAGAGCTTGAGTCGGGCATGCATCGATACAACGCGTACACTTTCCACATAAGTCAGGGTGAACAGTATCGGGGAGCGGTAGGGGCAGGCTAGTTAGAATCTCTCCTAGGAGATGGAAGCTGCCATAGTCTTTGTTGATAATGCAAGTGTTTTTGCCGAACCATCCCATTCCTGATTCTTGAGCCCAGTTGCGCTCTAATATAGGAGCCGTGTCTGTGTGAGCGCTAAAAATGTCATTGGGAAACAAAAGAGTAAGTCTTTCACAGAGATCTTGTAGATCTCTGTGAAACCATTGGTGATAGTCCTTTCCCTTTGCATATTTTGCGATCTTCAACTCTGTAAAGGACATATCTCCATCTGAGGGTGAAGGATGTGGAATGTAATTTTTGGCTATGACAATGATAGATTTTGCCCAAGGTTTATAACTGTGGGGATTTGCCTTTGCCTTAGCGTGTCTTTGAAGATACTCCATGCTTGCATTTAGAGCTTGATCTAGCCAATTCTGATAATATGGAAAGGTCTTCGGCGACTGAAGTGGAGTAAAGGAAAAATTGGTAAAATCAAATTCTTTGATCACCCTCTCTAAACGTGTCACAATATCTTTTGTCATGTCCAATTTTTCCACAATACTGCGTAAACATCCTCACTGGCCTGCGGTCAAGAATATTATAGATTCCTTGAATAAAAAAGGGCACAAGGCTTATTTGGCCGGAGGCTGTGTAAGGGATTTGTTTATGAATCGGCCTTCTCAAGACCTGGATGTGGCAACCTCAGCCCCTCCTGATTTAGTGGAGAGTCTTTTTGGAAACACTTTGAGTATAGGGAAGGCCTTTGGCACAATTGTTGTTGTCCAAGGCAAGATTTCAGTAGAAGTGACAACATTTCGAAAGGATGGTGAGTACCTGGATGGCAGACACCCTGACGGTGTTATTTTTTCTGATGAAAAAGAGGATGCCTCTAGGAGAGATTTTACGATTAATGCCATTTTCTATGATCCTTTAAAGGATAGAGTTTTAGACTACTTTGGTGGAGTTAAAGATATCGAGGGGAGAATTCTGAAAGCCGTAGGAGACCCGTGGGAGCGCTTTAAGGAAGATAAATTGAGAATGTTGAGGGCGCTTAGATTTGAATCGCAACTAGGTTTTTTTATTGACCAACAAACCTTTTCCGCAATGTCTGACTATTCAAAGGGGATTTCGCAAATCTCAAAAGAAAGAGTTTTTAATGAGTTGCAAAAGATGGCTGATGGCCCTTATCACAACTTAGCCTTTTCGCACTTGGTGCAGCTAGATATTTGGCACAATTTTGTTGGAATAACCTCTTCTCAAGTCAAACCAGATATTCAGGATTTTAAAAATTTTGGAATGAATGGGCTTAAAGCCATGCTGAGTTTTCTGTTGTGGTGGCACAAGGAGTGGGAGGGTTTGGATTTGTCCCCAAAATGGAAGGACTGGCCACTGAGTCGGGAGGTTCGACAGTTTGTAGAAGAGACTTTGTTGGGGACAAAAATTCTCTCAGGAGAGAGGCCTCTTTTTGAAAAATTTAAGGCTTTTGATAAGAGTACTGGCATAATTGCACTACAACTGTGGAAGGTCGATAATGTCAGAAAACAAAAGAGCCTGAATGAAATTACAGATTTTATTCAAAGCTACCTTGAGGTTTGCGATAAGTCTGGACGATTGCCATTTCCCATCTTAGTCGGGAAGGATTTAATAGAAGCCGAGATAAAGCCAGGTCCTAACTTCAAAGGACTTCTTGATAGAGCTTTTGAGATTCAAATTATAGAGGGATTAACCTCAAAAAATAAAATAATCCAGCGAATTTTGCAAAGTTCTAAAAATGGTTAGGTGTCGTCGCTGCGTTTTGATTACCTCAAACAAAAGCCTAGTCAAAGTCCAGTTCTGAATACTTTTATAGTATTATTTAAAATAAACACTTGCCGACTTAAACTTATTTCACGATCTATAATATTATAATTGATCGTGAAGTCATTCGCTTGTGGAGATTGAACTATAATTCGTTTGAGTAATTAGGAGTTTGTATGTTGAGGTCGGCATTTTTATTTTGTAGCTTTCTTTTGGCCATATCTTGTTCTGAAAAGAAAAAAGACAAAAGTTCGACAGTGAGTACTCAGTTGTTGAGAATAGGTTCAACCCACAGTGAGTCGAGTCTGCAAGCTCTAAGTAACGAATGGACGAGTTTGGACGTTTTTATTGATTCTTATAAACTTACCATCTCTGATATTGCTATAAGTCCGGGAACTCAGCTAACCGGCTCAAATTCTTCAGTTGTTTACAATTGTCCCGGCAACACCAGTGAGGCTTGCCTAATTAATGTTGCTCAATCTGGTGCGGTTCAGAACCTTCTTACCTCTGGGAACTCAGGGAGTGTTCAATCCGGAGTCTACACTTTTGCTACGGTTGGAACCTGCTAGGCCTCACAAAGTGATCCTGAACCGAACGGGAGTTATGTCTATATTAAGGCAAGAGTCAAATACAATGGAACATGGTGGTACACTCAATCCGACGGAGCTATGGTGGATTCTGGGATTGCTGACTCAGATCCGTGGGTTGCACCCATTGACTACGATGAAGCCAGAAGATTCTCACAGGGTTGTAGGACCTATAATGTTTTTCAAAATCCGATCTCGATAGGTGAAAATGCCAGTGTTAACTTAAAGCTTTTCTTTGAACTTAGAAATCTCGTCAGCTTAGTTAAAGGAAACAAAGCTGGAGCTTTAATGTGTTATGGAGCCGATCCTTCAGATCAGTTTGATGCGAATAGTTTCTATATCTGCGATACCTACCTTTATTTAGCTGGTACTATTGAAAGTGAAACTCCAGATCTACATCGCTACAAAGTTCTAAGTTCATCTGGAGGATATGATTCCGTTAATATTTTTGGTATTTATTTTCGCAAGGGAACCAAAACCCCTGCGGGGGCTTACAACTATCCGTACCTTGATGCAGATGTGGATCAAGTGTCTAGTTTTAGTCAAGTGATTAAGTCTATTTCAAGTCACTCCTCGGGTAAATTAAATATAGTGACGTATGGAGGGCAAACCTCCACAGATGAGATAGACTCTCTACCAGGCTCATTCAATACAACAGATTTTCCAATTTTGGATAACACTTTAGACTCTACGAACTTTACATGGGCAGAATCAGACTCTACAGCTAGAACCGCAACAGCCATCCGTATGGAGTAAGAATCTTATTTTGGAGATGTTGTGCTCCACATTCTCTCTTTGCCGGTTGTGTCGGCGTCATTGGTGGTTCGACTCGCAGAAGTGTTTTTTTAGTTTTTCTTGCTCGAACCAGCTTTTGTTCCTGTGTGGTTTTTCCAGTTGTACTCGGGGGAGCTGGTATAACGTTTTTGCCAGGCCTCCCATTTATTTTTTGGAAGTTTGTGTCTAACGGTCCCATCTTCTGCAAAGATGTCAGGAGGGTTGCCAAATAAAAAACCAAGTATTTTGTCTAACATGGGTGTGAAGATAGCAAAAATTACTGTGTCCAGTCAATTATTGTGGGAAAATTGTCTGCAGGAGTAAAAATTAAGCTGCCGAAAGGCTCAAGAGGGTCAATTATTCCGTTATCATTGAGGTCAATAAAGGCACAAGCTTTGTAGTTTTTGTTTTGCATGTAGTAGCTTTTTCTTTTTTGCATGTCGTACCATTGTAGAATGGCTCCCTCCATTTCTCCTGAAAATGTTGTCGTTGATTTCCCATTGAAGTCAAAATAAAGGTGAAACTGCCCAGGGACAACATTAAAGAGCTCCATTTCACAGTCAACTGATGTGTCAGTAGTTAAGCCTACGTAAAAAGTTTTGCCAATGTTTGTGGTTTGGCAGCCAAAAGTTTTACCTGGATTACAGCTAATATATAACGGGGGGAGGTTAAAGGCGTCATCGCTAGGCGGGCCCTGAGTGCAAGCAAGGGGAATAGTGGAGAGCAAAATAAATAAAAGGGGCCATAGCCGTTTCATCATGGCCCATTCTACCAGAATTCTTAAGTGTTAGCTACAGACCGTCTCATTAAGGCAGGTCTCGATTATATAGTCACCTTGATCTTCGTCAGGAAGGTTGGGGCGTCGACTAATCTCAGATTCAAAGCAGGCAGTGGTTGTGGCTTGCCTTGCTGTATGAGCCGAGGTCGAAGAGTGTTTAAATTTTCCATGGTAACTGCAAGTGATTTTTTTGCTTTCTCGCTTTGATGAGTCTTCTGGTGCACCCAAAGATGAGTGAGAAATCCCCAGCAGGGCGGCCATTAATAGTAAAGATAAGGTTGGAAAGAACCACTTCATAAATCCTCCGATAACAAGATGGATTGCAAGCCGAAGGCCATAATTCTTTGTGCTTAAATCTGTAATTATTTGTAATCATTAAATAAAAACAACAGTCAGAAGGTTTTGCATCGATAGGTAGAGCCTGTGCGCAATTTTGTCATCTAGCTGCACAGAAAGTTTTGCCCTCTCCGTTTGTTTTAGAAGGGAGTGTTAATTCACTGAAATAGCCTTATTCTTTCGCTGCTCCAAGTTGAAAATTAGGGCCTGGCACTTTTTGGGGGTCTATGGCAGTTTATGGTCGTATGTATGAGAACTTTTTGGATAAATTCTTTCATTCAGGGTTTCGACTCAGAAATGAAAATCTAGATTGTGCGAATTGTTTGATGGCTAAAAAAGGGATTTACAAAGGTGATTTAAAGTGTTGTACCTACTTTCCTTTTTTGCCCAATTATAGCCTTGGTGCTTGTATAGATTATTCTTCAAGGTTTAAGGAAATTCTGAAGAATAAAATTAAAGGAAGAGAGTTTGTTTTGCCTTTGGGGCTAATGCCCAGTTGGTCTTACAGGGTGGCTTACAGGTTCAAGTCTTCGTTGGATTTTGGCAATCGAGAGGACTTACTTTGTCCTTTCTATGTGAAGAGTAGCGGGCAGTGTGAGATTTGGCCTTACAGGAATAGTGCTTGTTCGTCATTCCACTGTAATTTTTCAGGTGATGAGAGGGATGCAGAGTCCTATTGGAACAGGTATAATGAGACTATTCATTATTTAGAAATGGCGCTATCACAATATTGTATGATGGCCTTTGGTTATACGAAAGATAATGTGTTGCGACAGATAGGGTATTTAGAGGGGCACGAAAAGGATTTGGATCCCGAGGTTTCTAGCTTATCTAGAGAAGAGTATAGAGATCTGTGGGGAGATTACTATCAGCGCGAGGAGTACTTTTTTATAAGGGTAAGGGAATTTCAAAAAAGCATTCCCTACGAGACTTACCAGGAGATCGGTGCCAGGCCCTAATTTGCAACTCGCAGCAGTGATAAGGACTTCGAATGACAATATTTAATGGTATAGGGATAAATGTTGCTGCGGGTTGCAAATTAGGGCCTGGCACCGATCTTCCGATCTTAGGAGAGAGAATATGGTGGATGAAAAGCAGAAGTTAATTATTCGAGAATTCAAAGAGGTTTCTTCTTGGGAAGAACGATACAAAAAAATTATGGACATTGGGAAATTGCTGCCTCCAATGGATCCCAAACATCAGACAGAAGAAAATAAGGTGAGGGGCTGTCAGTCTCAACTGTGGATGTTTGCCGAGCTCGATGACGAAGGTAAGATGGTCTTATTCGTAGACAGTGACGCTATGATTGTTCGAGGTCTGGCAGCACTTTTTGCTAGAGTGTGCACTGGTGAAAAGCCACAGGATTTAATTTATGCCGATTTTTATTTTATCAAAGAAATTGGACTAGACATTAACCTTTCTCAAACTCGAGTGGGAGGGCTAGCCGCCATGATCAAGCAAATTAAGATGTACGCACTAGCTTACACTTATAAGTAGAAACCCAAACCCGCGGATTTGGATAGAAATAGCGAGTTAAATAGTTGCATACACATTGTGAGTGTCGTCATCGTCCTCTAAAGCGTCTAGTAATTTCGTTACGTCTTCGAGTTGTTCATTTGAAAGTTCAGTAACATTGGTTGGAACATAGGAAAGTTCGGCAACTGTGATCTCCCAACCTCGACTTTGCAGTTCCTTTCTAATTGAATCTAGATCCTCAGGGTTCCCGTAGAAACTAAAGCTATGATCTTCTGAATTTTTCTCAACATCATTAGCCCCCACTTCAATGGCCTCCTCCTCAGGGTCTTTAACATCTTGCTTTCGACCTTCAATAAGAGAGGTTCGAGAAAACATCCAAGAAACGCTACCCGTTTCCCCAAGATTGCCCTGATTCTTTCCAAAAATGGAGCGAATATTAGACGCCGTTCGGTTTCTATTGTCGGTTTGACACTCCACTATGACTCCAACTCCGTGGGGGCCATAACCCTCATATGTGAGTTCCTCAATATTAGAGCCTTCGCCACCTTGCCCTGAGCCCTTTTTTATTGCTCTTTCAATAGTGTCTTTAGGGCAAGATTGTTCACGGGCTACATTTATGGCAATTTTTAGGCGGGTATTGGCATCGGGGTCAGGTCCTCCCAACTTTGCAGCCACTTGAATTTCTCTAGCTAGCTTAGTAAAAATTTGTCCCTTTTTCTGAGCCGCCGCGACTTTATGTGGATTTTTCCAACTTTTTCCCATAATAGATAACTCCCAATTGTGACGTAAAGGGAAGAATAAAATCATTATTGACATGGGGTCAAGATGCGGAATGAGAATCCATTTTTAGAGCCGAACATTTGGCATAAGATAGAATCAATTAAAACAATATGTCACAGGCTTTTGGTGGGAGGGGAGTCGATTGAAATCCCCTCAATCCCGGCAAGAACAGCTAATATTCTTGAACCCATAAATATGCCTGAAAAAAAGGGACTATCCCATGTTGAAGGACGAGCTCACAGGCTGCACGATCTCGCGAATATAGAGCTTCAGGCTGCCGAACTTGGCGTTAGAACTTTAGCAGAGTTCCCTCTGGCTAACACAGAGTTTCGCCATAGGTTGGTCGATATCGTCTTTGAGGAGCTTGAACATTTGACTTTATGTTTAGAATCATTGGAGCATCTGGGTTATCAATGGGGGGACTGGCCTATTCATGTTAAGTTGTGGGCAAGTACAAGCCGCACAGATGACTTCTTGGATCGAATTTTTATTGTTCACAATTACTTAGAGGGTGCAGGATTAGATGCCAGCACAACTTTGCTCAAAAAACTAAATGCAGTGGAATGCTCTCATTTAAAAGCGACTGTGAATAGGATAGCTAAAGATGAAGAGGGCCATGTTGAATTTGGAACTCACTGGTTTAAAAAAGCCTGTTTGAAAGAAAGTTTGGACCCAGATCAAGAGTTTAAAACGAGATTATATCAATTGTCTCCGAGGCTACCTAGGAGGGTTGAAAGGATAAATGTGGAGCTTAGAAAAAGCTTGGGGTTTTCCTCAGGGCAGATTCAAGTGCTGTCTGATTTTAGAACTGCTCGTCTGGCCCGAGAAGCCTCCACTGCCCCTCCCTAAGAGACCCAAGAGCGACGCGGCCGATACGCACTCTTTTAAGGCTTGTGACTTCCAAGCCCACCAATTCACACATTCTTCTGATCTGACGTTTTTTTCCTTCAACCAGAACAAACTTAAGTTGATCACGGTTTATCCAGTCAACCTTAGCTGGTTTTAATGGTACTCCGTCTAAGGAAAGGCCATGTTTTAACAAGGTTAGACCATTTTCTTTAATTTGTCCCTTCACTCTGACCAAATACTCCTTTTCTATTTCGGAGTCCTCCCCTATAAGCTGCTTGGCAATTTTGCCATCTTGAGTCAGCACAAGAAGCCCCTTGGAGTCGATGTCTAAACGACCAGCGGGTGCCAATCCATTTTTAAGCTCTCTGTAGTCGCTAACACCGGGTGAATTGGGGACTAGGGTTTTGGCGTTAATTATATCAAGTGCACTTTTGTATTCGCCTTCGTCGTCGTTGTGGCTTACGTATCCAACTGGTTTATAAAGTAAAACCGTTTTTTTCTTAGACAGAATTTTTTTTCCTACAGAGGAGATTTTAATATCTACCCCCCTGGGGAATTTGGTTCCAAGTTCTTCAACCCTCTCTCCATTTACAAATACAAAACCCTTTTCTATGATTTCATCAGCTTCTCGTCGAGAGCAAAGGCCTTCCTCGCTCATAAGCTTTGAAAGTCGAATTAGGGGTTCTTCTGAGTTTTCTGACGTTGGATTCAATTTTTTATCTGACATGGATATGTAAACCTACTGTGTTTATGATCGCTCAAACTGACTTTGTAAAGTAGTTCTCCTAAATCTGTATTCTTTAGCATATTGTAAACAAGTTCGACTAAGTTCTCACCAGTTATTCTAAATCTTTCACCTAATTCAGCACATTTTTTACATTCTTGCTCTGTTTTCTGTGCTATACAGTTATTTATACTCTCAGCCAATATATTCTGGAAATGATAGTAGTTAATTAATGATCCCGAGCAGTTATCAATAGCACCATGCAAAGTAACATAATAGTTGTAGTTAACAAGCTCTTTTTTATGGATAAAGTTAAAATTCGAATTTGCTGTTAAAAAATATTTCATTTCGACAATTCAAATTTTGGGTCATCATAGACTTCTACACAAAATGTCTCACCTTGAAAAAGCCTTACTCCCTCCAATTTTACTTGATTGTCTTTTAAGAGATCTTTAGATCTTAGAAAACAATAGCGTGCAATATTTTCTATTGTAGGTACGTTTTTCTGAAAAAAATCGACATCTGTATTAAGAAATTTGTGATCTAGTGGTTTAACAATATTTTCGAGTATTTTTTTTAGTTCAATAGCTTCTATCAAAATGCCAGTTTGAGAGTTTCGAGGGCCAGTCACCACAATTTCTAGAATAAAATTATGACCGTATCCGTATTCACTAAAATACCCATGGTAAACAGCTTGATTTTTTTCTAAGGTCCAATCGGGGTTATAATATCTTAGCCCGCAATTGAAGTGAATTTGTTGATGAACTTTGAAAACGCCCATAAATTCCTTATTTCAAACTCAAAAGCCCACCGTCAACAATATGTGCAGTTCCCGTAATCCAGTTGGCTTCTGGGCTAATCAAGAAATTTACATAATTACAAATATCCTCCGGCAGCCCAGGCCTTCCCATGGGGACAAGCTCTGAGACTGAGGCTCTCCATGTTTCGTCAACCTGATTGTGGATTGGGGTTTCTATAATGCCTGGGCAAACCGCATTAACGGTGACTCCATAAGCTGCCATCTCCTCCGCCAGAGATTGAGTCCAATTAATCATAGCTGCTTTTAGAGCTGAGTAGGCAGACGTGCCCCGTATGGGTTTAATTCCAAGTGTAGAGGATATGGATATGATTTTAGTTTTGTCCTTTATAATGCGATCCCAGAACTGTTGAACTACGGTTATGGGTGAGGCCACACTCATTTTGTATTGTAGATCCCATTCCGAGAGAGGTGTTTTGATAAAGTCATTCCTTTCTATGGAGCCCGCATTTAAGATAATAGCTTCCAGTTTATTTTCGCCTTCAACACTAGGGTGAGCCGCCAACCATGATTGGCAAAAAGACATAGTTTTATCAATATCGGTAAGATCTACAGAATAAGTTTCACAGTCTGTGGAACAAGATTTTTTAACACCATCTAATTTTTCAATGTCTCTACCCACTAATGTAATTTTATGTCCAGTCGTGGACAGTTTTTTGGAAAGTGTGGCTCCAATTCCACTAGACGCTCCTGTGATGATCACGTTTTTCATAATTCATAACTAACAAAATTTGCCATCAAGAGAAAGTGATATTTGCACGATAAGCAAATTAGGGGTGATTTCGTGAGCTTTATATCCATTTTTTTTAAATATTTTTCTTGGTCTCTGCTAATTGGTTGGGCTTTAATGGGGCCCCTACCTATCTAAAATTGCAAGGGGCCGATCTGAGAGTGGTGAACGGGGTTTAATTTCTTTCCCAGGATAGAGAAGAACAACCAATTCCAGAAAATAATTATCTAGACTTTGTGAATGCACTTCACGCGCAGTTCTGCAGCCTCAAGGCTGCAGCTGTGTGAGCATGAAGTGCATTCACAAAGTCTAGATAATTATTTTCTGGAATTGGTATAAAATCTATACTTGAGAAAGAAGCTGAATCAGGCGGCTTGTCGCCTCATAAAGTTCTGATATTTTTTGTCAAAATCTTTTGGTTTCTCACCTTTTCTATTAACAAGACCTTCTTTGAACCACATAAAATGTTCGTTGCAAAACCCGGCTCTTGCAGATTTTCCTGCACACACTGGACAGCGCTTTGGCATTTCTACAACATTTGAAGCTTCAGGATTAACTGGTGACTTTTTTAATGATCTTTCATTAGACATAGAATAACTCTCCCTTCGTTGAGATTTTATCGGCCCAAGGTCGAGTTGGCTTAAACAAATTTCTTAAAAGTGAAATAATAATCAAATGTCAAAGATTAAAAAGAATAATAGGAGAAAAAATCTCCCTTTATTTCGTATCATTCTGAGAAATCGATGGGGGCTTATTTTGACTTCATTGATAATGGGTGCTGGTGTTAATTTTATTTACCAGATTTATCGCCAACCTACGGAAATTCTCTCTCTTGTCTATCCTGGCAAATCATCAACTTTAGAAGAAACTTATGAGAGATATATGGAAACCTTTCATCACGCAGCGACCCCAACAGTGAGGCCGGAGTTATTGGCTTCTATTGCGCAAGTAGAAAGTTCGGGAAGGGTTTGGGCAAGTCCTCCGTGGGAATTTAAAATTGGTCGGGGATGGGATAGAATATTTGCCCCCTCATCAAGTGCATTTGGGCTTATGCAAATCACAAAGGGACACCACCAGAGGGTGGGGGAGATGTGCTTGAAGGGTCGCGATAGCTCCAGTTTGTGTCAAGACCATAAAGTTTGGAGTCGAATCTTTCCTTCTCACTCAATAAAGATGGCATCAGTCTATATCGAGAAATCCATAAAAAAATATATAAACAATAAGAACTACCCGGAAGATAAATTGGTAAAAGCCGCAGCCATTGCCCATTTGTGTGGAGAAGGTCGTCTGGACAGTTTTATTGCTGCCAATTTTACTTTTAAAAATTTCAAGACTTGTGGATCTCATAATGCTGTTAAGTACGTCAACACTGTTCTTGATGGGTATTATAAACTTAAAAAATCTCTGTAAAATAATGTTTTTTTGAGTTCATTATCTTCGCCGCCGTTAAAAGGAAGATTTTGCTTTTAAATGAGTCAAATCTAATTGATTAAGTTCATTTATGGACCAGTCCGTAAACTCTAAATTTTCAAGCATGCTAAAATGAATTTCTCCAAGAGGAATGATGTAATACTCATCAAGAAGGTGTTTGATGATTTCTGAGCAATATTGTTTTTTATTCTTTTCAGAGGTTGATTTCTTGAGGTTTTCTAACTTTTTATGGAACTTAGGATCATTGAGTTTTATGTAGTTTTCTGAATGGTCTTTTTCAAAAATTTCTACACCAGCTAAACAGGTCGGACGATCTAAGCTAATTCCTTTTCTAAAAATTTCTGGGGGGTTGTGCTTTAACTGTCTTAGGTAAATACCGTCCTCTTGTGGAGAGAGTTCTAGATTGATATTTAGGTTTTTTTTCCACTGATGTTGAACCCATTCCATAGACTTGGCAATGTCATCCCCTCCCAGTTTACTGTAGTGAATTTTCACATTCTTGAGGGTTGTGAATGATTTCTTTAAAGCCAATTTTGCAAGCTTAGGGTCGAAGTTGTAACAAGGAGTAAAACTCATTAATTGACTTGGCAGAGATGGGCATCCGGGCCGTCCTTTTGCCATTAAAATATTTTGAAGTTGAATGTAATTCAGAGACAAAGCGAGGGCTTTTCTTAAGTTCTTATCATTTCGAAATTGAGGACCAAATCCTATGTAGTCAAATCGAGCAACGGGCACTTGAAAAAAACCAGGGGTGTTTTTATATTTTGGAATGTTCGAGCTAGAAAGACGTCTCAAAAAGCTCATTTTTTTTGACTCATAGACTCGCAACGCCGTACTGTCTTCTTCAATTAGCATAATTTCGACTGATGGGTACACGTAGTCTTGATTGGGATAATGTGGATTTCTCACTAAATGGATGAGTTTTCCCGGCGTCCAAGTTTTAAACATATAGGGTCCATTAACAACAAGTTTGTGCGCGTCCTCTCGTTTTGGAAAACTAGGGGAGTAAATGGGGGATAAGGCCGGGTAAATTAGGTTGTACAGAAACTCAGAGTCTTCCTTGTCAAATTCAAATACAAGCTGATGATCACTAGGAGCCCTTACTCCTAAAGACTGAGGTGGTAGTTCTCCAAGGAGAATCTTTTTTGCATTTTTTAGATTTAATAAAAATTCAGAATGAGGACTTTTAGTTTCTGGAGATAGTATTCTTTGAAAAGCAACTACATATTGCTGCGCTTTTATATCTTTTCCATTACTCCATTTGATAAGAGGATTTAATTCGCATAGAATTCTCTTATTGTTTTGGTACACACAAGACTTCGCTCCTTCAGGGATGAGCCCCATATTTGTGTCATAGCGAAAGAGAGAGCGATAGGTATTTGAAAGCAAATAACTGCCAGAAGACCCCCTTGATAGGGCGGGATCAAGACTATGTGGCTCTGAAAGTAATTGAAACGAAAAGTTTCCTGCAACACTTTTGCAACATATTAAGAAAATAAAAAAAAATGCAGGCGCAGATCGATTCATGTTAGGAATAGTATTCCTTATAGGAGAATAATCAAGAAAAAATCTGTATCATTTTGATCTTCAGGCTGTCTCAGATTCTTCCGATAGCGTAGAATGTAGAATAGATTTGAGGGTGTTTTATGAATTTCTCGATTTTAATTTTAGTTTTTACCACTTTGATTATAGGAGTTGGTTGTTCTACGGGATCTGATGGATCTCTATTTGGTGAAATTAACTCTAAGAGTTGTCTGGACTCCAAGGATGAGGTCTGTTTTTCTGAAAACCGTGATTTTTTAAGTTTGGATTCTTCTGTGCGAAATATCAAACTAAAACCTAATCAGGTGAATTTCAACTTGGGAGGGGAGTGCAATGAGGGAGGATTTCCTTTAAACAGAATTGATTGGCACATTATGAGTGAAGCCGGTGCAGAAGTTATTGTTAACTCCCTTGGAAAAACACAGCCAGAAACAGTTTGTGGTGATGTGCAATCGTTATATAGAAACTCACAAGGAGCTTCTGATGGTCTTGGAAATGCGCCTGGAACTTGTGTGAGCGGACGGTACAATTTAAAAATTAATTTACCAATGCCTCTTACAAAAAGTTATGTCTTGTTTATGTGTATTACGGGGTATAATTCTGATACTCAGTACAACATGAGCGGAAGCACCTTGAATATTAGTCTTGAGCCTTAAGGAAATATTTTTTGAGCTATTGCAAATTAGGGCTTACTCTTGAGCGTTTTCACTAGATTCCGAAAGATCAGAGAATATTGTTTTTAAGCTCATGGTCCAAGCCTTCGAGTTGTAGAGTGTATCTAAGGGGAAATAAATTTTTGATACAGGTATTTGTCTTAAGTAGTTTGCTGATTGGTAATAGTTTTCTTCTAACACTGTTACTGACGAAAGGCTCTCTCTATTTATTAAGGACTTTTGAGTAGGAAGTGAGAGTAAAAAATCAATGAATTGATAAGTTTTGTCTTTAGTTTCTCCTAATTGGGTAATGCTTATAAAGTTTAACCAAAGGAGTCCTCCGGAATCGGGTATAAAAAAATGCAAGTTAGGGTGAGATGATACTGTCTTTGAGTACTCTCCGTTGCTCAAGCCTACATAGTGACTTAAGTGCTGAGGGCTCAGATATTTATAAAATGAAATGTGTGAAGATATACTTTTTAAAATCTCGTGGATTTGTTTGTACTTTTCGTTTTGGATCCAATGTTTTATTTCAGGAAATGTATTGTATAAATAGTAATAAAAATAATCATAGTCTTTTGAGAAGAAAAATATTGATCCCTCATTTCTCATTAAATCATATTTACTTAAATTGTAATTCATTTCATTTTTATAGGTCGAGTAACCATTAATTCCCCATGAGTACGGAATAGACTTTCTTGAGTTGTACTTTTGTGAAGGCCAAAAGTCGGCTTGGATATTTTGGGTATTTTTTAATTTTTGATATCTAATTGTCTGTAAGTTGTTAGATTGAAGAATCTGATTTGCAAAGTAAGACTTGTAAAACAAGAGGTCATAGCTGTTAACTTCTAATAAATCGAGAAAATGATCAATATCATCAGCGATAGTGACAGTGACAGAAATTTTAATCTTTAAAGCCTTTTCGGCAGTGGGGTGTATAGATTGGGGAAATGAGTCTTTAAGGCTCAATATTCGGATATGGTGGGGCAAATGGGAACTCAGTCTTGTCTGTTCAGATTCATAAATTCCCCACCACAATCCTAGCATAAAAGAGAAAAAACCTGTGATAAAAAAAGTTCTGAGAAGGGGATTCATAGATTGATTATGAGCAATAGACTTAATGAAGTCTATTGGAAATACCCAAAAAAATGTCTAGTAATACCAATTCCAAAAAATAATTGTCTAAATTTTGTGAATACCCCTCACGCGCAGTTCCGCAGCCTTGAGGCTGCGGCTGTTTGAGCATGAGGGGTATTCACAAAATTTAGACAATTATTTTTTGGAATTGGTATTACTACCAGTCCAAGGTCTCACTGTCCTACAGCTATAGGATCGTAAATAATGTTGATGTCAGCTCCTTGAGGAGGTATAGCTGAGCCAAAAAATATTACGCTATTATTTTCTGAGTTGTATTGCCATCCATTTTTAGGCGAGTCATCAGGAGACACTTCAGGAATAAGTTTCTTATTTACATAAACTTGTAGTGTTTCAGGTTGTGGTTTTCGAGATAAGTAAAACTGCGTTGCCAGTTGAATAATTCCTTCAGAAATTAGGTCTAACGTTACAGCAAAGTCGTCACATAAGCTGCCTTTTTTTCCTCCCGTTATATCTACGAGTTGCTCATACCTAACTCCAATGCGCCTTCCTGTGAACTGATCATTCAAAAATTTTCTACAGTTTTCATCGAATATCGCCATTGCCGACACACTGTATTTTTTAAAATCTGGAGAAGATAGAGTTATCTCATCTAGATAATCAACATAGTCTTGAACGGGAATTATTGATGAATGGTTTATGTCTCTTATATAGTTTAGTCCAACATGCGAGAGATCATCTTCATCGCTAACAATAATTACCGCTAAGAAGCTATCCGGTCTCAAAAATCCAGTATTTAAGGGATTGTCTAGAGCTGCTTGAAAGCTAGAAAAGGCTCGTTCGTCTCCATTTCCATAAATGCCCTGCAATACATTTATTAAAAATACGCTCTCAAAATCAGGAGTTTGAGGGGTTACAATTGGGTAGCCTGTAAATGAAGTTTGTGCCGTCCCATCTCGAAATAAAGACAATGACGTATTACTGTTGTACAAATCGATATAGGCATCGGTAGTGGTAACAGCCATTTGAAAGTCGTAGCCACGATCTCTGAAACCATCAATAAATTTCTCAAAATTTTCAACCAGTAGGTCTTGCGAGGTTCTCATGCTGCCTGAATTGTCTATAACCCACAATATATCAATCTTTGTATTCACTTCGTTAGTACTTTGAAGAAAAGTGTCATTGTCTGCCAAAAGTTAAAAAGACGGGTCTGGCTCCGTACATCTTATTAGCCCTATGGCTAATATAATAAGCCCAAAGATCTTCATTGATCCAGTTTTCATCTTCTCCTCCAACATTGTTTCTAAATCCAATATTAATTTTCCGTGAAAATTTAGACAGGAGGGTACATGAGCAAGTGAACTCCCACAGATAATTAAAATATCGTCAATTGCGAGCAGGACTTAAATCCTGAAGAGGTGAAGTTCGCTTCCTGCAAGAGTTTGATTTTACAAGTTTTAATGCCAAAGGGCATTCAAGTATTTATCTAACTTATTGATTTCACTAAGCAATAAAAATGTCATATTTTTCTGATTTGCTAAAAAGATATACAAAAAAATTGGAAATATCAGTTGTGATTTGAGTTAATTTGTCAAACTTTTAAACTGCTACTTTCCGCTTTAAGCAGCGAGTTTTTTTGAGCTGTGTATTTGTTCAATCATTTTTATTAACGACTGGCTAGGATTTGTAGTTCGAATTTTTTCAGAGATAGAGGTGTCGATAGGGTCTTGAGCGAGTCGTTTTTTAACAGTCAGCTCTAAGTCTTTTGTGCTAAATTTCGATGGCCTAAAAATAGAAGCTAAATTGTTTTTCTCAAGTAAGTCGGCGTATAACCACTGGTCATAGTTTTCTGGAAATGCCAATATAGGGACTCCCCCTGCTAGGGCTTGGTGAGAACCGGGGCTTCCTCCGTTTCCGATGTACAGCTGGCATTGAGATATGATTTCTCCATCAGGAAGATAGGGGGCCCAGTGTAAATTAGGGTAATATGAAGAGGTAAATGGGCGACCGGAACTGGAGAAAATAACTTCGTAGTCACGATTAGAAGTGAGTGTCTTCAGAATCTTATGACATACATGGAGAGGGCCTGAAGATCCGAGAGACAGGTAAATCCAAGGTTTGTTTCTATTTAGGGAGTCCCACCATTTTGGTTTTTCACAAGGGTAAGAGAAAAGAAGTGGACCCAAGAAACTATGATTATCTGGCAGATCTAGATGCGGCGTAAATTCAGGAATGTCAAAGTAGGCAACAAATTGTCCTGAAGTATAAAGGTCAGACAAAGTCGGGATTTGACTTAAGTTTTGTCGCGAGCGAATTTTGTTGAAGGGCGCTATTATGGCCTTTTGATAGCGATCCTTTAACAGAATAAATAGTAGAGTTCCTAATTTCATTCCGACCATCTTTATAAGATCAACTTCTGGAATAATTTTCGAATCTTTATCGTAGAGTGGACTCCAAGTAATATTGTTAAGAGTGATGTGAGGAATTTTTTGTTTTTCAGTAGTAATTGATAAACTTAATCGCATGTCGTCGATAACCAAGTCGGGTTTGATTCTTTTGATAATTTCTTCATCTTTTTGGATGTTATTTAAAATTACTTTTTCGGTGAATGGTAGACGCCCCTTTTTTAGTTTATTTAAAAACAGCAAGGGGGAAATGCTTCCTTCAAGAAGGTAAAAGGGTATCTCAGGACTCATTTTTATAAGGGGGCTTTGTTGGGTGCAGGCGAAGTGGACATCGTATCCTTTGTGGAATAGGTCCTGTGCTAATTTAAAAGGTCTAAATATATGTGAAGAAGTTAGACCTTCACTAAAAAAAAGAATTCTAGGTCGAGACATAATATAACATCGAAGATTAGTCAGAAAATCTTCAGAAGATTTTTGACAAGAATGAGCATTTTGCAGCGGACCTTTGTCCAAAAAAAATATTAAATTGTTTGAAGGCACTCACTTTGAAGAGCTTTAATACGTATGGGAGTTATCCATTCGGGGTCTAGGTAGTAATCTTGTACGCCTAAGGTCTGGAAAATGGCTTTGTTTTTTAAAATTAAGGACTGATAAAAGCGCATGAGTCTATGTAGATCCTGGTGTAGCCAGAGTCTTGTGAACTTGTCCATACTGTCTCGCTCAAGCTCCAGTCTTTCTGTCAGGGTTAACACAAGCTCTTTTGACTCACCTATTAGGAATTTAAGAATTAAAGACTTTAGTGTGTCATCAAAAGGTTGTACTAAGTGAAAACTTTTTGGCATTAGATTTTTATTGAATGGAGAGGGCCATTCCATGGCCGAGCCACCGCTATAATTAAACCTCAACCAACGCAGTAGTGAGGAGTAGGCAAAGTGAACGGGGAGTTTGCCTCTAAAGGCTCCCAAGGTAAACTCCGCATTATGGTCTGGTTTTATTGATAAACTCATTCGTAACAATTTTTTTTCAATAGAAAGGTTTAAATAGTAGTAATTATGGCTGTCAAAGTTCTCAAAGGCGAAATGACAGGGCACCTCCTGCATTAATCTTTGATATAACCTCTGAGTCTCATCTGTGTTTACACAATTACACCAATTGATTTCATGAATTTGATTGGGAATATTCATATTCAATTTTGAATTAGTGCTCGAAAGATAATCTCTTAATAGAAGTAGTTTTAATCGGAGGTTTTTGGAGTGGCCTATAAGCAAGGGTTTCTTTCTGGAATCACTCATCCAAAAGACTCCGGCACCATCCGGAACTCTGCGAAAAAACTCAGGGCCAAATCTTTTGTCAAAACGTGTGTGCAAGCTGTTTACTCTCTTGTTTTGTACATTAACTATAAGCGTAAAATTGTTCCACGACTAAAGTTAGTGATCAATCTTGAAAATTAAGTTTATGTAACGTTGCGAAAATGATTGAATATTATTATATGTAAATTTTACCATATAGCTTGTGGGGGGGCGATGCAAACATGAGGCTTGCAAGAAGCAGGGAGGCTTCCATCGTCCTTTTTATTTTTTAAGAGAACTGTCTTATCTCAAAGACGCCGCAGAATTTTTACGTTGGGGCTCAGATTGAGTGTTTCGCTGTCAATATTAATACAACGGTCCTTAGCCGTTAGTTCCTGTAAAAGCTGATTGGTCCTATGAACTGACATTCTGAGTCGGTTAAAGTGCTCAGGACTGTAATGGTTGTTCCAAATATTTTTAATTGCGTCTTCAATGGACCAATGGGGCTTATCTGCAAGAAGTCTTAGTAGGTTTAGAGTTTGCTTCTTTCTCGATATGTCAACTCGCTTGGTTTGAAATGAGAGATATCTTTTTTCATCATTTATTTCAAGATGAGTAGTTTTGTTTTCTTGAAAACTTTGATTGCGTTTTATCCAGAAAGACCTGTCTTCACTACTGAAACCAGAAATTATAAGTGCAAACTTGTTTTGGTGTTCCTCTCTTATATTCTGTTTAGAAGACCTGATAGAATACAAGTTAAGGAGCCTTAGGAAAGACCCGAGCGGGACCTCTCTGGCCACATCAGTTAATGTAAAGTTTGAGTCGTCCTCTTCGCCATTAAATTTGATCAATTCAGCAACAGTTTTTTCATATATATTAAATGAAGAGGTTAACTCGCTACCAATGTTGAGAATATCTAGTGATAGATCAAATTGTTTAAGTAGAACTTCCTCTAAAAAATCCACATAGAACAGTCTTTTGTCATGAGAGGGCACCTGTTTGTTTTTTAGAGCTTTGTCGACTCTTTTCCACGCGTGTTCGTACCCAATTAGATTTAACTCCGCCAACATCAGGCTATGTTCTATTTCAGTTTTTATATATAATGATTCTTGGCTAAGGTTGCAGCTTAAAAGTTGAGTATAAAGTTGACTGAGTTCTGTGTCCTCAGGCAAGAGGCTTTTTAATCTTAAAAGTTGGGGGCTTATCAAATAATAGTATCTTGTTCCTGTTCGACATTCTGGACGGCTATATAGATTTTTATAGATTGCCAAGGCCTGGCCTAAACGCCCTTCTTCTTCTAAGAATTTAGATAAACTAAGATAACACGTAAAGTTGGTATCAAAACTTAAATCTTGTGCGTGATTATTCAATAATTCTTGCATTCGCTGGTAGGATTCTCTCCAGGACTGGATGTCGTCGAGTTGATAGTGTGTGCAAGCTAGATCTCGATATATTTGTACATTCTCACCATAGTTAAGTGCCTTTTCAAGAGTCATTTTGGCTTTTTGGGGTGCCCCCAGTGCCGCAAAAGCCATGCCTTGAAAATGAAGTAAAATTCTTTGTCCACTCAAACCAAGTTGCCCAAATGAGGGCGGAAAGTTGATGATCTGCTTGAATTTTTCACTTCGAAAAATTTCAGATAGAGTTTTTTCATAGTTCGAGAGGCTATCACTCATTAAAATCCTCCCACCACAATTCTAGGTCTAGGACCAGATGACATCCTAGTATTGTAACCACTGAGCAAAGGCTCTGCCATATAGTCTAAAGCAGATGAGTGAATCATAAGTCCATGAGTTTGGGCTTCAAACTGTTGAAAGTGGAAAGGAAGAACTTTGTCTCGAATTAGAATCTGAAAGTCTGAGGGGGTATGGAACTCCCTTTGGTTCATTGAAGCGCTCATAACTTCTAGTAGAATGTGAATACTCATTCTCGAGTGATCTTTATAAAATGAACTCGGAAGGTCGAGTATAAGGCTCTGTAGGTCTTCTTTTGAAGAAGAGAGTCTTTTAGCCTCTATTTGATCTGATTCTATAGCCTTCCAAAAGCTAATTCTATAACTAGGAGCATAGGCAATTAGGGGAAGAGAGAGTTTTATGGACTCCTCAGCTTTTGTTTTAATAAAATTGTGTAAGCATAGAGCTCTACAATTGAGTAGACTCTCGATTTTTAATCGTCTTCGTTCGGAGTCTTTAGCTTTAAAAGATATATGACCATCTCTCTCCAATTCATTGGTGATTAGCAGTTCAATTTTAAAGGCTCTTATAAAGGCGAGGGAGTGAGCAATTAGAGGGTTGTCTAAACCAATAGTTATTATTTTTTTAGGGTCCTTAAATTTATTTAGGAAGGCTTTAGAACCTGGTATTTTAGTGAATTCAGTAGATCCCGTCCAGAACTTAGAGTCAAAATAGATTGCTGTTTCGTGAGCAAGAACTTCTATTAGCCTGGATTCATCTAGTTCTGTTTCTTGCTCACTTAAAGGTATAATGATGCTTGTGTTGTTGGTCGATGGATTCGTCCAACTGTCAATTATCCAATCGTTATCTTTAGTAAAAATAATACTGTAAGTGCGCTGAGACTGATCGTTTACAACACCTGAATCTGTTGTTTTTTTTAGGGCGTGTAGAGGGCTTGGATGTATATACCTTCTACGCTTGTCCACTTTGTTATTTGAGGCATAGGAATGGCAGCTCTGAGCAATATCTCTCGCAAAGGGTTCCTCAACGCCGAGGTGCATTTGAATAGAGTCAGTATCGCAATTGAGAATATTTCTGGCAATTTCTCGACCTATATCGGTTTTAAATATTTTTACCAAGGACTTGTTGATGAGGATTTTGAGCTTAGGTAATTCTTCAGCCTTGCTGTATTGGTAGTCGCTTAAATTCAACTTTATGGTAGCCAAAGATGCATGAGGACACAGCAGTAAGAAGGGGAGCGTGAATTTGCACGCCATAGAGTGTAGATATAAAACCATAAGCCCCTCCAAAGAAACGATCCCAGGAGAAAGTGATATGATTAAAACTCAAAAAACACCATTGGCTTGGTAAAAAAAATAGGAAATAGCAAAGAAACCCTGAAATTATTTCTGAATCTCTGATATATGCCCACAGCGTTATCAGTGCAAATTTGTTCATATTTGTACGTAGTCGCCAGTTAAAAACAAAGGTAGCTTGCATTCACCTTTTGGTCTTCCTTTCTTGATGTGCTAAGGATCTTTTACTACGAACCTCTAGGGGGGCTGTAGAGAAGATACTGGCTCTCAGCTCTCCTCAAAAAAATTGAGGAGAGCTTTTTTTTGTATCAAAAAAATAAGAAAAAAATTAAGAACAAAAAGACTCCAGTTAATAAAAAGACGGGTACCAAATGCTTTTGGTAATATAATATGGACTTGTCTGGTTGCCATTTTGGAGTTAGATCCTGTTTATGTTGTTGTTTACGGGGTTTAAACCTTTTCTTGGGCAAAGTGTGAATTCATCTTGGATCTTAGCACAAGAATTGGCCTTAGAATTTCCAAACTCGAAGGTTTTAGAACTGCCTGTTGAATTTCGCAATAGTTTTTCTCAGTTGCGACAATATGTCAAAACACTTGCTGAATTCCCTGAAAAAATATTTTTATTGGGACAAGCTCAAAACAGACCTCATATCTCTATTGAAAGGGTGGCTCTTAACTGGGCGGAGTGCGATTCTCCCGACGAAGCAGGTTGCCGACCTGAGGTTGGTCAAATTATCAAAGGTGAGCCTGCAGCATTTATTCAGGGGCATCTGAGGTCTTTTTCAAAAGAAAAAATAAAAATTTCTCACTCTGCGGGAACCTATGTTTGCAATGAGCTCTACTACAGGAGTCTGCATTTTTGGCGAGACCAACAGCAGAAGATTATTTTTATACACACCCCTCCTTTAATGGAGGGTGAGGGACCTGAAAGTCAGAATGGGATGGGGAGGTTAGAACAGAAGAAAATTTTACTCGACTGGATTTTGGACAATCAAGATTGTTAGGCTCTAATCTCGATGACCGTGGAGGGATTGTGATTAATAGAAAATATTTAGTTTATACCCATATAGTTTTATCTTCATTTTATTTACCTTTTTTATCTGTTGTAGCCCTATCTGGTGGACTGCATCTTCTAGGTATTAAAGGGCAGCAGGTGAGAACAGAAATTTTTAAAATTTATACAGAGATGCCTGAAAGTATAGAAGAAGTAGAGGACGTTTTCGTGAAGATTTTTAAAGAAAATGGAATTGACTACAAGTTTGAATACATAGTCAAACGTAATGAAGATTATATTTTTCGCCCGACAACACGTGAACACTATATTGCACAATGGACAAATCAATCAAAATATTACTCAATCTTCAAAGTGGAGCCTAACTGGGTATCCAAGCTCATGGAGTTACATAAAGGGCATGGATCAACTTGGTCGCGTGGATATAGGGCTGGGCTAGGTTTTGCTTTGTTAGCAATCTCAATTACAGGTGTACTCTTGGCTAGTCCGGTAAGAAAGTATCGAAACTTTTTTTTCTTAATTCTTTTGGTTAGCTCGACATTCACCTATTTTTTATTCTAAAAACTCAATCTACAATCGTATCAAAGTGATGCGCGTAAGTGATCAAAGTTCCTGAAAAGTTATAGGCGGTCAAAATCCCTTGGTAATTAAGTGCGGACAAAGTCGTGTGGTAATTACAAGCCACGAACGAAGCAATTATGTGTCTTCAATTCTGGCACTGTTAATAATCTTTATATGCCTCAAAATGTACTCTCCTGATTTTTTTTAATTATTCCATGTGGTTCATAAATTTAGAATCTTTAAATGATACATGAATTTATGGCTCAACTTTTGAAGGTTAAATTAAGTCACTGTCATTTCGATATCTATGCACATCGATTTTAGGCACGTTGATTATGGGGGGACAATGTATAATTTAAAGAAATCAAACATTAAAAAGTACTTCAGTATCTTGCTTGGCTTTTTAACTCTACTCGCTTTTAACAACATGGATAGAGTTCAAGAGAGCAGCACTGAGAAGGGGAAAAAGTGGATAGCTGGCCAAATTTTAGTTAAGCCAAAAGCCGGGGTGTCAGATGAAGAGTTGAAAAGGATTGTGTCCGGCCAATCTGGCAAAGCTAAAGAAAAAATAAAGTCGGTGAATGTTCATATTATACAAGTTCCAGAAAAAGCTGAAGACAAGGTGGTTCTAGCTCTTTCAAAAAATCCCAAAATTCAATTTGCTGAAAAGGATTACTTGATGGAGTTAAGTGAAGTGATCCCCAATGATCCTCGATATGGTAACGCTTGGCACTTGCCAAAAATAGAAGCTCCTCAGGCCTGGGAACACTCCAGGGGGGATGGAGTTGTTGTGGCTGTTTTGGAAACAGGTATTGATTCCAGTCATCCTGACTTACAAGGAATTGGTAAAGGGCTGGAATTCGTCAAGCCAGTCCGATGACATTTCCGATATTCATGGACATGGAACTAAAGTAGCGGGAACTATTGGTGCAATCACAGACAATGGCATTGGGGTGGCTTCAGTAGGTTGGAATGCAATGGTGATGCCCATTCGTGTAACAGACTCAAGTGATGGCTACGCCTCTTGGAGTGCGCTGGCAAGAGGGCTAACATGGGCTGCTGACAATGGAGCGCAGGTTGCCAATATGAGCTATGCTTCGTGGAAGTCTTCAACAGTGGCTTCGGCAGCAAAGTATCTCAAAGACAAGGGTGGTTTGGCTTTTGCCTCGGCAGGTAACGATGGGACTGATCTGGATTTACCTGGAACTCCTCATATTTTAGTGGTTTCAGCAACAGGAAGTAGTGACACTAGAACCAGTTGGTCAAATTATGGAAGTTATGTGGATATAACAGCTCCTGGGGCTAGTATTCAAACAACTAGTCGCGGAGGGGGGTACAGCTCAGTTTCAGGCACTTCATTTTCTAGTCCTATCACTGCAGCTGTAGCTGGTTTAATTATGTCGGTTAACCCCAGCTTAAGTCCTTCTGAAGTTGAGAGTATAATTTTAACTAGTTCTGACGACCTGGGCGCCCAAGGTTGGGACCCTTATTATGGGCACGGGCGCGTGAACGCTCGCAAAGCTGTAGAATTAGCTATGAACACAACACCAAAGCCTGTGAATATGCCACCTGTTGCCATAGCGACTTCAAACGTTTCTCAAGGTGAAACTCCACTAACAGTTTCATTTTCTTCTAATAACTCTTATGATCCAGATGGAAGCCTAGTGGCTTATGAGTGGAAATTAGATGGAAATCAAATCCTTTCTAACAGTTCCAGTTTTTCTTACGTGTTTAGTAGTGCCGGGAAGTTTCAAATTCAACTGACGGTGACTGACAATGAAGGCGCAAAAGCCAGTGACAGTTTAACTATTACTACCACAGAACCCTATGTAGAAAAGCAAAAAATGGGAGTTTCTGTGCTCACTTTAAGTCAAGAGACTAGGCGCAACCAAAAATGGGCTCTTGCAACTATCAGAGTCGTCGATAATAAAGGTTTAGCTGTTGCCGGCGTGAGTGTCAACGTGCAGTGGTCGGGAATTGTTAGCGGCACAAGTTCAGGCACTACAGACTCCAATGGCTACGTAAAGATAACCTCGCCAAAGACCAAGGGGTCTGGAACTGTGAATCTTGTAGTTACTAATTTGCAAAGTTCTACTCATGACTACGATACTTCTCTCAATGTGGTTTCGTCAGGATCATTAAGCCTAGGTTCAACTTCAGATGATGGGAGCTCAAATCCTTCACCTGGAAAAGGAAAGAAATAAAACTGCGACGGATAGCTTATGACTCATTCAGGTCGCCTATAATGTGATTATCTTAGGATTCTGTCTCGTTCTAATTATTAGACGAATATGTCTCCC
>CAZCYD010000011.1:0-63077 GCA_964502735.1 uncultured Pseudobdellovibrionaceae bacterium
TTTTATAGGAATAGTTTCACAGGTTTAAGGAAGCTAAGCTGTGCTAGTAATGGTTTGGTTTGGTTTGGTTTGGTTTGAACTGGCCTAACAATTTTGTACATTTTAAGTAATCAAAACCGAGGCCGTCCAAGCTTAACTCGTAACTTATACAGCCAAGTGGTCTGATCCTATAAAACCTATAAGCCTGACCACTATCTCTTACTTTTCAGTGCACTCTAACTTATAGACCACAGAGCCTTTTACATTGGAGATTTGCATATAGTTGTCTTTATCGAAGGTCCCTCGCGATAAAATTCCATGAGTGTAGTCTGGTCCTTCTGTAATAGAAATCATATAAGAGTTATTAATTCTATCTCCTGAAAAACCAAAAGCTATGTCTCCAATTTCGCCGTCCATGCGCACATAATTTTCATTTTCCGCATTGATCTTTAAATCAACTTTCTCTTCTAGTAATTGATTAGCAGAATAAACTCGCTTATATCCCGTACAAAGTATTTGTGAGGTCATCTCTGAATCTGTTTTATCTGCGATGGAATTCTGTGACCATATTAATAATATTAAAACTGCAATCTTCATGTTCCTCTCCCCATTTACAAACTCACTCTATTTAGGTGAGTTCTTATAGAATTCTGTTTATTCTGTAGTCTTACTTCCTACTGGAGGAGTTGCATGTCAACATATCTATTTTTTCTAATTTCTTTTGAAAAAGGTGCACAAAGTCTTTGTTGATCTAATCTAATTTTTGAATATTTTTAACAGAGTCCGGGTCTTTCTTTAAATAGTACTCATACAGTTTATTAAACTCACTTTTGTAGTCTTCAAAAACTGTGACTTCCCTCACAGGGTAAGCTCTCATTCGCTCGCACTGTTTATCAGTAAAAGCATCGGCATGCTTTACATAGCTCATGTAGTTCCCATCCATATCGTTATGGCCAGCATCATTTAAAAATACATGACCCAACTCATGAATTTCCAACCCATATGTATCCCGACCAAAATCAATATGCAAACTGGCAGGACTATTCGCAGAATTCTCCTGCGCTATAACTACAGTTCCATGCAAAAATCCCTCCCTAAGAAACGTTTCCGGAAAAATATTACCAGGAACTGCACTTTTAATATCTGGGTGGAAAGGCTCTCCCAACATACTAGCCTGTGCCAAAAATTGACTTAACTCTCCACTCCCCTCAGGTGTAGCTGCCCTCACGTACATAACCAATGGTCTTGCTGAGTTTGGGAAATAGCTCTGAATCCTTTTCACTTGGCTTAAGCTATAGTCTGTCCTGTAGCCTTGAATATCCTGTAAACTTGGATCTTTAATTTCGACAAGTCCCCCTAGCGTCAATTCAATATTGCACAGCTTTAGCAACATATTGCGGTTATAATTAAACCGCTCTAATATCTCCTCACGAGTCCATACTGAACTGGCTGAAAAAGACATATAAATTGGAATTTGTACGACTTTATCATCTTTGAAATGCTCTGCTGAGGAAAACTGTCCTAAAAACAATATCAATAAAAATCCAAAAAAATGACAAATTTTGTTGTCTGAATATTTACTATTTCTACACATATACTCCATATAAACCTTTTAAACCGCCTTATATGTTTGGCTTTACCGATGTCTCTGACATCTGCAATGCTTGTATTTATGTATTAGATTTATGCATTATAAGTGCCAGTTTTGGAGAAAGGTCCCGATTTAGAAAGGTGACCAGGCAGTGGGTGGGCCACTTTTTTTTCTATCCACTTAGAAACCTCTATAAGAGCCTCTAAATTCACCCCTGTCTTTAGGCCCATTCCCTCTAACATGTACACTAAATCCTCAGTCGGAAGATTGCCCGAGGCACCTTTGGCGTAGGGGCAACCGCCCAGTCCCCCGATGCTGGAATCAAAGGTTTGAACATCAAAATCTAAACTGGCTAGAACATTCGCTAGAGCTGTTCCTCTCGTATCGTGAAAGTGCATGGCCAACTGCCGGGACTCTTTCTGCTTAAAATTCTTTAATAACGTCCTAACTTGTAAGGGCGTGGCCACTCCGATCGTGTCTCCAACAGACACTTCATACACTCCCATATTCAACATTCTTTTTATCAAACTTTCCACTTTTTTAGCTGAAATTTTTCCCTCGTAAGGGCAGCCAAAGGCTGTACTCAAATACCCTCTGACTTTGATTTTGTGCTTTAATGCTAAATCAATGACTTCTGCAAAACGCAGAAAGCTTTCACTAATAGAACAATTAATATTTTTTTGAGAAAAACTCTCGCTGCAAGCTCCAAAAATAGAAACAACTTTAACTCCACTCTCTATAGCTCTTTCTAAGCCCTTTATATTGGGAACCAATGCTGAAAATTGTTTTTGATTTTTTAAGTTTTGGTGCTTGCGTAAAAGGCTAAAAACTTTGTCAGTGTCAGCCATTTGCGGAACCCACTTTGGTGATACAAAGGCCCCTGCCTCTATAGCCCTGAGGCCCGTACCATATAGCTTTACAATAAACTTAAGTTTGTCACGGTAACTCAAATGTCGGCTTTCATTTTGTAGGCCATCTCGCGGACCCACTTCCACAATCTTAATCATTTTTACCTTTTTGGCCTCACTCTGAGACCTCTTTTTTATCGATTTTAGCCAAAAGCCTACCGGCTGTAGAAATCTGTTGCCCCTCTTCGACGAATAGACCCGTCAACAGCCCTCCAACATCCGCCTCGAGTGAGTACTCCATTTTCATCGCCTCCATCACAACTACGGTCTCTCCTTGTCGAACTTCTTGCCCTACTGATTTTGAAATCTTCATAATTTTACCGGGCATAGGCGATTTGATTTCCCCCGTCTCTAAAGTTGTCTTGTGAGCTTCGCGTCGAGTTTTTTTAGGCTGAAAATCTGTACAAAAAACCTCTCCATCAAAATGATACCAAAGCTTATCTCCAATTTTCTGAGCCCATATCCAGTTCCATATTTCATTATGTAAAATATGATATCTTCTCATACTCAGTTCCGACTCCAATAAGCTTGAGTCCAGGGACTTTTATTAGCCCCGGCTCCAACTGAATAACCATTCATAAAACTCTCTGATGATTTATACCCTTCACTGAGGCCATCATTTAAGTGATTTTGACTGAGCTCCTGTCTCATCTTTAAAACCAAGCTTTCATCAACGACAGGCTCATCCTTTAGGCCATTTGGGTAGTGTGTGTTTATAAACTGTGTTGTCATTTTTCCTTCTACAAATTCTGGATTCTCTAGAATAGACAGTAAATAAGGTATATTTGTTTTTATACCAAAAATAACTGTTTCTTTTAACGTAGCCCTCATCTTGTGAATGGCCCGTATGCGAGTTTCATCCCATACAATAACCTTAGCTATCATAGAGTCATAGAACTGAGAAACTTCGTCCCCCTCCTCTACACCAAAATCAAATCGTCTTCCAGGCCCTTGCGGCCAATGCATTCCCCCTATACGGCCTGTACTAGGAACCCCCATTTTGTAAGAGTCTTCAGCATAGATTCTGCACTCTATCGAGTGGCCTCGGGGCAACATTTCGCTTTGACTCCACAAAGGCCCCCTTTCCATTGCCGTAAGTATTTGGGCCTTAACCAAATCAACACCCATAACGAGTTCTGTCACAGGGTGCTCGACCTGCAATCTTGTGTTCATTTCCATAAAGTAATATTCATTATCTTGCACAAGAAACTCAATAGTTCCTGCTCCCAAATAATTCGAGGTCTTGGCAATCTGCACAGCTGACTCAAGTAATGACTCACGAATAGAATAATCTAATTGAGCCGCAGGGCTTTCTTCAATAATTTTTTGATGTCTCCTCTGCACGGAGCACTCTCGTTCAAACAAATGATAAACATTTCCCATGTGATCGACAAAAATCTGAACTTCTATATGTTTGGCTCTATCAAGATACTTCTCCAAAAAAACTACAGGTGAACCAAATGCCGTCACAGCTTCGCGCTTAGCTGACTCTACAGCCTCTTCAGCTGTAGCTAAATCCTTAATAATTTTCATTCCTCGGCCTCCCCCGCCTGAGGCCGACTTTACAATAACTGGCAATCCCATTTTTTGGCTTTCTTGAACTAAAAATTTTGTATCTTGATTTTCCCCTTGATAGCCTGGAATAGTCTTAACACCAATTTTTTCTACCAAATTTTTTGCTGATATTTTGTCGCCAAAAAGTCTTATGCTTTCTGGTCTAGGACCAACAAAAATTAATCTTTTATCTATGCAGGCCTGAGCAAATTCTGGATTTTCAGATAAAAAACCAAATCCAGGGTGTATGGCTTCGGCATCCACAGATAAAGCGGCTTGAATATTCGCTTCAATATTTAAATAACTTTCATTTACTGGCGATGGTCCTATACAAACAGCTCTGTCGCACAGGCGATAGGCTAAAGTTTTTGTGTCGCACTCAGAATGTAATAACACACTTTCGATACCCAACTCTTTGCAGGCCCGAATGATTCTTACAGCCACTTCTCCTCTATTCGCTATTGCTAATCTCTCTATAATTTTCATGCTTATCTTACTCTTATTTAATTCCTGTTATTTGATATAGCTTTTACACATAATTAGTAAATTGTATTTAAAGCCATTCTTTGTATTTAAACACTTTATTGAACCCAGCAGGGTTGTCTCTTATCAAAAAAGGCACTGAGACCTTCCTGCCCTTCAGCGCTCACTCTTCTTTGTGCGATAGTTCGTGTCGTTAAGTTCTTAACTTCCTTCCAGTCATAACAGGTTTCTAAAGCGCCCAAAAGATTAATGGTTTCTTTGACAGAATCTGGCCCCGCCATTAGAAGCGACTTATGAACTTCTGTTAAGTAATCATCAACTTCAGTGGAAGTTCCACAAAACTCAATTAACCCCCCTTTTAAAGCCTCTTCAGCTGAAAATAATCGCCCTGTGATCATTAAGCCTCGTGCATATGATTTTTGCATTTTAGACAAAATAAACGGACTTATCACGGCAGGAACTAAACCTAATCGAACTTCACTAAATGCAAAGTTTGTCGTGTTTTCTGCCGCTACAACATCGCACATAGACAACAATCCATTCGCTCCTCCCATCACATGTCCTTGCACCCTAGCCGTCACTGGAATTGGGGACTCCGACAAGGCTTCGAACATATCAAATAGCTCTTGAGAGTCTCTTAGGTTTTCCTCTAAAGTGTAGTTCTTCATGGATTTCATCCATCCCAAATCGGCCCCAGCGCAAAAGCTTTCGCCTTCTCCACATAAGTGGACGTAACGAGCTTTTGAATTTTTAATGTCACGAAAGGCTTGTGTTAACTCTTGGATCATCTTCGGATGAAAGGCATTGCGCTTTTCTGGACGACTCAGTACTACTCTGTAGTTGTTTTGATTATCTTCAACTTTAATATATTCCATATAAGTTCTCACCCCTCACTTTTAACACTTCACTTAACTTCACTTCATCACTTCACTTCACTTCACTTCACGTATCGCACTCGTCTTGTTGTATTTGTCTTATGGTACTTAACATCTCTCATTTAACATATCATTCTTGCCATATCATTCTTGTCGACTCGTTCTTTTCATGCAGAAAAGTGCAGATTTAACTTTGCTACATTCTATAAACACCCTTTTGTTTTTCGGGCCATGACTTATTAAAACTCGCACTTAAACCCAGTGCTAGAACTTTTCTTGTGTCAACGGGATCAATCACTCCATCATCCCATAGCCTTGCACTCGAATAATAGGCAGAACTTTCCTGCGCATATTTTTCTAAAATTGGCTTTTTAATTTCTTCGATTTGAGCCTCAGTTAAACTTTTTCCCTTTTGTGCCATTTGATCAATTTTTACCGTTAATAAAACATTTGCTGCCTGCTCACCGCCCATAACACTTATTCGCGCATTTGGCCACATCCATAACTGACGAGGCTGAAAGGCTCGACCACACATTCCGTAGTTTCCGGCCCCATAAGAGCCACCTAAAACAACTGTAAACTTGGGAACCCTGGTGTTGCTTACAGCCATAACCATCTTAGCTCCGTGCTTAGCAATACCCTCATTCTCGTATTTTTTGCCCACCATAAATCCTGTTATATTTTGCAAAAACACAAGGGGTATAGATCTTTGATCACACAGCTCAACAAAGTGAGCTCCTTTGAGAGCACTCTCACTAAACAGAACACCATTATTGGCAACAATACCCACGGGATAACCCCAAATGTGAGCAAAGCCACAAACTAAAGTGTCACCATAATTGGATTTAAACTCATGAAATTGACTCCCATCCACTATGCGAGCAATAACTTCTCGAACATCAAAAGGAACTCTCGAGTCTTTAGGAAGAATTCCATATAGCTCCTCAATTGGGTAGAGTGGTTCTTCAATCGGTTTTAATTTTACCGGAACATTTTTTTTGATATTAAAATTTTCAGCTACACTCCGAGCTATTTCAATTGCATGATCCTCGTCCTCAGCATAATGATCTGTAACTCCACTCACTTGGCAGTGCACTAAGGCTCCCCCCAATTCTTCAGCTGAAACAACCTCTCCTGTAGCCGCTCTGACTAAAGGAGGTCCGCCCAAAAATATCGTTCCATTTCCCTTTACGATAATATTCTCATCACTCATTGCTGGAACATAAGCTCCCCCAGCCGTGCAGCTCCCCATAACTACAGAAATCTGCGGCAAGCCCATTGCTGACATCTGAGCCTGGTTAAAAAATATCCGGCCAAAATGATCCCTGTCGGGAAAAACCTCAGCTTGCAAAGGCAAGTAAGCCCCACCACTGTCCACTAAATAGATACAAGGCAAACCATTTTCCATCGCAACTTCTTGGGCTCGCAGATGTTTTTTTACAGTCATTGGAAAATAGGTTCCACCCTTGACGGTGGCATCATTAGCTACAATTACACACTCTTGATTTTGAACCACGCCTATACCTGTGACAATCCCCGCGGCAGGGGCCTCATTGTCGTACATATTAAAAGCGGCAAAAGAAGAGAACTCCAAAAAAGTTGTGCCCGGATCAATCAACTTATTAATTCGCTCGCGAGCCAGATACTTATTGCGAGACTTATGGCGCTCTTGCGCCTCAGCCCCACCACCTTCTAAAACTTTACTTAAAAGGTGTTTGTATTCAGATAAAACATTTAAATAATGCTTCTTATTTTCTATAAAGCTAGAGGACTGATTCTGCACTTTTGTCTGCAATGATTCCATTTTTTTGCACCTTTCTACTTGCTCAAATCATTCTTTATCAAAAAACTGTTTATTAATTTTTTATTCATCTTTTTATTCATCAAATCTCTTTTGAGGAAATCTTCTTTGCGGGAGGCAACAATTGTTGCAAAGAAATCTCCACCCCAGCAGTGGCCCTTCCACAAAAATTTTGCTTCGACTGAAACTCAAAAGAAAAATCTTTATAAAATCTCTTTGTTTGCTTCACCTGAGATAATAGATCCGCAACATCTGCACTATCCATACTAAAAACGCAATCAACAGGGAAGCGAAAGCCTTTGTTGACATCTATTTCCAGATTTAGAACAGAATAATCGAAGTAGTAAGGAATAAGATTTTTTAGATAAACTTCGATCGACCCCTCAACTACATAGGCCAATGAGCTCAGACGAGTCGAAGGCTCTAGACTGTCGACTCGAATATGACACCTGCTGGCAGAAACTTCTTCGACCGTGGTTGAGTACAACCAACTCCCGGGCCTTCTGACGCGACTAATTATTGTATTGGCAATACGAGTCGCCATGGGAGCCTCGACTCCGAGTGAGTGCGAAATTTGGTGAGGGTGATTCCATAAAAACTTGAAACCACTCCAATATTGAAGCCCCTGTTTTTTTAACTCCGTAAGTTTTTTCATATACACAAAGTCCTTTTAGCTCCCCTCAATCTTATTGCCCATGATTATTCATTAAGCTAGGATAGGACTCAATGAAATACTTAAATCTGATTATTCTGTTTGCTTTTGTTTATTGGTCATGGGGAGTCGCAAAAACTCCCGCTTCGATTAGTGAAGAAACGCATCTGAGCCTTCAGCAGGATTTAAAGACCATTATCTCTAATTACATAAGTGAGAATTTACCAAACTCAAAGAATTTAAAATTCGAACGCCTGTGGACAGAACGAGTCAACGAAAATCAAATTAAGGCGACCTTCAATTACTCATTTGACGACCCTGGGGAGGACATTGCCGCTGCGCGGATTATCATCGATGGCTATGCGGTGCTTAATCGCAAGGGGCAAGACAACCCTGAATATGAAGTGTGGAATTTTGACGAACTTTTTATTCTCAATAATCATATCCAGTTTGAAGAGGGTGAAGCCATCACCCTCCAACCAGACACCGAATTATAATTATTTTTAAGGAACTTCAGAGCGTGGACAACTACATCCAAATTGATGAACAAGGTTATCTTTATCTTGATCAGAAAAGAGTTGAAAGCGAGGTCCTCGGCCAACAGCTTTTGCAAAATTTAAAGACTCCCTCTTTACAAGCCTTCACAACAACAGCAAATAATATCCACTACATTGTTGAGGCTTTTGATGCACCCATTGTAGTTCAAGATACATCTCCACAGGATAATACCACCTGGAGAGCTGTTGGAAACTACTCCTACACAACCCAATTTCGTCTAGATCAGCTGTTCCTTGACGAATGGGACCGCATTCTTGGCTACGATTTGGAAGGACGCCCCTTCGTTATGTCAAGGACTGCTCACTCCAATTTTTTTGAACAAATTGATGAATTTGACGATGAAGGGATAACCTATAAGAAAACACGTTACCCGCTAGAACCTTGGTTAAAATCCCAAGTTTCTACTAGCTCTTCTGATTTTTGGAATTCTAAATACCTTGAAAACGACACTCCTGGCTGGGAGCTTAACAAACCCTCTCCAGTTCTTACACAAGCCCTGCCTCAACTCAAAATCCCTAGATCGCGCATTCTTGTTCCCGGCTGTGGATCTGGGAATGACGCCGCGTTCTTGGCCGAACAGGGTCATATTGTAACGGCCGTTGACTACAGCGAACAGGCCATAAAAAGAGCCCAATCCAAGTATGGCCATATAAAGAACTTAACTTTTGAGCAAATTGACATTTTTCAACTGCCCCAGTCTTATCTCCATGCATTTGATATGATTTTTGAGCACACATTATTTTGCGCTGTACCTATCGAAAGGCGACAAGAGCTTGTAAAGATATGGAGACGTTGTCTTTGCGAGGGAGGACTACTCTTGGCTGTTCTATTTGTTATGGAACAAAAGCCTCACCCTCCGTTTGGTGGTTCGGAGTGGGAGTATCGACAAAGATTAAAAGATGACTTCCGTCTTCTCTATTGGACCCGTTGGCGCGAGTCTGAAGGATGGAGAAACGGAGTTGAACTTCTTATTCATGCCCAAATTAAGGAGAAATTTTAATGAATACAGAAAACTATGTGAAAAACGCGGTAAGAACAGAGTCTCGCGAGTTTGACAAAATTGCCGAAAGAATTTCATCACCAGGAAATATCCGTCTTCTACATGGCGGCATTGGTTTAGCCACAGAGGCCGGAGAATTTTTGGATGCACTTAAAAAGCACATTTACTATGGGAAAGATTTAGATCGGATTAACCTTGCTGAAGAGCTTGGCGACCTGTTTTGGTATTGCGCCATCATTGCGGATGAACTCGACGTTCCCTTTGCCAAAATCATGGAAAAAAATATTAGCAAGCTGAAAGCCAGATATGGAGAGAAGTTTTCAGAAGAAAAAGCCGACAACCGCGACCTAAAAACTGAACGTAAGATTTTAGAAAACCAATAAAACAACTAGTTACACCAATTCCCAAAAATAGTCGTCTAGATCTTTGTGAATGCACCTCACGCGCAGTTCGGCAGCCTCAAGGCTGCGGCTGTTTGAGCATGAGGTGCATTCACAAAGATCTAGACGACTATTTTTGGGAATTGGTCTTATTTGGAATTGGTACAGTAAAGATGGGGTGAGCTTTTACACCCACCCCATAAATCGAGTTCATTAGGTAACACTATAAGCCGGATTCTGTCCAAAAAGGCCTCGACACCCTTTGTACGATGACCATTCCTCTGAGAGTGCAATTGCTCACACCCTTAAGCAGTCTACCCGAAAACTTGTGCTGGCCGCACTCAAACGTTTTCCTATTTGACCTTGCTCCGCCTAGAAGTTTAGCTGTTTTCACTCCAGCAACTCCCTAAAAAGCTCCCGTTCCCGCCTTTTAGATCATAGCCCTGGACATTCTCTCTGTTCCACTGGTCCTCACCTTGCGATGGAGGGGCGTTACCCCTTAGGCTGCCATACGGAGTCCGGACTTTCCTCTCTTAGCCTTAATAAGGGCCTCAAGCGATCACCCGTGTTACCTGAGAAGTCTTGTATCACAACGAGTTAATTTTTAAAAGCCTCAAACTCTATGAAAAAAATTTTTGAATAAAATCAGATAATATCGTACGGAAGTTCCTATTTTTATAGTCGCGAACAAACTGCTCGGCAATTCCATCGACGGAATGCATGACTTTTTCTAAATCCACTTTACTAATAGTGGCGACATGCAGACGATCAAGAATGGCCTGCTCTTGCTCCTGAAAAACACCATCACTCCAAAAGAGCAAACGGGCAAAGTAAATGAACTGTGACCGGTCGCCAGGGCTGGTGATCTTTTCAAAAAAAACATCCACATCCTTAGGGCTTTCCATATCTGCATTGAGAGCCTCCAACTGTTCAGATGTAAATGGGAGGTTTTGAAATTTTGCCCGTAAAAATGAATCTTCTTCAGGATGAGCCTCACCATCAGCATGAACTAAAGCCACAATGGCTCTCCACATATTAAACTTACTCTCATTGACCTCTTTAAGCATAAGAGCCCCCACCCATTTCATACCCAAATCTGTGAATAATAAGGTGTTTTTCTCAAACCCTTTTAGCCACGGATTGGGGTTATATATGATGATGAGTTTACTACCTCAGAAGTTTCGATCCAAGGCCAAATTTGCCAATTGATCGGCTTTCGTGTTGTACTCTCTGCGAACATGTTCAAACTTTACAAGCTTAAAACGAGACTTTAGTTCTAAACAACTCAGATAAAGGGGACGCAAATGTTCAGACTTTACTTTGTATTCTCCATTGAGCTGGCAAACTAATAACTGACTGTCGCTTCTTAACACCAACTCTTGAACCTGATTTTTTTGAGCCAAATTTAAAGCCTTTCGTACAGCCTCGTATTCAGCATAATTATTTGTTTGGATACCTATACTCTCGGCAAAATCATAGAGAGGCTCCTCATCTATTGTGTAAAAGGCTAAACCCACCGAAGCGGGCCCTGGATTTCCACGACTGGCGCCGTCTGTGTATACAATAATTTGGCTCGGCCAGTTGTGAGCCTGGCCCTTTTCAAAAATACTCATAGATCTTACAAACTAACATCCCGGCACAGTTTTAGCAATTTTTACAGAGAGTTTATTTAGAGCGTGTAAATTAGCTATGAGGGCTTACATTAGAGACGCTTTACGCCTAATGTACAGAACGTCGACAGGAGAAGTATGACAAACCCGGTGTTATCCTTTGTTTTAGCCTTATCCATTGCCTTGCAGCCTCATTTGGCTTTCGCAGCTCCCAAAGGACAAACGTCCTCAGCGCACAAAAAAATGCTATCTGATATTCAATCTTCCGCCAGCAGAAGCAGCTGCGATAAAATTTTATATCTAGAAGATCTGGATATTTCTGAAGAGCTTCTTGAAGCTGTTCGAAAATACGTTGACAGTCCCAAACATAGGACCTCTGGAAAAATTGTTGAAACTGTAAAGAGCGTCTTCAGGTGGCTGGCCTTTCCTATAAGAGCCATAACAACCATTCCCTTTTCAAAGGCCGTGAACTACGTTCGCGGAGACTCAAAAAAACCTGATGAATCCATGTTTCGAGTCTATCGGAAAAAAATAACTGTCAATAACGAAGATAAGGAATTTGTTGCCTTCTTGGTTGGAGTCCCCCACACCATGAAAACCTACGACAGAGAAAAATTGGACGAACTGGCTTCACACTTTAAGAGGTTTGGCCTTCCTCTGATGGATCCAAGAATTGAGCGCAAAGATTTTAGCTTAAAGTTCTTTATGGAGGAGTACTCTCTATCGAGGGCCATCTTCGCATGGGGGCACATCAGATTTATGAAGCTGTGGAACTTTGTGACTAAGTCCTCCGCAAGATGGTTTTTAGTCAATTCCACATTTAAAAAGTTTTATAGCTACCCACTCTACGAGGACATGAAAAATCTTCGCATTAAATCAACAGATGAAAATGGCGAAGTCCTTGAAGAAAAGGTTCGCTTAGAAGCTAGAGAGGGGCAGGTTATTTATTTGTTAAATAAACACCGTCCTAATATTGTCGAAAGCCTGGACCGGCTAGGGTCTGATGCTCGTGCCGCGACGGTCATGATTCTTATGTTTTCTGCGATTAAAGATGTTCTTGATACTTTAGATATGGGCATCAACCACGTCAGTTTTTACACCACTGTAGTTCCCATAGTGACCCTCGTATCATCGAGAATGTTTGCTGGCTTTCTAAATTTGCTACAGGATGGAAAGATACCCAAGCTGTCTGTAAAAAATCTCTATATTGTTTTAAAGAAACTCAAACATATTTTTATGTCTAAGGTTCTTTTCTTTATGGAAAAGGAAAAAAATAACCCCTCTGCAAGTGCTGAAGAGCTATTTGAAAGGTACAAATACACCGTTGAAAAAGATGATTATTGGCGAAAAGCCCTAGCCGCACTTTTTGGCCATGAGCCCATTGAGCGCGACGCCGCAGTGGTTTACCAAACAGACACTATCGGCAAGAATATTGTGACGGACGCATTCAAGACTCTTAAGCTAGAACGTGAGCGCGAACGCGAGCAAGAGGCCTTAAACACGCTTCTCCCACACCACAACCATCAAGAGCCCCTAAAAGGTGTAAAAATCACCCTTGTTTACGATACCGACAAAAATTTGGGAACTGAAAGGACTGTCGAGCACAATATAGAGTTTGACCCTAATCATAAAAATTTAGCTGATGCTATTGATAGTCATCTTTCTCAAACTACAGATGAGCCTATATTTATCATGGTTCCACCTGAATTTATGAATGGAGTTCACTATCAAATGATAGAAAAAAATGGTTTTCAATTTGTACTCTCATCCAGAAAGCCTACTCAACATTTGGATCAAACCGAAGACAACTTTGACGCCACCATTGACGACGCTATTGTCTCTCTTGAAATTCTTGAGGAGGCTGCTGATCAACTTACGGATGATAAACCTAGAAACCCTCAATCATTTTTACGCAACAACAATAAGCGTGATTAGTGATTTTTTGTAGAGCTTCAACGATAAAGAGGCTCAACGACAATCAACTCGATAAGCATTATCGAGTTGATTTTACATTTGAATTATAATAGTTACAGGTGCATTCGATGGATTATAATGCTATGAATTATAACTAATTTTTTGCCCTGTTCTTAAATTTTGAAAAAGAGGCTTATATGAAATACTTGCATTATACCCTACTGACATTACTAGCATTGCCTATACAGCTCGTTTCTGCTTCAACACAATCAAGCACATCCCCCTGTGAGGTAGCAATAAACACTGGCGAACTCCCATCTAAGGTCGAAGCCGCGGTTCCTCAATTTGAGGAATTATTCGATTTTTATAGAGCCTTACCTGACTCTGTTCGCGGCAACAATCCCACGGACGAAGACATTCAACTTATAGCCGACACCTACAGCCAAGTTTCTATAGATTTAGCTGCGAGGTTTGACATCTTAAAAAGCTATCAAAGTTTTACGAATAATGAGCTTCGACAGTTGTACTTTGCGCTAACAGAAAAACTGAAAAACTCTGCAGGACAAGTGGCCCTGAGAAAAGCCCTGCTTTCTGCTTACTATAGAACATTAAGCCTTGATGATATTGCATTGGAACCAAGTTTTGGACGAGGAATTGTCTTTCCAGAACGCTCACTGGATTTCGATGCTCTCAATCGCATGATTCTAGTTCAAACGAAGTATCTAGCTGCAAAAAAGAAAAAAGAAAGAGAGCAGCTTTGGCACCAGTTAGTTGCAGCTTACAGGGATGGCGTTGGCCGGGACACTTATGGGCGCTACTCTGTACAGACATTTCAAAGCCTTATAACTACTGCCATAAAAATACAGTCTACCCCTCGAGCAGGACTTGTAGTGGGCACTTTGGCTAATGGCGGTCGAGAAGTTTTAAACAGTTTGGAGGAAAAACTCCCCCACACACGCCCCAACAGCTTAGAATATCGTGGATTGCAAAGCATTTTGGCTATACTAGAGATCGCAGGAAATTCTTTTGATCAACATGTAAGCTTTGCAGATCCAAATCCTCACTTGCTTGATCCAAAGCTCAAGTTGACCATCGACTCTGCACTTAATGGAACTGATACAGAAAAACAACAAGCCTTTTTGGGGTTAGCTAACACAGTTAGTTTTTACCAACGCTACGCAGGCACCTCTCAGCACGTGAGCATAAGTATGGCCCATTTGCTAACTAATGGCAGATAAATCCGTAGATAATTTTAAAAATAACGGCTCAGTGTATTTGAGCCGTTTTACCTTGGTAATAATCCCAATCGCCATCGTAAATGGTTAATTGATGCCTATCGAGGTGAAACACTCGTGTGGTTAGTGCTCTTAAAAAGTAACGATCGTGACTGACGTAGACAACAGTCCCAGGGTACTGTTTTATAGCCTCCAAAAGTACCTCGCGCGATTGAATATCAAGGTGGTTTGTCGGTTCATCTAACACAAGAAGATTGGTTGGATGAGCCAGAATACAAGCTAACACTAACCGGCTTTTTTCCCCTCCGGAAAGAACCCCAATTTTTTTCTCAACCTCATCCCCTGAGAATTTAAAGGCCCCAAGAAGGTTACGAATAAAACCCAATGTGGCTGTAGGAAATTTATTGTGAACTTCATCAAGTAATGTGTTTTGTGGATTTAAAACATCCAACGAGTTCTGACTAAAGTAACCCATTGTTATGCTGGCACCTAAGCTCAGTTCCCCTTCTGTAGACTCTGTCTTCCCAGCCATGATCTTTAATAATGTGGATTTTCCAGCCCCATTCACTCCAACAACCGCCACTCGATCCAGTCGCTTTACAAGTCCATTTGCTGAGGAGAACACCTCGACTCGCCTTCCATCCTCTGTTTGCCAAACTTTTCCCAAATTGCGAAACTTGACAACTTCGTCACCACCACGCTCTGGTGTTGGCCAAGTAAATTGCATAACTTCTTCATCTTTAGGCACTTCTATGCGATCTATTTTTTCTAACTTCTTAACCCGCGATTGCACTTGGGCGGCGTGAGAAGCTCTTGCCGCAAAACGGGCGATAAATTCCTCTTCTTTTGCCAACATCTCTTCTTGTCTTTTGGCAGAGGCTATAAGTTGCTCCTTACGAATTTCCTTTTCTCGAATATAAAAATCGTAATTTCCGGAATAAACAGATATAGATTTGTTGGCCACTTCGACAATTTTTTTAACTATTCGATTCATAAAGTCACGATCATGACTGGTCATAAAAAGGCTGCCCTTAAAATTGAGCAGCCATGACTCTAACCAAATAATAGACTCTAAATCTAAGTGGTTGGTTGGCTCATCCATCAATAAAACATCAGGATTTAGCAGTAATATTTTTGCCAAAGCAATTCGCATTTTCCATCCGCCACTAAAGCTCTCTGTAGGCCGATGATGATCTTCAGGAGCAAACCCTAAACCAGTTACAATTTCTGCCGCCCTTGCCTCTAGGTCATAACCTCCTAATTGCTCAAATTCTGTTTGAAGATTTCCATACTCTTCTAAGACCCTTGACATTTTGTCTTCATCAAGAGGCTCACTTAAAAGGGCTTCGAGCTCTAGAAGTCGATCTTTAAGCAAGGATACTCGTCCCGCTGAGGCTTTGACCTCTTCAATTACGCTGCGACCCTTCATTTCACCAACATCCTGAGAAAAATAACCTACAACGATGGATTGGGGCTTAGCGACTTGTCCATCATCAGGACCTTCTTCGCCAGCAATAAGGCGAAAAACTGTAGTCTTTCCAGCACCATTAGGGCCAACTAAGCCAACTTTTTCGCCTGGATTGATTTGAAAGCTTCCCTGTTGATAAAGGACTTTATTTCCATAACTCTTTGTGACATTTGCAAAACTAATCATTCAGGTCTTATAAAGTGCCAAATCGAAGATGGCAAAGCAAATATAAGCCCGATTTTGATCGTGAAATTTCGAATAACCTATACATACATCGAGGGAAAGTTGACACCTATGAGTCGCCCCTTTTGCCGATCTCTTTTTTGTTACAAAAAAAGTAAGGGCCTACAAAACTTGGTTATTGACGTAATTTTGAGCATTGCCTATGAATACTAGCAGTAGGGGGGAAACTTTATGAAAACCGTTTTATTTATTTTTAGTTTACTATTTGCGACTTCAAGTTACGCTCAGCAAAGAATCTTTGATTGTGAGGCGACATCATTATCCAGAACCATCTTTGTTCCTGATGGTGCAAATTTGGTTTTGAATCCACACATCCTTTTTAAAGACGGTATAAACTGGTCTCTTCAAGTTGGAGACCTCTCTTTAGAATCCTTTGCCGTGAACGGACCAGCACTTATAAAAGAAAGTCACATCACAGACCCAGAGACTGTTCGCTACGATTTTTGGGTGGATGGATCTTACGAGTATGAAATCTATATTAATGTTGTCGACCACTCGGCAAAACTTTACTGGTGGGGACTTGGCGAAGGGACTTTTCTTGGCAACTTCGCCTGTGAAGTTACTGAGCAGTAGAATACCGCAACGAAATATAGAGGTTATCTCATCTAACCCAAATCCGCAGATAAAATGCATCGGAATTTTTTTAAGTATCAAACCCTTGCCTTAACTAAGGGTCTCTTTGTCGGGTTTTTATCTGCACTGTAGCGAAGTGGAGTCGTCCCCATATAGTTTTTGAAATGAAGATTAAATTGATTAATCGATGAAAATCCTGAATTTAAGCAAGCCTCTGTTACAGGTATACCCATCGAAAGTGATTTTATAGCATCAAATAACCTGACTTTGTGTCTATACTCTACAGGCGACAATTCGTAGGCTCTTTTAAACTCACGGCAGGTGTAAGCCTGAGACAAGCCTAAAGTCTTTGCGATCTCACCAATGACGATATTTTCTTTATAGGTGGAGTCAATGATTTCTTTTATCTTTTCTGCAGAAGACGATTTTACAGTTTGCATCTCGATAATCTTTTTTACTCCTGTGCTGCTAACTAGATCTAGTAGTCCCCTGAGGTTGTCTGGTACTACTCCATTCCATTCAAAAATAAAAGGTTGATTATTAAAGCTCCCCGGCAATATTTCATTGGAAGCTAACGCCGTCCACTCGAGCCTTCCAGGTAAAATTTCCCATTTTAAAATTGAAAATGGTGGGGCAAGAAAGCCACATGGCCCCACTAATTTAATAAATTTGGAGCCATCTTTTACTAAAATTCTATTATTCAAAGATGAAAGTCCAACAATCCAAACAGGACCATAGGCATCAATCGGAGTTGCCGTCTCTGTGTAGTTTTGGATTCTATTCATAACAATCAAATCATCTCCAAAATGACTAACTTGAGAGGAGTATGATTGAGTTTTTACTTCATAGGAAAAATTTTTAAGCATATTTTCTTCTTTCATTTAAACTCAGCACAAAATAAGTTAAATTCAATATAAAATCAGAATAAAGGTCAAAAATCCGCTAGTCGGCTCTTAGAATCGACTTACAATTATTGTAATGAAACAATTTTTTTCAACCTGGCCATCCCTTTCCAATATTAATTCATGGTCCATGAACGACATCATGGTCGCTAATCATATGGTAACAATGACCAGCTTAGCATCAATAGAAAAAATAAACGAAATTAGGGAAACATACAAAAACAGAGGAATACAATCTCCGTCCTACACAGCAATTGTTTTAAAGTCTACTTACCTGCTGACTAAAAGGTACCCCGAAGTTAACAGGGCTATAATAGGACCTCCTTTTTTTAGAAGAATCGTGCAATTTACAAATTTTGATTTTAACGTTGCTGTTGAAAAAAATTTGCCCAATCTCCCCGGTCAAGCCTATGCCCCCGTGATTAAAAATGTAGATAAAAAGAGTCTGATTGAGATCACTAAAGAGCTACAATTTTACGCAAGCAGCACGGAACAAAACGACAAGGATCTTAAATTGTTTATGAGAATTTTAAATCTTATTCCTTACCCTTTTGCTAAGTGGATAATTAATGCCTCGTTTTGGTTTCCTAATCTGTGGCTAAAACATAAAGGTTGTGCTTGTTGGGTTAATTCACCTGCCAAATCGGGAGCTGATTTATTGTTTACACTTTGGCCTTGGCCCATCACATTTTCGTTTGGTATTGTCAAAAAAAGGCCATGGGTTCGCGATAATCAGGTTGTTGTCGAGTCCACAATTCCCTTAATAATGGCATTTGATCGCAGATTGCTTGGAGGAGGCCCTGCCGGAAGGTTATTTTCTGAGTTCAAAAAGATCATCGAAAATGCAGACCCTGAGTTATTTATCTAATTACCATTTTGACACAACCATTGATCTACACCTTATATTTTCGAATTGATCCGAAATTATCGCCACCAAGGTGTCGCAATATAGGACAAAAGTCTGGTGTGAGTATTATGAGTTACAGCCTGGTGGCGATAATTTCGGATCAATTCGTTCAACCAACCGCTCTCATGTCCGGATTTTAAAACTACCAAATGATTTCAAGGACTTAAATGGTAGGGGCTTCGGGCGCCCAAAAACCTTAATGATTTCAAGCCTTAAAATCCACAAGCACTACAACGTACTACACAGTTACAAAATCGAGTACTTTGCCTTGGGTTTGGCCGCTAATTTGAAAGTCATCGAGACAGCTGGTAGCACCTTTGATATCTATTCCAGCTTTACGCATGTAGATCATCATGGTTTTCATGTCTACCCAGCCACCCATGGCCATTACACGACTTGGGGCAACACCTTTACTTAATAACCAAGTTGCCCAACTAGCACGTAGATCGTGAAATCTTACCTCAGGTAGTCCAATAGATTTAAGAAACAACCTCAAATCTCTTGCTTGCTCACCCTGTTCCCACTTGGTGGAACGAGGAAGAACAAACTCATTTTCAGCCTTTATTTTTAATTCTCTTAAAATAGGCAATAAGGGCTTGGGTATTTCAACAATTCTATCATTCCCAGATTTTGTAGACTTAAAACCATCTTTACTGCTCCAAGCACAATCAACGAGTATTTGCCTAGATTCAAAATTCACTTTATCCCAAGTAAGTGCAAACATTTCCCCACTTCTCATACCTGTAAATAAAGCCACAGCATAATGCGGATACCAGAACCAACCTAATTCATCAGCCTTTTGCAAAAGCATCATAATCTGCTTTTCATTTAAGCAAGTTTTAATCTTGTCATTAATTTTAAATTTAATGGCTGGAGTTGGATTGCTAGCAATAAATCTTTGATCAACAGCATCTTGAAAAACATTTCGAACACCTTTTAAAACAAATTTTTTATGTGATTCTGATTTATCACCTAAATCATTATTTATAAGGTCTCGAATGTCTTGTGGTGTAATTTCATCAATGAGTTTATCACTCCATAACGGCAAAGTATGTCTTTTTAAAACTTTATCACGTTTATAAACAGTACCCTTCGTAAGCTCACCTTCCTGATCAATTCTTAGTAAATAAGAACCTAAAAACTGAGACCAATTTGGAATGATTTCCCTTTTTAGTAGTTCATTAACTTTCACTACTAGTTCAGCATAAACTCTTTTAGCTTCAGCCATTGATTTTATGCTTTTTCGACGCCTGTTACATGGAACCCTTGTTACTGGATGTCTTTCTGAGTAAGAAACATCAAAAGTACCATTATTATTCTTCTTAATTCCCATAGTTTACTCCTTTCTTCACAGAAAGGAGAACTTCTCTTAAATCCTCAGTACGATAGCGATTCCTTCTACCTAATTTGTAGTAGGGCACTTGACCATTAGAAGTCAAATTCCTTAGAACACCCACTGAGACCTTTAAATAAGCCGCAGCCTGTACTGAGTCTATCCACTCATCTTCAGTTGTCACAGAGCCATTTATTTTAGCACTTTGCGACACCTCTAACTTACAGTCAATTTCTCTCCAATTATTTGAAGGATTTTTTCTGCTTTTCACACCCCATCTTCTACCTTTTTTTCCCGTTCCAGTTAAAAATTCCCCGCCAGAGTGCAACTTATGCACTATTCTTACAATCTGCTTTTATTAATATATGTTTTTTGATACTAATAATAGGTTAAAGACCCTCTAGAACCTACACATCCTCCACTCAAATTAGATCAATACCTAAAAAATACATACCTTTTGCTCGCTTAACTTTTATAATTCCTCGTAAACTAAGATTCTGTGAAAAAGCCTTAGTACTTATTGGTATTTGTCCCATTTTCTTTTGGATTGAAGAATAGCGAGAGAATATATCAGTAAAACTAACTTTTAAATCAATTCCTCGTTTAGTATTTTCATCTAGAAACTGACCTATTGAGTCCTCATTAGTTCTATAGTTACTCACTTCATCTTTAACTATGGAAGGGTGATTTAATCCTTCAATTTGCCATTTTCTGCAACCTTCAATCGCCCAATTCAATATACCAGGCAGTTCTTTCTCTAACTTTGATAGCAAATCCTTATCTACAGCCTTCCCTTTAAATTCCGCCATAAATGGTATACACTTAAGTCTTCTCCAAATTCCCTCATCGGTTCCGTTAATTATTGGTAAGTGATTAACTACTAAAAATAGTTTCCACTTTGGTATATACTGAAAATGTTCTTTAAACAAAAATCTACAAGATACAGGATCGCCACCTGTAACTTGTTTGATTACTGACTCGTCAAGAGCCTTTCCCTCTTTAATCTCTACAGAAGTTACAAGCCTTGAATGAACCAATCTTGCCAAATCGTTTCTTATTTGCTCAGACTTATTAATAGTGAATGTTGAAATATCTGCTGAACAATAATATTCACCTAAGAGTTTACTTAGTATATCTATAAAAGTAGATTTTCCATTTGAACCTTTTCCATGCAATAACCAAAGGCACTGCTCTTTTGTAATGCCAGTAAGGCAATACCCAACAACTCTTTGTAGGTAACTTTGTAAATCAACATCGCCACAGGTGATCTCACATAAGAACTCTATCCATCTTGGACACTCTTGTGATTCATCAAATCTTATATTTACTAATTTTGTTAACAGTATATTGTTACTGTGAGGCTGAAACTTACCTTCTTTTAAATTATAAGTCCCATTTAAGAGATTAAGATAATATGGATTTTCGTCTAGTTCATCGATGTTTATAGACATTTCAGAACTAGCAAGATTCAACATTGCATTTATTTTACCTATCATTTCTGATTTTTTTAAATGAGCATTAAAATATATTTGATCCTCGCTACTTCCAAAGACAGAACCATCATAATCTGACCGTAGCATTTCTTTTGTTAACCGAGTTACATTTTTTCTACACTTATCTTCTTTGAATCGAATCCCATCATAAACATGCCATTTTCCTGAATCGAAAACAAATATAGCATCATTACCTACAAAGGCCTTAAATCTCTCAGCATTTCCTAAATCAGTATAAGGGGCATAAATAAATACTTCCTTAAAGGGACGCTCTTTAATCGATTCAAATATTTGATTTACCTCTTCTTTTGGCAATGGCAGTTTACACATGTTTAAATTCTCTTCATGCAATTTCTTGAAAATTGTTTCTCGAGAAATATTTTTTCCGCGTAAAAAACCTAATTTAGCTACTAGATGATTGTGCCGGCCGCCTTCTTGAATAAAATCATAGTTGTTAAAATCCTTTTCATTTTCTTTTATGGATTTATCTTTTTTTATTTTTGTTCTCTTTTTAAATTCATCAACAGCTTTAATCACTTCTATTGGAAACGTCCTTAAATCAGAAAATTCTGGGTTTCCCTCACTTATGAATTTATACTCTTTACCACATGGATGTACGCTCGGAGGTGCAACTATGTATCCACCATCAGCTTTAATATCAATACCTGGTAGAATATTTATTCTAGATTTAGTAGGACCATAAATTTTATAATATAGATGTAAACCACCGCTTCCAGTTTCTACAGTTAATGTATCTGTTGGTAAATTAAACTCTCTTTTGAGCTTCTCAAAAGATTCAATTCCCCCATTCTTAGGATCTACATCAATAACTGCAATATTATTTTCAACTCCAGTTACTACACCCACATTACACCTGTTGAATGCAAACAATTCATTTACTTTTAGAATGTCATTACTCGCATCTTTAAAACCGTTTTTTGTTGCAGGACGTTTATCTTTATATACAACCGGGAATATTTTAAAACCATTAGATGTATAAATTTTTGTATAGTCATAAAAACTCAACATAACTACCATCCTCTCTTGAGTTTTTATGAGGGTTTTTACCCTTTATTATTTCGTGAACACGCCCTTCTAAACCACGATGACCAAAAATTCTTAGTAGTCTTGTTCGCATTTGTTTCCACCTTGGTGAATCACCAAACTCAAACTCACAATCACTCATTACTTGTGACCTACATAGAGCTACTGCCTCTAAAGTTTTTTCTAGTTGTATTTGTTTACTTTTCATGAATACCTCCTTAATTTGGAGGCTTAGCAAGATTTTAATGACCAACTGACCAAAACACCCAACCAAGCCGCGCTTTAATTGGTATGAGATATTTGGTGTTTAGTCGAAGTACGATTCAGAGTTATTTTATTTTTTTTTGCTCGAATCGTACGTTTACAAATTCACGAAGTTATGAATTTAGAGTTACCCTTAAGTCGATTATCTCTACTTCTAATAACCTCAGGTGAGGTTAAACCTTTTTTAATTTCGGGATAAAAATTGGGATTTTTATCTAAAAAGTCATATACCTGATTAGGAGTGTCAAATACTTCTAGCAGTAACGCTGCAACTTCAGAATAAATCGCATCTTTCTTTTTATGCTTACTATTTATCTCTTCAAACTTTTTTCGAATTTTAGGTATACTCAACAATTGTTTAGAAAACTCGGTCGCATTAATTGTTTTTAATTGAAATTCCTTTAACAATTTTCCTAATTTTTTTTCAATCAATTCAATCTCAATAGATAAATTATCTAGAATACTTCCATTAAAATCATTGATGACATTTTCTCTATTCTTCCTAAGGTAACTCTCCAAATTCGACAGTTCGCCATATGCCGACTTTAGTTTTTTTGAACTCTTTTTGAGAATCAGGATATCTTTTGTCGAGTCTAACAAATACTCGCTTAGTCCAATCGTTTTAATTCTTTCACCAATTTTTGCCATCAAGTCTTCGTTAGAAATCGCCATTCCATCCACCCAACTAAAAATTTTTTTCTTATCTTTACGGATTCGTTTTAGCTAATTTATAGGGACTTTCAACCACTTCTATAGTGATTTTTTCTGGATATTTGTCGCTTTCTAAAGGGCTAATTTCTATAGCTTTTTTCTTGGGGTAAATATAGGGCATAAGACCCAAAAGTACATCAGCTTGTTTTTCAACCGTCAATTGCGGCAATATTTCCAAAAGTCGACCTGGAATACTCAGCTCCTCTTCATTCAATAAATGACTAAGAACTTTGGTTTTCTTATTTGGTGTACCTTTTTTTCGACCACTTTTTGAAGACTTTTGTTGACCAGGCTGGAACTTACTCATTGCACTATTTTACGCTACTTTAGAGGATATTTCGACATCAAAACGATTATTTACAGGATTATTGGTGGAGGCGGTGAGGCCCCTGTAACCTATTGATATTCTTATACCTGTAAGTGTCGATAACTACAAAGTTATGGTAGCGAAGCTAAATGCTCGAAAATAGCATGTGATAGCTTATCAGCATCTTGAAAAGAGATCGCCCATTGTACGGGCTCAACAATACCCGAAGCGAAAACTTCAACAGGTCGAAAACGAACAACCTTCCCGATAATCTCTCTCATTCTTTCTAAATGAACACCCTCAACCCCATGACTGCGCGCCAAGTGTCCAACAATGTCGGATTGCCAGCCAGCATCTGACTCCCTTATTTCCCACGTAGACTCATCAAGGATTAGATAGCCATTTTTTTTCATCACCTCTAAGACAAAAGTTGCACAAGTAAGACCTTCACCTTCAATCCCACCAACATACATGTTTTTCTCATTAAAGCTCTGGATAGGCACCCTAAATCCATATGGAATCGCGGCTCTATTAATATCTGAAATAGCTTCTAAAACTGAGGCTAGATACTTTAGATTAGATTCTTCTAATTGAATTGGTGCTACGAGATATTTGCTATTTAAACTAAACGGTTCGTTCCTTAAATCGTAATGCCAGCAAAAGTGACAAATTTTCAAGCCGTTTCCAGATTCACTTTGATAAATAAATCCAATGTGATTTTGGTTTTGGTTTATCTTACTCAAACCCAAGCCAACTTCAAGATCGCTCGAATTTTGTACCAAGAGCTTTTTCATTCAGACATTCCGACTAGTATTTTTTTGAAGTCCCCACCTCTTATATTTATCCACTCTTTTGCCTTATCTAGTGTGTCTTTCCAAGATGGTAAACTTGAGTGTACTGGGTACGTTGAACGCAACAGAGTAACTATTGCATCGTTTGAAGAAGATTCATCTAATGTATCCCGCACAATACTATTTAACATAAATTTTTGATCATTTCGAATTAACTCGTGAACTCCCTCAATAATTTTTCTAATTTCAGGACGCTCAATTTTTTCTGAATGATTCTTTTGCAGAAACGTAATCCAACTCAAATCAATAGACTTTATCTTTCTTACAGTCCTTTCGTGTCTACCTAATATTTTAAATTGTGGTAAATAATCAAAATGATCGGAAATAGGAATCTCCCACGAATCAGCTTCCAGCTTTTCGCCAAAGTCTACCAATGGGGTAATATTCATCCCCGTAACTTGAAATTCGGGCCCCTCTGCGAAGACCTCATTCTGGTTGGAATGCTTGATATAATCGGTCTGTGACAAGGTGTCTGAATACTGATTCTGCGTCGCCATGCAACCTCTCTAATTCCTTATTAATTTGAAAATCTTTAGTCTTCATTCTGCTTTGGTTAAAAAAATCATTATCAATAAAAAAACATTTTTCTTTTTCTGGCATTTTTTCTACAAAGCCCGATTGAATTAACAAGAAACACTCCGAAAGCTTAATTTGTGATATAGACTTAGTTGCTGTGACATTCTGCTCTTTAAACCCTTCTTCTTCAAACATGCCTGGCGTATTTGTATGGCCTATTACATTTGGCTTCAAAAGCTCAGTCCAGGAAGTTTCACCCAAATCAAGTTCACTCCTGCAAATAAGGTTTCTATACCTTAACCCAATTCTGTTAATTATGGGTACCGTATAAACTGACCTTAAAGTTTCAAATACGGTAGCAATTGTTTCTTTAAAGGACTTCCAATCTCCATACTGATTTGATGACAGTGCAACAAATTCACTTGAAAGCGAAATTCTACGTTTATTGTCTTCACTCTTGAAATGATATACAGACGGTGCCTTCTCCTGTTTTGCGCTGCCTTGCTCACCTTTAGCACCAATCTTAAAATCTATATAATAAGTCTCTTGTGCTTCAAAAATAGGGAAAGTCTCAACAACTAACTTCTGAAACTTTGCTGGAAGCCCTTCCTCAATTTCCATATTTCGAGTGAATTGTATTTGTACAATAACCTCTTGAAGCGGATTTTTGATTAATTGTTTTCGTTCAACTCTTCTTATTTTCATAATCTCCAAAATCTCCAAAAGACGTGACGAAAATTACACCACCTCGGCATTGCCACTTTCTATATTATGCTTAGTTAGGGGTAAATCCTCAACAAAGAAAGACTACAGATGCTAGGGGCCACACCTAAAGACCTGTAATTCTTAGCATAAGTTAAATACGCTCTCAACCAATTTGACCGATCTCAAACATAAGCACATCTAAGCGTCCTTAGTTTTATCTCAAAAATGTTAAATGGATTCATTTTCTATATAATTCCTAAAGCCCAAATCATTTTTAGAACCAGGAAAGACCAAGCTGATAGCATAAACAGGAAAATTGCTCACGCTAGCCCCGTCGACAGTTTCAAAGTTGGGATCAAGAGGGTAGATTAATAACAGACCCCGCTCTTTGGGCCGCTGTTCCCTACGAATACTTGTGTCCGTTTGACCCTTCTTTGCAAATTCACTTTTAAATTCCGTCAATGATTTTGTACTCGGCTGAAGTATATCAAAAAGGTCTATTAGCTCGTTACCTGGTGGAACAAGTGAACGAAGTGCAATTTTCTCTTTAGTATCAACAAATGGCTCCAATTGAGAACGTTTAATTAGGTAAACTACATGGTTATCTGGAAGACGATATTCCTTACCTGACTTACTTGACATTAAACACACGGACCAATCTGTAAGTTCCCCATACTTATTCAAATCTGTGATATATCGAATTCCTAAGTTCTTCTCAAATCGCAAGTTTTCAGTATTTAACTCAAATGTCTCCAAAAATTGGACTATTAACTCAGGATTCACATTTCTGAGTAATACCGAATTTGACCATTCATCAAAAAAAGTATCACCCTTTGTCGCATCACCTGACTTCGCACCTGCAAGCAATGTATCTACAGCTATCGCATTTGACTCTATCACCTTGGGACTTTTAATATTCAAAGTTCGAAATTGAATCTTCGATCCAGAATAAGTAAGACTTGATTTTACTGCCGACCTCATTTTATTTGCAGACGTTATTCTTAAGCCAGGAAATGATCTAACTCTAACTGCTACATCGATAGGACGTTCGCCGTTCGCAGCCATAGTATTTATTTCGTCTCTAATATCCTGCTCAACTGTAGCCAAATGATAAAAATTTGTTTGCATCTCTTTGGTTACAAAAATTCGAGTAAGATCAACATAGCCTTTTCTATAGCCAAACCACCGCCCCATTTGAAGTAACGTATCGTACTGCTTGGTATTTCTATCAAAATAACTCACAGTTAGCCCTTCAATTGTTAATCCACGAGATAAGGTGTTGCCGCCGACAACGATTCCCCATAAAGGTTCAGCACGATCAAAAGAGAGTCGGTCGGCTGACTGGGAGTTTTCAAGAATTATATCAATTTTACCTATAAACACTCGAACCTCTTTAAAAAACTTTTTGTCGTTTACGGCTATTTCAGACTGAGTAATAAATTTTGTAGTTATCTTATGGTCGTTTTCAAATACTTTTTTAAAATCATCTGGTAGGTCTTCGTAGTCTTCAAAATCGAGTTGAAGCTCCTTAATATAACCATCGATCCAACCTAAGTATTTCTCATGATCTGAAATAAGGTGAGATGTATGAACCAACATCATTATGTGGCTATCTCTTTGCCCTCTAAATAACCTTAAAGTGCCAGACAATATAAATGTATTTATTGCTGTCTTAAGTGATTCTGGAATAACCTCAATGTCATCGACCTTGTTTTCCTCAATTTCGGGTAATATACGAATCAGAGGCATAGGCTTTTGTTCATCAGCACCATTCACCCCCATTCTTCCAAATAACTCTTCTGGGCCGAAATAAGTTGGTGGCTTTTCCAAACAAACCAAAAAGTCCCTTGGGTAAATGTCTGCCTCTTCACTTCCATCCACTAAAACATTTGCAAAAGGTGTAGCAGTGTAACCAACGTAGCTTACTTTATCGAAATGTTGAATGAGCTGTCTAATCTTAGCATTTATTGCGGTAGGGTCTTGTTCGGGCTTATTGGTATTAATACTAGCTTGGTCAGATTCGTCGTCTATAATTAATGTCGGGCAGTTTTTAATATTTTCTTCGGATGCCTTTGAAAGCCAATCATTAAACGCACGCAAAACATGGGTATTCTTTTTAAGGATCACTAGTGAGAAACCATCTTTTGACCCCAACGCACGGTTAGCCGTTACTGTTTGCCTTTTATCAAAGTCACCCTTTTCATCCACCCTTGTTAGCATCATACATGCTTCGGGCTTTGGTTGCTCCAATTCCTCTACTAAACGAGCTTGAGTTTGTAATCTTAGGTTGTTGTGCATGCCGCTCAATACGACAATAAGTTTATACCCTTCATCCACAGCTTTAGCTACAACAGCCGAAAAGTTAGCCGTTTTTCCACTTTGAATATAGCCTAGAACTAATCCTTTGCTACAAAGTTTCCTTTGTGATTTTGGGGGAACTAAATGTTCAACAACAGCGTCCGATGCCAAATCCAAACTTTTAATCATCTCCTCAGTCCAAGAGTTTGATTTATTTTTTAAATGATTTTTTAACAACCCCCAATGGCTATCGGAAGCGGATTTGGCTCCTCTATACCACCCTAAATAATCTTGATTATCACTAAGGGACGTAGGAGCCACCTCACCGGCTAACTCTGGAGTTGATGCTTTGATTGATTTAATCGCGTTTTCGACCTCTTCTTTGCCGAATACATTTCTCAAGGCAAACTCAGCATCTTCTAGGGTCTGACCAAGGGCTAGCTTTTCACGAATTGATGTAATTATAAATTTTGCTCTTTCATCCATAATATAGAGTATCAACTAAATCTTATTAGTTGTCAGGATGCTAATTCCTAACTAGCCATGACTTCAGTCCAACTACACACCCGTATCGTGGTCTAAAATTTATCTTTAAGCCTCAATAATGTCTCAATTTAATCCGAAACAAACAATGAACATAAAAGCATTATGCGAGGTCAAGGATGAGCGAAGCATTTAAATGGCAACTAGGTGAAGTTTCTTGGTTCAACGATGGTTCTGGTGAAGGCGTAATCAGAGCTGAAAATGGCAAGAATTACTACGTTCACTATTCAGCTATCGAATCAAAACAGAAACGAAAATCTTTAAAGCAAAACCAAAAAGTAAAAATCCAGGTGCTAGACGATGAATTTGCTCGTCACGTAACCAAAGTGACAGCGGAGCGTTAATACATGTTAGCTAAACAACTCGAAGATAAAACAGAACCTGAAGACAAGGGACAACTAAACCCCAATAGTTCACTTAGAAATATTGCTTACTGGGAAAGCAGTCTTTTTTCTAAAGTCTATTTGGAAAATGATTTAAAACGCGACTTTTCAGAAAAATGGGAATCGGACTTCGACGATGTTGTTTTTGATGAAAATGGAGATACCGTTAAATCAGGTTTCTATCACTTCTACAACGAGTTCCGCAATATTGCAGAAAGCCTTAGAGGATTATCTAAGAAAAAACTTAAAGAAACTGATACTATTACCAAAATTATCACTCCTCTTCTAGATGCCCTTGGTTGGTTTGATAATTGCTCAAACAATGTTGAAGAGCCATTCGCTGCAGAGACACCATTTACTGTAAACGCAAAACCGAAAAATAAAAGCTATCGTACGGACATGATTCTTGTGGATTACCCTCAGGAAGCTGGCTTTATAAATGCAACTAATGACATTGAAAAAATAAAGCGCGAAGCACGGCAATACTGCATTGCCCCCTTAGAAGCAAAATATTGGAATAGAATACTAGAGAAAGAAAAAAGCAATATTAAAGAAGACTCTGAAAGAGCCAACAAAAAGGCTGATGATACCAATCCAAGCGCAACCTTTAATGAACAAATTTTGAATTACATGGACATCCTTCACAGCAAGTGGGGAATAATTACTGATGGGAATATCTGGAGACTACTTAATAAAGAAATATCAGGAGAAGACCCAAGGCGATGCTTTGAGTTCAAGCTAGAAAGCTTACTTACCCAAGAAAGTAAAATTGAAGCTGGCGATAGCGATGACACTGAGTTTATGGAAAATGCTAAGCTCTTTTACTTATTCTTCGGGAAATCTTCTTATGTAAGAAATGAGGTTGGAAAAGTATTTCTTGATGAAGTACTCAAAGAAAGTCGTAAGTATATCGACAGTATAGAGGAAGATTTAAAAGATCGATTCATTTCGGCAATGAATTACATGTGTGATGGCCTTTTAAGAGAAGCAAAAAAGACTGGTACAATTACAAGACCAACAAAAGAAGATTTAGATTTAATCAGAACAGTTGCAGAGAGCCATCTTTTTAACATTCTCTTCATAAAATCATGTGAAGCCAAGGGAATACTCCCTATAAAATCACCTGAATACTATAAAATGAGTCTCACTGGGATCATTGATAGAATTTCAGTTTTTGATCCTGAAAAATACACAAGAAAAACTGATATGGACTATATTAATATGAGGCTAACTAAGAGTCTCAAAGCCCATAAGTTTAAACCAGACGGCAAATCTCTATATAAAAACTTGGTAAAACTAACTGAAGTAATTCATGATGGTACCAAAGGCTCCAACTTTGGGTTTGAGATTGCTGGATTTCAAGAAACTGTTTTTTCCAAGGAAGAGTGTGCCTTTGCAAAAAAACACTCTTTAGATGATATTGACATGGTTCGAATTTTTTTTGAACTCGGATATTCGAAACCCGAAAAGGGAATGCAAAGAGATTTTCAACAAATCCCTTATAACTATTTTACTCCAAGACAACTCGGATCGATCTACGAGAGCTTTCTTGAATACAAACTTGATGTTGCACAAGAGCCAATGGTTTATCTAAAAAAATGTAAATATAAACAGTGGATAAAGCTCACCTCAGCAATAAGTAAGAAGCTGAAGGGACACGAACCTGTTGCTCAGAAAGGAAGCCCGTTTTTTACCCCTGATAATACCGACAGAAAAGCTACTGGGAGTTACTATACACCTGATTACATTGTTCAATATTTAGTCAAAAATACGATTGGAGTATTGGTCAAAAATAAGAGCAGTAAGGATATTTTAAAATTGAAAATATGCGACCCTGCAATGGGTAGCGGTCACTTTCTAATTGCCAGTTTAAACTATTTAACAGCATGTTATGTCAACGCACTTGAAGCGGAAGTCTCGACCGACCAAATACCATCTAAGTTAGAAGCTAAAAGGGAAATTCTCGATAAATGTATTTTCGGAATAGATATTAATCATAGAGCCGTCAAATTAGCAAAAATGAGCTTATGGTTAGAAAGCGCACACTGGGGAAGAAAGTTAGAGCGACTCGACGATCAACTTGTGCATGCAAACACTGTTACTTCTGAAACTCCATGGAAAGAATATCCTGGCATAAGCAGCGGTGGCTTTTCTGCGGTAATTGGGAATCCTCCATATATTGGTGAGCAGGGGAATAAAAATATTTTTGATATACTTAAAACTTCACATTTTGGGAATGAATTCTATGTGCCAAAAATGGATATATTCTATTTTTTCTTCCATAAAGCCATTCAGTTTTTGAAAGAACAGGGGCGACTCGGGTTCATTACAACAAACTATTTTCCAACAACTAATTCGGGCCAGAAATTAAGGAAAGCGCTATACAATTGTACCGAAGTTAAAGAAATTATTGATTTCGGTAATTTAAAGATATTTGATGCGGCAGGTGGCCAACATAATATGATTACTATAGCAGAAAGGAGCTATTCTCCAAAAGAAAATTCACAAACTTCCATAACTGTTTTCAAGTCCAGCGGGAAGTGCACTGAGTTAGATTTTCGGCAGGCGATTAATAAAGAAGCCACAAATATATTTAGCTCAGTTAAAAGGAGAGAAGAACTTTTTGACGGTCCTGAGAAATATATTCGAATTAGGGATCTCGGAAGTGGAAATTTAAAAGACATTAATTCGTTACTAGACAAGCTCTCAGAAAACGAAAGATTATCTAAAAAGTTTAATGTATATCAGGGCATCGTTACAGGTGCAAACAAGGTAACTGAAAGACTCCTAAAAGATTACTCTACGCTTACTTCTGAAAAAGGCGACGGCATCTTTGTACTTTCAGCCAATGAATTAAAAAACATCAAGTTAACTAAGGATGAAAGAAGTTTAATAAAGCCATTTTACAAAAACTCTTCAATTAATCAGTTTCACTGTGACCTTTCGAATCAGGAACATCTTATATTTATACCAAAAGAATATGAAGAAAAGATGCTAATAAAAGAGTATGTGGGGATTTATAAACACTTGTCAAAATTCAAAACAGTTATAATCGATAAAAGGCGCAAACTAAAAGAGCGTGAAGACAAATGGTTTACGCCAAATAGGGGGACGGCACACCCTGAAATATTTGAAGGTCCCAAAATCGTTGCACCACAATGGGCAAAAGAAAATGTATTTGGGTATAATGATGGAAGTTGGTATGGCGCAAGCGATTGCATTTTTATTGTGCCTAAAAAGGATGAGAATCGAGCCAAAGAACTTCAATATCTTTCTTCTATATTAAATTCCAAGCTAATGTATTTTTGGCTTTTTCATAAAGGAAAACGGAAAGGTGATTTATTTGAAATGACAAGAACTCCAGTTTCAAATGCAATCTTCAAATACGATCAAAAACTATTTAAAGATGCCGCATCTTTTGCTGAATCACTTTCATTGAACGGATGGGACAATAAAACCTTCGCTTCTCTAAATAAAATTGTTTATGAAATATTTGGTTTAACCGCAACTGAAGTCAAAGTGGTTGAGGAATTTTATTTAGAAAATAAAGTTCCAGAAAAACGCAAAAGCATAGCAGAAGATGAGGTCGCCTAATTATAGGCGAATGCCTTTCGAGTACTTTATTCCACTAGGCTTCTGTAAAGGTTTTGGGAGTTCAAAGACTTCAACGACGGAAACTTCCCAGCCCCATTTGGGCTTATCAAGCCAAGCCCATTCGGATTCAGGTGTCACGCAATGTTTCGAAGAATCCCTATAAAATGCGGCTTTGCTAGGGTATTTGAAACAATCTGTAAATCTAATGATTCCCCTCATTCTAGCTTTGAATTTACCTTTTTTGCCTGGGGTTTCTATCAATATCATGTCAACATTCAAATAGTGCTTAGGTATCGGATATGTCCTGGTTTCAATAGTCTTTTCCCCAGAAAGGATCAGTTCTGAGATTGGCCATTGGACATTTATGCCAGAGTACTCTTTCCTACCCATTACAGTTGTGCCTCTCCTTCCTGTTTTTTCTGAGGTGGTTTGATATTTCTTAAAAAACTCTCAGCTTTACTTATCTTTTTGTCCCCCACTGGTTCGTGGAGACGTTCAGAATTAACAGGAGAGGAACATTTGTGAGAAGTAAATTTAATCCTATCTTCAAATGACACTTGTCTTGTATCAGCCTTAAAGGAAGCAACCCTGTCTTTAATATTACAACAATCTTTTTTGTTGCTCCATAAATCTTGGTGATCCCAAAAATGGTTTTCACCATTTCCAATATAACAAACGGTTTTTTCAACTCCGACTCTGTCACAACGTTTTTTAAACTCCTCATAATAGTAGCGAATTTCTCTATCACTAAAATGCCAATCTCTCTTAGATTTTAAGGTTGTAACTCGATTAAAAAATGGCTTTAGATCAAATCCAGTAGCCTTTTCTATATTGTTAAGTGCAAAAGTACTAAATCGACCAAATCCTACTATAATAGATTTAGTTCCAGTTGCTGCAATTTCGTCGACCATTTCAAAAGTTGTGAACTCGAACTTTGGAACAGGACCGTCCCACTTGAAATTGGGGTCAGTGAAGTAACCATCTGGATAAATTGGAAAAGCTGGGTTGATTCTTACGCTTGTCCAAATTCCATTTTTAGATAATGTATCAACCGCCTTTAATCTTCTCTTTGCCGAAGGCGTACCAGGTTCGATTTGCTTATTTAGCGTATCATTTGTTGAGGCAATGCTAAATTGTACGGAGCATAATTTTGGATCTAGCAAATTCATATATTCTTGGGTGGCAATTAAATCACTGCGAGTAAGTATCGTATAAGGATATTTATAATAATTTAGTACTTTCAGAAGCTCTTGAGATACCTTGTACTTTTGATCCATCCACATAAAGGAATCAGACATACATCCAACTCTAAGAGGTATTTTCTGCTCTAAAACACTTCTCCATTTCGATTTTTTTTCTGTTTCAAAAACAGTATAAAAAATCTTTCTCAATTCATTTATGTCTATTGGCACAGGGATAGGATTGTTCCAATAACCATGCGCTGTTAATTCAGCCTTCGCATAGCAATATAGGCAATTGTGTACACATCCTCTACCGTAAGTGTCTATTTCAAGTGCATAGAAACATTGCTGGCATGAATGGTGTGAATTTACGAGTTTCATCGGATTGTTTTTTACAATCCCTCCTCGGATATTCTTCTTAGCGTACCTCTGCTCTAACTTTTGATAAATTGTGTAGTCGAAATCAGATTTATATTTTGACAGCCTGTCTAGTTTCTTAGCTTCGATAATCAATTTATCATAAGTTGGCGTTGGAATTTCTTCTTTTTCGACTTTAACAGGTTCACTCGTGATCATAGCCGAAGGAAAGCTGATCACATTGTTTTGGCTATCCTTCATTTGGTATATATTATTATCTTCTGACATCTTCCAACTCCCGAGCAGGCCTTTTGGAAACTTTAACAGGTTTTATCTTTATATTAGGCTGCTCTATAAAATTTAATATGGCTGTACGAGCGAGAGATGAAAAATCAAAAAAGGGGTTATCTTCTAAAAATCTTTGTATCAACGCTTCTTCGTTTTTACTAATTCTAATGGCTTTGGTTTTAGTAGGGACCCTTTTCATAAGATGCCTTCTAGCACATACATGCTGCAAGGCAATGTAAATACGAGATTCATAAAAATGTTACACGGTATGATCTTGTATGCATTTGTTATACACTAGTAAACCATCGAATTGACTAAAATATCTTGGAAAGTCTCTCCAAAAGCATTTCTAAAACGTCTTCCTGGATGTCTATACTCATCTTTTTAGCCACGAGCTTTTGGATGGATACAGCTGCACGAATATATTCAACTTGTTCTACTAAAGTGAACCTTTCCCAATTGTTACTGTTCTTAACCCTGTTGTGACTTCGTTGAAGGATTTGAATGTTCTCGGGGTGGTGGTCTCCAGGTTCTGATTTATTTAATATTGCTTTAGCATGTTCAATTTCAAAGTCTGTTCCAAAGAATCTGTTTAGTTGGGAAATAATTTCTGACATTTCTGTGAGCCTGTATTTGTCTTTCGAAGAGAGCTGTTCAAACTGCATAAGCTCCTTTTGCCTTCTTGTAATTGGCTCAACGTCATCTTCAATTTCTTTTATTTCATGGGCTTCAATTTCGTCTTCATTTAAATATCTAACTTTCCTGGGACGTTGGCTTCGGTCTTCTTCAACTTGTCCACCAAAAGCATTTCTAGAGGTTTGGGAACTAATCCTGGCTGCAATCGCAAGTAATCCCGTAGTTTCATGTTTCTGACCTGCCGCTTGCTTTTCTGCTTTTGCAAGTTGATTTGGATACATCTCGGCAAATTTCTCTGCCCATTCAGAAATGGTCACCCAACCACGAAAAGTTTTTAAGGCTTCTAAATATAAATCGTTAATTTTGTCTTTAGACATCTAATCTCCTAAAACAATTCTCTGAATGACAGGCTAAAACAAGTTGAAGAAACCACCAAAGTCAAAAGCCTAAGATAGAGCACATTCTTATTGTGTCTTATCCAATTTGCTAAACCCCGAATTATTTCCTCTAAAACAATATGATAATATTCTACGGCTTCTTTAGAATTTATTAGTAATGCCACCTTGTTCTTCCATCCAGCTTCTTTTGCTGCCGCAAATTCATTTGTTATGAGTTCTTTGATATGATTTTCGAAGTTTTCAATATAGGAAATAGCTTTCAAAAAATTCACTACAAAATTTTTTATTGAGTAAACTAAAAACGAAAAAGAGGTGAGGAGAGCAAAATATAAGATGAAATCTGATTTGAGAAAATAGAATAATGTAATCCCGATTAAATTTATCCCCGTGAATACTAAGTACTGAACTGTTCGTTTCCTAATTGATAAGATAAATCCATTAATCTCTAATTCGACCTGTTTCTGAGCCTCTTCTACCACCCTTTGACTGACTTTGTCTTTGACATGAGCAATTAGTCGGTCTTTGCCTAAAGTAAAGGCGAACTGAATTCCACTAGCAACTAACGGGTCCATCAAGCGCTTACCTTTTTAACTTCCAAATCAAGAGTCTCTAATAAGCGTTCTAAAATAATAACCATCGCAAGAGTGTCTCTTTCACAATACTTTAAAAGTGCTTTCCTAATCTGTTGTCTTTCAGGGGAATCTTTTTCCATTTCAATCATACGCCCATATTCCATCTGGGCGACATCCCCCTTTTGAATATCCAAATCTTTATATGAAAATTCAGGGACAAATACAGGGAGCACATTTTTTATAGAACTTGACCCATTGAATTTCGGGTCCCAATACCATCTCTTGGCAAATGGAACTTCTAGGTCCCACATTCTGTCAATTAGCTGGTTAAGTGGAATAGATAATTCTGGTAATTGCTCCGCGAGCTCTTTAGTTCGATCTCTTTCATAAGTTTTGTGATAAATAACAATAGAGCCGTTATCGTCTTTAATGTCTGCAAGAAGTCTTGTAGCTAAGGTCTCTGCGGGGTCAGAGTATTCATTGTGTAAATATTCTTTATGGATAACTTCAGAATTTGGCTTTTCTTTTACATGCAAACTGTATTGGGTGATTAATTGCTTGTGTGGCCATGAACCGTCAAATCTAGGGATGGCATAAGCTACGGACTCGTAATCAAGAAAGTAGAGCGGGTAACGAATTTCCTGCAAATGGCTTTTTAGAGCCTCTAACTCAATGTGCACTTCATTTCTCTTGTATGAATCCACTTCAATTTGCTGATTGGCTGACCATTTAAAATTGTCGGGAGTATCCACAATGTTTATGATACCCGCATCCATTAGTTCGTGTCTTTTTTTATCGTTGATTCTACTTATCGTATGAATTGAACCTGGCTGGGCTTCATCCCAGCAATGTGACTTGAACTCGCAAATATAAGGGTTGTTGCACTTAGACCCAATTAGTTCAGAGGGTTCCTTTTCCAAATTTAGGTTCGCCTGTATTAAATCAAGATATTTTTCTACTTCTTCAACGTTACCTTGTACCACCTCATCAAGCGGCTCGAGCGTAAATAGTTTTTTTAAATCAAGCTCCCCTTGTCTGATGTACTCTCTGTTTAAGTGCATGAGATAGCTATTCTTAACTTTAATACCTGATTGGGTGAGAACCCATTTTTGAATGGCTACGTCATCATGATGTGCTTTTGGTTCAACTCCATTCGTTGACTTCACTTCTATCAGGTCCCAAGTACCATCATTGTTGTTTCGAAGTACGTCCACGCGTATGAGCACATTGCAAGCTTTGAATCCTGCCTCAAAAATTGCGGATGCGCCTTCTTGTACTGCCTTTAGGGTTTTCGCAATCGCTAAATCCGACGCTTTGTGACTTTCAGAAATTAACACGCCCCCTGGGAAATACTTTGTAGCGAGTTCTCCGACAGCTGTTCCCTGATCAAAAATGTTTTGTTGAAACGGGGTGACGGGGTCCGCAAGCTCTCTTTTGTGGTGATATAACCACAATGCCTTTAAGCACTTTCTACCTGTGCAATATTGAGATTTTGATAGTCTATAAATCTTGGACATGACGAACTCTTATCGGCAAATTTCCAAGATGTTTCAGTGTATTAATTGAGATACCCAGACAAATGTCCAACAACTAATGCTGAAATTAAGTCCTATTTAATATGTTTAGGTTTAATCACACTAACGAATTCGCCAGCAGTTTGAGCATTTGCAAAGTTAAATAAAAAACAAGATAAATATTTTCACAAAAAATTCCCCATGTTTATTTCTATTTTATGAACATTGAACCTTACATCTCCTGGAAAAAGCACTTTTAAAACTTCCTCCCCTGTCGTTTCATGTGGGTCAGGTTCAGCAAACAAAAGTTGATGAATAGATATTTTTAAAACTGAGGCGACTTTTTTAATCTGGACAGGATTTATTGATTTTCGTCCTGTGGTCCAAGCATGAATTGTTTGCACTGGAACACCAGCTTCTTTTGCAAGTTTAGATAATGATAAACCTTTGGCTCCACAAATCTCATTTAATTTAGACGCTAATTTCATACCTACCCTTTACTTTCGGTAAAAAAAATTAGCTCTGCAACAACGTTCCCTAATCGTGGAAACGGCTTCCTCGATTAGGGAAACTCCCAATTGAGACCATTTATAAACTCATCTCTAATGCGAGATAAATTGCCTCTAAGAGGAGTTGAGGGTTAGGTACTACAAAATGACTACAGAATCAGAGCGTGAACTACAGCAAGTACTACAATGGTTTGCAACTGCCATGATTTCGCGTGATTTACTGTGATATTAAGTAGAACACTTTAGAGTCAGTTCTCCTAACTGAAGAATTTATAATTGTCTGTTTTTATTAAACTTTTCTTAAAATAAAAAAACCACCTGGTGAGGTGGTTTTCTTGTGTCTGCGACTTGAGTTAATTTGGTAGGGGCTCCAGGACTCGAACCTGGGATCCTCCGGTTATGAGCCGGATGCTTTAACCAACTAAGCTAAGCCCCCGAAAAAGTGCTATTCTTCAAGCATCTTCATCGGGGGTGTCAACTTTCCCTCGATGAAGGCCCTCAACTTACCCGACCTTGAGGGATGGCGCAACTTCCGAAGTGCCTTTGCCTCAATTTGTCGAATTCTTTCCCTGGTTACGTTAAAGTCCTGACCCACCTCTTCCAAGGTGTGATCACTCTCTTCCCCTATACCAAACCTCATGCGAAGAACCTTCTCCTCACGAGTTGTTAGAGTCGACAGAACTCGTCGAGTCTGTTCAGCTAAATTTAAATTAACTATAGCCTCGGCAGGATTTATAACTTTTTTATCCTCGATAAAGTCTCCAAGGTGTGAGTCTTCTTCCTCACCCACCGGAGTCTCTAAACTAATAGGCTCCTTGGCAATTTTGAGAACCTTTCTGACCTTATCCACCGGCATATCCATTTTCTCGGCTATTTCTTCGGGGTTAGGCTCCCTACCTAGCTCTTGTACCAACAAACGAGAGGTTCTCACCAACTTGTTTATTGTTTCTATCATGTGCACAGGAACCCGAATAGTTCTTGCTTGGTCGGCAATGGCTCTTGTAATGGCCTGACGTATCCACCAAGTCGCATAAGTTGAAAACTTGTATCCACGTCTATACTCAAATTTATCGACAGCCTTCATCAAGCCAATATTGCCCTCTTGGATAAGATCCAAAAACTGAAGGCCTCTGTTGGCGTACTTTTTAGCAATAGAAACCACAAGTCTTAAGTTGGCTTCCACTAACTCCGCCTTAGCTTTGTCAGCTTCGCGCTCTCCTCGCCAAATAGCTGTGTTGGTATCGCGAATCCACTCAAACACCATTTCAGTCTCTTTTTCCAACCGCTCAAGTCGCTTATCAGCCTCACTGGCTAATAGATAATGACTTCTGAACTGATTGTAGGACAAGCCTGTTTCTCTTGTCATTTTTGTCATTTCAACGTCGCTATTAGAAACCTTGGCATACCTTTCTATGAGACTTTTTACGTCCTTAGAAAAAGTGAACTTAACGGCTTCGCGAATGCGCTTTCTAAGAGTGGTCATTCTAGAGACCAAGTTTTTGAATTTAATAACTACTCGGTTGATGGTCTTTCTATTAAAGTTAATAGACTCGAAAGTCACCATAATCTCGTTATTCAACTTTTGCAAAGCTGCCTTCGCATCTTCGGCCGCTTCAGGATTTGCGCGAATAGTATCAAACTGCGGCTTTGCCTTCTTTTGATACTTTTTGACATGGTCTATAAGCTCATGGATCTTTTCGATATACTCTTTTTCATCAAACTGAGTTTCTTCATCTTCAAGTCCTCGAAAAATAGCCTTTACCTTAATGCGCCCATCATCTAGCCGTTTGCCCAGATCGATAATTTCCCTAACTCCGATTGGCGACATAAGAATGGCTCGGACAATTTCTCTCTCACCAGCCTCAATTCTTCTTGCGATTTCAACTTCACCTTCGCGGGTTAGAAGAGAAACGCTTCCCATTTTTCGTAGATAAAGACGTACAGGGTCGTTCCCTTTACTCTCTTCACCCTTTTCTTCCTTATCTTCGTCTTCGTCCTCAGACTCACTGTCTGAATCAGAAAAAAGGACTCCCTCTTCTTCGTCTTCCTTCTTTTCATCAGACAAGTCTGAAAGAATTACACCATTAACTTCCAGTGCCTGCATAAAGAGATCGAGCACACCGGCATCCACGAGTCCGGGGTGAAGCATCTCATTGATCTCTTCTATAGAGATCTCTTCGCGCTCCTTAGCCAATCTCGTAACCTTTTGAATTTCTTCTTGAATTAGTTCTTTCTGCCGCTCTAGTGTCAGCTCATTCTCAGCTTTAGAACTACCGTTTTCTTTGGGTTTTTTTGTCATCGAATTCCGCTCCTAACGACTTACTTCGATTTGTTGTTATTGTTTAATGACTGTCTAGTTCTTTGGATATTCATAAACTGTTCCAAATGCTTTTGTCTTTCTTGGGGATCAGGTGACCTCAATTTATCCCTGAGGGTTCGTTGTTTTGTTTTCAAGTCTAGCTCCTGTACTTTCTTCAAACAATCATTAAATAATTTCTCTAAAGAACCCTCGTCCATTTGCTCCCATGATGTATCAAGGTGACGTGAAATCACTCCCTCAGGCTCAACTTCATTGGCTAGCAAAGCGGTCAATTTATCAAAGTTATTTGGGTTTTGTCTATAAATCTGAACAAGTTTATCTACAAAAGCTCTAACTTCTTGGCTCAAATATTGCTGTCGCTCTGGATTCTCCAGCCAACTCTTTAAAAAGTGTTCCTTAAATAAAAACAAGTTAATTAGATATATCTCAGCTTTTATAGCCTTCTGCAGTTGAAACTTCCCTCCCTCCTTATTCTCTCCCCTCCTTGAGACACTCGGATCGTCAAAAAAGGTCAATGGACTTGAGGAGTTAGCTGAATTCACAGAGCTGACCTTATTTGCGGCCAATTTAACTTTAGGTGCAGGCTTGCTCTCTCCCGCTGACCTTAATACGCTGAGTACCCATTCTGGTTTCTGCTGCAAAGTATCAGCAATTTCTTCTAAATAGAGCCTTTTTAAAGAGTTGTCGGTAATAGCATTCAAGCTCTCACTCATCTTGTTGACCACTAGGACTTTATCAGAAGGCTGACCGTGATAGTCCTGAAGATTCTGCTGAAAGATACTCAAAAATAAATCCTGAGCCCCATCAATTAACTTCTTAAACCTCTCTACACCCAATTTTTTTATATAGTCGTCCGGGTCTAAACTGTCGGGGATTCCGACATATTTTGGAAATAAACCTTCCGCCAACAAAATAGGGAGACTCCTTTCTGCCGCTGTCTGCCCCGAAGAGTCCCCATCAAAGAGCACAAGAATGTTTTTTGTGAATCTTTTAATGAGCTTAGCGTGATACGGGGTCAAAGCCGTGCCCAGTACAGCCACTACATTTTGAACTCCTGCTGAGTATAGGGCCATGAAGTCCATGTAACCCTCAACTACAATGGCCTGATCAGCTGTTCGAATGTATTTAGCGGTCTCATTTAATCCAAAAAATATTTTCCCCTTATGAAAGATATCCGATTCTGGACTGTTAATGTACTTGGCGTTGTCGTCACCTAAAGTGCGACCACCAAAGCCAATACAGTCTCCCAAGTGAGAAATAATGGGAAACATCAAGCGGTTTCTAAATATATCGTAGTAACCACCAGCTTCTTTTTTACGAATTAAACCCAACTGCGAAGACAAGTCTAAAGGAGCCTGTCTTTTGACTAACTCCTGAGTCAGAGCTTCCCACGAGTCTGGGGCCAATCCGATTTTAAATGTTTTGATTATGTCATCAGATAAACCTCGCTTAGAGACATATTGAGACCTTGGATCTTTTGGATCTAATGACAGCAAAAATTTATGATACAAATCCGCCGCAAATGCATTCACTTTGTGCATCTGTTGCTTCTTAGACTTATCTTTATTGTCGTTGTACTTCTTAGAACTCGATGACTCAGGAAGAGGAATTCCTGCCCGTCTAGCTAACTGCTCTACGGCCTCAGGAAACGAAAGCCCCTGCATAGCTTGAACGAACGTATAGATATTGCCAGATTTTTTGCAACCAAAACAATAGTACATTTGTTTAGATTCAGTTACTGAAAAGCTTGGAGTCCTTTCATTGTGGTCGGGAAACGGACACAAACCCGTATGCCGATCCCCAGTTCGCTTTAGATTTGTATATCTAGAGATTTCTCCAACAAGATCACTTGCATCTCTGACTTTTTCTATGAAATCTGAGTCAAAGGCCAGAGGTCCCTCCAGTTATTGTAGCTTTGATTTTACAATATCACTTACTATCTTATTGTCCGCAGCTCCCTGAGATTTTTCCAGAACAAGCTTCATAACTTTACCCATGTCTTTCATTGACGAGGCCGAAGTCTCACGGATGGCTTCTAACACCAATTCTTCTATTTTTTCAGGACTCAAAGATTCGGGCAGATAAGACTCTATAATCTGAAGTTCCAGCTTTTCTTTACTAGCAAGGTCCTGACGTTGAGCCTTTTCATACTGCTCAATAGAATCTCGCCTTTGCTTAGCCAGCTTCTTTAATACAGTTTGAACCTCATCGTCAGAGATTTCTTTAGGTCGAATTTCTATTTCACAATTTTTGATTGCAGAATGGATAAACCTCAAGGTTAAAAGTTTATCACTCTCTTTGTTTTTCATAGCCGACTTGACGTCGGCCATGATTTGCTCTTTCAAGCTCATAATTTCTCCGGTTACCCGATAAATTTCTTTTGTTTTTTTGCTACACGCTTTCTTGCAGATATTGATTTTTTCTTTTTTCTCACGCTAGGCTTTTCAAAATGCTCGCGCTTTTTGACCTCAGAAAGAATACCTGATTTTTCACAAGACTTTTTAAAGCGGCGAAATGCCTGCTCAAAAGATTCTGTATCCCTTAGCTTTACGAATGCCAACTTATATCACCTGCCTCTCGCGTTAAATGAAAGAACCGTATATCAAAGCCCCCAGACTTTGACAATGCTAGAACTTCGCTAGCCCCCGATTGCGCCTATTCTGGGTGTTTATTCTCGTTTCAGGTGTTAATTCTGACGAACTTAAAGCCATTTCTTGACTTCTAACCAAAGAAACCGGAAAAGATTACGCATGATGTCTAAATCTGATGAGCACTACATGGAAAAGGCTCTGGCCCTGGCTCAGATGGCCTATAGTGAAGGCGATGTACCTGTCGGTGCCATCGTGGTAGATTCAGAGGGCCGTGTTATAGGTGAGGGTTATAACCAAAAAGAGCAATGGCAAGACCCAACTCTCCACGGCGAACTTATCGCCATAAAAAGAGCCTGTCTTTCAGCAAAAACTTGGAGACTTTCAGGTTGCACACTTTATACAACTCTAGAGCCTTGCCCCATGTGTGCAGGAGCTATTGTGCAAGCCAGAATTGCAAAACTCGTAATTGGAGCTGTTGACCCCAAAGGGGGCGGAGTATTGTCAAAATATCATATAGGCCAGGATCATAAACTTAACCATAGTGTTCAAGTTATCAATGGCTGCCTAGAATCACAATGTTCAATGTTACTCAAAAAGTTTTTTAAGACTCTCCGTCACCAAAAAAATAAAAATCTAAGTCATGAGATTGGAGACTATTAAAAACTCTTGAACCCATCAAAGGTTAAAGAAATTTTTGACGCATTTTATCCGCGGATTTGGGAAGTAAAGAGCGTTGATCCTTAAGAGCAAGGGTCATTAGGGTCCTTTTCTTTGGGAGGAACATTTAGCAACTGACCATCCACACTGACTTCGACTTCATCAGAAACAACCTTCGACAACCCACTGGCAACTTCAACCCTATAAACACCAGAATGATCAACAGTTACATTTGACAGCATTAAATAACTATTTGTGGCTCCCTCTACCTTTTTGTTGTTGTGATACCACTGGTAATTAACTGTCAAAGAAGAATCCTCTGTAAGTTCGACAAAAATATCTGAACTCTGACCTGTATACAATTTTTTGTGTGAGGGTTGTATCCCTATCTTGACCCTGCCGCGAATCTGCGAAAGGGGCTGGCCAATAACTGAAGATATTCCCATTTCTGAATCAATTTTTTCTATCAAATGTTTCAAATCCAAACGCTTTTGACCATTCACGAAGTTATTTAGTCGACTGTCAACGAGTGAACCCTCTCGCAAGAGTCTTTCAGCAAGGGCTGGAGTGGGTTGAAAACCTCGTGCTCTTAAAGTTCCGTAGATTAAAGCTACAGCTCCACTTACAACAGGTGTTGCCATCGAAGTCCCTTGGATAGGCGAGGTCGATGTCCCGCCCTGTGAGTTTGTTAGAGTCATAGATCTGGCAAACCCAGAGGACGTTAAAACTGTGGGGACTGATGATAAAATGCCATTAGATCCGTCTGAACCCGGAGCCATTATCTCAACAAAGTAATCGCTATAATTTGAAAAACCACTTCTTAACCCCGAACTGGCATCAACTGATCCTACGGTAATAGCCCCCTCAATTTCAGGTGCCCACACGGCTGGCCAAACAAGAAAGTTGTCATTGAGCTGTTTGCCATCATTTCCAGCAGCAATAACCACCATGGTCCCCTTAGATACAGCGTACTCAATAGCTTTCTTTAATAAAGTTCTGTCAGCAGCTCCTGAACCACCTAAACTGAGATTGATAATGTCCGCCTGCTGATTAACAGCCCAATTGATTCCATTGACAATTCCATCGAGAGTGAGGCTCGGATTTAAAATATTGCTGCCCGGAGAGGCTACACGAACAGGCAATAGCTCTATACCCTTACCCATAACACCAGAAATACCCTGACCATTGTGAGATGCCGCCATAACAAGTCCTGCCACGTGAGTTCCGTGCATTCCGACATCATTAAAGTCCGCATTGGGATCGGCACCGTTGTATCCCAGAATTTGCCCACTTGCCCTTCTTGCCAATAAAGGGAATATCTCGGGATGATTATAGTCCACCCCGGAGTCAACAACTGCCACTCTGACCAAAGGACCAGAAGAGGGGGGAATTCCATTTGCTGAATTAAAAAATAATGAGATAGCTTCAGCATGGTTAATGGAACTTAGATACCTCTGCTCGGAATATCGAGGATCATTAGGAGGCGTATCGCAATGGGCGCAAGAGTAGACTTCGTATTCGCCATTTAAATCGAGGTACTCCAAACATTCATCTTGAGAAAAGGCACTCACTATAGCCTCACCACTTAACTCTGAAGAGGTTTTTAAAGAAAAACTCTGTAACCCTTTTTTTTCTAAAGTGGGATAATTAGAAGCTATGTACGAGCGTATGAGAGTCTTTTTTTCTTGTTCGTCTTTCTTCCCTTCTTGGTTTGTTTTTTCTATACAATGTAAATTAGCCAAAACTACAAGATTCGTATTTTCAGGCAGGCCCTCTTCGCTCGAGTTTTCGATCAAGCTTAACAACTGTGCAGACATTCTCTCCTGAGGATTAACTGGCGTTAATTTACACTGCCTTGGCTCAACAAAGGGGTTCCCGTGTAAAGACAGGTGTGCAGAACTGGCGGCATGGAACTCTCCAGAACAGTTCTGGTACAGGTAGGTTAAAGATAACACGAATAGAAAAGTATAAGAAGTTTTATACATCACTAATTACTCTCCTTTTAACCAAAGTGTAGCAAACAAAATTTTTTCGTACCCCTCAAGTTTCAATTTAACTCCCCGGTGGTGCTACAGGTGCCGGCGGTGGAGACGGCGCAGGTTGAGGAGCTGGCACGGGTGCCGGTGCTGGCACGGGTGCCGGTGCTGGCGCGGGTGCCGGTGCTGGCGCAGGTGCCGGTGCTGGCTGCGGCGAAGGAGATGGTGCCGGAGACGGGCTTGGCGCAGGACTCGGCTCAGGAGTCGGAACAGGGCAAGATGAACTCGCCTGACAACTTGCTGTCGAGCCGTAGGGACACTCTTGGAGCACAGTATTTGTACACATAGATCGTGTCGTCGTCACTCTTTCATGTTCAGCCGTAATTTGAGGATGAGCAGGTGGCTGGAGCCAATAATCCGCAGACGGGCAGTTTTCAAAGCAACAATTGTTTTCTCGATGAAGTAATCTGGGTTTGAAATCTAAAATGACTTGATCCTTATAGCATCCCCTTTGCATTACTCGGCAACAAGGTACTGAGACATTATTTCCGTTTTGACAGGTTATATATGAGCTTTGCGTAAGGTACTGCTGCCCTCTTGATAAATAGATTGCGTACTCGCATTTTAATGGCGGCTCTTTAAATAAAGGAGGACAACACCCCTCTAAATGAACCCCCTCCATTCGGGGACAAAAATGATCTAGTGCTGTTCTTGGGGCCGCGCTATTAGAGCATTGATTAAACTGGCGAGGAGAATCTTCCTCACAAACAGCAATTGTTAAATTTAATAATATAAAAATAAAAACTGTAAACTTCATGGTAAAATCTCACCTGCTAAAATAAAATCTTCAAATAAACTGTCTAAAGACATTTGCATTCGATGTACAATGATAGGTCTATAATAAATTTGAGACAACGAATTATTCCCAAGGCTCGAACGCAATCTAAAAACCAGTAAAGCAATATTGCTTCCTGTGGGGCGGGAAAACGATAAAACATTTTCTTCATCATCTATCTCGTCAACAAACTCGCTAATTTGAGTTGTAAATGGAAAAGAATCTATATTGATTTGCCACAGTTCAGTCTGGCAATCATATTTTTCCATTAAGTCATCCCTCTTGACTGTATTCATGGATGTGAAGATGTTTGGAACCCAATCAGGATCGTACTTAATTGGATTGCTACCTCGCAGAATCTCATTAACATTCGTAATTAAATCTCTGTCAGGATCCTCATGTGCGTCAGCAACGTTGGCTTGTGTGCCTCTCAAAATTTCTACCAGGTCAGGAATGCCATCTTTATCTGAATCTAAACCCTGAACAGGATGGGCAAATAAAGAATTTAAACCTAAAGCCTCCATATCACACTCCGTCAAACCCAGCGGAGTTCTTTCTAAAGAACAGTTCTGACTCTGACTGGTGCAGTCCCCGTCCGCCGTAAGATCTAAACAGATTTTATCTAGAAGTCTGCCCTTTGATCTTCGCTTTAGATGATTAAGTCCCACTTCTTTTTCAAATCTATCGCTAACTCCATCTGCATCAGAGTCTAACTCCAGACCCTCGGGGCCGTGCAAAATGTTGAGATTAATCGCAAAAAAGTTCTCAAGCGTAAATCCTGCCGGCAAACACAAATGAGTCTTACCTTGAGCAATCGCAGGAGCTTCAATGGTATCCATGCGCAAATTTACCTCAGAACAGTTCTGAAAAACAAGGGCGGCAACGATAGCTGGTAGTCCCACATAGAATAAAACAGAAAAAATCTTACTTCTTCTAGGCATCATTCTTCTTCTAGACATCATTGTCTTACCTTACCTAAATATAAAAAATCGTCTGGCAATACACTTTGCACTGGAGATCTGTAAGAAATATTGATTCCCTCTTGCGTTGGTTTTATTTTAAAAAACTTGTAATAATACTCAACTTCAGATTGCGAACTGTTCATAGGTGTTAATCGATAGATAATTACAAAAGACTGCTCATTGGCAGCATGATTAAGATGACTGTGACTTTCTGGCCATGCCGACACAGCAAGCGTGTCGAATGTTTGCAAATGCTCAATATTAAGTCTCCATTCTCCGTACTCACATTTAGGAACAGGGCTCTTTAAATGAAAATTTGTTGTAACTTTATTTAATAAAGACGAGTCTAAATTTGTATCAGGGCTCTGATGATCACTCCCGCGCATAATTTCTTCACGGTTCAAAAGCCCATCTCCATCGGGATCCAACAACATGTCGGGCATTCCTGGATCGGTTCCCTTTACAATTTCTATAAAATCTGGCATCCCGTCTCTGTCACTGTCAACTCCTGTCTCGAATTGCCCTGGCAACAAATCTAACTTCAATATTTTTCTGTCACAATCAGAAAGCCCCAAAGGATCTAATCGGCTTGGGTCACACTGGATAGACTCTCTCCGCTTTTGACACTCCTTAACTCCACCTAGTCTTGCGCAGATTCCATCAAGAATACCTTCCACTTGCGATCTTGGATTTACGGGGTCATATCCAAGTTCAATTTCTTCCTCATCAGACAAACCATCTGCATCGCTATCTGAAACCAAACGCCCTTTTTTTCTGTGAGTGTTTAAGCTAATTATAGAGTACAGATCCGGTTTAAACTCTTGAGCTAACTGAGTAATAACTAAATCACACAAAGCTGATTGATTATTTTCAAAACTATCTAATAACTTTACCCCAGCTGTTCCGCCCTCAACAGAAATGGCATTCAATACAACTGGAGTAATCTCGTCACCACCATAAAATATTCCTTGAATTGTCAGAGCTTTGGCTTTTGAGATCGCGGCCGTACGAGTCATCGTAATAGCTTCCAAATTAGAATCTAAATAGCACTGCTCCTTCTGTTGTTTCGTCATTGAAGATTTATTACAACCCGTATTTCTTTTGTCTTCTGGAATACCATCACTAATAAAAAAAACATTATACTTATCGGTGAGATTCCCTCCCTTCATCAAATCATCCAGAATTAACTTCTCTAAACATTTGCTTGCAGATGTGTAACTTGTAACCCCATGAATAAGAGAGTCTGGTGCATTTTCGGTTAAATACCTTGGCTTTAACCATCTTTTGTACCAGGACTCGTCCTGAGCTTGACGGTTTTTAAAAGCCTGCAAATGATTTTTGACTTCATTGGCTCCCGTAAAAGCAATATTGTCGCAAGACAGTCCGTTGCCAGAAATTATACCGGCAGTAGCACTAAAACCTATAACTGCAAATTGATTCCCCTGCGGTCCAGAGCAATTGTCCAAGAAGTGTTGTACAGCATCAAACCTGGCCCCATTGGCATCCGTCGCTAAATCTGGACCCCAATAGTAAAAGTTTTGCCCACTAACGTTTTCACTGTACCAGTCACCAAAATTTGAAGCTGACAAATCTAAAAGAAAAACGTATTTGCTCTGTAGCCCAGGCTGCAGTCTTGCCTCCGAACATATTGAAGACTGAAGATTTACAGGCGAACTCCTTAAAATGATTGCGGGTTCAGCAGATTGAAGATGTACTTCTGAGCAGTTTTGCATCAAAAATATTAAACCTAGAGTTGATACAAATAAAAATGGAATAAATGTTTTACTCATTTTTGTCCCTCGCGCGTATCATTTTTAAAAGAGACAGGTCTAATTGAGGTTGCTTATAGTTATTGGTTATAGGAATTGTAGTCTTATAGATTCTCCAATAAACTCGACTGGGATTTGTAACATCAACTAATCGCGCTAAAGCTGTAATTGTGTTCACTCCAGCTCCAGGAATGACCGAAAGCAGTTGCTCTTCGTAGGGTATAAACCCATTCTTTTTTGCATTCTCAGATACCGCTATTCGAGTGTTATACAAAGTCGAAGGCTCATGAGCAGCCAGTCCTTCGTGCACCGGCATTCCTCGAATTATAACTTCGTGCAGCTCTAACAAAAGATCTCCAAATAAAGGATGGTAAAGACTTTCTTTGCCTTTAAAGTTAACTTCGTATCGCGACTTTGCTGATTCGGGCACTCTGGAAATAATAGGTTGAGGTGGCAGTCCCACGCTAAATGCAACTTTGTTTGAAATACCGTCACCATTTGAATCAACTGTGTCATCTGGTACAAGGGGATTGAGGCCGTATAGCCATTCCCAACTGTCAGGAATACCATCGCCGTCGCTATCAAAATCAAAGGGGTCTGTGCCTAACAACAATTCCTCACACTCGTTTAAAGAATCTCCATCTGAGTCAAGGGAAGGATCACAGGAACTCGATTTAGCCATAGCCTCAGCTCTTTCTCTAAAAGCAGGATGAATAAGAAAGCTATCTAGAACAAAACCATTTGTTCTAGGATTTCGAGGATCTGTGCCCATTTGAATCTCAATGCTGTCCGGAACCCCATCGCCATCGCTGTCCAATACCATCTTACCTTCTGCGTTTAGACGGTAATTCAAATTTAAGACAAAAAAGTCCGTAACTTTATAAGATGTTGATTGAGTGGCATCCCCCACCAATTTAAAAGGAGGCTCATCGTGATTAGCCGGCCAGTGGGAAAGTCGAGCCCTCCGCTTTTCAAATAAAGGCCGCAAATCTTCATAATAAGGTTTTTTATCAGGAAAGGTGTCTTTGTACCGATACTCATTAAAATGTACAAAATCAAGTCTCAAAGAACCTGTGCCAAAATAGAAGGGCAAGGCCTGCATCAAACCAAAGTAAAAATCCATCTTATCTAGGTCATTATCCGACTCGTGACCCCAAGCCAAATTCATTCGTTGTTTTAGATTTCCGCAAGTGGATGAAATCTTTTGACAAGTTTCTGGAGAGTTCGCACAACTGGCGCACGGCTGATAAAACCTGAGAGCCCTCTGAATATTTTCTTTGACGGGAGTTAGCTGACCATCGGTTAAATGGATCACTTGATAATCCGTAAAAGCTAAAAGTCCTTCTTGGTTTTGTTTGCGCATATCAAACTGCAGAGTTTCATACAACTTTTGTAAATACCCTCCTGGTGAAGAGGTCCCTAAAGTTCGCTTTTCATATCTCCAAACGTCGTTCGACTTAGCCAAGTCTAAATTAAAATCGTGTTCTTCGTTTAACCAGTTTAATATAGAAATCAACCGAGGGTCAGTAAGCTCAAAAAAAGTAATTAGATCTGACTGCCTTGTTATCTGACGCCATTTAGCTGTTAAATACTCTTGTGACTTTCCCCCCGATATTGGAATTAACATGACTCTTGTGTTATCTAATACCGACGGAGGGTTTTTTTCTATTGCATCGTATATCCATTTTTGCAGAATTTTTAATCTTCTCTTTTCATAGTCACTACCCAAATGAGTAAGGTAAAACTGCGGAGGTTGGCTTTGAAGATTTGGAGGACTTATTGAAATAGCTCCACGACTCAAAGGAAGTTCTGGATCTACTTTACAATCAATCCCATCTCCACGGTGATCGTGCGGAGAACCCATTCCCTTGTTAGGATCATATATCGTGTAGGGGTTAGACCAATCCACGATATCCTCCTCAATATCTTGAGGACAGGGGCCTGAAACCGTGGAGTGAGACATGTCGATCAAAAAAACAATTCTGCGATGTTGAGGGTAATCTACTGGAGGATCTAATCGAAAAGGATTTGCCGAAACGGAAAGAAAGTTGACCTCTTCGTACTCACTCAGGTCAATTTTTGCACATTGCTGCCCCAGTGCAACTACAACGAGCACAAGAATACTGGCAACAAAAAATGTAGAAGTAAAACGATAAGATTGGCTTTTATTTGGTCTCTTATCGTTCATTAAGCCGTCCTACTTTGTATATGCATTAAATTCACTAATAATCCCTCATCTAGTATTTCGGTTAGTTTTGAGACAGGCTGAACAATTAAGTGACTGCAAAACACTTTTAAAACTCCGTTTGTCTCAAATTTAGAATTTCTAAAAACTCAACTCAACAGTCGACTCTAACAACAGTACAGATATGCAAAATTATGCTCATTTGAGATCTAAATGATGGCCCTTTTGTGGCACCTCTTTGTATAAACCTTATACATTCCAGAGGGATATATACGTCTGTCTAAACTTAATACAAAAACATAGATACAAATACATGAGTCATAGAAAATACCCTTAGGGAGATTCAGATTTGTGTGTTATGGTTCTCAAAAGTTATTGCTAGTTTCGAGTTTTATGTTCATTGTGTTCATCATTCCTCCAAAATAGCGCTCAAGCCTTAGGAGGTCTTATGAGTAAAAAATTATACGTGGGTAATTTGCCCTATTCCGCAACAAATGAGTCTTTAGCAGAAGCCTTTTCCGAATGTGGCTCTGTTGAATCAGTTAAAGTTATTACTGACAGGGATTCTGGTCGGAGCAAAGGATTCGCTTTTATTGAAATGTCTACGGATACAGAGGCGACCAACTCTATCCGACGCTTTAACGGTACAGATCTTGACGGTCGAGCAATCAACGTCAGTGAAGCCAAACCACAAGCTCCACGAGATGGCGGCTCTAGAGGCGGATTTAATTCGCGTCGCTCTTACTAAAAAATCTTTCTACTTAATAATACTCTATATATAGTATTAAAAGCCGATCTTGCTAGGTCGGCTTTTATTTTCAGACAAAAGGACTCCTATGAACACTCAGGTTATTTCCTTCAATTGTTTACTAAAAAACAAAGCCGGACAGTTTATAAGCTCCACCTTCAACCGTGAAGTTTTAACTTCGACGAGTGACCCAAATGCCATGCTGAATGGCTTAGCTAAAGGGCTGCAAAATTTAAAAAAAGGTGAAAAAAGATCTATTCACCTGTCGGCAGAAGAAGCCTATGGGCTTTATGATCCACAAAAAATCATATTGTTTCCAAAAAATAAATTGCCAAAACAGTTGCAAACCGGTTCCAACATCTCAATAGTTAGCAAAACTGGGGTTCAACGCGACTACAAGGTGATACAGTTTCACGACAATATGGCAAGACTCGATGGGAACCATCCCCTTGCCGGACAAGACCTCGTGTTTGAAATTGAAGTTTTGGAAGCTAGAAAGGCCACTCGCCAAGAGATTGATGAATCTTTCAACGTGATATCCTCGCAAATTTTGCACTAACAAAATTGTAAGGGCCTTGCGAATGCGTTAGCCCAAATTCGCGGATTTGGGTTAGTATGAAGTTGAGGTGGGAACGTCTTTTTCAATCGTGATTTGATCAAGGTTACTATTGACTAAAGTTCCTATCTTCCCAACGTCTTCGACGACCCCTTTGCTCTCAACAAACCGTCTCATCCTGTTGCCCGAATGAAAATCACTCAAGACCGACAGTATCTGCTCTATAGGGGTAATCAAGACGCTTAAGATTTTAACTCGCAATAGAAACTGAATTCCAACAGAAATTAATAGTAAGAACCCTAAGCTCCAAGCTCCCGTTAAACCCATAAGCTGAGCGGCCTGATCTTTTGCTTCCATTGCCTTCAGGTTAATCTCGGCCAGCTTGTTAATTTGCTCCGTGAGATTTTCTCTGTCCTCAACGGAAGCTTCTCCATTCCAGTAGCGCTTTGCTAAAGTGGATATTTCAGATATCGTTAAATCCTCTTCTTGTAAGGTTATATTGGCCTTAGCTTTATCAAAGAATTCCCAAAATTTTTCGCGAGATTGATCATCTTCACCCCCTGAGCGACTAGATGATATTACAGATAACATACCCACGGCAGCCGAAACTGAATAGACATTCTCTTGCAAAATATCGTCAATTGCTGGAACAATTCTCTCAAGCAAAAAAATTGCGCTCAGACCGATAATAATACTAATGATTATAACCGTTGAGGAAAGACTTTGAAAATAGGCTCTTGCACTCACTGCCCACTCTCCTTTTCAACTAACTTGTTTACGGCCTCTCGACTTGATGCCGAAATTAATATATCACCCTTCCCTATAATATCCGCTGGCCCTGCTTGTTTTACTAAACCTGTATCAGAACTCTTCAGAGCAATGACCGTAATCCCGTAGTTTTTTCTTAAATCCAAATCTGATAACGTCTTGCCACAAACAAACCGCGGAGCCACGATTTCTGAAATTACTAAATTTGAGTCCAGGACCATTTCGCCAAGAACATTTTCACTCAAAACTCGAGGGGCATAGCGAGCGCCAAAGTCCCACTCTGGATTAACAACCTCGTGGGCTCCAACAAGCTTTAATATCCGAGCATGTAACTCATCGTTCGCACGAGCTATGATTCTTTTTGCCCCTAGCTGCTTAAGCAGAGCCGTACAAATTATACCCACCTCTTTGCTTTGGTCTCCAGTTGCACAAATGCAAACATCTCTGATTTCAGGCCTTAACTGCGAAATGGATTCCTCATTAGTAGCATCAAAACATATAGACTTGGAAACCCAAGAAGAGGCAAGATTTACTCTTTTTTCGTCCATATCCACAGCAATAATTTCAGCGTCAGTTTGGCTTAAAGCCCTCACCAAACCCAATCCAAACTGTCCCAATCCGATTACAATAATTTGCCTTGCCATATTTCCTCCACTCTACATTATAGAAACATCCTCTTGTGGGACTTTCCAGTCTCGCGTTTTTTGTCGCCTCATTAGAAGAAAAATAAAGGTAAGAGGTCCAACCCTTCCCGCTAACATGCAAAAAATAACTATCACCTTACCTACTTCATCTAGATGAGCCGTGGCTCCTAAGCTGAGTCCTACTGTGCCTAGAGCCGAAAAAGTTTCAAACAAAAGATGAATAGGGTCAATGTTTTGAGTTACACTCAGAAAAAAGAAGGCCGTGAAGTGAACCCCCATGGCCAAAACTACGACTAAGAGTGCACGAAAAACTGTTTTATAGGGTATTTTCCGGAAAAAGGCTGTAGCCTCATCCCTTTCCTTAAGAGCATTATATGCCGCAATGGCCAGCACAGCCACCGTTACCGTTTTTACTCCACCTGCAACACTACCCGGATTCCCCCCAATAAACATGAACAGCATGAGAAACAACTGTGTCACACTTCGCATGTCTATCACCTCAATTGAGTTGAAACCCGCCGTTCTCGCCGCAGCACTCTGGAGCCATGCATTGCTGATCTTATCAGATACTTGAAGTCCTTTAAGAGAGTAGTCCCACTCAACAATTATGAAAAATAAAAAGCCAAGCACTAACAGGCTCACTGTTGTATTGATAATAACTTTATCCTGGAGAGTTAGACGCATCCTTTTAATTTTTTCAGGAAGGCCCAGAACAAATAAAGGAGCAAAGGCACCCGCAATAGCAAGTACGCTTACCACACCCATAACAAAGGGCTGGGTTTGATAGGGAATTAAACTATTTGACTGGAGAGCGAACCCCGCATTACAAAAGGCTGAAACACTGGTGAACAGCGCCCTCCAGACAGCCATGTGCCAACTGTCTCCAGATATAAAAAAACTAGGAAAAAGTAAAAGAGTACCAAATAGCTCTAAGACTAAGAAATACATAAAATTTTTCTTTAGAAGAGCTTTTATATTAATATTTGACCGGTTGCCAGAAAGGCTTTGAAGTGCCTCTTCGTGAGCTATATTTAAACGCCCTGAAGTGACCACAAGAAGAATCCAAGCGCTTAATGAAGTGATTCCCAAGCCTCCAAGTTGAATGAGAACCAATATCGTGGCTTGTCCAAAAAAACTAAAATCAACAGATGTATCTAAAACTATCAGTCCCGTTACACATATAGCACTCATTGCCGTAAATAAGCTGTCTATAAAGATGTGACCCATTTCTATTGGATTTGCCTGGGCTATTGGCGTCTGCAAAACAAAAGAACCTATAACCGCGGCAATGGCAAAATATCCAACAATCACGAATTCTGGCTTGGCAAAAAAACTAGCATAACTGGCTTCAATTGCTTGAACACTATCTCGGTTAATAAAAAGATAACCGATGAAGCCCGTTGCCAGTAAAAATGTGGCCGTTTTTAGCACTTCCAACGGAAAATAAAATTCAGCCAACATAAGCCCAAAAGCTATTACTATTAAGGTAACCATAATGGCTTTCAACCGTTGTCCAAAGCCCGTAAAAACTAAACTCAGATAAAGTACAGAAACTCCAGCTAATAATAGTGAGTAATACAACAACCCCGTCTCCCGCACTTTATGAGGGGCCAAAACAAAAAATGAAATAGATAACAATAAATAAGCAATCACAATCTGATACTTAAAAACAAGCGGCTGTTGTTCATGACCCTTTTGATGCGGAAATACACGGGAAGAAAACAACTTAGCCACAGCCAATCCCGCTAAAAGAATGGCCGCTATGCCTATAGTGGGAGTAAAAAATCGAAAGTTGAGCAAAATTAAAATACATAATACTATTGAAACGAATAAGATGAGTTCCTTAAGACGAGAAGACTTGCCAAGTGAGGTCAAGAACCCAAGAGTTGAAAATGTTGACATTGCCAAAGCTGAATAGTTAAAATTCAAAACGTCCCACAGTGGAATGCTTCTACTCGTTACCAAAAGCAACATCAAAATAGGAAAAATCTGCAAAAAATGAACGGAACGGGCAAACATAAAGAAATTATAGATTGTATAACACCGATGTCTACAGCAGACTTCAATTTTTTCTTATTTAATCAAACAAAATAACTTTTCCAGATAGTAGTTTGTAGCCTACACTCTTGTTAATGTCTAATTTGATTACTTTAATACAAGACTCACCCTTTTTGGAAATATCGGCTATATTAGCCTTAGCTGCATTTGTTGGAACAATTGGTGCCACCCTAAAACAGCCGATAGTAGTCAGTTTTATTGCTGTAGGAGTGCTCACTGGGCCTTCGGGTTTACACATCGTTAAAAGCTCTCAAAATGTCGATCTGTTAGCTGAACTGGGTGTAGCTGTCCTCTTATTTTTAGTGGGTCTCAAATTAGACCTCAAACTTATTAAAACTTTAGGAAAGGTTTCTGTCGCAACCGGGCTGGGACAAGTTCTCTTTACATCCGTTATTGGTTTTCTAATTGGCCTAGCTCTCAGCTTAGACTGGATCACTTCAGCCTATGTAGCTGTTGCTCTGACTTTTTCAAGCACCATCATCATAGTTAAGCTTTTGTCCGACAAAAAGGAAGCAGACTCTCTTCATGGTCGTATAGCTATTGGCTTTTTAATTGTACAAGACTTAGCTGTAGTTTTTGCCATGATGATACTTTCTGCCCTAGGCCTTGAGTCACTATCATCAGGGGTGGAGAATGGTTGGTTGCAAGTTGTCTTGCTCTTCTCATATGTTCTACTTATGGTTGGTTTTGTCATTTTATTTGCCAAATACATGGCCAATCCAATTTTATTTTGGGTATCAAAGTTTCCAGAACTACTTATTACTTTTGCCATTGCATGGGCCGTGGTTTTTGCTGCCATAGGAGGAGCCTTTGGGCTAAGTAAAGAGCTTGGGGGCTTGCTTGCAGGTGTTTCTCTAGCTTCCACCCCATATCGAGAGGCCATAGTCTCGCGTTTATCATCTCTACGAGAATTTTTACTTCTCTTCTTTTTTGTCGCATTAGGATCTCACCTCGATCTTAGCTCGCTGAGTAGCCAGGTGGGCCCAGCGCTTATCTTTTCGCTATTTGTATTAATTGGGAACCCCTTAATTGTACTTATAATCCTTGGCTATCTAGGTTATAAAAAAAGAACTGGTTTGCTTGCCGGATTAACCGTTGCTCAGATTAGCGAGTTTTCCCTAATCTTTATGGCCATGGGTGTCTCTTTAGGTCACGTAAATCGAGAAGCACTGAGCCTTGTCACTCTTGTGGGCCTTGTGACCATTGCAGCTTCCGTTTATATGATTACGTATTCCCATGTGATTTACCGATTGACAGAACCTCTTCTCGGATGGTTTCAGCGGAAAACTCCATGGGCTGAAGCCGAACAAAATCAAACTCAACTTAAACAAATATTTGACGTTATCTTATTTGGCCTTGGTCGCTATGGATCTGCGATCGCAAAACAACTAAAAGAAAAAGATGTCTCATTTCTGGTCCTGGATTTTAACCCCAGCGAGGTCAAAGCTTGGAAAAAACTCGGTTACAATGCCATTTATGCTGATGCTTGTGATGTAACCATATTAAATGAGTTACCAGTTCATATGGCCAAGTGGGTTATTGTTGCGCTCCCACAACACGATCTGGGACTGACTCATGAAGATCCAAGGTTAGTGCTATTAAATGGTTTAAAATCTGGCTCCTTCCGCGGAAAGGTGGCCGTATCAACATACCATTGTGAAGAAGTCGACACCCTAAGAGAAAAAGGAGCAGACATTGTCTTGCTCCCTTTCCAAGATTCTGCAGATAAGATCAGTCATCAGGTGGCGACTACAATCTGAAGTGGGTACAGTATAAGATTGATTTCTTCGTGGGATAGATAGGCAGGAATTTGTAAAGGTTTACTGAGGCCGTTTTGGAGAAGATCTATTCACCTTTTGGAAGTCATGGACGTCGTGGATCGTACACTCACCGTAATTTAGGCATACCTTTTGCTTTACCTAATTTATGGATACCATTAAGAGCTAAAATATGTCATTTGGCACTTCAGACGTATGCCCAAAAATATCAGTGGTGACAAAAAAATGTACTTGAACACCCTATAAGGAGATTAAAAATGAAGAAAATGATCGTTATTGCCGCAATGTTTGTATCTGCTTCAGCATTTTCTGAATTAGAAGAATTGCCAGCAAATGAACACTCTGTTGGAACTTGTCCAGCTATAATCACTGCCACTGCTCAGAACCGATTGGAAAGACCAGAAAACCAAAACTTAGTTATCCGTACTTTTGATGTAAGGGAGACTGAGCCAGGTGACTATGTTCGCAAAGTTCATTACAGAGCTTATTTCCAGTATGAAGTGGAAGAATCAGCTACAAGAAAAGTAATGGTCACTGGCTATGATGCTTATGATATTCACTGTTCACTACTTGGGACTATCATCCATGATAGAAAGCCTATCGTTATCGAGAATTAAGAATAAATTTTGAAAACTCCAAAGCTAGCTTGTACCGGTTTGAGAGGTTTTTAAAAAATCACCCTCTGAAGAAAATGTGACAGGAAGTTCATCTCCTTGACGAAACTCAACAACAAGCTCTGAGTTTATTCCGGCAGTGAGTTTAGACCATAAGTCTGAACTCATTTCAGTGGCCCTTATTGTTTTTGCTTGAGCGAGAGTCCCACAACATATCGCCAAAGCTAAAACTAGAGTTTGTATTTTTACTTTTACTTTCACCTCACCCTTCCTCTTATTACTACATTTGTAGTATTTTTGGTTATTAAAAACGGGCGTCACTTTCTAGCCTTCTCAATTTTTTCATCAATGGCTTTGCGTAACTCTTCTAACTCTTCCCTAGTAAGGTTATCTTCTGAATTCAAGAGCCCAATATAGGTTTTAATTTTTACGAACCAAATAATGAGTTTTTAACCCGTTCAAATATTTTAGTTAGGGAGGTACCCAGCTAGGAACACGGTAACTGGCATTAGTCTTGCTTCATCAGACTATCGAAGAACTGGAGTTAATAAAATGTTGAGAATAGCTTTACCACTCATGCTCATGTTTGCGCTTTCGTCGACTACATGGGCAGAGCCTGAAGTTTGCGAGAGCCGGCACTACCCATCGAAAATACTCAAAAAAATCTCGTGTGACAATTCTTCTGAAGTGCTTATAGTTGGTGAGCAACATCAGCACGAAATGGCAGAGGCAACCAAAGACCAAGCTCGGGATTTGGGCCATAATAAGGATCTCTTTGTCTTTCTTGAGGGAATTGAGTATCGGCCCAAACAAGCTTCGTATGTAAATGGCTTAGAGGATCGATTGATACTTTCTGTCTCCGGCCTTCTGGTTACCGAACCGGTACTTCGACATTTCGCTTCGAATCCTCCTAACTTAGATGATCCGGAGCATAATTTTGTCCTGACAATGTCAAAGCGGGCTCTAGCAAACGCTGTCTTTGACATGGATGAAGTTTGGGGCGATCTAAGCTGGTATCCCGATTCTTTAAAGCAAGACACAATCTATCCGGCAGTAAAACAACTAAGCCTTATGCCTCCGGCTCAGCGACGTGAGCGAATTCTGGAGTATAAATCTTTTCACGATTTTAGCAACAGCACTGACTATCGTGGCTTGGGCGAAGCTGCGCAGGCACTTTTGAGGTTAGGCCATGAGAAGATTCGAACTAGCGGAAGGTACGGCTATCTCAATGCTGACGACATGGCCTCAGTACTGGGTTCGGGTAGAGATATTGTGTTCAGCAAAGCAATCCTCGAAAACTATTGCCATGCAAGTCGAGCCAAAAAACCAATTTGGGTACAAGTGGGAATAGGCCACTCGAGAGGTGTCGAGTGTTTTTTAAGGAACCACCTACCAGCAGGCACTATAATCACGCGCAAAGAGTTAAGTGAGCTCGAACCAAAACTGAAAAACTGGAAGACGGATATAGAAACTTCGGTTCTGAAGGATATCCGAGACTATGTGCTGGAACGCGCTCCGCAGACAAGGATCAACGTCTATTCAGAGAGCAGGCACTTGCACTCCGGAACAATTCCTGAACACATTGTACAGATTGTTTTTGAACCTCCAATTCCGCAGCTCTATCCGCAGGTAGTTCACAGCCTTCGCAAAAAAGGGTATGCAGAGGTTAAGTGGAGAAATATCAATACGTCATATCGAACGAACATCTCGTTTACGTTTAATCTAACTCAGTTTGAGAGATAGATAAATGTAATCGAAAACACTACGATCTGTAGGGCTCGGTGGTCGATTTTGTAGTCAAGGAGCGACCGGCGGAAAATCACTCGGTTACGAGTCGGTCAGTTTAAATTTTATAGACTAAGATACCGTAGAACCAAAACAAGGAATGGCGGATTGGTCGGCAGTTGTGTGATTTCAAGAGGTTAAGTAGCCAGTCAGGGTAAAGTCAGGTTGGGCTGAAAATCTGGTTCAGCTTTTGATATATCTATAAATCGATACCGCTGAGAAGCAAATAAAACGATTCTGACACTAAAAGTGACGCATTTTGTGCCACTGTGTCTAAGATTTGGAGACCAATATGACCGTAAAATGTAAATTTATAAGAATTAGCTTATTCACAATGGCCCTTCTTGCAGGCTCAGTTAGCTTTGCTCAAGTTTGTACTTCTGTTGACCAGAGAGCAAGTCTTGAACAGTTGGACTGCTTTTGTAGTTCAGAGGGTAAATCAGTAGTTCAAGAAAAAGTTGAGAACGTTGGTCCACTTGCTGAAACATTTGGTTTGGTAAACTCTTCAACATGCACGTCTGCGGTCTCGCACTTGCTGGCATTCTCTGAGGAGGCATCTATTGAAAGCAACGTCTCTTCTCGACTGAGTGAACTTGGTTTTTCAAGTGAAAAATCATCTGTTATTTTGAGCGATGCAAAAAAGAAAGCTGACCTTATAAAGTCAATTTTGTCAGGTGGCGGAATAGGGGGACTCTACAGTTCATCTGGCTTTAGTATGTCAATCGGCACTGATGGATTCAAATTTGAAGTTAAGAGAGGCGGCAGAGCCGTAAATCCAGAGGGTTTGGACAGTCATGAAATGCTTGAGATATACAAAATGGCTCTAGAAATTCAAGTCAATGGTGTAAGCGTCTCTTCTATGCCGTTTACAAATCTATTTAAGAAAATCGAAAGAGCGGCGGAGATTGTTGCTCGTTATCCCGAAAACAGAATCTCTTCTTGTCTTGAGGTTACTGACGATCTTGAAAAAATTGGTCAGTGTCTCGACTCTTCGTCTAGTATCGAAAAAATCGATGGCTGTGTTGGTTTAAACATGATCACGTCCAGTACACTTCAATGTCTGAATACAAAGGCTGATGTTGCTCAGCTTAGAGCCTGCGGTGAACTCAATATGATCGCCTCTAGCACTCTTGATTGTTTGAATAAAGATGCTCAGCCTGAAATCATCAGAGCTTGCGAAAGACTGAATATGATCTCAAGTAGTACAAATAACTGTATTAGTAGTGGTGCTACCACCGACAAAATAGCGGCATGTGGCAGATTAAATATGATTGCGTCAAATACTCTGGACTGTATTTATAGTAATGCCGCTGTGGATGTTGTAGATGCTTGTGGTGATTTGAATATGATTGGCTCTAACACGCTTTCATGTATTCGGTCAGGTGCAAGTTCTCAAAAAATCAGAAACTGCGGGGATCTTAATTTGATCGGCTCAAAGACAATTCAGTGTATCCGTCAGTGATTTTTAAGTAGAGAAATAACCGTACCCATAGCCTCCTCGGGTTTGATCTTGGGGAGGGCATCGGTTGCCCCTCTAACGTCGAGTCCAGCACGGCGAATATAAATCTGCATCGTTTCCAGGTCCTTCCATCCGCCGATTGACATAACCACGGCCGGAGCAACTCCCGCGCCAATGAGTTGGGTCGCCCAGCAAGCGCGAAGTGTATGAAACTTGATCGGCTTCAATCCTACGCCTATACAAAATCCGCGTAACACTTTTGCCTGACATCCGCGGTCCCAATCTGTGAACCGAGGGAGCAAGTATTTCCGTCCGGCGCATGAAAGTTGGAGTTCCCTCAAAATCTCTGCGAGTTCATCATTGATCGGAATGCTTCTCCAGTTTCCGCTTTTTGTATGCCCGATCTCACCTGACTTTTTGTTATAGGCTTTATGAATATGGAGCAGCCGCTTTTCCCAATCAATATCACTCGGTTCAAGTGCATAGAGTTCACCGCTCCTGGCTCCGGTGAGCAAGGCCACGAGCCAAATCGGGTACCACGGGTGATTGAATTCGTTTGCGAGTTCAAGCAATTTTCTGATTTCGGCAAGAGACAAGATTTCTGGCAACCGCTCATCATTCTTTCTTGAGAAATTAAGGCCGTATGCGGGACTTTGTTGCAGACCTTTGATCTTTCTGGTCTCTATGCCCCAATTAAAAAGGCCGTTGAGTGCACTTCGCATTCTGTCTCGGGCGCTTGGTGATTTACCGTGGATAGTAATAAGTTCGTCGAGTAGCTCTCGAACGTCAGCGCGAGTGATTTCTGCAGCGGGACGTCGCCACCATTTCTTCGTGTAGTCCCGCAGAATCTGAGAGTAGTTTTCTATTGTTGATGGGCCAACTGGCCGATTCGTTCCGGTCCCTTTTTCAAGAGCCTCGACCCACTCAAGAACCAACTGTCCCCATAATCCACCGGATTGCTCGCGGCGATAGATTTCTTTTTGGACTTCATCTTTAAGATTCTTTAGGGCCTTAATTGCTTCCGTTTCGTTTTTGAATCCCTTGCGCTCTTTCTGTATACGAATAGATGGATCGGCCTTGCTTCTCAGCTCCAGACTAATTTTGTAAAGCTGTTCTCCATTCTGAGTATACGTCTTAATTCCCATAACCAACTTGAACCTTCGACCTGTAGACCCATTGATCTAGATCTGGTCTTCCCCAAAAGTACTGGACAAATTTTAGTGAACGATTTACCCCCAATAG
>CAZCYD010000012.1:0-59797 GCA_964502735.1 uncultured Pseudobdellovibrionaceae bacterium
ATTTTAGATTGCTTACTAAGAGGGCAACTGTACGATCAAGTCCTGACTTCTACATCTGATAGTCCTTACTTGCTTCTATAAATTTTTTACGTTGAAATTCAGCAGCAGCGCTTTTATCGTTTCTGATTCCTTTATACTCTTCTGCTAGCTCTAGTGGAGATGGCTCCTTTTTGAGATAGTATTTAGCAATTTCTCTTTTTCTAAAAAGCCATCGCACTCCAATGCAAATATTGATATTGGGGTCATAAAGATTATCTCTTTTAATTTTAAATACATGGTTTCTTAGCTCTTTTTGGTCTTCTTTAATCAATTTTAGTGTATAGTCTGTTATTTGCATAAGACCAATCGCTTTTGAATTTGAATTTTTTATGCTGGCCATGGCTTTCTTTCCAAAAGTGGACTCAGTCTTTATAAGAATTTTTATAAAATCAACTGTGATATTCGTATCATATCCAAAAATATCGCTCCAGTATTTTACCCATCCAGCTATAAGTAAGTCATACCTATTTCCAATTTTACCAGGGACTTTGAAGTTGTATGGTTTTGGCATTTTCAATTTTTCGTTTTTAAACCTGGCCGCAATTTCATGAATTTCATCAGATGTGAGAATATCTTTTTTGCTACTTCCTTTGCGGCAATGGGCACTCCAGTAATGATCTTTTCCGTTGATGCTTTTGTAGTGGGCCTTAACAAAATGTGAGCCAGATGGACATATTTTCCATGGATGCTTTAATTTGCTCATATAGGGTCCTCAATTTTGACAACTACGACTTTAGATTTAATCTTCTAGATCAATACCCTCTGAATGATGCCACTTCCCATTTTTTTTGTAAATCAGAAATAAGGAATACCTCTAGTGGATCTTTTAAATAATCTTGAAAATGTAGGTGTTCTGACTCTAGCTCCTTGGTTACCTTTTTCTATGAGGAAATACGATTTAGAGGATATTGTGGATAGATTGTTACCAAAGATCTGGTGTTATTATTGAAATGTTGAAAATCACAATGCATAGGAAGGAGAGAAACGTTTCTCTATTCGTCGATAGAGAAGAGTGCAGCTTTTCCGTTTTCATCTTGATAGGATTCTATCCACGACGGTTGAGATTTTGAAATATTAGATTTCACTCTATTAAATAGTTCTTTATAGTTTTTTTCAATTTCCGTATATTTGATTTTCAGGTTAGGAGTGAGTTCGTGCCTTTCAATTTTTAATGGGGAGTCATTGATGATGACTCCCCGTATTTTTTCATATGAGTTGAGATTGGTGTTTGCAGAACGAATAATATGTTTAATTTCGTTAATGTGAATATCTATAAAACTCAATTTGGAATTGGGTTCAACAAAGGCAAATAAGGCGTTGGAGCCGTCGCCAAAAATTAAAATTCTGCTGACCCAATCGGGTGGACGGAGTTTATTTTCAACAAACTCTCTTTGTATTTTTCTTCCGGTTGAAAGCTTAATGATGTTGGAGCTTCGACCAATAAGAGTTAGGAAGCCTTCTTCGTCTATTTTGCCATAATCCTCAGTCTCAAAATAGCCTTCGTGGTTAAGGGTCTTATTTGAATCTCTATTCCAAGAGCCTATGTAGGGAGTTTTGATGAAAATTTTCCCCTCACTATTTAGTGTAATATCTTTAATTAGTGGTTTCCCAACTGTGGTGAGTTTGAGACTTGAAGGGGTGTTCATTGCAATAGGGAGGATGCACTCAGTCATTCCATAAGCTTCCATTATGGGCAGATTGTGAGACTTATAAAAAAGCAAAGTGGATTTATAAAGCGGGGCTGAGCCAGATATTAATATGGAAGATTCTGTTGAAAATAACCTTTTTAAATATAACTTTATAAAAAAATTTCTAATAAAAGGGCCGAGGAGATCAAGCTTAGAGGATCCCCCTTCGATTTGTGCTTTGAGTTTCTCATAAAATCTAGGAATTCCTATAAATACATGAGGACGAACTTCACTAAGACCTTTTATAATATCTTTTGGCGAATCCCATAAATATATTTTTCCCTGTTTAGCTTGCAGACAGAGATTTGTTATTCTTTGAAAGAGATTGGCCATTGGGAGCCAACACAATGATTTCTGATGGAGTGGCCACCCTCCTTCGTGGTTTAAGAGTTCTACTAATGCACCTAAAATTTGTTTTTGAGTATAGGAGATAAGTTTTGCTTTGCCAGTTGTTCCAGATGTTAAAACATAATAGGCAATTTTTTCAGAAAAGTCGTTTTCTGAAAGAGAGTTGTTATCGTTGGTAGAGTCGTCTGAAAAAAGCTTCTCCCAAGTGGGACTGTTTTTAATTATAAGTGTGAACTTGTTAAAATTAAATTCTGAGTCTAATGAGTGTGCTTGAAGGTTAGATTCGTAAAATATTAAATGAGGATGAGTGTCCTCAATAACTTGTCTTATTAGGCTAGGGTGAGCATGGGGTTCGATAGCGACAAAGGCCAGTCCATTTTGAAAACAAGCCTTTTCAATTAAATCAAACTCCAGCGAATTATTGAGGATGACTAAGATAACAGGTTTGTCCATCGATGCTAAATAATTTAATTTGTGGGAGAGACAAAAAATCTTTTCCCAATACTCTTCAAAAGATAAAGTTTTCCACTTACCATTATTCTTTTCATCATCAGATTTCCAATAGAATAGTGGAATATGCCGGTCTGGAGGCCGACTTTCCCACAGAAAGTTAAGCAATGGCGACGAGGACATCATATGACCTCTATGCTACCACTTGGTATCAGATTTAAAAGCGGTGAGTCTAAGAAACTATTCCGTGAGATTCTGTGAGGACAAAGGAAAGAAGTTCACCATTAACACGCATAAGTCCTGGTGCTCTTTAGCTTGATGTGTGAGGTTGTCAATTTTATCTTCAAGATCTGTTATTAGCCTTTTGACCTCTTCGTATTGGTCTTTGCTGATAGTTAGAAAGTGCAAGCCATGCTTTTGTTTCTTTTCATCAGACGATCCATATTTTAGTAAAGCTTTTTCACTAATGTGCCTAAAAATATTGGCCTTTTCTTTTTTGTGAGAGTCACGATGTGGAGATTCATAATTGTTTCCAAGATGGAGGTGTCCGTCCTCACTAAGGACCAGAAGTTTCGCCTTTAGCATTTCATTTACGGCCTCTGAAGCTTCTTGTTCTGAGATCTCTAACTTTTGGGCGATCCAGCGTGGATCTGATTCAAAGTCTTTGAGCAAAGTCATCCGACGAATAGCAAAGTGATGCCATTTGAGCGAAAAGGGGAGGCTTTTAGGGAGTTTAGAAGTCTTAACTCCATTTCTGTAATGACTCAGTTTTTCTTCAGCTATTTGTTTTTGAATTTGATTTCTTGCGTGCTCTTTGCTGACGAGATCGCAGAACCAGTCGAGCTTTTCAAGTTTATAGCCAAGTCGCTCTCCAATGAGTCTAGCTCTCTTGGGCGAAAGTCCTTGTTTGCAGGAGAAGATTTCACTGATTCTTGATGGTGATATTCCCAGGTCTCTAGAAAACGCATTTAATGAATACTTTGAATTTCTGGAGCTGCGAGAGATATACTCGGCCTTTAAAACGCTTCTGTAATTTTCATATTCTTTAGTCTTCATATTCTTTATTTGTACTCATCTTGCTGCTAACTTATAATGACAGCATCAAACTTGTATACATTTGGAGCATGGCATGCCAAAAATTTTTTTAACAGGTGGAACAGGGGTACTAGGAAGAGAAATTGTCCGATTGTTTTTGAAAAAAAACTATGAAGTTCATCTTCTAGTTAGAGGTGGAAACGAGTCAGAATTCTTAGAAAAATCAGATAGATTGGCTGGAAATTTTGAAAAAAAAGATCTTAGTTTAATTAAATTTTATCATGGAGACGTTTCACAGGCCCAGATGGGGTTGAGTGAAAAGGAGTATAAACAGCTTTTAAAAAAAATTGATTATTTTATTCACTGTGCTGGAGAGGTTAAGCTTAGTCAGTCCAAAGAAGAGGCGCTGAACAATTCTTTAGAGACGATTAAGAATGTCTGTCAATTTTCGATAAAGTCGCATGATCTGGGAGCGTTAAAAAAATTGGACATTGTCTCAACGGTTGGAGTTGCAGGTAAGGGGATTCTTAATTTGCCAGAGCGATTTATTGGAGACGAAGATTTTGACTCAGAAAGCCCCGTATTCCATAACTTTTATGAGTATGGAAAGTACCATGCTGAGCGCTACTTGGAGGGCGAGATGCTGGGAAGGCTTCCGCTGACAGTTCATCGGCCCAGCATGATTGTTGGAGATTCAAAAACAGGTCAGATTGGCAACTTTCAAGTTTTTTATCATATTTGTGAGATGTTGTTAGGAAAAAGAACGTTTGGGATTCTACCAAATTTAAGTGGCAGAACTTTAGATATTATACCAGTTGATTTTGTTGCGAGAGCCATTGTTGAATCCTCATTGGATATGGCGACATCTGGAAAGGTTTTTAATCTTTGTTCTGGTCCTGAGTTGGCCATCCCACTCGATGAGCTGACTAGAAAAGTGAGAGATATTTTTGAAAATCATGGGCAAAAGAATCCTCCCTTCATAGTTTTGCCAAAACTAAATCTACGTGCACTTCAAAAAAATGTAATCTTTAAACAATTTCAAGATTATGTTCCTGAACTCTTGCCTAAAACATGGCAACACAAGGTCCCCAAGAGTTTAAAATCATTAAAGCCAATCTTTGAGTATCTAAATACAGATCAAAGGTTTCTAAATTCGGAGTTCGTAAAACTCCTAGATCAGAATGATTTAAAACTACCTCCAGTTGATGAGTACTTGGATAAGGTTCTTGATTATTACATTGAAAATAAATACGTTTCAGAGTTGGAGACCTCTGACTCTAAGTTTGTTCGCGAGATTGAGGTTTTAGAATTTTTTCGAGATAGAGTATGGCCAACCGCTAGAATGGTGTTTGAAGGAGTTTTGACCCCTAGATGTCAAAAGTGTGCCATTTCATCAAAAGCAAAAGAATTAGTTGATGGAGTGTGTAAGGATTGTATAGAAAACAAACTCGACGAAGCGCACTTTCCTTCTGACGAAGATAAAATACTGTTTTTTCAAACCATTCACAAGGCTCTAGAGAAAAAATCAACTTCTACTCTTGACTCGACTCTTTATGATGCGCTCGTCCTTTTTAGCGGGGGCAAGGATAGTACCTATATGATTCATAGGCTGAGGCAAGACTATCCAAAAATGAGGATACTAGCGCTAACTGTTGACAATACCTTCATGAGTCCCGTTGCATTAGTTAACATTAAGAAGGTGATACAAAGACTTAAAGTTGATCATCAAATCGTAAGGCCGAGTCGATTTTTAATGAGAAAGATGTTTGCCTTTGCTTTTAGAAATCTAAATGAAAAGGGAGGGTCGGGCACGGTCGATCAGTTTGACGGAGATTTTTTTCATGATGTGGCTAGAAATTATGCCTACCGACTGAATATCCCACTTATTTTCAGTGGACTTTCACCTTATCAAGTAGAAAGAATTTTGGGGTTGAACAGCTTTTTATTCCCTAAAGAAGAGGATGTGAAAAAAAGAACACACGTGGCAGGCATACCATTAAGCTCTATTTTTACTGAAGAGGAAATGCAGGCGTGGTGGTGGGATGGCTCCTCTAAAAATGAGGAAAAAATTCCACGAATGTTATTTCCTTTTTACGTTTGGTCTATTTCAGAGGAAGAAATAAAAAAACAAGTTATTAAATCTGGATTTATAGACTCCAGTGAACAAAGTCCGTTGTTAACAAATAATAGGCTGATTCCGTTGATGTCTGCAGTTGATTTTGCTCAATTCGGATACTCTTCGTTTGAGCCTGAGTTTTCGAGGAATATTCGTCAGGGTTACTCGGACCCTATTCTTTGGAGAAATACATTTGAAATTGCTGAGCTAGCAGCAAGTACAGGTTTGCTGCTAGATTCTGCAATTGGAGATGTGATGCAGGAACTAGGGTTGAGTCATAGAGAGTTGGGTTTACCTAAGGGTTTGAGTTTAAAAGGCATTGACTTGAGTTTACTATGGAAGCGTTAAAATTGGCATTGTTTGAGTTTAGGTTGAATATGAGGTCTTTATTTATTTTAGTCGGACTCATTGGTGTCTCATTGGGCTGTGCAAGGCCAGGAATTAAAGAGGCTTCAGAATCTATGAGGCTCATAAAACAAGAAATTGTTTTAGACGATGACTTGCCAATGAAAAGTCTTGTTTATGCACTTAATCAGTCAATAGATAAGTTGGAGACAGATCCAGATGGAGTTATGAGGTTTGGGCCAGACAGTATTCTTAAAAAAGACTATGCGAAGTCTTTGCGCTCAGCTTTGGAGTATTTTAGCCAGGTAGAAAGGAAATCTGATTTCTTTACATATTTGACAGAGAACTTTAATTTTTATGAGGTGTATGGTGGTGAAAAATGGGGTGAAGTTTTGGTGACGGCCTACTTTGACCCCGTCATCCCTGGAGACTTGAAAAAGACAGACAACTTTAGTCAACCTCTTTATAAAACCCCTGAGGACATGGTGAGTGTAAACATAAGCAAGTATGCGGAGACCTTTCCAAAGTGGAAAGTTTTTGCAGAAGGTGTTCTTGAGCAAAAAACACGAACTCCAATTGTAAGGGGACGTTTAGTAGAAAGTAAAAATGAAAATAAAGTTAGAGAAGTTGTACCTTATTACAGTCGAGAAGAGATCGACAGCCTCAGTCTGTTAAATGGACGAAAACTGGAGTTGGTTTATGTGAGCCCAGTAGATGCATTTTTTTTGCACATTCAAGGGTCAGGTATTGTTAGGTTAAAAAATGGAAAAGAGCTAAGAGTGGGTTATGACAGTCAAAATGGACATCCGTATGTTGCCATAGGAAAGTTCTTGTTAAATGAAATACCCAGAGAAGAAATGAGCTTGCAAAGAATTGAAAACTACCTTCAAGGGCTTAGCTTTGAAGAACAACAGTATCTCTTGAATAAAAATCCAAGTTATGTTTTTTTTCGGCCTTTAAAGGGAGAGTCTCAGACCTTTATGGGAACTGATGTCGTCGAGGGAAGAACCATCGCCACTGACTACGGTATTTTTCCTAAAGGAGCTTTGGCTCTGTTGGATTTTGAAAAGCCGATATTTGCCACGGATACAGATATGACTCCCGCAACATGGGTGATGTCGAGACGTCTAGTTGTTGATCATGACACGGGTGGAGCGATAAGGGGGCCAGGACGACTTGATTTGTATTGGGGCAAGGGGGCGAGAGCCAAACAGAGTGCTGGGGTCATGAAACACAAGGGAAGATTGACTTACCTCGTGCCAAAAAATATATCAAAGGTAGAATAGGTGCTGAATTAATAATTGGAGACCAAAAACCGGAGATACAGATGAGAACAATTTTAACAGGGGTTAAGCCAACAGACTACCCCCATTGGGGGAACTACATCGGAGCCATAAGGCCCGCTATTGAATTGTCAAAGGCTAAAGACGTAGAATCGGCTCTTTTCATTGCGGACTATCATGCTTTAACAACGATTCACGACCCTCAAGTTATGATGGAGATGACCTACGCTGTGGCGGCGACTTGGTTGGCCTGCGGACTTGATCCGAAAAAATCCCTAATTTATAGACAGTCTGATGTCCCCGAGACTTTTGAGCTTTCATGGATATTGTCTTGCTTTGCGCCTAAAGGTTTAATGAATCGTGCTCATGCTTATAAGGCTAAAGTTCAAGCCAATGAGCAGGCAGGAAAGAAGGACTTAGATTTTGGTGTAAATATGGGTCTTTATTGTTATCCCATACTTATGGCGGCAGACATTTTGCTTTTTTCAGCTGATGAAGTGCCTGTGGGTGAAGATCAGATTCAGCATGTTGAGATTGCTCGCGACATAGCTCAAAAATTTAACCACACCTATGGTGAAATTTTGAAGGTTCCTAACTTCGTTACGAAAAAAAACAACACTCTTTTGGGTTTGGATGGTCGCAAAATGAGTAAAAGCTATGGCAACCATATTCCGCTCTTTTTAGAACCCAAAAAGCTCAGAAAGTTGGTAATGAAAATTGTTACAGATTCGAGTCCTCCCGAGTCACCTAAAGATCCAGAGACATCGCTTTTGTTTGCTTACTATAAAGAGTTTGCCAATGCGGAGCAGATCGAGGATCTGAAAAAAAGATACCAGTCTGGTGTCGGGTGGGGAGAGGTCAAACAGACTTTGTTTGAAGTTGTTGAGGAGAAAATAGCTCCGATGCGTGATGAGTTTGAAAAGTTAATGGGAGACAAGACTTTTCTTGATGAACAGTTAACAATTGGTGCAGAAAAGGCGCGTGGGCAGGCTCAGTATCTGCTAAAAAAGATGAGGCAGTCAATGGGCATAGGTCCCTCTCTAACCTAATGTTTTGTAGATCGGTCCATCATGGAGTGCAAGGTTGAATCTCTTTTTATCTACCCAATCAAAAGCTGCCAGGGAATCTCTGTCAAAGAGTTGTCTATTGGCCCTCGCGGTCCTTACATGGATAGAAATTGGGTTGTCATTAATGACAGGGGGCAGTTTCTCTCTCAGAGAGAACATCCCTTGATGTCGCAAATTCAAGTGCAGTTGAGTGACGGAGTCCTTAGGCTTTTTCACGAAAGAGGCGGGGAGTTTCATCTTAGCAGAACAACTGATAAAAATACTAAGGGTAAAATTACTAAGAATAAAAGCACCAAAAAAATGGAATTTCAGATGTGGGGAGTTAGCTGTTGGGGGTATGAATCTAATGTTGAGGCTTCGGAGTGGTTTTCTCACTTGTTAGGTGAAAAATGTTATCTTTTATCTGCAGAAGAAGTTTTTTCGCGATCGAGTTCAAAAAATAGAACGCATTCTTCCTCTCTTGTTTATGCCGATGGATACCCTTTACTTGCAGTTTCTGTGGCTTCAATAAATAATCTGCTGGAGTTGTTAGGGGATAAAGAGTTTAGCCAAGAAAGTTTGATACGTCGTTTTCGGCCCAACTTGGTATTAAGTGGCTTAGTCCCTCACGAGGAGGATGTTTTGGGAGTTTTTCAACTTGGGGATGTCAAACTGTCTACAGTTAAGGACTGTCCTCGGTGCGTAGTTGTCAATGTCGATCCGCATTCAGGAAATGTGCAGCCAAAAATTTTAAAAACCCTGTCTCATTACAGAAAAAGCGAGGAGGGTATTGTCTTTGGGCAAAATCTTGTCTGTCTCAACTCTGGAACCTTAAAGGTTGGCGATTTAAAGCGAATTTCAATTAATTGAGATGGGTTACATCTGTCTGGCGCGCTTGTCGACATTGAGAGCGGCCTCACGAATCACCTCAGCTAGTGTGGGGTGAGCGTGAAAAGAGCGCGCAAGGTCCTCAGAGCTTCCGCCAAACTCCATAGCCACAACAGCCTCACAAATGATATCGGAGGCTCTTGGTCCAATGATGTGGACGCCAAGAATTCTATCAGTATTTTTATCAGCTAAAACTTTGACCAGGCCCTCGGTGGATCCCAGAGCCTTAGCCCTACCATTGGCTGAAAAAGGAAAGCTGCCAGATTTATAAGCGATTCCATTCTGTTTAAGTTGCTCTTCAGTCGCACCCACCGAAGCCAACTCTGGCCATGTGTAGATGACAGAGGGAACAGTTTCATAGTTTACATGACCATATTGGCCAGAGATAATTTCGGCGACGGCAACACCTTCTTCTTCAGCTTTATGAGCGAGCATGGGGCCGGGTATGAGATCGCCAATAGCGTAAATATTAGGATACTTGGTGCGGAAATGCTTATCCACAACAACAAAGCCACGAGGGTTTTTTTCAATTCCGATCTCCTCTAGGCCGAGATTCTCACTATAGGGTGATCTTCCTGCTGCAACTAAAAGGATATCTGCGTGCATCTCTTCCTGGGTTCCATCCTTTAGCTTTTCGTACACGATTTTTACTAAGGGGCCTTCAACTTTGGCTGAAACAACTTTGGATTCGAGAACAAAGTTGAGCCCTTGTTTTTTTAATATCTGAAGCATTCTTTTTGCCATGCTAGAGTCTGAAGGACCACAGATTTGATTTGAATACTCAATAACTGTGACGTGGCTGCCTAATCGCGACCATACAGATCCCATTTCTAAACCTATAGCTCCAGCTCCAACAACGACCATTTTTTTAGGTACAGATTCTAAATTCAAAGCTTCAGTGGAGGTAATGATTTTTTTTCCATCAAAGTCAATTCCGGGTAGGGAGTTGGGGACGCTGCCTGTTGCCAGAACGATGTTGCGAGCTTTCACTGCTTGTCGACTGCCGTCTGCGCTTAAGACCTCAACTTCTTCAGAGGATTTTAACTTTCCATGTCCTCTAAAGCTGGTGACTTTGTTTTTTTCAAATAGGTATTTAATTCCCCCAGTGAGATCCTCTACAATTTTATCTTTTCTTTTTAACATTACAGGGAGGTTGAGGTCTACGCCTTTAACTTCTATCCCGTGAGCCTTTAGATGGTGCTGAGCTGCTTCGTACTGTTCGCTGGATTCGAGTAGGGCTTTGGATGGGATGCAGCCTACATTTAAGCAAGTTCCGCCAAAAGTGGAGTCCTTTTCTATTACGGCGGTCTTCAGTCCCAGTTGCGAAGCTCTTATAGCTCCAATATACCCGCCTGGCCCACTGCCTATAACTACAATATCAAATACAGTATCCGACATAATGACTCCTAAATTTCTAATAGCATGCGTGCAGGGTCTTCCATGCACTCCTTTATTTTAACTAAGAATTGAACAGATTCGCTTCCATCAATAATTCTATGGTCGTAGGAAAGTGCTACGTACATCATGGGCCTAATGACAACCTGGCCATTTAAGGCAACGGGGCGCTCTTCAATTTTGTGGAGACCCAAAATTCCGCTTTGAGGAGGGTTTAATATGGGTGTCGACATTAGCGATCCATAGACTCCACCATTGCTAATAGTAAAGGTGCCGTCGCTGAGATCTTCAATGCTGATTTTCCCCTCTCTAGCTTTGTTCGCGTAGTGCTTAATAGTGAGTTCGACTTCAGCAATCGAAAGAGCTTGAGCGTCTTTAATAATAGGCACAATAAGTCCTTTTTCAGTGCCCACAGCAATACCAATATTGTTGAAATTCTTGTAGATGATGTCAGTGCCCTCAATGCTGGCATTAACTTTAGGAAAAGCCTTTAAAGCCTCTATAGAGGCTTTAACAAATAAGCCCATGAAACCCAGTTTAACTCCATGTTTCTTTTCAAAGGCCTCGTTGTACTTTTTTCTCAGGGCCATGGCTGAACTCATATCGATTTCATTGAAAGTTGTGAGTATCGCAGCTGTATGTTGGGCCTCCACAAGTCTCTTGGCAATAGTTTGCCTCAGCCGAGTCATGGGTTCGCGCAGAATCTTATTCTGAGAGGCAGAAGCCCCCAAAGAGGGAGCGGGGCGAGGAGGAATGGAGGAAGATTCCGCTTGTTTTGTAGGGGTGGGAGAAGATTCTATTGCGGCTAAGGCATCTTGTTTGGTTATGCGACCACCTCGTCCGGTGCCCTCAATATTTTCTGGTCGAAGTTGATTCTCTTCGACAATTTTTTTTGTGGCTGGAGATAAATGTTTTTGCAGTTCAGGATGCGCAGATGTGGGTGGAGTTTCTTCACTAGTGGATTGTTGGCTTTTGGCTGGAGTTGGACTTTGAGAAGAAGAGGAGGGAGATGGGGCTGAAGTTTTCGCCGTAGAGGTATCAATAGAGCCAACGATGGCACCAATTTGTACGGTATCACCCTCTTCAGCCTGAGTCGTTAGAACCCCTGCGCTTTCAGCTACAACCTCTACGCTCGCTTTATCAGTCTCAAGAACAAGGAGAACATCATCTCTGTTGACGTACTCACCATTTTTTTTTACCCACTCTGCAATTGTGGCTTCAGTGATAGACTCTCCGACTGCGGGGACTTTGATTTCTGCTTTCACTTTGTTTTCTCCTGTGATTAAAATCTTTCTACTACAAATAATCTAAGCAAGCATTAATTATTGTCGACTGTTCGACTTGGTGAACTTTAGGTGAACCGACAGCTGGACTGGCTCGATGGTTGCGGCCTATGTAGTCCAAGTTGACCTTTTTTAAGTCGAGTTCATTCATAAGTTTTATAAGCTGAGGTAACATAAAGCTCCATGCGCCCATATTTTGTGGCTCCTCTTGAACCCAAAAGATATTTTTTAGTTTTTTTGAGGCCAATAAAAGAGCTGCAATTTGTGTTTTCGGTAGAGGATAGAGTTGTTCTAACCTTATGAAAGCCGCTTTTTTTGATGATTTTTCTAACCTTTTGGCGTCTATATCGTAATAAATTTTTCCGGAGCAGAGGAAAATAGACTCGACCGCACTCAAATCTAGAACTCTAGGGTCCTCAATCACTTCTCTAAAACCTCCCTCTGCCAAGTCTTCAATCGTAGATGTAACTTGAGGGTGTCTGAGTAGACTCTTAGGAGACATCACAATTAGAGGTTTGCGAAAGTCCCTTTTGATTTGTCTTCTCAAGGCGTGAAAGAGGTTGGCTGGAGTCGTGAGATTGCACACCTGCATGTTCTCTTGGGCACAAAGTTGTAAAAATCTTTCTAATCGAGCCGAAGAGTGCTCTGGGCCCTGTCCTTCGTATCCATGAGGTAGGAGCATGGTGAGTCCATTCATTCTGGCCCACTTTTGTTCACCGCTACTGATGAACTGATCTATAATGATTTGTGCTCCATTAGCAAAGTCTCCAAATTGAGCTTCCCATATTGTAAGAAATGTGGGGTCTGAAGAGTTGTTCCCATATTCGTAGGCTAGAACTGCCATTTCAGACAAGCTAGAGTTGTAAATGCAAAATTCTTTTTCTGGATTGATATGTTTTAAAGGGCAGTACTCTTCGTTGGTTTTGACGTCTACGTACACAATCTGTCGGTGGGTGAAGGTGCCGCGTTTGCAATCTTGACCGGAGAGTCGAACAGAGTTTCCTTCCTCAATCAGGCTTGCATAAGCTAGAAGCTCACCCATAGCCCAATCTAACGAATTGTCTTCAACCATCTTCGCTCTTGATGCGATCAATTTTTTGATTTTAGGGTGAAGGTTCACTTCGCGAGGTTCTTCGGTTAAGAGTTTGGTGAGTTTAAGAAGTTTGTTTTGGTCCACCTTTGTCTGGCTGGGGACTTCAAAATCCTCAGATTTGCCTCTGCGGAGACCCTTCCACTGTCCCTCAAAGGCGAGAGGTTTAATGACGGTAGGAGACTTGCGAACTTCATCAAGAATTTTTTGAAGGTTGTCTATTTTTGTATTGTAAAAGGTTTTTGCATAGTCCTCATCAATGATTTGTTCACTCCTGAGTTTATCGGCGTATTGCTGCATTAGCGTGGGGTGTTTTTTTATAACTTCGTACATTTTGGGTTGAGTGAATGCGGGTTCGTCGCCTTCGTTGTGCCCAAATCTGCGGTAGCAGATCAGGTCAATAAAAATGTCTTGCTTAAACTTTTGACGAAATCTTATTGCGAGATCCATAGCTCTGACACAGGCTTCAACGTCGTCTCCATTAACCAAGAGAACTGGTGCGTTTATGGTTTTACTTATATCCGAGGAGTAGCGAGTGGATCGACTGTCGGAGGGGTTGGTTGTAAAACCCACTTGGTTATTTATTACAATATGTATAGAGCCACCAACGGTGTAGCCTTTCAATTGAGATAGCTGCAAGGTTTCACTGACTACGCCTTGGCCGATCACAGCGGCGTCACCGTGAATTTGAATAGGAATTACCGTTTTTCTCTCTTCAGTGTCCGAGTTTCGTCTTTGTTTAGCTCTTGTCATTCCGCAAACTACGGGATTAACAGCCTCTAGGTGACTGGGGTTAAAGGCTAAAGAGATATGACAAGGTCCATTTGGGGTCATTTTGTCTGAAGAATAACCCATGTGATATTTGACATCGCCATCGTATTCTGTTGAGTCAATGGTGTTCCCATCAAACTCAGAAAAGATAACGTCCAGGGCTTTGTCCATAAAATTAGCAAGGACATTCACCCTTCCTCGGTGAGCCATGCCAATTACAATTTCTTTAGCTTCAAGTGCAGTGGCCGATATGATCGACCTTTCAAGCATGGGCAGAAGGGCGTCTCCGCCCTCGACAGAAAAGCGCTTTGTACCAACGTAGCGAGTGTGAATAAATTTTTCTAGTGACTCTGTTCTTGCGAGGGAGTGGAATATCTCCTTTTTATCTTGAGGGGTTAGCTTTAATGTGGGTTCGTCCCTTTCAAACTCTTCGTGAAACCACTTTCGGACCTCTGGTTCACAGCCGGACACATGAAGGGCCAATGTTTTGCAATACAGGTTTTCAAGCCTAGTGATGATGTCTTTGAGGGGAGAGTTTGGGAGGCCAATAAGAGATCCCACTTGAAATTTTTGTTCGAGATCAGAAGAACTCAAGTTGAAGTTTTTTAAATCAAAATTATCACTAAAGTTAAAGGAAAGTCTCAAGGGGTCTAAGTTGGCTTTGAGGTGCCCGTAGTCTCGGTAGTATTGGATAAGATTATAAACCTCGATCTCTTTGTTGGAGATCGAGGTAGAGGTAGGGGTTAGTGAGCCATCAATATTTTGTGCAAACTCAACGCCCTCAAAGAATATTTTCCACTCGCCTTCAATTGAGTTAGGGTTGTTCAGATAAGTCTTGTACTGTTGTTCGATGTATTCGAGGTTGGTTCTACTGAGGTAACTGAATTTTTCCAAGCTGGCGCTCCTAGTGTTTCAACGTGGTAAATGTAAAACGAAAATCTGATGTCACAGATCCCTTGCTTATATCAAGAAATTCTAAACAAGGGCAGTCCTGAGACTTAAGTCGAGAGCTTCGTTGCGCATCGCTCCCTTCGTGTAAATATGGAGTTTATGGGGATAAACTGGCGGAATGAAAGTTTTCAAGTACCTTTTAATTTTTGCATCGGTTTTGATTTTATCTTCAGTTGGATTTTGGTACTTGGGGAGATCTGTAATCGAAGATCATCTCAAAAAAGAATTGAGAGAGTCTTTCAAGCTTGGGGATCAAAAGCTCGAAATTAAGAAACTAAAAATCAACTCCTTATATCCTTTAAAGGTTCAGCTCTCTGGAGTTTCTGTTACGTCGTCCGCGCCGCAACAGGTCAGTTTTGAGCGCATAGATCTTTTAGCTAAAATGCAAAAACCATTTTGGGAAGCTAAAGGGAATGGGGTTGACCTGAATCTTCACATTGATGGAGCCCAACTAGAAGTCCCAATTGAGCAGCCTTGGCCTGTTTTAAAGGCGAAGACTTCTAAAAATTTAAAAAAAATGAACTCGTTATTGGCCTTGCCTGTCAGTTTGAAGGCCTTTATCAAGTCGAGTCAGTTCCACCTTCAAGATTCAAAGCGTGAAACAATTGCAAAGTTTGACAATATTCATTTGGGGTTAGAGCAAAAGTTGCTCTTAGTGGAAACCTCTCCAATTGTCTTGGACTCAAAAACAGATTTCAGAGCCAAGTGGGGAGGTGTCGACTATAAGATTCCTCTAACGTTATCAAGTAAAGAAGTCTTTTTTCACAAAGAAGTTCTTTCGGCAAAAAATGTAAATATGAGCTTTAGTGGCCTCAATATGATGTTTAAGGAAGGGTTTTCAAATTTTGGTAAAAATGAGCACGAGTGGAGCACTCATTTTGAAATAGCCGATTTAGGCAAGCTGCCAACTTTGCCCGATTTTTTGCCTGCAGGACAGTGGGAAGGAAGTCTAAAGGGGCAGCTGCAGTTGAGGAAATCAGAGGGGGCACCCCCCTTTGTTTCAGTATCTCTAGTTACCTCACCCGTTAAGGGTCAGATTTCGGTAAAAAATGAAACCGCCTCAGTTGAGGGCGTGGTCGATACTCAAATGCAGCTGAGTTTTGTCCATTTTGGAAAATTTAAGTTGGACGCATTGAAGGGACATATTGATCTCAGCGGCTCAAAAGTGTCTTATTTGAATTTTTTGGATAAGCCGGCGGGAGTCTCTCTCGGAGGCGAGATTCATGCCTCCTTTAAAAATGAGATTTTGCAGGTAGAAAGCTTATCTGCTCATTTGCACAATTTAAAATTGAATATATTTGGTAAAATGGGGCAAATTAAAGGAAAGTCCTCGGCTTTAAATCTGAGTGTGGAAAAGACCTCTCTTTCTGGATTCGAGAAGTATCTGCCCTTAGTTAGCTCGTCCCCACTATCAGGTTTTATAGATCTCGAGGCTGAAGTGGGCGGTAACTTGTCTGATTTTCCTCATTTAAACTTAAAGGTGATTCAGTTTCATGTTCAGGACGTTGCGGGTTTTTTAGAATTTGCTGACAAAGACCACTCAATAAAAGCTTCTGGCCCTTTTCGTTTAAATGTTGATGGCAGTTTTAATTTGGTGAAGTCAGAAGTGGACTCTTCCCAATTGAAATTTAGTGTGAACGCAGATCAGCTCAATTTTGAGTATTCAGATAAAATTCAAAAGAAAACCGGGGCTCCTCTGAGATGGAGTGGAGCTTTAAGCAGTAAAGAAAAAAGTGTGACTCTATCTAAGTCAAGCCTAAAGACTTCAGGGTTATCCGTTAATTACGAAGGGGAGGTGAGTCTCTTAGGTGAGACGCCAGAGTTTGATTTAAAATTAGACTTGCATGAGTTTAATAAGTCTTACCTAGAAAAGGTGTGGCGACGACTGCAAGAGTTTGTTTCGGAAGTGACGGCTAAGGGAAAACTCAGGGCGAAGGGGGCGTATGCTCCTGACAGGAGCTTTGAGAATTGGCCTCTTAAACTTGAAGGTGATCTAGTTCTAGCCCTGCCTTTAATTAAAATTGAGAGTGACTTTGAAACCGAAAATAGTTTGGCTCCTTCCAAAGGAGTGCCACCTCCTCCACCAATTTTGGCAGGATGGGAAATATTTCAACATTCAGATTTATTTGTAAAGCTGTACATTGATAAATTTATTTACAATAAATTTTTGTTTGAAGATGCAAGGTTAGATGCCATTTACAAGTCTGGAAACATGAGTCTGAAGGGTCGAGTCAATAAAGCTTATGATGGGCACCTCATTGTTGACTCTTTGAGTTTTGATGCTCTTAAGTCTTTACCAGATTTGTTATTCTCATTTCAATTTAAGAATTTTAACTCACAGAGGTTTATTAATGAAAATTTTGAAAACCATAAAGACACTGTGCAAGGAAGAATGAATTTGACACTAAAAGGCAAAACTCCCTATCCCTATGGTGATTGGCTAGAAAATCTTGTAGCTAAAGGTTCTGTTCAGATAAAAGAAGCCAGCTTTCCGACATTTAGATTTGACGATTTAGCTAATGAATCATTAGCTAAAATTCCAGGTTTAGGAGCTGAGCAAAACTTTCAACCTCGAAGTCAGAAAGTATTTTTATCTGCAAACTACTCAATGGCAAAGGGCAGGGTTTTTTTAAAAAAAATAGATCTACAATCTTCTGATAACAGTCAGGCTCAGTTAGATGGAGTTGTGGATTTGGATTTGAACTGTAAGTTTGACGGTCGACTGGCCCTGTCTCGAGCTATGGTTAGGGGGTCTGCCTTTGCGGCCAATAAGGATGCTGCAAATAGATTTGTGGCTCCCGTTACGGTTAGAGGCAACTTACTTCAACCGAATTTTATTTTTTCTAGGGAGACTGTGGATGAGCTTTTGTCGAAAGCCCTAAAATATGAGACCAATCTAGTTCAGGTTAAGGCAAAGACTGAACTCGATAAACGTGCAGAACAAGAAGAGCTCGAACGACTCGAAAAAAAAAGATTGAGAAGTAAAACAAAGAGCTTAATGGAAAAGTAAAGGCTCGGAAATATTTTTGAATCCCTCCCTAGCGTGAAGGAGGGCTGAGGTTAGTGTATTGTTAGACTATTTTTACTCATTAGATGTTAAGGTTTTATTGTTTATTAATCAAAATTTACAAAGTGAATTTTTAGATTTTCTTTTTCCATTTTTGACACATCTACAGAAAATGAAGTGGGTTCAATTTGTTCTCCTTCCTTTAACTTTGGGAATATGGTTTTACAAAGATAGAAAAAAAGCATTTAAAATTTTTACTTTATTAGTTCTTGCTGTGGGGCTTAGTGATCTTATCGGTTACAAAATTATTAAACCCACGGTGAATCGTGTTCGCCCAAATAATCAAGCTGAGCTAGCTTCTCAATTGCGTTTATTGCGTCATCCTGGGAGTCAGAGTTTCCCCTCTAATCATGCCATGAACAGTTTTGCCCTAGCTACAGTTTTGTTGCTTCATTATCGCAGTTTGGCTTGGCTACTCCTGCCATGGGCATTTATGATTGGTTTCTCAAGGGTTTATGCGGGAGTTCATTATCCTTCTGACGTTGTTGGTGGAGCTCTTTTGGGGTTTCTGATTGGTTATTTTGTCTATACTGTCATTAACTCTACATTATTAAAGAAGTTATGGCGGAGAAGCTCATCTAGATAATGCCAATAGTGAATGATTTAAAATAACTGATCAAAATGATTTTATTTTTTAACTTGATTCTTTTTGTTATGATGAAGCACGTACTTACTTGTCTCATAAAGAGCTTGTAGCAGGGCTTTCATCTCTTCAAAGAGTTCTGTATTGTCGTCTTTGATGTTTGTAGGAACCAAGGGACTCATGTATTCGTACATGGCGTTTATGTCCTCGGGGGTGCCTGTTACCATAAAGGTGTCTCCAAGAAGAAAAATTTTATGGGGGTGAGTGTAGTAGACGTAACTAAAGATATAGCGCATTTCATCAAACTGGGGGTCAAAAAAGTTCCTGCCCATTCCCTTATTTATAAAATTGTGACCTGTGAGTGCGGCCAGAGTAGGTAGAATATCTTGTTGGCTAATGGGTTTAGTAAAGGTTTGAGGTTTAAGATGTTTTGGAGAGTAGAGAACTAAAGGAGTGTGAAACCTTTCTAGTGAAAATTGAATTTCTGTTGGGCTTAAGTTTTCGGCTTTGTTATCAGGTAAACCATGGTCTCCAAGAATGACAAAAACCGTGTTGTCAAACTCTGGCGTTTTTTTCATTAGCTCAATGAACACACCAAGACTGTAGTCAGAAAATCTCATAGAGTTCAGCTCTTCGAGACTTTCAAAGCCACAATTATCTAAAGTTTTTTGATCTAGGTTAACAGTTTCAAAATCGCCTCTGTCGGCAGGTATGGTGTAAGGGCGATGAAAACTGGCGGTCTGAATAATTGTAAAGAATGGTAATTTTCTGTTCTGCCGTTGAGTAAGAACTTCAAATGTTTCTTTTAATAAATGATAGTCTGAAATTCCCCAGACATCTGTTCTTGGAGAGTTGAACATTTCTTCTTCGTAGAGTTTAAGATCGTAAATATTATTTTTAAGGATTCCTCTTATGTTGCCCCAACTGGCACTCCCTCCTATAAAATAGTATTTTTCATATCCTGTGAAGGCATTTATGGCTGTATTTTGATCAACAATTAACGGATTTCTCGAGGATGTTCGCCCCTTATTGATGTCTGCAACTCCGGTAATGGTGGCAAATACTCCACGGGCCGTGCCCTCACTCGGCGTGTAGTGTTTTTTAAAACTCCAACCCTTTTCAGCAAAATTATCAAGATAGGGAGTCGCATTGCACTTGTTGCCAAAATGTCCAGAACGGTGGGCAGATAGAGACTCCATAATGATGACGACAATATTGGGTTTTTCAGGAAAATTAACAGGAGAAATAGGTTTTTGGTTGCGAGTAAAATTGAGTGTTTCAAAATCAGGGTTGTCTACGCCTAGAAATCGGTGAGTAAGGTCATAATATTTTTTCACTTTTTCTTTGTCAAAATCCTGTTTGCGATTGTCGATAGTGTCTACGAAGTAGTGTAATGGATTTGTAGCAACGGCGGAGTAGAAACGGTTACCACTAAAAAAGGATTCGCTCCATCTGAGTGGATAGTAGTCAGCCTTTCCATAGAGTCCAAGCAGGGTTATAGCTATGAGTGAAATGAGGCCAATGACTTGTCTTTTTTTGTTGGTTGAGATTTCAGAACTATACTGGAATTGTAGCTCCTGAAAGTTAAAAACATACTTTTTTAGGAAATAAAAATTGATGCCACTTAGGATTATAGTGGCCATGACAATTTTAAAAATCGGGTAGGTTTGCCAAACCATCTCCATTGAAATGTCCAAATTCTCTAAAAATTGAAAGACAGTGGCGTTGATGCGGCTATTTAAATACTGATAGTAACCTAAGTCAAAAATGAAGAATAATGTGGTAAATATTAAGACTGTGGAGTACAGATAAGTCCAGGGTAATGGGGGCGGAGTTTTTGGGCTAGAGAGAAAGGGCATTCTGTGGAAAAACCAAAAGGGAAGGCTCATGATTATAGCTACTCGTAGGTCAAACTTTAAACCAAGGTAGAGAGCTTTAAAGAAGTCTTTGTGAAGATGAACGTCAGGAGAACTTTCCAGAAATAAAAGAGCAAAAAAGATCCTGAAGACAATAAAATAAGTTAAAAAATAAAGGGCAAGTTTTACAAATGTATAATTATTGAGAGCCAGGTAGTTGCGCAGTCTATTCATTGTCTTCCAATTGTGAGTTTGATGGTATTTGTTTCTCTAATATTTTTATATAGTAGAGGGCCACCATTGAAAAGGAGTCTTTTTAAGACTATTGCCTTAAAAAGGCCAGTAAAATCGGCATTTTTTAGGTGATAGGTTTTAGGTGATAGGCTTTAGGTGATAGGTTTTGGGTGATAGGTTTTAGGTGATAGGTTTTAGGTGATAGGTTTTAGGTGACAAACTTTTTAGTGAAATTACGACAACTTCCAGTTTGGACCATTTTAGGAATTGCGCATTGCATTTTTTCGCAAAAGATGGGATGAAAGCCTTTATGAATATGAAACCTGAAAAAGCTTATTCCAATTGTGCAAAGGGCAGTGGGCCTTCGAGTGAACTGTCTGCAACTCTAAACCTAAATAAAGAGTCACGTTTATCGATGCCAGACGTTTCTCGCGACAGTCGAGTTGATCTTGCCTTTCCAATTGAAAGAGTGGGAATGTCGGATATCGAGATGCCTGTTCTTTTGAGGCTGCCCGGAGAAACTCCTTTCCGTATACCCGCCAGAATAGAGGCTTTTGTGAGTTTAGACAACCCACAGGCCAAGGGCATTCATATGTCCCGTCTCTACGAGGAGTTAACGGAGGTTCTTAAAAAAGAATCTGTTTCGTTAAAAGCTTTGAAGCATATTCTCCAAGGCTTTGTGAAATCACAAGAGGGTATCAGTCACAATGGGTATGTGAAAATTGCTTTTGAACTCCCGTTGGAAAGGAAGGCCCTTATCAGTGAAAAAGTGGGGTGGAGACACTATCCTGTCTATTTTGAGGGGCGAATGGATGGGGAGGAGTTGGCTTTTTACATGGGTGTGCAAGTGGCCTATTCGAGCACATGTCCTTGTTCAGCAGCTCTTGCTAAGCAGATTATAGAAAATCAATTTGATGAGAGTTTTCAAGGGCGCGACAGCCTCACTTTAGCTGAAGGTAAAAGATGGCTAAAAGAAAATTCTTTGAGTGCAACCCCTCATGCACAGAGGAGTTATGCAGATGTTAAGGTAAAATTAGATACGGGAACCATTGCTCCTGAGGCTGTGGAACTTATCGATATGATCGAGTCGGCTCTCAAGACATCGGTGCAGGCCGCTGTAAAAAGGGAAGATGAGCAGGAGTTTGCCAGGTTAAATGGACAAAACTTTATGTTTTGTGAGGATGCCTGTAGACGTCTTAAAAAAGCCTTGAACTCAGAGCCGAGAATATTGGACTACTTTATTAAAGTTGATCATAGGGAAAGCCTTCATCCTCATAATGCTGTCAGTATTGGGGTTAAAGGCGTTAAGGGTGGTGTTCGAATTTGAGTCAATTTTCTTGAAATTTCTCATTATGTGACAGAGTTTACTGTTACATAATAGTTGGATTACCCATCAGTAGAGTCAGGTTTTGATACGCTAAGTGTTTAGATTTAGGATAGAATCTCAAACTCACTCATTACGCTGTAAGTCATTTTTTCAAAAAAAAGGAAAAAGACCTAAAGCTTTGGTCGGGGTGGCCGAAAAGATACATGTATCAAGAATAAGCGGTTCGTTTTTGGAGGGGATATGAGCGGTACGTATAGGAAAGTATTAGTATTAGCAGCCTTGTTTGCTGCACCAGTAGAAGCTATGGCTTTTGACTTCGATAAAGAGTTGGCCAAGCAAAATAACATATCAGTAGAAGTTCTATCAAAGAAGAGTCAGCAAGACGCACAAAAGGCTGGAAAAGGGGACAAAAACCTTAGAGTGACTTTAATCGCTAAGAAATAATAATGATATTCATTATTATTTAGATTGACCGGGATTGTGGATTCTTTTAGTCTCACGGGTCATGAAAAAATTAGCTAGGGGTTTTGAAAATCCACCCGAAAAATTGATAAAAAGAGATTCTTGGCAAAACGGGGATTTTAAGCGGATTGTTAGAGAGATGGGCTTAAAAGTCACCGATCAAAGAATTTCTATTCTGAAATCCATGAGTTCTGGCAGAGCTCACGTTACGGCTCAAGAGGTCTTCGAAGAGGTTGTAGTCGGAAACCCAGACATAGGCTTTGCTACAGTATACAGATTTTTAAAAAAACTAAAAGATCACGGTTTTGTAACGGAAGTTCGCATGGGTGGGCTTCCTGCAAGGTATGAGTTAACTCCTAGAAAACATCACGATCATTTAACTTGTACATCTTGTGGAAAGATCGTGGAATTTTCTAACGATGAAATCGAAAGGCTCCAGCTAGAGGTTGCGAGTTTGCACAATTTTAAAATGACGGGGCATTTGCTTGAGCTGTACGGTATTTGCGGGGATTGCCAAAAGAAACAGTTGAATGTTCTAGAATGAGGCCCTTGTAAAATTAGACGTGGGCTCCTTGCCCTCGCCGGCATCGCAGCCTTTGGCTGCGAACGCATCACGCTTGCCGGAGGTCTAATTTTACAAGGGCCTCATTCTAGAACATTCAATGTTTTTAAACTCCTGATAAAAATAAAACTCCTAATAAAAATGTGGCCAGGGCATATGATCTTCGGTAAATTCGAAGGCTATGGCAAATAGTCTTTACGATGGTATTGTGATTAAAGGTGCTCGCGAGCACAACCTGAAGAATATCTCATTAAAAATTCCCCGCAATAAAATTACTGTCTTGACCGGTTTGAGTGGAAGTGGAAAATCCAGCGTTGCTTTTGATATTATTTACGCCGAAGGTCAGCGCCGATATGTAGAGAGTTTATCCGCCTATGCTAGAAACTACATGGATCAACTTAAAAAACCCGATGTGGATGGCATTAGTGGCCTCTCGCCTTCGATTGCGATAGATCAAAAAACAACAATTTCAAACCCCCGCTCTACAGTGGGCACGACAACTGAGATCTATGATTATATGCGACTCTTATTTGCTAGAGTTGGAAAGCCTAAGTGCCCAATTCACAACGTGCCAGTGAGTAGTCAAACCCCCCAGCAAATAGCTGCTGACATTATGGCTTTACCCTCAGGTACAAAATATTATTTGATGGCTCCCATTGTTCAGGACCAAAAGGGTGAGTTCCTCAGTGAGTTTCAAAGATGGGCGCGAAAGGGTTTTGTAAAGGCTAAAGTGGATGGAGTATGGATAGAGCTAGATAAAGCCAAAAAATTGGCAAAACACAAGCGACACAATATAGATATTTTGATCGATAGATTGATTGTGGATAGCAAGTACCAATCTCGATTGGCCGAGAGCCTAAATGTCGCCATAAGTATGGCTAAGGGGTTGGTTAAAGTTGAAGTTGTTGGTGGAGGGGAACCTAAGCTTTACTCGCTTCATCAATCTTGTCCTGTATGTGGATATAGTTTTGAAGAATTAGATTCGCGGATGTTCAGCTTTAACAATCCACGTGGGGCTTGTCCAGACTGTGATGGGCTGGGCTATATAGAGACGTCCGTCGAACACAAGACACAACATTCTGATGAAGAAGACGAAAACGATGAGTTTGATCCCTATTCAGTTCATATTTGTACCAGTTGCAAGGGTACGCGTTTAAATCCAGCCGCAAGAAATGTCTTTATTGCGGATAAGAATATTTCTGATTTGGTGAGCCTGCCTGTGGCTCACCTTTTGGGGGAGTTAGACAAGCTTTCATTCTTGGGCTCTGATGCAATTGTTGCGAATAAAATCATTGAACAAATACAAGACCGTCTCAGGTATTTGGTGCGAGTGGGGACGGGATATTTATCTCTGCATCGGCAGACTCGAACTTTGTCAGGTGGAGAGATGCAGAGAATACGATTAGCTTCTCAAGTGGGGTCGGCGCTAGTCGGAGTTCTTTATGTATTAGATGAACCCAGTATTGGATTACACCCTCGCGATCATTTTAGATTGTTAGATATAATTAGAGAAATCTGTAACCGAGGCAATACAGTTTTGCTCGTAGAGCATGACGAGGATACTATTCAGGCGGCGGATCACATTATAGATCTGGGGCCAGGAGCTGGGATTTTGGGCGGTCAAGTTATGGCCGAGGGAAATTTAAAAGATATTATAGAGTCTCCAGGCAGCCTGACAGGCCAGTATTTATCAAAATCTAGAGTGGTGCCAAGTCCAGAGTCTTATAGAATTGGCAGCGGGAAGTTTTTGAAATTAAGTGGAGCCAGGGGGAATAACTTAAAAAACATAGACCTGGAAATCCCATTAGGAACTTTTTGTGGAATCACTGGGGTTTCCGGAAGTGGAAAAAGCACTTTGGTAATCGATACACTTTACCGTATTTGCTCACAATATTTTTATAACTCTACAAGGGAACCTGCGGCATATGATAAAGTTGAAGGTCTTGAAAACTTAGACAAGGTTATTGAAATCAATCAGAAACCTATTGGGCGTACTCCGAGATCTACGCCGGCAACTTATGTTGGGGTTTTGCCTATGATTCGGGATTTGTACTCCAGACTGCCCGACGCAAAAATGAGAGGATATAAACCGGGTCACTTTAGCTTTAATGTAAAGGGTGGTCGATGCGAAGCTTGTCAGGGATTAGGTTCAATAAAGGTAGAAATGCACTTTCTAACAGATGTTTATGTGGACTGTGACAAATGCTACGGCTCACGATTTAATCCTGAGTTGCAAGGGATTAAATTTAAAGAAAAGAGCATTGCTGATGTACTTAAAATGTCTATTGCAGAAGCTGAAGTTTTTTTTGAGAACCACAGAAATATTCATCAAAAACTCCAGACATTGAAACGTGTGGGCCTAGATTATATGCATTTAGGACAGAGCTCTACAACACTATCTGGTGGTGAAGCTCAAAGAACAAAATTGGCAAAGGAGTTGTCAAAAAGAGGCACTGGAAAAACTTTGTATATTCTAGATGAGCCAACTACAGGTCTTCATTTTGAAGATGTTCGCAAGTTAGTAGAACTCTTGCAAGAACTGGTGGACCAGGGCAATACGGTTATTGTTATTGAGCACAATCTAGATGTGATAAAAAATTGTGATCATATTATTGATATAGGTCCAGAGGGTGGTGATCAGGGGGGTGAAATTGTTTTTGCCGGAACCCCAAGGCAAATTGTTGAATGTCAGCAATCGGAAACAGGTAGATTTCTTAAATCAAAAATTTAATTCGAAAATTGAATCAAATTGAGACGTTTTTGCAGTTTGGTACATTTTTGCTATGGATTTGTTAAAAAACACCGATAATTATAATATATGTGCATAAACTCTATAGGACTGGGGTCTCGCTGTGTCGTCGGAATATGATATACCTGAATGGTCGGTAATGGCTATTCACGCCATTCTGCAAACACTAAAACTTAAAGACCCCTTTACTTTTTATCATTGTTGTCGTGTGGGTAGGGCCAGTCGTAGATTGGCGAAGTCAATGGGCTTGAGTGAACACGAGCAGAGCATACTGGAGTTTGCTGGACTCCTTCATGATGTTGGTAAAGTCGGCATATCTGACAATATACTTTTAAAGCCAGGTCGCCTGACAGACGAAGAAATGAAAATCATGAAAAGTCATGCCGATTTAAGTTGTGAAATCATCGAGCCCTTTCTAAAGATTCCATTTTTCCGATTTTTGTTGCCAGGGATACGATACCATCATGAGCAGTTTGATGGCTCTGGCTACCCCAACCAATTGGCAGGAGAAAGAATCCCTATTGCGGCAAGAATCATTGCTATAGTGGATACTGTTGACGCAATGACAAATACAAGACCCTATCGTCAGGCTTTAAGTATTGAAAGAGCTCAGCAAGAGTTAAGAGATTTTTCTCACCGGCAATTTGATGCCTATATAGTCAAAACCTATCTTGATGCTCAAAAGTATTGGAAGCCCATTGAAGCTGGAGAGAAAGAAGAAGTTATTGTCTCTGCAGTTTTATCTCCGCAAATCTTCAAAAAAGCCAGTTAAGTCCATTCCCAAAAAAATAATCGTCTAAAATTTTGTGAATGCTCCTCATGCTCATACAGTCGCAGCCTTGGGGCTGCGGAACTGCGCGTGAGGAGCATTCACAAAATTTTAGACGATTATTTTTTTGGGAATGGGTATAAGTCCTACACTTAGATCCAGCCAGAAATTTTCAGCCAAGTTATTAATTTCAGTGTAGGGATTCCTATTATGCTCGTGGGGTCTTGGCTTTCAATTTTTTCAAATAGGAGTGCGGGTTGGCATTCAAACTTATAAGATCCTGCGCAAGTCCATGTTTCGTGCTTTGTGACATATTTCAAGATTTCCTCTTTAGTTAATTTTCTCATGTAGAGGGTTGTTGTGTCCGTATGATTGTACACTTTATTTGGGGTTAGCAAGGATATGGATGTCAGTAAAGAGTGAGGTTGGCCAGAAAATTTTAAGAGCTGCTGACAGGCCTTCTCTAAATTTCCGGCTTTGCCGATAGCTTCATTTTGAAAAACTACGAGTTGATCGCAGCCAAGAATAAAGTCGTTTGGAAATTTATCTTTTAAACTCTTAGCTTTTTCATAAGCGAGAACCTGTGAGAGCTGATGGATATCTATCGAGGGATTCTCCTTTTTGTAATCGTCCTCATTAAATTCTGGGGTTGCGACTTTAAAGGGAATATCCAGATCTTCCAGTTGTCTTTTTCTGTAAGGAGATGTGCTGGCAAGAATGAGCTTGTGTTCCATAAGTCTTACCTTAGTAAATGCTGCGCTGTAGAAAGGCAAGAAGATAACTGCACTATTGAAAAAGAATTGTTAAATTTTTTTTATGACAGAATACATTCACAACCTAGAACCCTTTGCTATTCATCTTTTTGATAATGTGGGCATTCGTTGGTACGGCTTGGCCTATATATTCGGATTTTTTTCTTGTTACTTTATCACATACAAGTTGTCCCAACGAGGTAAGACTCTTGTTCCAGCAGAAAAAGCAGGAGATTTTATCACCTACTTAGCTTTTGGAACTATGATCGGTGGACGACTGGGCTACTGCATATTTTACGATCCTCAGCTTTTAGTTCGATTTACCTCGGTTCAGTTGCCCTTTTTTAATTTTTCAGTTCCGGTTTGGGAGGCTCTGGCTGTGTGGAACGGAGGCATGGCCAGCCATGGTGGGATCATTGGATTAGGAGTGGCCTGTTGGTTATTTGGTAGAGTTCACAGGTTGCCATCTCTTCATTTAATGGATTTAACTCTGTTAGCTGGCTCTTTGGCGGTGGGCTTTGGGCGTATTGCCAATTTTATTAATGGGGAACTCTACGGTCGCGCCTGTGAGGGGAGGTGCTTCTGGCCGGTGAAGTTTCCAGACGAGTTGAGACGATGGGTTTCTAATTGGGAAGATTATAAAGAACAATTGATAGGTCTGTTTCCTACTGTACAAAAAATGGGTGGTGTTGCTGGGCCGGAAGGTCAAATTATAACTCCAACATCTGCGAAGTGGGTCGAATGGGTGAATGAAGGGGCGAGGTACTACGTAGAAGTTTATGTGGGGAGGATTCTGAATGCTGTTCAGTCAGGGAATCAAGAGGTCTTAACGGTTCTGGGCAAGGTGTTAATAGCTCGTCACCCCTCACAGATCTATCAATCTTTTATGGAGGGATTTTTAGTTTTTGCAATTTTATTTGTCATTTGGAGAAAGCCCTTAAAGCCAGGAGTGTTGTTGTCTTTTTGGGGGATTTTGTATGCCATTATGAGAATCATAGGTGAGCAGTTCAGAATGCCTGATGCCCATATTGGTTTCCAACTCTTAGGGCTTACCAGAGGGCAATGGCTAAGCCTAGGTATGCTTGTTGTATTTGTTGGTCTTTTGGTTTGGACATCTCGCCGTAAAGTTGACAAAATTGGCGGTTGGAGAAAGTGCAATTAAAGGTGATCATAGATGATGACCTTAGAAGGGTGCAAACAGGAGGGTGCAAACAGGTTACATAAAGAGAGCTTAATTAAAAGCTCTCGTCAAAAGCGACATCTCCAGAAACTCCAACTTGATAGGCTGAAACGCGCCTTTCAAAGAAATTAGCTAACTCTTGGGTATCTTGCAGCTCCATAAAATCAAAGGGATTCTTTACATTGTAGGCCTTTGGGGCTCCCACGCGTTCCAGCCTTTGATCTGCACAGAATTGTAAATAGGTTTTCATATCTTTAAGTGAGAGACCCACAATACCTTGATCCAAGAATTCTTTGGCAAATTGAAGTTCACAATGAATGGCTTCTTCGAGCATAACCTTAAATAGGTCCTTCATTCTGTCATCAAAAAGTTGAGGTTCCTCTCGAACAGCGGTGTCAAAGACCTCAAACGCAAAGTTCATGTGAGCGCTTTCGTCTCGGAACACCCAATTTGTACCTGTCGCCAAGCCTTGTAAAAGACCCTTTGACCTTAAAAAGTAGACGTAAGCAAAGGCGGCAAAGAAGAATAGCCCCTCTATGCAAGAGGCAAAGCACAGCAGGTTCATCATGAATTTACGGCGATCCTCGAGAGTTTCAAGGCGATCCAAGTTATTAATGGAGTCAATCCATTTAAAACAAAAGTCGGCCTTCTTTTTGATAGAGGGAATATTTTCTACTGCGGCAAAGGCTTTATTTCTCTCGTTGTCATCTGGAATATAGGTGTCCAACAAAGTGAGGTAGAATTGAACGTGAAGAGCCTCTTCGTAGAGCTGTCGCGATAGGTACAATCTGCCTTCGGGGGAATTGATATGTTTGTAGAGATTTAGCACGAGGTTATTTGATACGATGGAGTCCCCAGTAGCAAAAAAAGCTACAAGCCTGTGAATTAAAAAGCTTTCCGCAGGAGTGAGTTTGCCCTTAAGATCTTTCACGTCGGAAGTAAAATCAACTTCGTCAACAGTCCACGTATTTTTTATAGCCGCCTTGTACATCTCAAAGAACTGAGGGTACTTCATGGGTCTCAGGGTCAAGTTAAATCCAGGATCTAATATCATGTTGGCACTCCTTATTGGCAAGCTTCGCAGGACTCTGGGTTTTCCAGAGAACAAATTAAAGCCTCTTGCTCGGTGTAAGTCTTTTTGTTGCTAGTGTTAATCGTCTTTGCAATTTTGGTTGCAGGACGAGAGCGCAAGTAATAAGTGGTTTTTACTCCCTTTTTCCATGCGTACATATACATGCTCGAAAGCTTTCCAATAGTGGGACTTTCCAGGAATAAATTCAGAGACTGACTTTGGTCAATGTACGGACCTCTGTCTGCGGCCATATCGATGAGGGACTTTTGCGGAATTTCCCAAACAGTTCGATAAACTTCTTTAACTTCTTTTGGAATTTCATCGATGTTTTGAATGGATCCATCGTTAGCCTTTATTTTTTCTCTCAATGCTTCATTCCAAATTCCCAATTTTTTGAGCTTTAAGATAAGGTATTTATTAACTTGAATAAACTCACCACTCAAAGTTTCTCTCTTGAAGAGGTTGGAAACTTGAGGCTCTATAGCTTCATAACATCCACAAATGGAGGCGATCGTCGCTGTCGGTGCTATGGCAATCATTAGGGAGTTCCTTAGGCCAATGTCCTTAACTTTCTGTCTAAGAGCTTCCCAACGGGTTTTGTCTTCAGGTTCAACACCCCAGAGGTCAAATTGCAAATCTCCTTTTGCTGCGCGAGTTTCTCTAAAAGAGCTGTGGGGGCCATAGGTGGCTGCCAATTCACAGGAGGTCTCAACAGCATAAAAGTAGATTTGCTCTTGAATTTTTTTAGAGATGGCCTTGGCCTGTTCACTGTCAAAAGGGACGTCCATTTTAAAGAAAAGATCTTGCAATCCCATTAGCCCAAGGCCGATGGGTCTCCACTTATCGTTAGAAGACTTTGAAGAGTCGATGGGATAAAAGTTAATATCAATGACTCGATCCAAATACTTTACAGCTGTTTTCACGGTGTGGCGAAGCTTTTCCCAGTTAAACTCACCATCCTCATAGTGGTTTCCGGCGTTAACAGAGCCAAGATTGCAAACGGCTGTTTCATCAGCATTTGTGACTTCTAAAATTTCTGTACAGAGGTTAGAAAGGTGAATAACGTTTTGAGGCCTTCCCGTTTGATTACTTTTGAGATTCGAAGCATCTTTAAAGGTCATCCATCCGTTACCTGTTTGAGCAAGAGTCTTCATCATTTTGCTATACAGATCTCTCGCGTTAACTTGTTTTTCGTAAAGGTTCTCAGATTCAGCCTGTAAATAAGCCCGTTCAAAATCGTCTCCGTATAGATCTACAAAGTTGGGAACTTTTTTGGGATCAAATAGAGACCAGATTTGATTATTTTCCACCCTCTTCATGAAGAGGTCGGGAATCCAGTTGGCTAAATTGAGATTGTGTGTGCGCTGCTGCTCATCTCCCGTGTTTTCTCGCAGTTGCAAAAATTCTTCAATGTCGGCATGCCAAGATTCTAGGTACACACAGGCCGCGCCCTTTCTTTTTCCACCTTGGTTAACTGCGGCCACAGAGGAGTCAAGAGTCTTTAGCCAGGGGATAAGTCCATTTGAATGACCATTTGTGCCTTTAATGAGAGAACCACGGCTTCGAACTTTAGAAAAGGAAAGTCCAATTCCACCAGCAAACTTAGAGAGCATAGCCACATCTTTGTACTTGTCATAAATAGAGGTCAGACTGTCGTCTGGTGAGTCCAATAGGTAACAGGAAGACAGTTGAGGGCGCAGTGTTGCAGAATTAAAAAGAGTGGGAGAGCTGGTCATATAGTCCAGAGTGGACACAAGCTCGTAGAATTCTTTAGCCTCTTCAAAGCTACGAGCCAAACCACAGGCTACCCGTAGAAAAAAGTACTGAGGAGTCTCAATCACCTTTCTGGTTTCAGGATGTTTAAGAAGATAGCGGTCGTATATTGTTCTTAAGCCAAAGTATTCAAACTTCCGAGTTCGGTTGCTATCAATGATAATGTTTAAGGGCTCCTTATGGTCTTTAACCCATTCGTACTTTTCTTTAGAAATCAAACCATTTTCATAGCCAACAGTGACTGAGTCGTAAAAATTTCGAATGTTCTGACTGCTCACCTCCTCGTGAATATAGCGAGCTAAGAGTCGAGATGAGAGTCGCGAATATTCGGGCTCTTCTCCAATAAGTAAAGAGGCGGTTTGAATACACAATTGATCGAGTTCAGCTGTGGAAGCCCCGTCATAGAGACCGCTAATAACTTTTGTGGCGACCCGCATAGGGTCAACGTCTTTGAGCCCAGTTGAACAGGCCAAGACCACGTTGACGATTTTATTTACATCAACAGGTTCCAGGGCTCCATTTCTTTTACGAACTCTCATAATAATGGGGCCAGACTCTTCCTGATGGGAATCAAAGTTTGTTTGTATTTCAGTTTTTTCGTCAGTTCTTTTTTCTATTTGCAATTCCATGGAGCCTCCGCCCAAAATCTTAGTTGTAATCATTTTTGAGGAAATACCACCCCTTAACGCTTTAGGCGTTTGTCCAGCACACTCTCTCCCCAATTTACAAGTGGGCTTACAGTAGGGTTGTTGCTATTTCTTGGGTTACACATCCTTGTGCTAGCCTCCTTCGTTCTAAAATTGGCATTTTCTTTGCGACGGCAACCACTACATCTAGTGTTTGTTATTTATGTAAACACTAGAGATGGGTTACATTTAAGACGATAGAACTGCTGTCATTTTCTGTCAATCAACATCCCTGTGGTCTAGGAAAAAATTTTTTTTCTTCGACATATAAGCTCTAAAGTCTTCTCAGATATGAATTTCCACTTGGACATTGGGTGTTAGGGGTGAGAGCTGGACTGTGGCAAAAAATAAATTTTCTTGACCTTGGCGAAGTGCTTAAGAACAAGGCAAGTGTGGTAAAATAAACTTGTAGCGTGCTGGAGATGGCGTAAACAAGGTTCTACAGCCCCCACTGTTTTATAAGATTGCCCAATAAAGTTTTATTTTCTTGGAATTGTTCATAGACTTTTTCTTGACGAGCCTCTGGAGTTTTAATTTTGTCAAATAATAGCTTTAGAGGTCTCTCCAGTTCCCAACGTGCCTCAATAAGATAGTTCACACTGCCTTCGTAAATAGGGCTAGCGAAAAGAATTTGTTTCTCAGATAAGACAACAAACTGGTACCTTATTTTGTTTTTGTGTTGAAGAAAGGTTTTACCTGACCAAATTCCGTCCTTAAAGCGGAGAGGAATCTCGTGTTGCCTTCCTTGAGGGTCTTCTATGACTTTTAAAAGTAAGAATTCTCCATCTCTTAGGAGAATATCCTGGACTTCAAAAGTGATGTTAATATTGTCGCCGCGAGTTTTTGTGGAATCTACAAAAAGGGGATTTTCTTTCATCATACTTAAAGCAGTCCTTGAGAGAGTTTAAGATAAGCTTTGGAGGCTGGGTTCTTTGGGGCGTAGTCAAAGACAGGGAGGTGATTATGATGGGCCTCTTCAACGGCAATGCTATCTGGTATGTAGTCTTTAAAAACTTTGAGCTGATATTCTTTTTCCACTTGATCGATAACATCCCTAGCTATTTTTCGATTTTTATATCGAGTGATAACTACACCTTTGACGACAACTTTATGACCAAGGCCCACACGGATATTTTTTATGGTAGATAAAATGAGTTCAATTCCTTTTAAAGAAAAGTATTCAGGACAAATAGGAATAATAACTTCTTTAGAGGCCATAAGAGCATTAATAGTTAAAAGGCCTAGCGATGGAGAACAGTCTATAACGACTTCGTCATATTTACTGTACAAATTCTTTAGTTTTCTCTTGAGAAAATTCTCTCGACCGAATTGAGGTGCCAGTTGGATATCGACTCCACTTAGCATGATTTCTCCAGGAATCACATCTATACCAAAAGTAGGAGATCTGACAATGGCCTCGTCAGCAGCCGTTTGTGTGATTAAAACATCGTAAATAGTTTTATCAAATTCTTGATCCCCAAATATGGATCTTGTTGCAGAAGACTGCGGGTCCAAATCTATCAACAAAACTCTCTTTCCTTGTTTGGCCCAGGCTGCAGAGATGTTGATAGAAGTTGTTGTTTTTGCAACGCCACCTTTTTGATTGATTATGGATGTAACTCTCAAGGTTGTGTCTCCTTATAAGTAACTCAATAAGTAACTCAGAGTGATCATACAAAAACTTTATCACTTTGCAAAGTTATTCATAAACAGTTTGTTTTAAGAGTTCTTCCACGACTCCAGGGTCAGCTAGAGTGCTCGTGTCTCCAAATTGGCTCGTTTCTTTTGCGGCAATTTTTCTTAAAATACGTCTCATAATTTTACCACTGCGCGTTTTAGGAAGATTGGGAGCAAATTGAATTTTATCTGGTTTGGCAAAGGCCCCGATGTCGCCTCGGACAAATTGTTGCAGCTCTTTGGCGAGTTCAGCGCTAGGAGAAATCCCATCGTTCAGAGTGACAAAGGCGTAAATACCTTGACCTTTAATATCGTGATTGTAACCTACAACAGCAGCTTCAGAGACAGCTTTGTGTTCAACTAATGAACTTTCAATTTCAGCAGTTCCCATTCTGTGCCCAGAGACATTCAAAACATCGTCAACTCTTCCGGTAATCCAATAGTTGCCATCGCTATCTCTTCGACAGCCATCGCCAGTAAAATACTTGCCCTTAAATTGTGAAAAGTAAGTTTCAAAAAATCTGTCTGGACTATTGTAAACCCCTCGCATTTGACCGGGCCAAGAATCTGCAATGCACAGCTGACCTTCGCACTCCCCAGTGAGGACATTCCCATTTGAATCTACAATTTCTGGTTGGACTCCAAAAAAGGGAAGAGTGGCGGAACCTGGTTTAAGTGAGGTGGCTCCTGGCATTGGGCTGATCATAATGCCTCCGGTTTCCGTTTGCCACCAGGTGTCGACTATGGGGCAGTTGCCCATGCCAGCTTTTTGATAATACCACAGCCAGGCTTCGGGATTGATGGGCTCGCCGACAGAGCCCAATAGTTTTAAACTTTGTCTCGAAGTATTTTTTAATGGAGTTTCACCTCTTTGCATTAAGGCTCGAATAAGAGTGGGAGCCGTGTAGAGGGTATTAACTTTGTACTTGTCCACAATTTCCCAAAGTCTTGAATATGTCGGCCACGTTGGAACACCTTCAAACATAACTTGCGTGGTCGCATTACTGAGAGGGCCATATACGATATAGCTATGACCAGTGACCCATCCAATATCAGCCGCACACCAATATATGTCATTGGGATGATGGTCAAATATCCATTTATGAGTTAGTGATGTAAATACGAGGTACCCCCCTGTTGTATGAAGAACACCTTTGGGTTTGCTAGTTGAACCTGATGTGTAAAGTATAAAAAGAGGGTCTTCGGCATCCATTTCTTCACAGGGAAAGTCTGCCGGAGACTGAGCACAGAGATCGTGATACCAAAAGTCGCGAGACTCAACCCAGTTTAATGAGGCCCCAGTGTGCTTCACAACAAAAATTTTTTTAAGATTAGGGCATTTTTCTGCAGCGACATCAGCATTTCTTTTTAGAGGCACAGTCTTTCCGCCTCTTAACCCTTCGTCGGCTGTAATTAAATAACTACTATCGCAATCTTGAATTCTGTCGGCAAGAGAGTCGGGAGAAAATCCAGCAAATACAACAGAATGGACGGCACCAATTCTTGCGCAGGCAAGAATCGAATAAATGGCCTCGGGAATCATGGGGAGATAGATAGTGACGCGATCCCCTTTTTTAACGCCTTGAGAGTGAAGAGCATGGGCCCACGTCTGTACTTTTTGGTGCAGATCTTTGTAAGTTATAGTCTTAGCAGGTGCGTCCGGAGAGTCGGGCTCCCAATAAAAAGCCACCTTATTTGCGTGTTCTGGTAGATGGCGGTCTACACAATTGTAGCACGCATTGAGCTGCCCTCCTTCGAACCATCTGATTTTAATAGGGGGTAGAAAGCTGGTGTTTTTAACATTAGACCACTTTTTTGTCCAATGAAGCCGCTCGGCTTGCTCGGCCCAAAAACTTTCAGGACTCTTCAGGCTTTTCTGATACAAGGCTTGATAGGTTTCTGAGTTAATCCAGGCTTTTTGTTTCCACTCTTGAGGAATCTCGAAAACTTCGTGATGACTCATGTTCTCTCCTTTTCAATCCCCATGGCTATGTCGAATAAATGTAAACTGTCCCAATTGAAAGATCAAGTCATTGAAAGATCAGGTAATTGAAAGATCAATTCATGGGCAGTCTTCAAAACTTTGTAAAAAAATGTAATAAAAATAAATTTGGCGTAGATCACAAACTGTTAATAAAGTTTTGTTGGCGCGATTACTGGACTTAAGCCTGCAGTTTGTACATTAGATATTTGTGTATACATCACTGCTATTCAATTAGGTGCAGATGGAATTAAGATTTGTGTTTTTCTTGTCTATCTAAATAGTCTATCGAGATAGACGTTAGGACACTTCTGGGAGGTTATACTAAAACTAGTCTGACTTTTTTTAAAAGTTATTTATACTAAAAGAGTGAATCCCTTATTTAGCCGAAAAACCCTAAAGGAATATACTTATCTTCAAAAAATACTCACTGACTTGGGAGAGTTGGCTCGTCACGAGGTTGTTGATGTTGTGAACTTTAAAGGTAAAAGCTTTCCTTTGCATGTTGTGGAATTAGGCTCAGAGAATCCAAAGGATCCCGTTATTGGTTTTTTCGGTGGAGTGCACGGCTTAGAAAAAATTGGCAGTGAAGTGATTTTAGCTTTTATGGAAAGCATAACTTCATTAATTAAGTGGGATGAGTCTTTTAAAAAAAGACTCAAACACTCACGCTTATTATTTATGCCCATTGTTAATCCTGTAGGTATATGGCAAAAAAGTCGTTCAAATGGCAATGGAGTGGATTTGATGAGAAACGCTCCTGTTGAAAGTGGAGGGCGAAAAGCGATTTATAGTGGTCACAGAGTTTCCAATTTGCTGCCATGGTATAGAGGGGAAAAGGGCGACGAGATGGAGCTGGAGGCCAAAGCTTTGTGTCGAGTGGTTAGAGAGAAGCTGTTTCCCTCTAACTTGAGTTTGGCCATTGACGTTCACTCCGGTTTTGGGGCTCGGGATCGCTTTTGGTTTCCCTATGCGCGAGAAACCGAGATTTTTCCACATATTAGCGAAGTCATGGCTCTTGTTAACTTGTTTGATAAGACACATCCTCACCATTTTTATACCATTGAGCCCACAAGTTATCAGTACAGTATTGATGGGGACCTTTGGGATTATATGACCGATGAATTTTTTAAAGTTAATCCCATTACGAATTCAAAACTTTTTTTGCCTTGGACGTTGGAAATGGGATCCTGGATTTGGTTAAAGAAAAATCCCCTTCAAATCCTAAATAAAATGGGTTTGTACCATCCATTAATACCCCATAGGCATCAACGAATTTTGCGTCGACATTTCACGTTGTTCGATTTTTTACATCGTTCAGTCCTATTTCCCAAGCCTTGGATTGATTTAGACAATAAAAGAAAGAGGCAATTTCTACAGATCGCAAAAGGAAGATGGTATGACAAAGCCTCGTAGAACATGGCTTTTAATTCGAGGATTGGGTAGGGAGGTTGGCCATTGGAATGACTTTCCCGAGGTTCTAAAAGAAACCTTTCCGCAAGATGAAATATTAGCCATAGATTTGCCCGGTGCGGGCGAGTACAGAAGAGTTAAACCTCCTCTTCAAATAGTTGATTACGTCGAATTTTTAAGAGGTGAATTGAAAATAAAAAAACCAAAGTACAATCTCAACTTAGTGACCATCTCTTTGGGTGGAATGGTGGGGATGGAGTGGATGCGACTGTATCCAGAAGAAATCCAGAGCGGAATTTTGATAAATACAAGCTTTAAAAAAACAAGTGCTTTTTACAATCGATTACGTTGGCAGATTTACCCACTCTTTTTTGGCAAAGTTGCTGTGAGCAGAGGGGTGGAGCGAGAGAAAGCCCTTTTGCCTATATTGAGCAATAACAAGCTGGATCACGAGAGAATAGCTCAGGAGTGGGCGCAAATCAGTGAGGAAAGGCCTGTGAACCCTTTGTATGTATTGAGGCAATTGGCGGCTGCATCTCAGTACTCTATTGAAGAAAAAGTAAAGGTTCCGACTTTGCTTATGGTGGGCTTAGGTGATCGACTAGTTAGTCCCCAATGCTCGTTAGATATCCATGACGCCTTTGGTTATCCTGTTGAGCGTCACCCGTGGGGGGGGCATGACTTGACCGTTGATGATGCGGAATGGGTGGCCCAAAAAATTAAATCTTGGCACAAGACATTATAAAAAGTTCAAAACCTATTTTCAGCTCCATTTTGGCACTTTTCTCTCCACAATATTGACTTTTCTACATACTATACTGGCAATTTAATTGCCGCCACCTACTGGCGTCAGGGATTAGAATGTGAAGGTTTATTCTTTCTTATTAAGCTTTTTATCGACGTGGACTTCTTTATTGGCAGGGACTTTGGCTGGCTCAATCTGTTGGGGGCTTGAGGTTGAAAATATCTCAGCCTCTCAGAGTGGGAGTTCCATTGCCATTTTGACTTCGAAATTAACGCAAAAAACACGACTTGATCGCTTCAAAGTTCATTTGGATCAAGATTATTTTTATTCAAACGGTGCAGAGTTATTAAATCGTGGAGCCAATCGCTACAAGTTGGGTTTAGATTTAAAGATACAAAATCTACAAAAAACTCACATCTTGGACGTGAACTATATTTACAGTGGAATTGAAAAAGAACACTACGTGAATTTGAGGGAGTGGAATTACAAAAGGCAGTTGTCTAATAACCAATTTCTTTCGGTAGGAAGAAAACTTCACGATTGGAGTCGGGCCGATCAGGTATGGCAATTAGGGGTTTGGCAGCCCCGTTTTATGTGGTCGCGCATTAGGCCTGAGCAAAATGGCCTAACAGGTTTGTTTTACAGTTGGGTAGGAGATAAACTTCAGATCGAAGCCTTTGCATCACCCTTGTTTGTACCTGAGCTGGGCCCACGCTTTCGCTTTAGTAATGGAGGGTTTCAATCCGAAAATCCTTGGTTTAAAGCACCAGCAAAAAGGGCGACAGTAGAGGGCTTTTTTGAAGATAGAGATATTAGCTACGGTTTTAATATGCCACGACTTCAGGAGTTAGTGGCTCAGAACTCAGTGGCCATCCAGGGGAGATGGGGCCAAGATGGATATTTTTGCCAAACGGGTTATGCTTACAAGCCTAGAAATGGAATTTTTAATAGCGTTGACTTGCTTTTAAGAATTGATTTGCCAGGCTCCCCTCCTGGAGTGGAAGTTCACCCTTATACAGAGTATCATCGTTTATTATCGGTGGAATGTGGGCATGAGGGTGAAAGCGGTCTTTATGGCTTTGTGTCGTTAACTCAAGACAATCCCCTACGGCAAGCGCGGGCTGAAAACTGGATTAGTAAAGGTTTACAAAAGACTTCATTGGCAACAGGGCTTGTCGGTTACAAGTTGGGTGCCCACAATATTTACTTGAGTTCAATGTCATTAACTGGAGGGGATGATTTAGACGTGGGAACTAAAGCCTCAGAACGCGAATCCTTTTTTGAATCTTGGTACAATTATGTTCAAGCTTTTCGTTTGGGTTATTCGGGGAAACTTGATTGGCAACGGTCGATAGAAGTTCAGGCGGCTATGACCTGGGACTCTTTTCAACAAGGATGGAGTTGGACTTCAGGTTTTCATGTTAATTTCACTCAAGCTCTGGAGATTTTTTTTCGTTTTGATGGAATCGCTTTGGCCGAGTCTTCTCGTTCTGAGGGAAGTACTCAATTTCTAAATACTTTTAAAACGAATGATCAGGCGACAGCGGGGGTTTATTTTGTTTTTTAATTGGACAAAAAGCTTTAGTGTTCTTGTTGGAGTCCTGGCTGTATCCACTCTACTTTCGTGTGCTAGTGAAAGAAATTCTAATTCTGATAATAAAACTATTGATGTAGGATTGGGTCGAAAGGGAGAAATTAAAGGGCAGCTTTACTGCCTAGGGGAGTTTTCAGAACATTTTGTTCAGTATTTTTCTGGTGAATTGAGCCGTCAACAGTTAACGGCATTCTGGTCATGCACAGCAAGAGCTGTTGAGGTTTTTCAAGAGTATGCAAAGCCGGATGCTAGAGGCATGTATCGAGCAGAGTACGTAAGAAACTTTTTGCAGGAGTATTTTTGGCAGGACCTGGATTTTAACGATGAGCTTCTCAGGGAGTTCATGCTTCTTAAGAAGATTCTGTTTGGTGGTGAAGAAACAAGTTTTAGTCGTCAGGACTTGATAAATATACAGAATTTTTTAGGACGAGATTTGAACTCTTTGACTACAAGTCTTCTCGATGAAATTCCCTTCCTGATTTCTGGAATTTTAACTGGAAAGCACCCTAATCTTACTGAAGACAGGTTGAATCGTTCGGTATTTAAGTTCAGAAAAGTTATGGCCGAGTTTGGTCGCGTTTTTTCTAGAAATGGCTACGGGTATTCGTTTGATCGCATGTCAAAACTTTTTAAAGGAGTCAAGCCCTTGCTGTTGGATGCTAATCGAGGTGGGGTGTTTGCTCGTTTAGAGACTCTAGTTCCCATATTGCAAGAGACCAAAGTTTTACTTGTAGGCCCCGACAGAAGCCAGATTCTACCTACTGAATGGAGTGACTTTTTTGGTTTAATTGCCAACGCCTACGTTCTATGGGTCAGGTCTGAAAATTTTATTGCTGGTGAGGATATAACAAAAGGCTCTGCTCTGTCGCAGTTTTACACTTTGGTAGATGAAATTTTGTTTCATATTCACTCAGGAATCTCTCGTCGTTTAGATAAAGTCTACTCTCACAATGAGGCTGAACTTTGGCTAAGAGCCCTATCTGATGTTGCAGGAATACCTTTTGGCTTAGACTTGGATCTCTTGTTGGAGTACTGGCCATGGGTAGTAGATAAGATTTTAGTTCCAGGTGATACAGAAAAAAATTCTCAAGTTGGATTGACTCCAGCAAAGATTTCTTTTGCCCAAGAAAAATTTAGGGTCTGGAAAAAAACGCAGGAAAGAATTAATCTCACTCATGGAGAAGGTTTTAATATCCACGATCCACATTTGGGTCTGTTACAAAAGATATTCCGCGAAACGGATTTAAATCTCAGCTTTGATAATGAGGGTCGAGTTGTGACTCCAAATACTGGAACCTATTACGATAGGGGTTCTTTGAGTTTGCTGAATTTTGTTAGCATAGGAGTAGAGTTAATTATTCGCGCTTATGCAGAGGATATAGAGAGGAGGCTTATCACCTTGTCATTAGATATGGATGAGGCGAATTTTCTGGTTTCTGACCTACAGCGACTGCTAGTAAGGTTGAATCTTCTTAACCCTAAAGACCAAGGTTTTGTATCACGATTGTACAGAGATGCGAATTTATTTGTCCCTCATGCCAATGGGGACAAGTTTATAGACTTTAACGAGCTTGTTGTTTTTTTGCATTATGTGATGTCCGGGTATAACAATCTTAACCTTATGAAGGGATCTAAAATTAAGGGAGTAAAAATCTATGATTGTGAATTTAAGGATTCTCAAGGAGCCTCGTTTTTTACTGAAGAGTGCGTTGGCCAAGTTTTTATCTCAAACCTCGAGTTGCTGACTGGTCATTTGCCTCAGCTGAGAGTTTATCTTCGGGGGCTTCACTCTAAGAACCCTGGGCAATTTTGGAGTTTTTTTAGCAGTCTTGCGAGGACAGTTCTTGAGCCTTTCTCGATCCCAGGACGGTTAACTGAGGGTGAATTGTTAAAATTCCATGTTCTTTTGCAGTATATTGAAACTTTTATATATAGATTTGATTCAGATAAAAGTGGAGAATTGAGTCCTCTTGAAGTTCATTTATTTTTGGATCGGTTTATGGAGCCGATTTCAAAGCTTCTGGGGCAAAATGGGGAAGGAGTTGATGATTTTGTTCGATCATTTTTTACCTACGCAGTTAAGTACCATAAATCTCCGCTTGACACGTCGGATCATGCTAGTAGTTTGAGATTCCATGTTTGGTCTAAAACACGTGACAGTTGGAACTTTCAGGCGAGCCGCTATGATCTATCTTTTGTGCTTGCGATATTGGGATCTTTGTAGAGCGGGCTCTAAGGTCAAAAGAGGTTGCCGTACGATTTTTCTTTTTTTATTGGTGGGAGGAGGGACTTCTTTCCACCCAGATAGCTCCTTAGCTCAAGAAACTTTATTTGAAAAAAATAAACCATACGAAAAAAGTAAATCCCATTTTAATTCTCAGTGGCTACAACAGCAGTATATTACTCCCCGTGAGACTTCTAATCATAGTCAAAACTACAGCCAGTTGACCCTTGGTGGGCAACTCTCTGGTCGTGAGTCGACCTCTGAATACAACTTAGAGGGGCATGTTCAAAGTTTATTTGGCAATAGGCTCGAGACCTATTGGTATGTAAAAGAAGCTTATTACGGGTGGAAATGGCAGGATCAACACACTTTGACCTTGGGGCGCAAACTGAAGAATTGGTCGAAGGTTGATCAAGAATGGGCAACAGGGCTTTGGGAGTCTTCTTACAGGGCTGATGGTTATCAGTTTTTACAGCAGGGACTGACGGGAGTTTCATATTCCTACGACAAACCTATGTTCAGAATTAAGGTCTTTGCCTCTCCATTTTTTACTCCCGATCAGGGCCCCTTGGTAAGTGTGCGAAATGGACAGCTTGTTTCCAACAATAGATGGTTTAACAATGACATCAATGAGGTTATGATTGGAGAGGTTCGATCACCCTTGGTCTACAAGTTGGAGACTCCAGATGTCTCGGAGGTGATTTTGCAAGAGAGTTTTGCTCTTGGTATATCTTGGGGGCAAGCAGATGAGGGATGGCAATTCAGTTTAAGTCATGCAGATAAGCCTATAAATCAACTTTATATAGGGGTTCGTCCACTACATTCTTTAAGTCCAAGCAATGTCAATAAGATAACAGAATTGTACGTTATACCACAGGTGCATAGGCACAGACTAAGTACGGCGGAATTGCATTACACGCAAACAGACCTAAATGTGTGGATGTCTTTAAATTGGGATCGCCCGTATTTGGAGAATACACCTGAGAGTTGGATTACCCCTACGTTCGTTGAAGAAAGAATCGTGGCTACAGGACTGTCTTGGAAGTGGAATCGTCAGAAATTTACCTTAGGCTACATCAATCGTGAGAGTGGAGTTAGGGAGGCGGCTTCAAGCTTTATCGGCGGGGATTTGTCTCACTTGTCAGATCGGTATGTTTTTAGAGAGGCCAGTCTAATTCGTTTCAGTCGGAAAGACAGTTTTCGTGGATTTGGGACCGTAGAGTTTAGCTTGCAGTGGATTCGTTCGCTGGCGAATGAGGCGGATATGTTGTCATTTAAGTGGGACTATAGTTATTTTAAAAATTGGTCATGGAGTATTGGAGGGGACATTATTGGCTCTCAACAAGTTGATTCTGATGACTTTTTTTCTAGAAATAGAAGTAACGATCGCCTCTATGGGGGGATAAGTTATGCTTTTTAGGTCCCTTAATGTAACTAATTTTTTTGCCTCTGGTGAGCGAACAATAAAACAAATTGTATTTTTGGCGATGGGTTTTTTGGTTTTAATTTCATGCTCCTTAGACGTAGGTGAATCTCCAAGGCCACCCAGTCGAGCTGTAAGTCAGGAAATTGCTTGTATTAAGGGTCTGGGTGAAGAGCTTGAGAAGTATCTGAATTCAGAGCTATCAGAAAATGAAATTAGAGATTGGTCCAAATGTTTGAGTCTTGCTATTGCCAACTTTGAACTCTACACCAAGGGAGAACATTCGGAGTTTTACAGTGTCGAGGAGGTGACTCAGTCTATTCGCGACGTGGTTTTCCCGGATAAACCGATCACTACAAATTTGATCTCTTCTTTAATGGAGCTTAAAAGTTTTTTTATTGGAGGATCTGGAACTCATGTAACAAGGTCAGAGTTAATAAAAATAAGAGGGTTGATTGATTTGATTGGTGAAGAGGCTGTCAAAGTCAATCCTTACATCCGAGTGTTGACATCTAAAAAAACTGAAGTGCCTAGTGAAAGAGATTTGGAGATAGCAACAGGGCAATTGTATCAAAGTCTACGAGAGATTTTAGAATACTCACCAGCAGGAAATAGGCGCTTGAGCTCAGAAAAAATTTATCGTGCTGCAGTTGAGATCGAGAAGCTAGAGTCTAAGATGGAAGATAAGGTCTCTCGATTTCTGCCTTTGTTAATTAGTCTATACAATACAGTATCGGCAGAGCCAGAGGACAATACAGTAATTGATAGGAACCGCGCGGATCTTTTTTTGTATGAGCTCACTTATTGGTACAGGCTCCGACTTGTTTATAATTATCAGATATCTCATCTGTCAATTTTGCAGGGAGAGGGTTTAGGATCAGTTAAGTATTTAGTTGATGCCATACTGTTGGGTCTAAAAAGGGTCGTAAACAGATATGATGAATTGTATGAGGGTAATATTGGGTATACACAAGTAGAAAACCTAATAAATGGATTTGGAATGGCTGGGCTACTTCCGCAACCCTTTTCTTCCAAGTCACTAGTGGAACTTGTGCGCCCACTTATCGATAAAATCTGGGGAGATATTGGGGTGGATTTTCACCGGAGAGCTAACAATGGTATCGACAGGGAGGTTATAGCCAAAGTTGAGACGGAGTTTTACCGCTGGTATGAAGTTCAAAGCTACCTTGAAAGGTATTTTAAAGATGAGTTTGCTTCAATAAGTTTTGATAAAGTCAGCCTAAAATCAAAGAGTCAATGGAATCATTTTTTGGACAGGATTCCCATGACGGCTTCACACTTTCATGAGATGAAAATTATGTGGGAGAAAACCCCACTCGTTTACCAATGGGGAAATCCTCGGTTAGTTTTAGCGAATACTCAGGAAAGAAAAAAAATAAACGATGGTAAAAACTTTTATGAGTTGTCTCTGCAAAATATGATAGGTACTGTTGTGAGACTTGTGGCTAGAGGTTATGCCTGGGATTTTCAGCGAGCACAAAAGCTCTCGGGGTTAACTCAAGAAGAGTTGGATCGATTTGTTAATGATTTTAGACTTCTGTGGCTTGATCTCAACATTATGCCACCAGACTCATTGGACGTAGGAAAGAAGTTGTTTGTTGAAGGCAACTTATTCACTCTATCGGGAAATGGTATTCAGGAGCCTGATGACAAGGACCCAGACAAACATCTGTTAACTTTTCAAGAGGGTGTAGAGTTGGTAGCTCTCCTTTATTCAAGTGCAACCATTAATAAAGAAGTTTATGAGAAATACGCTGATCTTTGCTTGATGGGACCGAAAGATGAGTTCAATAGAAAAATGATGGTCGAAACTTGTTTCATACAGAATTTTACTAAATTTTATATCCCTCAGTTTTCCGGGGTGCCTGGTGTGTCTCACTTTCTAAGCTCTTTACACCCTTCATCGACTAGAGCTGATAAGGTGAAAGAGTGGGCAGATTTCGAAAGCTCCATTTCCAAACTTATTCGACATGATTGGGAGCCAAAAGGTTGGTACGGTTATATACATTTGGGTAAGGCGACTGTGCTTTTACATTATTTAGAGTCAACCCTTCATAAGTTTGACAAGGATGAGAATGGTTATATAGACGAACGTGAAGGTTTGGAGGCTTATCCTCATTTTCGAGGTCTTCTTAAAATGATGGCTGAGGAGAGGTGTAAAAATCTGACTGAAGATCAACTCAAAACGGTTTATGCTTTTATTTTTAAGTACGCTAAAATTCCCACAGGAAGCATTGGTGACGTGTGGGATGAAATCTGGACGACAGAGGCTGAAAAGATTGATCATTTGCAGATGCTTAAAATTTTTAGGCAAATACTTTCAGGCAGTCATCACGACAATAATGAAGAGTGCGTAAAACCGTCTGAAGATGACGAGCTAGGAAGAATAATGGAAAAGGCCGAAGACAAGTCTTCAAAAGTAGAGTCGGCCATTCGCCGACAGATCAACAAGTTTTAGTTTGTTTGGCCACAGCATCGTGGCCAATCCAGTAGACAGGTTGCTTTATGTTCCAAGCCTCATTAAACATAATTGATCCACAGGCCTTAAAAACCACTTCGCTTAATAGTGAAGTTATCAAAGCCTTTTCATCTTTGTGCATAGATATCAGAGCTGAGGAGGATTCTCTCATAAGCTTCATCTGCTCATTTCCATTGTGTTGAGGCCATTTTTCAAACTGAGTCCATTTTTTGATAATATCTGAAGTTAGGTATTGGTTACAAAAGTTCAGAACTTTATCTAAAGTAAAGTCGTCTTTGAGTAGAGACTGGCATTCCTTTAAAATCTTATCAATAACTGGACACTTTTCATGACTCTCTTTTTTTAAAGCTCCAAGTAAAGGATAGAGGGAAACTTCAACTCCCAAAAAAATACTACTTGAATTAGTCAAAATTTCTGGTGCATTAAATACGGAACAGCTTACACCTTCGGCAAAATGTTTCTTCGAGATATCTTCAAGGTGAATTTTGGCCCAGCCTTGCAAGTACGGTGAATAAGATTGCCATCTGTATTCATTATCAATAAGAACATCTGTTCCGTGATATCCATAGGCGACATAGCTTGTGATTTTGCCTTGTTTTTTCTTTCTTTCTCTTAAGTTTTTAGTGAGGTTAATTAAGTGTTCTAGAGTTTCTCCTGTAACTTCTTTAAAATTGAGATCGCAGAGTTTGCCAATGTCACTATTCCAAAAATACTCAGACGAGCAAAATCTTTCGTCGTAACCTTTGAAAACTTTGTTAGTTACAGGCATGACGACCTTTGCGCGAGGGAAACCTCCCGCCATGGTATGAACAAATAGAACATTGGCATCGTCTGGGATTTCTTTTTCTATTAAGGACACGTACTCTTGCACTCGGGATTTAAAGCTCACTGTTGCCGCCTGGCGAGACTCTTCAATTGAGGTCCAGTCGAGCTGCACCTTGTCCCACTCACTCATTTTGATGTTTTTTAATTGATCAACCGGAGTTTGACCATTTTGGGCCGGAGAGAGATCAAATCCCGCTTCCAGGGGGATGTTAATTACGGGCGAGTTTTTTTCAAGAAGTTCTTGTTCATTTAAAGGTCTGAGTTGTTGATTTGAATCTCTTCTGCCAACTGTTGAATAAATAATCTTCATGCCCTTGGCTTTTGCCATATCCACTGCGCCATTGGCGTATCCTCGACTAAACAGCTCACCAAAAACCACCATAACATCTTTCGAAGTCCAGTTGCCTTCCTCAGGAAGCCTTCGTATGGGCGTAAAATTAGTCATGCTTTCAAAACCCTCAGTTGTAACTTTAGCCATACCCTCTCCTTGCTTAGACCTTAACGCGGTGGACTTTTGTAAACCGTAAATGCCCCAAAGTATTATGAAAAAAAGAATAAATCCAGTTTTTCAAATGATCGGACAAAAAATCTTAAATATAACCCAATGCAAAATCATCTAGTTTTTTAGAAAAAATACAACACGTTCAATAAATCGTGAAATTTTTGTAAAAAACTAATAATTACAGTTAGATAGGAGTTAGAAATTAAGCGCTGCTTAGACAAACCTGTAGAAGTGTGGTTAACTGCCGCAGTTGCAAAGGTGGAGCCTGGGAAGTCCGATGAAGTTCGAGATAAAGAAGGGCTAACATTTTGCGGCTGGTGTATAAAAACTGGGCATAAATGAAATCAATTATAAAATAAAATAGCTGTAAAATCGAGTAGTTAGGCGTTTGGTCAGACGATATGGAACTTGCATATACATTATGAAGGTAGAATATCGTTTAATTTGAGGGAGATTATTATCAACTTACTAAAGTCCATAAGTAGCTTAAGGTACTCAATAGCTTTGGCTTTGGTCATGGCCTTGTTATTTATTGCTTTTTCTCCGCGTTTATGGGCTCAGGCGGACTCTTCAATGGGTGGAGATAGTCAATTTTCTCACCCGATTTCTCAACAAAGGGGCAGAGTTTCAGATTTGAGTTTACTGTCTTCACGTTCCCCGTCTCGTTTTCAAGGAGATTGGAGGTTGGAGTTAGGTCTTTTCTCTTTTGAAGAAGACACTGATGATTCTAAGTCTGTACGTGCAGGTTTGGCTACAAGATCAGAGTATGTTCTAACAAAAAATCTGAAGTTGAAGGGCGACTTTAAATTTAATACTGAGAGTGGTCGAACTCAAACTCGCTTTGAGCAGGGTACGGATAGGTTTTTATTTGTTAACAATGCGACTGTAGAGTTTAGGCCTTTAAACTTTTTAGTTTTAGAGGGTGGCATACTCAATCAATCTTACTTAGGTCAGGAACTCTTGTTTTCAAGTCAAAGAGCCTTTGCTGGAGCCAAGGGAGGTTTGGTCTTTGATACAAGTCCAATTAAGGCTCAAGTTTTTGTCCAGCAAAGTTTACCCTCCTCGGTAAGTTTAAATACGGAGAGGGCAGAAAAAGAAGAATTGCCTTTGTTTACATCTCAGTCTCTCAGTTTGAGTTATGAAAACGAGGCCTTAAAGGCAGAGTTTGGTGGTCTGCTGTTTCAGTATGACCATTTACCTTCTAAGGTCGCTTTTCAGAGCGCAATTACAGGGAATACTATCGTTGGACATGAGCCAGCCAATAGCCTCTTTCAATATGAGTTTTCAGGTTATGCTCTGGGTTCAAAGGTGGACGTCCGGATAACTGATAACTTTACTCTTTTAGGAAGCCTTCAAATTTTAGAAAACACAAATGCAGATGTCGGGAATCGCAGGGGACAGATCGCTTGGGTGGGGCCGGTTGTTAATTTGGGTGATCTTAAAGTGGCTTTTAATTATGGACAGTTTTTTGCGGAGCCAGATGCCGTGCCTTCGTATTACATGAGTCTTCTTTATGGAGGAACAAATCGCCAGGGGCAGTTTGGAAGGTTAGAGTTAGAGTTTACAAATCACAACTTCAGACTCATTGGTCAGTACGTAGAGTCTGACACAATAAATGATCGTGTTCATCAATTTTCCAGAGTCAATTATTTAGTTCGGTTGGAGACACTTTATGTTAGCTTCTAAGAAACAACCAACGGTTAGACAAAATACAGTCAGAAGGGACATAACCAGAAAGGGCGCAGCCCGGCAGCCTGCCATTTGGCTTTTGTTTTTTGTTGTCTACTTATTCGTGGCAGGGTGTTGGAGTCCTAAAAAAGAGTCCAGCCGCGCGGTGAGGTCTGTATCCAGTTTTTATGTAACAAGTGTTGATGGTAGATCCACAGGTCATGAGGTTGTAAGTAAAACTTGGAATATTCCTGGTGAAAAAAGTTTTCGATTCTCAGCTTGTTTAGAAGACACAATGAATCGTAGGCGGTTGATTAATCAAAAGTTTGTTGTGGAAAGTCATGACCATGTTCGACCTTTTTCAACTCCAGTGGTTTCATTTGATAATGGATGTATATTTTGGCGAGAAACAAATATCAGTTTTGATTATTTTGCTCCTTCTAAGTATCTAGTGTTTAGGCGCACCATAAGAGCGGCTTCAGATTCTGTACACAGAGGCAATGTAGAAATAAAATTTTTGGTTAACCCTTGGGCCTCGTATCGGGCAGCTAAAGGTTACAAGGTTGACGAAGTTATATGGTGGCCTGAGGATACCCAATTGCCCATTGACGAGAGCAAAATTGTAGATGGGGCTTTGGAGGTAAGACAAGCTCTGCAGGGCATGAACGTCAAGGAGTCAGAAAAAGGGAAATTGTTTCTGCAAAATGTGTCTTTACTGTCGACTAAACTTGCTGATGTTTATCTGGCAGGTGGTCAAAATCAGGTCGAAGCGAATAATGGTGCGGCTTCTTCGGAGAACTCAGACCAAAGTCGCACCTCCGGAGGCCAGTCTGGAGTTCAAACTACTTTGTTAGCTGATGAGCCTCTTAGTGGATTTGATATGGAAATTCATATGGAGGCCACTCCCGTTGTGCAAATTGAGAACATTAATGGTGACATTGTGCAACTGGAAGTGCCAGCTGGTAAATTTCGAGTTTTTGCCGAGTTAGTGGCCACAAATTTAGGGGATGAAGCCAATAAAAATTTAATTCTGACTGGGGATAAATCTAATTATGGAAAGCCCGACGACAAAATAAATATTTTGACGAGTATGACTCCGCACATTGAGTCAGAGATGCACATGGGGCGACTAAGGCCGATTGTGCAGGCGACGGTGAGTCGTCGTGTGACCGAGGCTCGATTAAAATTAGCCTTGATGGTTCGGCCCATTGACAGTCCTTCGAACTTAGCGCCTTACGAGGGGCTATATGTCATAGGCGATCATAGGCGGTTGATGGGGACCTCGGTTCCTAAGCTGGATATGGACACCTATTTTAGTGGAAATAGACAATTTAAGTTTTTTGAATATTTACAAAAGTCCGAAGACTTTGAAACATTAAGAGGAACCTACGCTGTTAACATGAGGCCATTTGATTTTAGTTTGGCCTCGGGTGTTTACGACATGGTTTTGCCCGGTGAAACCGCGACACAAAGAACAATTGCATTTCGTGTGGAAACTTGCGTTTTTGACAATGCGACGGGAACAGGTCGTTTGCAGTTCAAGCAATTCGAAATTTATCGAGACGGAGTAAAGCTTCCGGCAGAAGACTCTCGCACTAATGAAGAGGGTTGCCTGGTCATGTTAGGTAAGGTTTCCCATGCCTTTTACAAGATTGAAGAACTAAAGCCGACCATATTCGAAATCTATTACAATGCGCCAAATCTAGTAGCCAGGCAGAATGGTCAAACAACAAGCGGAAAAGGAAAGCACACTCTGACTGTCTACACAAACCCTTGGGATGATAAATTTACCTTCTTCCGAGATGAAAGAAGAATGTCTAGAGAGTTCAAAGAAATTATTGCAGACCAAAGAAAAATTGAGTCTCGCTTCTTTATTTCGAACTTTTCTTATCAGACACTTCGATTTGGTTATGAAATTGACAAATTTCTTAACCTAACAGTTGAAAAGTCGGTCTTATTGAAAATGGAGCCTTACGTATTAAGGTACTCCGGTAACGTTCCAGGTAGAAATAATATCCAAAGACTTAGGGATGGTCTGTACCTTCTAAAGGTCGGCTATCAAAAGGATTATCTTGATCCCGCCACTAAGGGCGTTAGAGTTGTTCGAAAAAAGAGACCTCAGGAAAATGGGGATGATCTCGATATATTTGTTGCTGAGCTTTGGGATCCCAATCTTGGCGTATTTAGAGACTTTACCGAAGATGAGAGAAGGCACAAAACAAAACAACATTTGTCCGTCGTAAAAAAACTGGTGCGTGTCAACAACGGAAATATTATCACTCCCATAACTTTACAGGTGCATGATCTAAGATTAATGAGAGTCAGGTCTCAACTGTTAATCCAGTTAGAGCCGGTGGATGAAAGATTAGTTCAGGTGGCCAACGCCTACGACAGAAGAAAATCAGAACAAATCTATGAGAGAGTTTCAGATGAATTCAAATCTTTGTTAGAAGCTCACAATCGAGACAGTCGTGGTGAAGTCGATGAAGCTCTAACCAGATACAAAGAAGCTATGGACGCTTACGAAGCGAAACAGGCGGAACTGATCCGCAATCGTATACTTGACCATGAAAAACAGTTGAGTCAGGAGCCTGGTTATGTTCCTCTTACCGAAGTTCAAATTCAACAATTCATCCAGAGAGAGCTTGAATCTCGGAGGGGTGAATTTGAGGCCTATTTAGCTGAATTTAACGTTGACCTTACCAAGTTAGATATTGCTCGTGCTCAGTTTAATGTCCTTCCTGACAACCAAAAAATTGAAATAAAAGAAGAAATTAAAAAGCAACAGTCCGAGCTTGAGGCTCTTTTAAGAAAATTAGCAGATGACAAATTGACTCCTGCCCAAAAGCAAGCCCTAGTTAAAATAGGAGTGGATCCGAGTGGTCGACGGGTTGTGGACACCATGGCCTTCTCTGGAACTGAATATGAGGGCATGGATAGGTTTCGTCCTCTTCTTGAGGAAGTAGATATATATGATGAGACCATGGATATTTTGAAAGCCAATGACTTTACGTTGAGTTCAGCTCAGGCCTTGGTGGAAAATCTAGATATACTTGTGGAGCCCTTTGAGGTATCGGGACTTAAAAAGAGAACTTTCATTGGTCCATTAACTTTTCTTTTGAACAGTAACCATTCCAGTGTACGTCCAACAGACAATATTGATGAGAACTTTTGTCGCACTGACGACTGCGACAATTTTAAAAGCTGGGGCCTGACTTCAAAAGGTTTATTTTTAGAAGAGGATGTTCCGCGAATAAAGGACTTGCAAGAAGAGTTGAATCGAGAAGGTATTACCGCCCCTGAAAGAAGTGCCATAAAAAGAGAGATTGAAAAGCTCGAAAATGAGTCTATTCAAAGGCTTTCAAGAAACAAAAAGTATTACTCTTCGGTTAATCACTTTAGAAATAAACATGTCGATGACATGATCCCAGTTTGGTTCGAGAGCCTTAAAAGGCGAGAGCGAGAGTTTACTGTCAGATCTAATATAAGTAATTTTACGAATCTTTATGGACTAGAATTTGTTTCACTAAAAGATGAAAAACTACTTGAGCCCAGAGAAAACTGCTCTTCTATCTACCATCCAGATTTTGACAAAGAATGTCTTGCCGAAAATGACAAGCATACTGTCCCTATAGATAATTTTATAGATACATTTAATAACCTGCCACACGATGAGGCGGGAATGGATTTGTACAACCGAGCTTTTAGTTTTGCTAAAGGCGGGGGTTTTGATAGGTACAAATTGACTCGCGAAGACCTCAAAGAAATGATTGTGACTGGAAAAATGAAGCCTGAAATTGCTCACGGTTTTTGTGGCATTTTTGTGCGACAGTTGGTGGTAGGTTCTTCTCGAGAAGCTTTAAGGCCTGAATTGAGTTTAAAAAATATCGTTCAGTCCGGGAAGGCAATTGCCAGAGACTACAGTTGGTACGATAAGAATATAAAAGAAATTAACAAATTAAAAACGGAGTGTTTTAGCCGTGTGCGGAGCGCAGAACTTCCTCCGTTTACTCTAGATAGAAAAATTAGGATTCACAGTTTACAAGGAGAGCGCCCCGTGTTTAGAGGCGGTAAACAAATGAACGTCAACGTTGGAGCAGGGCAAACTTTTGGCCGCGACGATAGGTTTAGCATCAACACCGGGCTAAATGCTGCGGCTGGGGGCCGCTTTTTCGGTCAGTTTATTAGTGATGCCACAGGTTTGTTGAAACTAGGTGCGGACATAAATGCAAGTAAAGGCCGACAGTCGACGACTTCTATACAAAATGCCACGTTTCTAGTGATGCAGTCGGCGGCTTTTGATTTAAAGCTCAAAGATTATGAGCAGTGTGTAGTGATCAACTGGAATAAAGAGGTTTTTAAAGAGGGTTTTTGGCACCAGTTTTTCTTTGGTTCATTTAGCAGTCTGGGGAGGGATATTTATATTCCTGGCGGATATTTTCTTTGTGCGGGTAGAGAGGAAGAACCTCAGCCCATTTATGTTCGTGAACATTACTTTTATTTTACTCAGCACTTTACTGATGGTGATATGTTGGACCATGGGGATTTGTACAACCATCCATGGCTTTTAGGCTTGCGAGGAACTCGAGACGGAGCCGTTTTTATTGATAGCCTTTCGAATGAAGATTACGTGATGGTAGACTTGACAACTAGGTCAAATAATCATGCCTTGTGGCCTATCAGAAAAATGATCGATTCTTATTTGCATGTTACACCAAGTTTCCCTGGGGTCCACACTTTGGTCGATCACTACGGTGATGATTATCCGTGGAACGAATTGCCCGAGGACTCTTATCGAAGAATTCAAGAGGAAACTTTGGATGCCAATTATGGCAAAACAATATTGGGACTCCCTGGCTACGATGAAATGATGTCTGAAGCTGAAAAACGTGAGCAGGATTATTCTGAGCAATATAGAGGTAATATCAGAGGTAGGCAGGATTTTATTCAGGATTATCAAAGCGGAGGAAATCCCCCTCTTCGGCAGTAGAAGGGGCCGTTAACCATTCTGGGGACAGGCGGTTCTCAATCCATTTGAGAACCTGCTCACTAGCTCCTCGATTTGAATTTATTTTATTTATAATGTTTTGACGAATATTTTGTTGAATTTCGGGAGGCACTTTTAAAGCCTCGATGACTTTCTGTCTGAGTTCAATATGATCTTTGACGCAATTAACGATGTTAAGCCCCCCGTCGGTAGAACTCGAAACTTTGTAATTCGGGGTTTGGTTAAACGCGCTTTGGTTTTTATACTGAAGAGCTTCTCGATTGTTTTGGTGGTAGGGGCCTAGAAAAGTAATGGCCCCAGTAGCCAAAGGCTCCATTACACTGTGAACAGAGGATTTAAACGAGCCGCCAACCAGGGCGAGAGAACCATATTTATAGATCTCAGCTAGAATGCCAGTTTGATCAATAATCAGAATTTGGCTAGGGGACCATTGATGAGCTTGTGAGTAACGTGTTGAGCTGAGTCCGTGTTTAGCTATAAGGGATTCCAGTTTTTCTAGATGAACTTTGTGTGGCTCATGGGGGACGAGAACGAGTTGAATGTGACTATTAAAAACCAGATCGTCTAGAGCTTTGAGAATCACGACCTCGTCTTCTTCCCAAGTAGATCCACAGATTAGAGTTTGAACATTAAGATCGTGATCTAGAAAAGTTTTGAGTTTTTTAGGGTTTTCTAGGCGGTCAAAAACTTGATCGTAGCGAGTGTCGCCATAAGCATTAACGACAAGAGCACCTGAGTCTAAAAAATTGACTTTGTCCTCTTGAGAGACTGAAAAAATAGAGTCAATGAGGTTGTAGATCCAACTCCAAAAAAAATTAAAAGCCGCTGGTTTTTTTTTGCTCAATGTGGCTGAAAATAACAGGCTTGGAACTTTCCTCTTGTGAGCCTGATGCAGTAACTCCGGCCAGAGGTCTGTTCTTGCGATGAGAAGTGCTCTGGGCTCGTGGTGCTTGAGGAAGGAAATGATTGAAGAGGGAGTGTCCCAAGGTAATGGGGCAGACATGTCAACATACTCAAAATTTTCGATGTTGGTTTTATAGGTTGGAGAGAAGTAAGTGACTAAAATGGGCCAGTTGGGGTGTTTTTTCTTAAGTGTTTTGATAACTGGTTTTGCGTATTCAAACTCTCCAGAAGAGCAGTGGAACCAGATGGGTCGAGTTTTTTTTGGCAAATCAAACCACGGGTGATGCCCTCTTCTAGGCCAACGCATTTTAAGTCCGGCTCGGATTTTTTTGTGGCCCACAAGAGCTAAAAATAAAATTAAAAATAGAAACGAAGGAACAACAAGCAGTCTGTATATTCCTATGTTTAGAGGATTTAGCTTAAGTGATTTCATAAACCTAGGGTATAGCTTATTTTTTTGCGGAGTTCATCAGGAGTTATGTCAACTAGACACTTTTTGCGGACTTTATTTGTGCAACGTCCTCTCCCGTCTTTGGTGCAGGGTCGACAATTCAAATTAACCTCTAAAACCTGGGAGTTTGATCGAGAGGGGTATCCAAAGGCTGTGGGGCCAATAATGGCCAATACTTTTTTGTCGAGATAGTCGGCCATATGCAGAACTCCGGTATCGCCGCTGACAATGAGTGAAGCTTGATTAACGAACTCGAAGGTCTCTGACCAGCTGAGCTTTCCAGAAAGATCAATACAGTTTTGAGAATTGGCTTCTGCAATTTCATGGCACATGATATCATTAGGGCCTCCAACTAAAACAAATTGCTGCTCAGGCAAAAGACGAATCATTTCCGACCAATATGAAGCTGGCCACCTCTTAAGCTCCCAGGCTGCAGAGGGAGCAGCTAGTATAAAATCTCCTTTTTTCAACATCGAGTTTAGTAGATGTTGGACCTTTTCGGAGGGGCTAAATTTTACCTGAGGTGAGGGTAGCTGTCCTTCGAAGTCAAGACCCCAACTTTTTAGCGGATGCAAGAAGGTGTGAGCCGCTCGGTAGGGTTGGGGGAGTAGATTCCATTTCCAGGTGAATAAAAGCCATCGTTTAAGGCGCTCTTTGGAACGTCTTAAAAACTGAGGAGGTGGCCATCTTAGGGTGAGTATAAAGCAGGCAATGTGAGACCTGAGATTGGAGTGTGCATCATAAATGTGGGTGTAGTCTTCGTTTCTGAGTTGCCAGCAAAGACTGATGAATTTTGCGAGTCCTTGTTTTTTATCGTAGACAATGAGTTTGTCGATATTCAAAGAGGGGTGAAGGCTAGTCGCAAAATCAGACTTGGTTAGCCAGTGGATTCTGCAGTCGGGGTGGTGCAGTTTGACAAGGTCGACAACTGGCAGGCATTGGAGGATATCGCCAAGGCTTGAGAGGCGGACAATCAAGAGTTTTTCCATTTGAGAGAAATTAACATCCAATCGCGATTTTGGTAAGATTTATTATTGAATGCTTTTTATTCATAGCTCAGTGTACTATTAAATCAGTTAGGGGTTGCGAGTATTGATAGAACATCGATAAAAAAGGACAGGACCAAAGAAGAGGTTGTGAGATTCTCTTGCAAATACTGGCCTAATTTTTCACAATAAAAACAGAATAGTAGTATGTTGGAGGGGGGAATTATGAAAAATGTAATCGGTATATTTTTGATTTCTGTTTTTGGATTTGCCCCCGCGGCTTTGGCAAAAAAGCCTGGAAGCTTCTCCCTGGGCGGAAACCTCGGCATATCAACGTCTTCGCAAACAGATATGAATACCTTAATCAAAAGGGCAAATACTCGAGAGGCCGGTCTTGGCGTGAGCCAGCTTGGTAACGCATGGGAAGGGAACTTGATGTGGACTTATAGAGCTTCAAAAATGATAGGGCTTCAATTGCGTCCGGGATTTTCTTATGTGTCACAAGATGGATCTGCCGCAACGGGGTCTTTTGATTATTCTGTAATGGGTTTTACATTGTTCCCAGTTATGAGGGTTTATCTTCTGGAAAATAAATCAATAGGATTTTTTTCCAACTTTTCTGTCGGATGGGGGCATGCGAGAGGAAGTATTAAAGAGGGGCCAGCTAAGGTTGACTTCTCTGGTAGCAACTTAGGATACATGGTGGGTCTAGGCGCTGAATTTTGTTTTTTTGGTGGGGCTCACTGCATGAGTCTAGAGGGCAATGTCCGTTATCTTAATATTGAGAGAGTTATAGCAAGCAGTGCTTCGGGCAGTTTTGCCTCCGACAGTCTGACACAAGCCGCGAAAAGCAATGAAGTGGAAATTAATGGTAGAGATTTGGGGCTCAATATGTCAGGCGTCGTTGGGCTTCTTGGATATCTCTACTACTTTTAATTCGACACCTACAGACTCTCTTAGAACCTCTTGACGAAACTTTACAAACTGTACTACCCATATTTAGCCGTGGTTTTGGCTTGGAATAGATTTTCAAACTATTTAGCGTGTGATTAAACTCTTTAATCGTTCTGAGCTTTACGATCCGCTCAATATCCAGTATTAAAAGACGTTAATTCTTAATTATTAAGGAGTTTTTGTGAAAAGCAGCAACATTAGCTTGAATTTTAATGTGGAGTCTTTAAAAGAATCTGCCACTTTGAAGATTAATCAGCTCGTTCAGCAAAGTCGAAAGAGAGGAGAGATTGTTTACCACTTTGGGTTTGGTCAGTCTCCATTTCCGGTTCCTGAAAGGATTGTTAATGAATTGTGCAAAAATGCCCATCAAAAAGACTATTTGACTACGAAGGGGCTTTTGGAGTTACGAACATCGATTGCTTCTTACTATAAAACGAAATTTAACTATGACTTTGACGTTGAGAATATTTTAGTTGGTCCAGGTAGCAAAGAATTAATCTTTCAGCTTCTTTATGTATTAGAGGGCCCTGTTATAATTCCTGCTCCTAGCTGGGTGAGCTATGGGCCTCAGGTAAGTATAAAAGGAAAGCCGTTTTATGCTGTCAGAACAAGGCGTGAAAACAATTACAAGTTGACCGGTGACGAATTAAGTTTGTTTTGTCAGCAATTTAAAAAAGAGGAGCAGAAAATATTAATTATAAACTCCCCAAATAATCCAACGGGGCAAGTTTACTCTGATGTTGAAATCCAAGATTTGGTTAGGGTTTGTCGTGAGCACAATATTGTAGTTATTAGTGACGAAATTTATGGAATGATAGATTTTACTGGAGTCAAAAAAAAAGGGTTTTGTCATTTTTATCCTGAAGGCACGGTAGTTTCGGCGGGTCTGAGTAAAGCTCACTCTGCGGGTGGGTATCGATTGGGTTTTATGGCTTTTCCAAAGGAGTTTTCTCAACTTGTGCAAGTCATGTGTACTTTTGTGAGCGAAACCTTTTCTGCCGTGAGCTCCCCTATTCAGTACGCAGGTGTAGCGGCTTACTCTCTACACTCAGATGTCGAGAGCTTTATAGATCAATGTAATAAAATTCATAAGTGTGTGGGGGAATACATCTACGACCGCTTGAACGAAATGAATATTTATTGCCCTAAACCAGAAGGTGCATTTTACGTTTTTCCTGATTTTTCCTGCTACAGAGAGGATCTTTTAAATAAATTTCAGGTTTCAGACAGTTTGGGACTTGCAAATTTAATGTTTCAGAAAGCTCAAGTGGCTATTCTTCCGGGAGTTGATTTTTACATGCCTAAAGACAGTTTGACCGCAAGAATGGCGACTGTCGATTATCCTGGTGACATTGTGTTAAAAGAGTCCTATGGAACTTCTCTTGACAAAAGCTTTGTTGAAAGATTTTGCCCGAATATTGCGAAGGGTTTGAGATCAATGAGCGAATTTTTGAGCTCTTTGAGGTAAACCCTAAGAATAGGATTGTCTTGTTATTCCTTTAGTTGTGTTGAGTCTGAAAGAAAAGTGATAGAATTCTTGATAAAGATATATCTTTGTGGATAACCTAAGGTGGCAGGGTTCATAGGGGGGTTCTGTGCAAAAAATTATTTTTGTTTTCATATTCCTTTTCGACTCAATGGTATTTGGTAAGGGGCCGGTGGCCAGAAGTATTGATGAAGTTACGTTGACCATCGATCAGAAAAAGACTCATGAAATTGTGTCAAAAGAAATGGTTAGAGTCTTTAATAGCTACTCCACGTGGAAGGAGTTGTTTAAAGCCTATACAGAAGACTTGAATTCACGTGAAAAAGAGGAGTGGAAACTTTTTTTTGAGAATAAGAATATTAATCTAGATAAAAAAATAGGGATAAAATTTGAATACAGGAAACCTTTTATTATAGGGTCCGCAGTGCAAAATGAGGAGGGCGTAAAGACTCCTCAGTTGAAATCCCAGTTTAAAATTCAATTGATTAACCTAAAGAATAACGAATATGAAATAAATGGTCGTTTATAAAGATATCTCCCCGTTTAAATGTGAGCGAAAGATTGAAGTTGGTTTGGAATGTCTCAGAGTCACAAATAAAAAAAGAGCGTTCGACAGCGGCCGCGAAATCATCCTCTCTTTTTAATTTATTGATACCAGAAGCTAGTGCTTTGGCTTTTGCGGGAGTGCCTCTCTGGGCTTGGTTGACCGGATCTTCGGGACTGGTGGTGGGCGGTGGAGGGCTTTGGTGGTCTCGGAAAATGAGTGAACCTGCAAGAAACTTAAAACAAGTTATTCAGGAATATCAATCTAGATCAGGATTTGAGGTTGTAAATGTAGAGTTTGAATCTAATAAATTAACTTCTAGTTGTGGAAGTCAGACGACATTCTGCGAGATCAGTAGAAGTGGCGCCTTTGACGTGGAACTTAACAAGGCCAGTATTATCTTGCATGAAAAACGAAGGGTTGAAGACAAACTGGTGGTTTTGCCAGTCACTTATGTTTTTAGTTATGAGTTGGATGAGGTAAATCGTATCAAGAAAGATGCAAGGGGGGAGCCTGTCATAGTTACCGAGGTAATTTACCCTGAAGAGAAAAAAATATTGGAATACTCTTTAGTTGACAGATCTTATAGAGAATTAAAAATGGATCGTTATTTACGAGAGCAAATTCAATCTATGCGATCTGAGGCTGTGGCCAATAGTGATAAGCGTATAGAGGGTCTGAGGCAAGCTACTTTGAGGTGCTGCAAGGCTGGAAACTGCCCTGACTCAGTGGCAAGTGAATTCCAAAAGGAAGAATACATAAGGCCTTCGGGCTCCTCTCGAGCAGTAAACTGAAGGTGCCTAACTTTGTTGTTGTATAGGCAAGGTTGTGCATAGCGAGACAAAGAATAAGGTGGTAAGTTTTTAATTTCCAACAAGATTGGACTCTTGACGTTTTGCACATGGTCATTCTTGAATCGCTCTGAATCCACTTGAAATCTTCTGTGGTCACTTTAGAATAATCACTTTACAGAACACAAAACTGCGAAGAAGTTGCGAGGAGGTTTTTTTATGAAGAGTGTTTTTTTAAAAAGTTGCGTGGGTATTATTTTATTAATGTGTAAAAGTCACGACTTGATCTGACACTTCACGATGTGGAAAAGTGGAGAAACCT
>CAZCYD010000013.1:0-24926 GCA_964502735.1 uncultured Pseudobdellovibrionaceae bacterium
TTTAGGTGAGACTATAAGTCTTCTAAAACCTTATGACAAGAGGCGAAAGCTAAGTAAAAATGCTAAATTCAAAATCAGAAACAAAATTGGGAACTAAAACTGGTACAGAAGCAGAAATAAAAGTTATTGAGGACACGAGTCCTCAGTTGGGTAAGTCTGGCGTTTACATCTCTACATATGGGTGTCAAATGAATGTAAACGATACAGAGAGGATGTATTCTTTGCTGGAAATGGTTAATTGCCACCCAGTGTCAAATCCAGAGGATGCGGACATTATTATTATTAACTCCTGTAGCGTGAGGGAAAAGCCAGTCCATAAAGTTCACTCTGAGGTTGGGCGATACAAACACCTTAAAAAGGAAAACCCAAATCTACGCATAGGTGTCGGAGGGTGTGTAGGGCAGCAAGAGAAGCAAAACTTACTCCAAGATGTTCCTCTGATCGACTTTGTGTTTGGAACGGATGCCATTGACAGCCTTCCGGAGATTGTAACCTCTGTTTATGAAGAAAATAAAAAAATCGTACGTGCAAAGTTTGAACATCAAAAGCCTTATCAAATTCAAACTTTGAATAGAAACCCTGGCGTGGCCACATTTGTAAACATAACCAAAGGTTGTGATAATTTTTGTACTTTTTGTGTTGTGCCTTTCACAAGAGGGCGGGAAAGATCTCGGTCTCTTAAGGAGCTTATATCAGATACCCAGAATTTGGTGAAAAGAGGGGTTAAAGAATTAACGCTTTTGGGACAGAATGTGAACTCTTACAAATCAGATTGTGGAACTAACTTTGCAGGTTTACTAAAAGCATTGTCCGAAGATACGGACATAGAAAGGGTCAGATATACGACAAGTCATCCGAAAGACTTTGATCAAGAGTTGTGTGATGTTATGCAAGCTTATAGGCAAAAAATATGTGAGTACATCCACTTGCCTGTACAATCTGGAAGCAGCGATGTCTTAGCCAGAATGAATCGAGGATACACTCGCGAGGAGTATTTGGACAAAGTGGAGATGATTAAATCCACAGTTTCTGGGGCAACGCTTTCGACAGATATAATCGTTGGGTTTCCGGGAGAAACGGAACCTCAATTTGAAGAGACGCTAACTTTGTTAGACGAGGTGGGCTATGAAAGTTTGTTTGCTTTCAAATACAGTCCCCGGCCGTTTACAAAAGCAGCAAAATTTGCAGATCAATTGAGTGAAGATGAAAAGAGCTCTAGACTGGCCGCATTGTTTGCGAAGCAAGAAAAGATCGCTTTTGCTTTAGCTAAAAAATATAAGGATCAAGTCTTGAAGGTTCTAGTTGAGAAACATAATCCTGAAACAGGGAAGGCAACAGGTCGTTCGACGCAAAATAAATTGGTGCACTTCTTTGGAGGAAGTGATTTAATCGGCAAAACTGTTTCAGTTCAGATAGAAGAAGCTTTTCCGCAAACCTTGCGAGGAAAACTTATTTCTAACGTGTAGGAGGTTACACGAATTATGAGTTGTGAGTTGACAGAAAAAAAATGGGTAGAAATATTTCCTTATGGTATGACTTTTGGGCCCGATTTGGCTAGGCCAGTATTGCTCTTTAAAGATCAATCTGAGAAACGGGTTTTGCCAGTGTGGCTGAGTCCTCTTGATGCAGGCATAACTATACATCAGAATGCTGTAGAAATGGGCTATAGTGCCTCTCCCTATAGTATGACGTGGAAGATTTTAAAACCTCTAGATATTTTTTTGGAGAAGTGTTGTTTTACAGACGTTAAAGGTCATCATCAATTTGTAGAGCTTCACTTTACTGGACATCCAAAATTAAAAAAAATTGAAAGTCGTGCGGAAGAGGCTGTTTCATTTTGTCTGAGTAATAAGACACGTTTTTATTGTGAAGAAAGTTATTTTGATAAATGCAGAAGAATAGATGCTGAGATGGCATATGTTGGTAAGGATCTTAAAAAGAATCCCTATATAGCTAAGCATAGTCAGAGATATTTAAACTAAAAGCATTTATAACTGATTTGTAAGAAGGGAGGCCGTATGATTCAAAGTCTAAAAGGTTATACTCCTATCATTGGCGATAACTCATTTATCGCAAATACAGCAAATATTATCGGTAATGTGACAATGGGTAGTCATTGCTCTGTATGGTTCAACTCCGTAATTCGAGGGGATGTCATGCCAATAATCATCGGCAATGAGACGAATATACAGGACGGCTCCACTCTTCATGGCACTTTCAATAAGTGTGGTGTGCGGGTGGGTAGTAGAGTAACTGTGGGCCACAATGTTATTCTCCACGGCTGTGAGATTGGAGACAGATGTCTTATAGGTATGGGTTCTATTATTATGGACCTTGCAAAAATTGGAGAGGGATCTATTGTCGGAGCCGGAAGTCTTGTTGTGGAGGGGAGTCATTTTCCTTCGAGTGTCTTGATTCTCGGAAGGCCGGCAAAGGTGGTTCGACCTTTGAAGCCTGAAGAAGTGAAGTTTTTGGATATATCGGCTAATAACTATATTGAGTACAAATCTTGGTATGAAGAATCGGAGGTGTAGATGGATCTGGACAAAGTGGCGCTAACGTTTGATGACATTTTACTTGTGCCTCAGTACTCGGAGGTGATTCCGTCAGAGGTTTCGACAAAGACGTTTTTTGCTAGAGACATCTACCTAAATATGCCTATTCTTTCCGCTGCAATGGATACAGTCACTGAAAATAAGATAGCTCGAATTATGGCTCAGAATGGTGGTTTTGGGATCATTCATAAGAACTTAAGTGTTCAACGACAGGCTTTTGAAGTTGAAAAGGTCAAAAAGTATGAGAGCGGGATGATTACTGATCCCATCACACTAGGCCCAGACCATCAAGTTTCTGAGGCTATGAGCCTGATGGCAAAGTACTCGATAAGTGGAGTTCCTATAACTGTTGAGGGAAAGTTAGTAGGAATTTTAACCAATCGAGATCTTCGATTTGAAACTAATCTTGATCAACCTATTCGAAACATCATGACTTCAGATAGGCTAGTCACTGCAGAAGTGGGAACAACCTTAGAGCAGGCTAAGCAGATCTTGCAAAAATATAGAATAGAAAAATTGCCCGTAGTGGACGATAATAATTTTCTAAAGGGGCTTATAACAATTAAAGATATTGAAAAGTCTCAGACTTACCCTCAATCATCAAAAGACTCACGGGGGCGCCTAATGGTTGGGGCCGCCATTGGTACAGACAAAACAAGTCGAGAAAGAGCAGCGGCATTGATTGAGGCTGGGACAGATGTCTTGACTGTCGATACAGCTCATGGACATTCCAAAAATGTGATTGAAATAGTCAAGTACCTGGCTTCGACATATCCAGATATTGTCATTATGGCCGGGAATGTAGTGACTGCAGAAGGGGTTCAGGATTTGATAAAGGCCGGTGCGGATGTTGTCAAGGTGGGTGTGGGACCTGGTAGCATTTGTACAACAAGAATTGTTGCCGGAGTCGGCGTGCCACAGATTAGCGCTGTCAAGAACTGTTCTGATGCGGCGAGAAAGTTAGGGAAAACTATAGTTGCTGATGGTGGTATAAAGTTCTCTGGCGATATTACAAAGGTCTTAGCTATGGGGGCAAATACAACTATGATTGGCGGATTATTAGCTGGTGCGGACGAGAGTCCGGGCGAGACTGTGCTTTATCAGGGGAGAACCTATAAAGTGTATAGAGGGATGGGGAGTGTTGGAGCTATGAAGGAGGGTTCAAAAGATCGCTATGGTCAATCTGATGTTGACGAATTCGACAAGCTTGTTCCTGAGGGTATTGAGGGGAGAGTTCCTTACAAGGGATCTGCTAGTGCCATTATTCATCAACTGTTGGGTGGTCTAAAATCTGGAATGGGGTACCTGGGAGCTTCGACGGTCGAAGATCTTCAGAAGAAGGCCCAATTCGTTCGGATTAGCACCCAGGGGCTTAGAGAAAGTCATGTTCACGATGTAAATATAACAAAAGAGGCTCCTAACTACAGGTTGGAGTAGAGTTTGTTTCTGATCTATTAAAATCGAGAGCTTATAGATCTCTCGATTTATTCGTATGTAAATCCAGTGGGAAAATTTATGAACAGAGGTATTTTAGTTTTAGATTTTGGTTCTCAGTACACACAATTGATTGCTCGCAGACTTCGAGAACTTAATATTTTTTCAGAAATTGTTGCTTTTGATGAGTCCATTGAAGTCATAAAGTCAAAAAAACCTGTTGGAATCATCCTTAGCGGTGGGCCTAACAGTGTTAGTGAGGCTGGGGCTCCAAAGCGAAATTTAAGTGAGTTGTTTTCTGTAGCTCCAGTTTTGGGAATTTGCTACGGGATGCAATTAATTGCTAAGGAGTTAGGGGGAAAGGTACGTAAAGGCGGTGGTCGAGAATATGGACTTAATTTTGTGAGGTGGGATCGCGAGGATATCGAGATCTCTGGGCCACAAAAGGTCTGGATGTCTCACGGCGATGTTGTTGAAGTCCCTCCTCCTGGCGTAGAAATTATTGCGAGGTCAGAAGATGGGTATGCGGCGGCTCTTTTGGGTCATGGAGTTATGGGGTTACAGTTTCATCCTGAGGTGTCGCACACAGAAATGGGGATGGAAGTTCTGAGCTACTTTGTTTTTAAAATGTGCCAGGCGAAGGCTGATTGGGAGCCGCATGGGATTGCAGACACACTCATGTCTGAAATTCAACAGTCAATTGGTCAAGATAAGGTACTTTGTGCACTCAGTGGGGGAGTTGACTCTACGGTCGTGGCCACACTGTTAACTCAAGCTTTGAAAAAGGATCAGGTGCACTGTATTTTTGTGGATACGGGTCTGTTGAGAAAAAATGAGTTTCAGCAGGTTTTGTCTGTTTATGATCAATTAGGTCTTAATGTTATGGGGGTGGAGGCTAAGGATTATTTTCTTAAGAAACTTCAAGGGGTTTCTGATCCAGAGTTAAAGAGAAAGATTATTGGTCATGCCTTTATAGATGTTTTTAAAAAATCAATTTCAGAAATTGGTGAAATTAATTGGTTAGCTCAGGGAACTTTATATCCGGATGTTATTGAAAGCATATCTTTAAGGGGTGCCAATGTTACGATTAAATCACATCACAATGTTGGAGGGCTGCCAGCAGATTTAGGTTTAAAACTTATTGAACCTCTTAAGATGCTTTTTAAGGATGAGGTTCGAAATTTAGGAAGAGAGCTAGGGATACCAGAGCCCTCTTTGATGCGTCATCCATTTCCTGGCCCAGGGTTGGCTATAAGAATAATGGGGGAAGTCACATCTGAGTCTGTAAGACTTTTGCAAGACTGCGACGACGTGTACATAAAGTTATTAAAAGAAGAGAGTCTTTACGACAAGATCTGGCAGGCATTTTCTGTGTTATTACCTATACACACTGTGGGAGTTCAAGGTGATTCAAGAACCTATGAAAAGGTTTTAGCCATTAGGGCTGTAACCTCAACAGATGGAATGACTGCAGACTGGTTTGACTTTCCAAGTTCATTTTTAAAAAAGCTGTCAAATAAGCTGACGAACGAGGTTTCTGGCATCAATAGAGTTGTTTACGATATTACGAGCAAACCTCCTGGGACAATAGAATGGGAATAGAGAATCAAGATCAAAAAACTTTTGTTCATTTGCACGTACATAGCCAGTACTCTCTGTTGGAGGCGACAGGAACAGCTGTGGGCCTAACTACAAGAGCTGCTAATTTTGGCATGCCTGGGATGGCCATAACGGATTTGGGCAATATGTTTGGCGCAATTGAGTTCTATTTTGCTGCTATAGACGCGGGAATTAAACCCATTGTTGGATTGGAGGTTTATTTGGCTCCGTTTGGAAGGCAAATTAAATCACAAGAAAATGAAGGGCGTCGCGAACCTAATCGGCGACTGGTTTTGTTGGCTCAAAACTACCAAGGGTACCAGAATCTGTGTCAGATAAGTTCCATAGGTTATAAAGAAGGATTTTATTATAAACCAAGGGTGGACTGGGAGGTTTTAAAAAACTTTAACCAAGATATCATCGCCTTATCTGGCGGATTAGTCGGTCAGGTGCCGTGGACGTTTCTTAATAAGGGGGCTGATGCGGCCTTAGAGGAGATAAAAAAAATAAAGGAGATCTTTCCAGATAGGTTTTATCTTGAAGTTTGTCGTACGGGATTGCGAGAGTGGGATGAAGTCAATAATTTTTTAATTGAGAGTGGGAAGTTATTAAAGTTACCACTTGTGGCAACAAACGATGTGCACTATACAGAGGCATCAGATCAGATTGCACAAGAAGTGTTGATCTGTATTGGCAGTAACAAAACTCTTCAGGATGAATCCCGATATCGCTTGGGTAGTGATCAATTTTACTTAAAAAGCCCGCAACAAATGCGTGAGTTGTTTAAGGATATTCCTCATGCTTGTGATAACACATTAGAAATATTAGATCGATGCAATCTTAAATTTAATCTCAAGGACGCCAGTGGGAATCCCATATATCATTTGCCAAGCTATCCAACAACGGTGGGCTCTAGTTTAGAAGATGAAATGAGAAAACTGGCTTTTTCAGGCCTTGAAGAAAGGTTCAGTGAGGCTGAAAGCCGAGGCGAAGATATACCTGAAGACAAAAGGGGTGAATATCAAGAACGCTTAAATTATGAATTGAGAGTGATCTCTCAGATGGGTTTTAATGGTTATTTCCTTATCGTCCAAGATTTTATCAATTGGGCCAAAGAGAACTCAATCCCCGTAGGGCCAGGCCGAGGCTCTGGGGCCGGATCTTTGGTAGCCTATTGTTTAAGGATTACGGACTTAGACCCCATGCCATACAATTTAATTTTTGAACGCTTCTTAAATCCAGAGCGTGTAAGCATGCCAGATTTTGATATAGATTTTTGCCAGGAGAATCGAGGTCGAGTCATAGACTATGTCACCAATAAATACGGTGAAGCTTCAGTATCTCAGATTATTACCTACGGAAAATTGCAATGTCGAGCTGCCATTCGAGATGTTGGCAGAGTTATGGGAATGACATTTTCTGAAGTTGATGTCGTAGCTAAATTGGTTCCTGATAAACTTGGAATTACCATTCAAGAGGCCATTGATTCAGAGGAGCGTTTGCGCGAGCTCATGGAGTCTGATCCTAAAATACAAACATTGATGGATCTTGCTAAAAAAATTGAGGGGTTAGTACGCCACGCTGGAATTCACGCCGCAGGTGTCATCATTGCGGACGGAAGCATTGTTAAGCATGCTCCTTTATACAGGGGAGCAGAAGAAGAAAATGTTGTCCAGTACGACATGAAACATGCTGAAAAGATAGGTCTAATCAAGTTCGACTTTCTTGGACTTAAAACTCTTACGCATATTAACGAAGCCTTGCGACTGATAAAGCTGAATCGTAACAAGGAAATAAAGCTGAAAGATATATCTTTAAAGGACCCGGGGATTTACGAAATCATGTGCAAGGGGGATACAGCCGGTATTTTTCAGTTTGAAGGTGAGGGAATTACAGACTTAATTAAAAAAGCTCGGCCTAACTGCTTTGAAGACATTGTGGCTATCAATGCGTTGTACCGCCCAGGCCCTATGGATATGATTCCAGACTATTTAGAGAGAAAAAAGGGAAGCAAAAAAGTCGAGTATGTGTTTCCCGAACTTGAAGCCATTACTAAAGAAACCTACGGAATTATTGTTTATCAAGAGCAGGTACAGCTGATCGCCGCGAAGATTGCCAATTACTCACTGGGTGAGGCGGATATGTTAAGAAGAGCCATGGGTAAAAAAATTCCTGAAGTTATGGCAAAGCAAAAGGATCGCTTTTTAAGTGGAGCTAAGGAAAATAATTTTGATCTAAAAAAAGCAGACCAGCTTTTTGACTCAATGGCGGAATTTGCCAAGTATGGATTTAATAAATCCCATGCCGCAGCTTATTGTGTGGTAGCTGCCTACACAGCTTATCTAAAAAACTACTATCCCGTAGAGTTCTTTGCCGCATTACTTTCAACGGAAATGAGTGATACGGATAAGGTTGTTAAATATGTTAAGGACGCGCAGGCCCATAGCCTAAAAGTGATGCCTCCAGATGTTAATTATTCTGATTATAAATTTGCTGTTTCAGGTGAAAAAATCTTCTTCTCTTTGGGGGCCATAAAAGGTGTGGGAAGGGCTGCCGTTGATTCTATTTTTGAAGAAAGAGAAAAAATGCCAAACAAAGTTTTTTCTGGTTTAGAAGATTTTTTTGAACATATTGATTTAAGAAAAGTTAATAAAAAAACTATGGAGTGTTTAATTAAAGCTGGAGCCTTTGATTCCTTCCATTCTAACCGAGCAGAGCTATTTTTGGGGTATACCAAGTTTATTGAGAGAGCTGAACTTTCCAGAAAAGATAGGGAGCTGGGCCAAGAGAGCTTGTTTGCAATGGCAGAGGATATTCAAGAACAAGAAAAAATTTCCCTGGGAAAAGTGACTCCATGGAGAAAAGCCGAAAAGCTGAGTTACGAGAAGAATGTTTTGGGATTTTACCTCAGTGACCATCCTCTTAGTGGGATCGATGAGTTGGCTAAGGCTTGGGTATCTCATTCCGTAGCTCAACTTCAAAGCGTTGAAAATAAAACGACCGTTACATTAATGGGCATGGTGAATTCTTTAAGAGAAATCATAACAAAGAAGGGAACAAGAATGGCATTTGCCCAACTTGAAGATTTAACAGGGAGTTTAGAGCTTGTGGTGTTTCCCAACGTTTATCTAGAGTCTGAGTTGAGCCTCAAGTCTGATGGGATTCTACTTGTGCGTGGAAATTATGAGAGATCAGATGGAGGATCTGGAAAAATTTTGGTTGAGGAAGTCAAGAAGCTAGAGACTGAAATTTTAAAATCAAAAAGAATGCACATTAAAATCACTTCACAGGTGAGTGACAAGCTGGAGAATTTAAAGGAAATATTTGAGAGTTTTCCTGGTGAAACTCCATTACAGCTCCACTTGTGCCTGGATGATATTGGCAAGAAAGTGTCCATGGATTTGTTGGAACCCAAAGGTGTTGCGACTTCTCCGGATTTAATAGAAAGGCTTCATCTAGCCGTTGGAAATCAGGGTTGGATACATTTGCAGCACTGATTTGTGAAACATAATACTTATTTTTCAAGCTATTTTCGTATTCATAAACTCAATATTTAGAAAAAGACTCTAAGCATTAATAGCCAGTTATTACAGTGGATTTGATGATTTCTCTCCTATTTTACAGGTAGTTTGAGAATAGATATTAGATAAGTCTAACCAAAGTCTTGCTTTGTAAGAATTTCAATAGAATAATTTTAACCGTTAGGTACGCCAATAGTTGGGTTACGCCAATCGATTTAAAGGGGGAATCAGGATGGAGCTTTTTTCTAAAATTGCAATCGCCTTCACTCAAGGTGGGGTTTGGATGTGGGTGATTCTAGCTTTGCATATTGTCGCTACAGCTATCATTGTGGAAAGGTTTTACGCTCTTTATATTAAGAGAAAGTTAGGTGAACTGAGTTTTGTTAATCATTTTGAGGCTATGATTAAAAGAGGGGATCTGTCTCTAGCTCTTGAAAAAGCGGAGTCTGAAAGGGCGCTTCATCCCTTGTCTACAGCCGTCCAGGCGGGAGTGAATTCGGCTCTAAGCCTGGGTGGAAAAGACGAGATCCAAGGCAAAATGGATGAGGTTTTATTGGCAGAAAATGCTAAATTAGAGAAGAGAACAGGATTTTTAGCCATGTTGGCAAACGTGGGTACCTTAACAGGTTTATTGGGTACTATTGTCGGGATGATTAAGTCGTTTGCAGCTGTGACCTATGCAAACCCAATGGAAAAAGCCACGCTCTTATCGAGTGGTATTTCAGAGGCCATGAACACTACAGCGTATGGCTTAATTATGGCGATCCCTACATTAATTATGTTTGCTATCCTAACAAATAGAGCTAATGAGTTGGCCGAAGACATGAACCAAGGGGCTCTAAAAGTTTTTAATTGGTTAAGTTATGCGTATGAGCCTGTTCCAGTTAGGGCTGCGCGCGAGGGAAAAAAGAAGAACTCTGATCAAGAGGCTCATGCTTAGTTATGAAAAATAAAGAATTGGATAGTGAACTGAATCTCATAGCTTTCATTTCTTTGTTATCTGTGTTGATTTGTTCTCTCTTGTTAACTGCAATCTGGATACAGATCGGCACAATAAATGTAAAGCAGGCTATCGGCAGCTCGTCGGATGGCCCTGCGGATTCGCAGCCAAGTGTGTGGGCAAAAATGCAAAAGAATGGGGACGTGCTCTTTCAGGTCGAGCAGGCGCCCAAAAAGTTAGCTCACAAGTTAAAGACATTCTTGGTTCCTGGCGAAAATGGCCAAATCAATCCGGCGGCGGTTCTGGGGCATCTGGAGATATTGAAAGAGGCGCTTCCTGAAGTGGAGATGGCACTTGTTAAACCAAACTCAGAAACTCCTTATGAGGATATCATTGAGCTTATGGATCAACTTAAAAAAATTGGTTTAATGAATTTGGGAGTGGCTCCGCTTTAGTGATTTAGATAAAGAACGATTTAGATAAAAGGAGGGGTTATGATTAAAGACGGCATCATTGGGCAAACAGCACTTGCCAGTCCGCTGGCAAATGCTTCTTGTATACGACCTAAAAGTTCTACAAAAAAGAAAAAGTTAGTTGCCGCTGTAATCTTGACTTCTCTTATTGATGCCTTTTCGATTTTGGTAATCTATCTTTTGGTAAACTTCTCAAACTCAGGTGAAATTCTTTACATGAGTAAAGATATGGAGTTGCCTGTTGCCGCTCAGACTGAAGCTTTGGTTAGAGAGGCCGTGGTTAAGTTTGAAAAGGGAATATTTTATTTGGAGGATGAGGTGATTCCTCCTGGACGACTGGTAGAGTTTTTAGTTAATGCAAGAAAGAAATTAGCTGAGAACAGGATAGATGCAGATGGCGACTATGCCATCACTGTCCAAGCTGATCGTCGTGCTACATTTAAAGATTTGAATCAAGTTGTTTTGGCCAGCAGTCATGCTGGTTTTGGTGAAATCAAGTTTGCTGTGTTGGTGAAATAATGAGAGGCTTGTTCTGTATTCACGCCTATCTTTTCTTTTTGGTTACAAGCCTTTATTCTCTAACCTCGACTTTTGCAACAAACAGTCATTCTCGCGATGTTTTAATTGAAAAATTTGAAAGAATTTATAATCAGCTTCCAAATGAGGACGGATCGAAACTGTCTATCACTTTGCGTCTGGCGGATTTGTTGTCAGAAAAGGCCAGGGCTTTAGCTTTCTCTGATTTGGAACAGAATTGTGAAAATTGTGGAGTTGGTATTGCAGAAAGAAAAAGAGCGATTTTTTTATACAACGAAGCTTTGCCAAAGTTGGAGGTGTCAAAAAGAGCAAAAGTATTGACCCAGTTGGGACATCTTTATGAAATGAACGGTGAGGTTGAAAAGTCAGAGCAGCTCTATACAGAAATTATAAAAAATGAAAAAGACGAGATATTAAAAGCAGAGGCAAAGCTTTCGTTGGCAGAACTGTATTTTAAGCAACGGGATTTTAATTTGGCCCTGGTATATTATATAGATGTTGCTAAGCTGGAGGGTTTTGGTCGTCAGCCATTAGCTTCATACAGAATCGCTTGGTCCTACTTTAATATGGGAGATTATAGGGCGGCAACAGAACAGATGGAGCTTATTTTACGCACACCAAAGCTTTTGACCAAATCAGAGAAAGGCGTCTCTACTGTTGACGAACAGTATAAAGCTGAAGTTTCAAAGGACTTTTCAACTTTTTTGGCGAAATCTGGTGTCAAACCAGATGACGTTAGCAAAGTCTATAATCTAAGTCCTGAGTCTGCCAGGTTGTCGAATTTAGAATACTTGGCAAATGAGTTAGAAGGATTGGGTCAAACCGATTCAGCTATAGCTGCTTTCAAATTCATATCTGACAAAACAAAGGATAGTAAATCGCGGGCTGAATTCGCTTTACGTCTTGCTCATCTCTACAGGCTAAAATCAATGTATAAGGATTCTTTAGCTTTTTATGAAAAATCATTGGTTTACACAAGAGATTTTTCTTGTCAGGGGGATGGTTGTAACGATCATTTTAGTCGGCTTCGGAAGTATGTTTTAGACTGGCACGGTGAAGAAAAAGAAAATCCCTCTTTGTTTTTGCTAGAGGCCTATCAGCAGCATCAGCAATTTTACCCTCGTCAAGTGGATATGATTTTTTGGAAAATCGAAGCTATTAAAAAATCTAAACAATCCAACTTGAATCAAATCGTATATGCAGAACTTAATTCTCTGTTGCCATTGTATTTGTCCAATAAACAGGAAAAAGGAGTTAATAATCAGGATAAGATTCCTTCATTGGATGAACTTCTTCTTTTGCGTATTGAGGAAGCTGAAAAAATTGGAAGTTTTGAATTTAAAAGAGCGTCTTACGAAGACTATCTTAAATACAGCCAGGAAAAGAAGCACTTGCTGAAGGTCGAGTACCAGTTAGCTTATTTATTCCATTCAGAAAAAATGTTTCGAGAGTCATCCGACCGCTTTTACAGCTTAGTCAATAAAAACTACAGCGCAACTGAGAACTCACTTGTAGTTCAGTCGGCCGATTTGGCTCTTTCTGGATTAGCCGCACTCAAGGAAGAAAAAAAGATGACAGATTGGGCACTTGAGTTTGCTAAGTGGATGCCAGTCAAGAGAACTGAATTTGAAGAGATCGCAAGGAAATCTATATTAAATCAAACAGAAAAGTTGAGCTCTGATTTTCAAGATCAAAATATAGCTTGGAATCAGCTATTGAAAATGAAACTGGATGGTGCTTCTCCAGACACACAAGTTTTGTACTATAAAAACAAACTTATTTTGGCGGAAAAACTATATAAATTTGACGAAGCGAGAATGGCTGCGGGCAGTCTCTTAGAATTAAAGAATTTAAGTGAAAAGGATCGCCAGTGGGCACTATCTCGAAAAGCTTGGTTAGCTGAATTAGCTTTAGATTTTAAGACAGCTTTGCATACAACTCAGAAACTGGAGTTGGAGCCCTATCGTCCAGTGGACAAAGACTTAAAGTTGGCGATTTTGGCTGAACTTTCAGGAGAGGATTACAGGGATCATTATCAAAAATTTTTAAAGCAGGCAGAAACTCCTGAGCAAAAATTGGCCGCAGCATTGAAAGTTGTGGAAAGTAGCCAGAATCAACTTGGCGAGTTGAAGAAACACAAAAAATATTTTGATTCTTTTCCTGAAGCCTATGCCTTCAAGTATTTAGAGATACTTTCAGCTGAGAGAAAGGATGGGGAGATTTTTTCTAAGAGGGCGTTGGCAGAGTTAGCTGTAGATAAAAAAACAGCTGGGACGCCATCTTATACCCTAATGTGGAGACATAATTTTGTATACGAAGTTGAAGAACTGGCAAAAAGTATACAGTTGCACCAAATAGATTCTAAGTCAGATAAGAGTCTAAATACAAGTTTGTTAAAAAGAGTTAAGCTTTTGGAAGGCCTCGAACAAAAGTTGAAAGAAGCCATTAAGATGATGGACAGCGTAGCCCAATTGAGTGTTGTTTATCATCTATCGAGGGAATCCCAAAGATTGTACCAAGAGATACTCTCTTTGCCGACTCCGGAAGGTCTCAGCGAAGATGAACAAATTCAGTATATGCAATTGCTTTCGCAGCAGGCTAGTCCTTATCGTATCCAGTCAGAAGAGTTAGCAAAAAAAGAAGAAGAGTTTTGGTTGTCAGAAGGTTTAGTTGATAAATTTGAACAACTTCTACAAGAGGCTCAAGGTCCAGCGAAACTAATTTTGACTGAAAGTGTTTCGTATCTAATTGGCAAAGCTCCCGACTCTATTCGGCCTAGTTTTGATAAGTTGATCTTGCCGAGTACGGGCTCTGAAGCTTTGCCGTCAATTGCAGAATTGGAAAGAGCAAAGGCTTTGGTTAGACAGAATCCTTTGAAAATTGAAAGTTTGAACTCACTTATTGAGATTGAAAAACGATTTAAGAATGAAAATATGATCAACTACTTAATAGGACGTAAACAACAGATCGAAACTTTATTGGGTGGAAATTATGAATAAAATACTGCTTTTAGTAACCTTGTGCCTTGCTTGTGAGACATTAGCAGAAAATAAAAAAAGTAATTTGCGAAGTGATTTGAAGACGGATGTAAGTTTTGAGGAACTCTTAGTTCATGGGAAATATCACTTTTCAGATGAAGCCGTTACAACAGTTGAAGATGATAAGATTTTGGATGCCTTATTGCCTGTGCGTAAAGATTTTAAAGATAGAATTAAAAGAAGTGCTAAAAGGTACTAAGTAGGGAGATTATGGTGCAAGTTTATTTTCAAAATTGCAATGGACAGCTGGTGCGAACCTTCAATCTTAAGCCGTCTCAGGCGCACATTGTTTTGCAACCTAATAATAGAGTTGATTTATCTGTTGGGAAGCCTGGTGCAAACCAAAAAACCGACGCTTCGTCTGCTCAGGTGGTGGGCTTTATTGATACTCAACGACCAGATTTGTTTCCTATCATTCTGGAGAATATTGGCAGTTTTCATCTTGATAAGCCTGATGTTTTTTCTAAAGATGCCGCGATTGAGCCCGATAATTCACGTCCGTGGTTTTCTAGCTTGGCTGCGGTGGTCGTTCTTTCACTAGTGTTTGTAGTTGTTCTTCGTCAGGTGCCGCAAATCACTCCAGGTATTGAAGAAGAACTTAAACAGCACGTTGTAAAGATCATTCAAAAAACTCCTAAAGTTGAGAAAATGAAGGAACCCACAACTACGAATCTCAAGACCTCTGAGTCAAAAGTAACTTTAACTAAAAAGACAACATCAGTTCAAAGGATGGGAGCTCTGAAAGTCCTCGGGAGGCTGACGAAAAAATCTAATTCAGTAGGGGGACTGAATCTCTCTGCCGTACAAGTGAGTCCTGGAGCTGGGTTAGGTGGAAATGCCGGTAGTGGAGGGGTCCAAACCTCTCTTTACGGTAAGGGTTTGTTGAAGGCGGCTCTTGGGCCTGGAAACAACGTTGTTGGGGCAGGAGGATATGGAACAAAGGGCGAGGGCGGTGGTGCCGACGGGTATGGAGAAATGAGTTTGATAGGTTCTACAGGAACAGCCTCTATTCCACTTGGAAAGGAAGCCATCATTAATGGTGGGTTGGATCAAGGAACAATTTCGGCCGTTATTCAAAAGAACATGGGGCAAATAAGGTTCTGCTACGAGCAGGGTTTACAGTCTGATCCGAAATTGATGGGCAGAGTGGCTGTTAATTTTGTTATTGGATCTTCGGGGCAGGTTAAATTAGCAGAGTTAAACAGCTCAACTCTTCACTCCCAAACTGTTGAAAGCTGCATTTTAATGAGATTAAAAACATGGAAATTCCCAAATCCTGAAGGTGGAGTGGATGTCAAAGTCTCCTATCCTTTTATGTTGAGAAGATTGGGAGCAGGGTGAGGTGTTTTATATGAAATTTTTTTTAACAACATTGTTACTGTTAGCTGGCGTTGCATGCGACAAGGGAGCTTTTAAACAAGATCCCTTGGCTGGTGAACCTGACCGAGTTCGCAATGGAACTCCTCCTGAGCTTAGAAAACCAGACAACAGGGAGGCTTGTCCTACAGATGCCTTGCTTATAGAAACCTTTCCTGACGTGGCGGTGTTCGAAGAGGGAGTTCATGGTGAGATGAAAATTTTAGGCCGTTTGTTAGGTTGTGGGCAAACTTACGAGATAGAGGTTCTTAATCCTCCTCCTGGTTCAAATTTTGATAGTGCTACGGGTATGTTTTCGTATGTGGCACCTAAATACACAGTTATGTCTGAGAGCTATTATGTTGAAAAATACCTAAAGTTGAGAATGAAAACTCTTGAAGAGCCTGTAGTTATTAAGGACCGAACTCTAGTCTACTTTGTTAGGAGGTCCAGCCGAACAAAGCCAGAAATTGAAAAAGTTGAAGGGCTCCCAAACAGAATCAACGAAGGATCCGAAGATTTCTTCCAGGTTTATGTTAGAGACGAAGACTCCATTGGGCTTCATAAAGAGCTCTATCCTCCGAGATTGAGGTTGGTAAACAATGTCGAAGGAAAGGGAAATGCAATTCCATTCCTGCGTGTAAATAGGCCAAGTGAACCCATCCAAGATAAAAATGATCCCACTCTATGGGTCTTTTCAGTTTCTATTAATACCCGAGACCGGGGAAATGTTTTTAGTTCAAATGAGAACGTGAGCTTTTCTATGGTTGCAACTTCACGATTTGGTGCAATTTCTGATTCTAAAACTGAGAGGTTTCAAATCGTGAATCGAGTAAAAGATCCGACAATTTCTTGGGGTGACAAAAGCCACCCCATTCAAACAATGAGAAAAGGCGAGGCCAACAATTTGGTATTTTTTGCCTATGATCCCCTCAAGGAAGGAAGAGTATCAGCTGAAATTGCTACGGATTGTTCGAAATTTGGTGGAGATATCAGTTGTAAATGTTTTTTTGTCTATCCAAATGAAGGTACCAGTTGTCAAATTAGTTGGCTAATACCGAGAGAACTAGAAGGATTAGAGAACAATAGGGTTACCTTCGAGATAGAGGTTAAAAACCAAAATCCTCAGGACTATGCGGATTATAAAGTTGTTAAATTTTCCAGAGATATTTTCTTGGAGGAAGCTCGCATCGAAGAGCCCTCTCCAATTGATGACAGCCCGGATGTCCCGGAGCCTCCTCCCGAGGATGAAGGAGATTTGCCACCTCCTCCACCGCCAGAGGATGATCCCTCTTTTTTTCGTAAGAGTAAGATAAGTAAAAATGGACAGGGGGTGTAGAGTGAAGAAGCTTCTGTTTGTGTTTATGTTTGTCTCTATAATGATTACAAAGCCTTCTTTAGCCGATTTACTTAAAGATTTCGATTCTTTGGGTTCCAATAAAGTGCTTCTAGATAAGGTTAGAGCCTTGGAGCCAGAGAAAAAAATTGAAGTGGTTCAGGATAGAATCGTCAATAGAGTTCAGCGGCACGAATTACTTTCGAACTTTGAAATGGTTCAGTCGGGCGGAAACTCTTATTTGAACACGCAAATGATGTCACTAAGTTATCATTACCATATTAATCCACGCTGGTCTGTGGGACTGAGTTATGGTTATGCATTTAATCAACTGACAACTGAAGGGGATAGGATCATTCAAGAGGGAAAAGCTCGTCAAGACGAAATTCTTCGGGGAGACCCTAACTCTAGTGATAAACCAGACCCTTTTATCCCGGAGTTGAATTGGATGCGCGACAATTATATGGCCCAACTTAGTTGGTATCCCGTTTATGGAAAGTTTAATTTTTTAAATAAGGGTGTTGTGCACTTTGACTTGTATACACAATTGGGGGTCGGACAGGCGAGATTGAGGTATAATGACTCTATATTGTATCAAGCCGCTCTTGGGTTTGGGTTTTGGTGGTCTCAGAACCTAACAAGCCGTCTAGAGTACAAGTACTCGACTTACACGGCTGAGTTTTACAGAGGGGAAATTGCTGTTGAAACTGGTAATATTGGCTTTTCAATAGGGTACTTCTTATGAAAATGGTGTTCTTTTTATTTTTCACTTTAGGGTTTTCAACTGTTTTTGCAGATGACCTCCTTTCTATCTTGCAGAGTTCAAATTCAGAGTCTCTGGTTCAAGAAGTTTCGGAATTGCAAGTCACTTTGAGGGATATTTTAAAGACTCCAACGGCTGAGCAAAACATATTTTTAGACTTTGTTGGGAAAAACCAATTCGAAAAAGCATTGTTGCAGTGGAACTCTGCTTTTTCAGGTACAGAGTTTGTTGATGGTTCAGCTGGACAAGCCCTGTATTCTTACTTGTTGCTAAAAAATGGTTTGCCCATAGTGGCTGTAGAAGCTCTTTTTAAGGTCGGTGAAGCTAGTAAAATTCCAAAAGTTCTTAGAGAAGTGATAAAGCTTGAGATTCCTAGTCATCACAACGTATGGTCTCGTGTCCAAGTGGAGTGGAAAAAAGAGTGGAGAGACTTTTTTGATCAGGACATTGAAGTTATTCTCATGAGTCGTAGCGATTTAGATTTGAAGAAACAGCAGGAAATTTATGAGTTACTAAAGAAAAGCAAATTACAGACTGTGACTCGTGGAAAGCTAGAATGGAAGATGGCTTTAAGTTTGGCTGTTAACGAAGATGCTTCTGCTGCTGCAAAAGTTTTGGCTCATTTAATAAAGGAAAATAGAGATTTAATTTCTAGCGATCTTATCCATATCACTGCGGCTAGACTTTTGTACGAAAGAGGGTTTTTAGATGCTGCCATTTCTTATTACCAAAAAATTGCTAAAAGTTCGGAGTATTGGTTTGTAGCTCAAGAGGAAATAGCATGGGCCTATATGAGGAAGGGGCAGCCTCAAGACACTTTAGCTATTGCGAAATCTCAAATGTATCCTGATTTTGCTCCTCACGTTGGTGCTGAACTGGTTTTTTTAAAAGCTTTGGCTCATTTAAAGCTTTGTGATTTTACTGAAGTGGCAAAAACGCTTCTGGATTATCGACTACGATACTATGAAAGAGCAAAATCCTTGTTGGAAGTGGAGAAGTTGGGGGTGACACCGGCGTCTGAGAAGCTTGTGGAACTCATGAAGGGAGGAAAACGTATTCAACTCCTGAGTTTAGGTTCGGACGCAAAAAGACTTCCAAGATTTTTAACTCGGGACGAGCACCTTATGGATCTAATTGGTACCTATTCAGATATAGAAAAAGAGTCGGCTGTTGCGGCAAGTTTATACTCACGATCTTTAAGTGAAGGAACAGCTGAAGTGGGTTTTCAGGCTTTTCTGGAGCAGTTAAAAACAGCGTCTGAGAGAAGAATGCAAGTGGCAAAAAATGCTATATACAGCCTGATTAAACAGAGAGCTTCTGAGGAGATTGCGGAGATTCACTCCGTGCTACAAAAAATGCACATTGTTGAAGCTGAGTTGATTCAGCAATCTGCACTTGTCGACAGAGTTACAGCTAGTGCCAAATCATCATCTGACGATTTTAAAAAGGGCTCTACGGAGCAGCGTACAGATAATAGCTTGGTTTTTCCTTTTGAGGGAGAGACTTGGTTTGATGAGTTAGGTCACTATAAAATTGACGTTGATAAGGCCTGTAAGAATAAAAAAGTGAGTCGAAAATGAAGTTGATAACCATTTCTTTTTTGCTACTGACGACGATGTCTTGCTCTCAATATAGTGTTGAAAAGCTAGATGAGGCCCCAAGGCCTCCCGTCGAGAAGCAAGATAAGATTCAAGGTGTAAAATTAACCTTTAGCCCCATGGTTGATATTTTATTTGTAATTGATAACTCTGGCAGTATGCTCTCTCATCAGGTCAATTTGGCCAGCCAAGTCCTACAGTTTACAAGTAAGATCACTCAGAATCTTCTTTTAGACTATCATATTGGAGTGTTGACTTCTTCTATGAGGAACAGGGGAGGACACCTTATAGGTACACCTCCTTGGGTAGATAGAATGACTGCGAATGGAGATGTCATTCTAGCCTCACGAATGCAGCCAGGAACTAACGGCGATTATGATGAAAGATTTTTTGAGCCTATTGCCGCGGCACTGTCAGCTCCTCTTGTGGATGGTATAAACGCTGGATTTTATCGTCCAGAGGCCTTTTTAGCTGTGGTGTTTATCACTGACACGGGTATAGATGGGCCTTTATCTCCTAGAGAGGCTTTTGACTTTCTTTTAAATTTAAAAAAAGGAGACGCAAGTCGTCTTGCTGCTTATGCCGCTTTGGTTCCGCCCAATAATCCAAGCCAATGTCAAACTGACTCAGAGTGGGGCTCCGGTGGTATACAGAGATTTATGGAGTTTTTGGACTATTTTAGCGACTTCAGTGGAGGGCCAAATTACTTTGACCTTTGTAGTCCCACTTTTGGTGAGGATTTGGCAAAAATCGGTGCAGATCTAGAAAGTCGTATAGAAATGTTTATACCTCTAAAAGAGTTTCCGGTACTGTCCACAATGAAAGTTTATTACGGGCGGCAAATGATACCTCAGCATGAGTATTATGGTTGGAGTTATAATGCTGATCGTGTGGGGATTTTGTTGGGACGAGGACTTGAACTGGAAGAACAAGAAGGGGCGGCTCTGTCAATTGATTACATACCAGCCAAATTAAAAAGAAACTGAAAAGCTCAAGACCTATATTTGAGTGAGTAGAATCCTCTAAGACTTCTTTAGTGCTCTTATTTGTTGGGCAGTTTCAGTTTCGCTGCTTTCTCCCTTTGCGGTTTACTTTTTGTATTATCACTTCTATAATCCTGAGCGAGGAGAATCTCGAATGTTTAAGTTTATCGTTTTTGTCTGCGCTTTAGGATTGTCTTTGTTAAGTTATGGACAAGATCTTGTGGAAGTTCATCATTCAACAACGATGAAGTCGTCTTCTTCTGTTGATCCACGCTCTGAAATTACTAAACAGGCCGTAGCAGAAGCCTCAGCTCAGTACATAAAGGACATGATTGGATCGGCAAAATACGATAGGGAAAAAGCTTCCATAGATCAAAAAATTGTGAGTAATTATCTAAAATATGTTCCTATAGTTAAAGTCAGCAATATTCAGAGAAGGGGTGAGGATATAGAGGCCGACGTATTTCTTAAAATTTCTATTGAAAATTTAAAACAGTTGCTTCTGAAGTCAGGACTTCTTTATGAGACAAAGGGAGCTCCCGTCGTGACTCCCTTGATTAGCATTATTGATAAGGTGAATGGTCGTTCCTATTTTTGGTGGTCTGGACAAGAGCGTTTAGATGTTGGAAACTTAAAGTTTTGGCTGGAAGGATTTCATTCCGAGTTAAAAACCACTTTGGCTAAAAAAGATTTTTTCTTATTAGAGCCAGTGAGATGGGAGGTTCACAATCAGTTGCCAGAACCCTTTAAAACAGAGAGCCCTAGAACCGAAGACCTTTTATTTATTTCCCAATCAATGAAGGGATCTATCTTGATTAGAGGGAATTTTATTGTTGAGAAATCTAAAAAAATGGATGGTAGTTATTTGATAAATGTCCAACTGGAGGCTCTACAGTCTAACAATGGAAGAGTTGTGGCTGAGGTTGTCAGAAATTATGAAACAGAAATTGGACCCTTTCAGTCTATGGTTGCAGACAAATTTACATCACTAAAGGTGGGGCTGTCTGTAGATTTGGCCAGTCAAATTTCTGAGGCTTGGCAGAAGGGAACATTTGGTTCCTCACTTGTTCAGTTGAGTATCAAGGGACCTTTAAGCTACAAGGAGTTGGAGAACTTCAAGTCTTTGTTAGTCAAGAATGTGCGGCAAGTTAGAGGGTTGAGAGAGCGATTTCTGTCTCGTGGTCTATACGGGTTTGAAATTGACTCATCCTCTGGTGTGACGGAGTTGGCAACAGCTATAAAAGGTGCAGAATTTCCCAGGTACAAGGTCGAGGTTGAAGATGTCAGATCTAATAGACTCGCTTTGAATGTCATATTCAGATAGAATAAAAAAAATGAGATTCTATTTCTTATCGCTCTTTATATTCATTTTAATGGGATGTGGTCTTGTCACTCATAGAGGGGAGCAGGATCAAACTCATCAAAACATAGAAGTTAGAGGGGTTCCTTATCAAGCTCGAGCAGGGGCCGAAGCCCCTTTGCGGAAAAGAATTCTAGTCCTTCCTTTTATTGATGAAAAGGTCGGGCGCTCTCAAAATGTGGTGAACTCGGCAAGGGCTGCGGTTATCAATCGCCTTGCAGCGACGCATAAATTCGTTATTTTAAAAAACTCCGATATTCCTCAAGATATCTCGAGTTTTTTAAACGAAAATAGGGAGTATGACTTAGAAAAAATCGGGCCTATAGCTAATAGCATGGGAATTGCCGCAATCGTAGAGGGTAAAGTTCTAGAAGTAAAAGCGAAGCGAATTGGAGATCAAGTCGGCATTTTTAGAGAGGTGAAGGCAAAGGTCGAAACGCAAGTTCGCATTAGGATTCTTTCGGCTCGCACGGGTAGGATTATATTGGACGAAGTTAGAAGTGGAAATGTCGAGTCCTCTACGACTCGCGTAGCCGAGTATTCTTATAGTGATCGATATTTGAGTGAGGACCCTAAACTCGTGCACTTGTCGGTAACTCAAGCCTTTCAAGGAGCATTAACGAATGTTGTTAAAGCCATAGAGAAAATCTCTTGGGAGGGTCTGGTGGCCATGGTTTCTGGAGAAAGGGTGTTTATTAATGCAGGGCGATTGTCAGGAATTCAAGTCGGAGACATTCTCAAAGTTACAGAAGTTGGAGAAGAAATATTTGATCCAGACTCTGGAGCTTTTATTGGGCAGGCACCGGGTAGGATGAAGGGTACCGTTGAAGTGGTGAGTTATTTTGGTCAAGATGGGTCTATCTGCTTAATACACTCAGGCTCAGGGTTCAAAGAGAACGATAAAGTAGAACTCTACTGATGCTCCAGACTTGAACTCTCCGCTTAAACCAAGGCTTAGTCGCAATTTTTTGTGACTTTGCACGAAGAAAGACCTTGTGCTAGCTTGTGCAAATGGATGAAATTAATTTTGATTCTCAATGGCTAGGGATCTGTGATTATGAAAGGGCCTTAAAGAGGCAACAGCAGCTCTACCAAGAGTCCCTTGATAATCAGAAGACCTTTTTACTAGGTCTCGAACACTCTCCGGTGATTACAGTTGGACGGCGGAGCAAGATTGATGAAGAGCTTCGCCTAGGTAAAGAAAAGTTACTGAGCTTAGGCTGGCAAATTGTATCAGCGGACAGAGGTGGGCAGGCTACAATGCATATGCCCGGACAGTTAGTTGTGTATCCTGTTATAAATTTAAGGCATTTTGGATTAGGTGTTCGTGAGTACCTGTGTTTACTTTCAAAGGCAACCTCTCGTTTGTTACACGAGTCCTATCAGGTGAGTTCAGTTGACTCCAGTGACGATCCAGGTCTTTACACTGAAAATGGCAAAATTTGTTTTTTTGGAATTAGGGTGCAAAGAGGGGTCGCCTATCACGGACTTTCTTTGAATGTTCACAATGATTTGACCTCTTTTAAATTTATTCGCCCCTGTGGTATCGAGGAAAGAAGTTTTGATTCTCTGAAGTCACATTCTATAGATGCGTCATGTCATAATGTGTTTACTCAATGGGCAAAGGTCTTTCAGGATGAGTTGAGACAAAGAGTACCAGAGTGGAGTAAAGTTGACTGTCGCAACAGAAAATTATAAACATTCAAGGCTCCTAGCTCAATCTCGCTAGGAGTTAAAATTTGTAGAGTCCATAATTAGATTTTATAAATGAGAATTATAATGGGATATAGCTCAGTTGGTTAGAGTGCCACGTTGACATCGTGGAGGTCGGCGGTTCGAATCCGCCTATCCCAACCATTTAAGGGGAGTATTGGCTTTGCCCTTCTATTTGATGAAGACCCAATGTTATTCAATTCCCCAAAGTAAAAGACGATCCTGATTGCGTTTAGGGAAATAATATCTTCCATTTACATTCACACTAAAGTCCAAACCCCACTGGGGCCCAATCTTCATATTACCCTGTCCAGTTCCATATGAGGGATCCAATGTAAAATTAAATTGCAAAATTCTAGGACCAATATCTCGATGATAAGCTCTAACTAGAACTCTTGAGGCACTGCCATCGTTATCAAGATTCACAGGTAAAACTAGGCAGCGATTTCCTCCTGATACAAAAGTAGCTAACATTTTTTTAGGAAATTTTTCTCTAACCAAAATACCATAAGATAATTCTTTATATTCGCCTATGATTATCTGGTCCGTTGTCATAAGTCCCATATCACAAGCGTATTGTTGAATAGTCCCACTATCTAGATATGAGTTTTTAAAAAGTTCATGAACAAAAGTAGAAATTAACTGCGTTGTCTCTAGGGGTTCATTGTTATAATCGTCATAATACAAACGAATGAGAGCTTCATGAGCCAAAAAAGAAGCCACATCTTCTGGATAATGACTTATCATTTCTTGTAATACATCTCGATCCACTTCCACTGTCAGAGTGGCTTTATCCTGGTAAGCTAGTCGATAAATCTTACCATCGTGACCTGTCCAGGGTAGCTCGACTTTTCCTGTATCGTTTAGCTCTGCTAAAGGACCTTTTACCAAATAAAAATTTAATCTTTGGATGGCCTCAAACATGGCTGTTACCAGCTTTGTGTTAGAATGAACACCTATGGTGAACAAACTTATGTGGCCCATTCCTCGGACTTCATCCAGACTCTTCTTCATTAGAAGAGCGTACTTCATTTTATCTGACCACAGCGCTCGTTGCGGGATAATAACTTGATCTAAGAATCGACTATTTCTTTGGTTGTCTTTAACTACATTTCCGCCATTTCCTATCACGTTGTAGGCTTGGGCGAATTTGAAAGTGAATAAATAGATCATTAGTAAGATCATGAAATTGAATCTGTTATTCATTTAAGGTCTCCTTATTATTAAAAGTTTCATTTTCAACTTGGGTTTGGGTTAGCGGCACAAACTGGATATTCAAGCTGTAAACTTCATCTGCATTTTTTGTCTCAAATTCACTGGCAAACTCTGCCAGGAAGTTTCTGATCCTTGCCTTTGCCTTTGTTATATTTTGTTTATTAAATATCAAGGTGGCAGTTATCAACTCCCTCCATGCCACCGGAACTTCATTAACAGCCTCAATAGCCAAATTGAGAATTTGAGTATGAGAAGTTTTTAAGGCCGATGATGAAATATCTTGAGTTGAAGAAAGTTGGTTTTTTAAAAGTTTGAATTCGGAAATTTTATCATCAATATAAACAACTTGAATTAAATTTACTCTCTCAAGTCTTTGCAAAGCGCTATTTACAATCAGAGGATTGACGTTTAGTCTTTTCGAAATCCATTGGATGTCAGGTTTAAAACTTTTTAGTTCCATTAAACTTAAAATGGCGTAGTGGTACCAATCGGCAATAACGGCAAA
>CAZCYD010000013.1:25026-58390 GCA_964502735.1 uncultured Pseudobdellovibrionaceae bacterium
GTTCCCAATTTACTGGTAACAGGAAGAATTTACAAGGTTCTGATCCTGGTTAAGAGTACCCTTTAATTGATTTCACTCGGAATTGAATGGTGCAGTCATTGGGAAAGCAAATAACGCTTTAATTTCATCTCTAACAGCGGACTCAGTCCTTTTGTCGCCCAGACTACCTCCTTTTTTTTATCAACAACAATTATCGTTGGCGTGACGGTCACATCATATTTTTTTCTCAAAGCTCCATCCTTGTCCCAAACCACTGGAAAGTTGTATTCACGTTCTTTGACGACAGCTTGGAGATCAGACAATTGGTTATCTATGGAAATAGCCACAATTTGTTGTGGGTGAATTATAGAATTTTTAATCATTTTGTGAATTCTCTTGAGTTCAACTTCACAAGGTGGACACCATGATGCCCAAAATACATAGGCTATAGATCCTTCTGTGTTTACTCGTTTTTCTTTAATGTCGACCAATTCTCCTAAGTTTTTTGAAACCTCACCCTCGAGTTTTAGCGACTTCAAAACTTTGGGAACCTGAGAATTAACTAAATATGAGAGAACTAACACAAAAAATAAATTGGAAAGTGTAAGGTGCTTCTTCATAATTTGAGCCTATCACCAAATAGGAAATTAATCTTAACTTTTACATCTTTTTAAACTGAGAAATAAATAACAAACTATCCAATCCAGTTTTGACTCTCGTCCTGGCGGTTAAATAGGACTTTTCTCTTTTAAAGATTTCAAGTTTAATTGCCGATTCACTTTCTAATGAGACATATTCTGACTGCCTTTTGCTTAATATTGATATTTAAATATGCGCAAGCCAATGGTCTGGTGTGCAAAACAGAAACGACTGCAGAACCGCCGTTTTACGTGTCCTCTTATACGGGTAATACTGGGGCCGGGGGGACTGAAAACCTAAGATCAGAGGCTCGTTACGCAAGAAATAACGTCCAGAGTCTGTTACCAAAGGGGTCTTTGGTTCAGGTGTCAGGAGACCCTTCTTTGATTGGTCGCCCAAACCGTTATTTAGAGGTGAGGGTTTCCAGTCTGGCCCCAGCAAAGGGAACTTCTTCTAGTCTTCCTATTAGCTCAGAAAATGAGTCTGGGTTTTTATATGCGGAGTCCATAGAATCGATTGATGAGAAGTATTTTCGCCTTAAACATGATAGCCCATTGTTTAAGAAACATCCCCTGTGGAATCCCAGTACAACATATTTACAAGCTAAAATTGATGAAAATAATTCTTACAAAAGGACCGTGTGTTGCCCCAAATCCCATAAGGACGGTGATTGCACGATTAATTATGAGTTTGAAGTTTATGATTTCTCAGACCCAGAAAACCCTGCTGGGTTGATTGAAGTTGATGTAAAACGTGCGGACCATTTGTGTAGCCTGTACTCTCAAGATTCTGATGAGCTTTTTGAATCCATTGACGTCTTTTTAAAATCTATGTCAATTAAGAATCTCATCACTCAAAATGGAAAAATAACGCTTGATGAGTTTATTCGGGCTGGAGAAGAGGTCTGGAGGCCGACTGTGCATTATGCTGAAACACAGACTACTGATAGGTATGATCGCCATCGTCGTTACCTTGGTGAAAAGAATCCCAGTCGGTCTCTAAGAAGGTGTTACCAGTATGTAAAAATGGCTACTCATAGAGGTGGGCTTCTGCCATCTGAGCCAGGGGAGTGTCGATCAGATGATCGGAGTTGTCCTATTCGTCTGAGAAATCAGGCTAGCGCCCAACACTCTGGTACAGTCTGGGAGTACGAAGGATTTGTAAACTTGCTTGATGTACCCGATTGGAAAGAGCGCTTTTCAGACCCCAGAAATGCTCCTGTTGGAGCTATACTGGTTTATAGCGGTGGATCAGATGGTCACGTTGAGTTTCGATCAGATGGAAAAAATCTAGCCAAAGAAAATCGACTCATAGGGGGTTCTGTAGATAACTGTCTTTTTGTTAGCGATTTCTGTTCAGAGGTTCCAATATCTGATATATTGGATCGAAGGTTAACAGGGGTTTATGTTTATCCCTACTCAGTACATGGGGGCGTGGAGTGAAGATGAAAAAAATGCTCTTAGTATTTATTTTATTTTTTGGATCTTTTGCTTTTGGAGAAAGCCTCGTTAAAAAGGAGCTAGCGCCTTTTACTCATAAGGGGTTTCTTGCAACTTCTGATGTAAAAAAAATGAGACTCGAGTCCTTAATGGCCTTAAAAAAAATGGCCCCAAATATAACAGAGCAGTCTTCCGAAGAAGACAAATTGATTTTTTTAAAAACAGTAATTGTAGTTAACCATTGGGCCATGTTGCCAGAAGTGTTAGAATATCTTGGGGAGTGGGCCTTTACTCCTAATACTTTGCTTCAAAAAGCTCTAAAAGATATGCCTCCAGAAATTAAAAAAAGCTGGAAAGACTCTGTTCGCATACACCGAGAAGCCCTTTCTCATGGCAATGGCTAGGGCCTTTAGTTAGAAAGACCTTGTCACTTATAGTTTATTTCTTTAAACACTTGTAAAAACCGGATTCATTCAGTCGGATGGGTTTTTATTCGTCACGCTACATTCGATTGAATCACAACTAAAGGCTGGTTGTAATCATTCAAGGATATCCCATCAATAGAAAACTGTTTAGACTCATAGGAGTTGTAACCTCATTTATATTTGCAGGAGCAATCATGAAACTGTGGACTCTTTTAATCTGTATTTTGATGACATCAATAGCATACGCAAAACAAATTCCGCTAATTGACAGAAATAGCTTTTTAGACACAAACTCCATGGCTATAGATGTCAGCAACAATTTAAAAGGGCATTATAGAGATAGGAAAATTCATTTGCCATTTCATTCTGCTAGCAAAATTGCCTACTCTGCTAGTTTAAACCAAATAGGCAAAACTGATTCTAGTCGTCTAACTGAGGGGCTTATTGACGCTTCTCCAGATAACGGTAATGGCCCTTCTTTTTTGTTTATAAATCATCGTACTAAAAACAAAATGCATGAGGGTTCAACTTCCTGCAGGGGAGATCTATCAAATCAAAAACTTAATCTTAGTTGCCTGTCTGTTAATCAAAAAATATGCGAGGTGGCATATAATTATATCAGCAAATTAGAACGAGAAGGAAAGGATCTTATTGCTCTTAGTGAAGCCGCTAAAAGTTGTGAGTCTATGGAAAGAGGAGTCTTTTCTGATTTACAAAATCTGATGACTGAAGATTCTTATTATAACTCCTTAGCACAGGAGAGAGAGGCTGTAGAAGAGCATTACAAAAAAATGATGAACGATAAGGAGTTTGTTAATGATGGCGCGCGTTTTTTTCCTGGTGTAGGTGAGGTAAAATCTCAGATCATTGGAAAAAACAAAGTTAAAGAGATTGTCTCTTTTGGTAGAGGGGGCCAGGTTTCGAATGAAGGTTTTAACGAAAAATTTTCTCTTTACTTAGAAACTCTCGACATTTGTAGACATGCATTTCCTCCAGGAAGAACTTCGCAGTTCTGGCGTCCATTATTTGAAGACTTACCTAAGGTAAAAAATACCTCTAATTCAACATCTCCAAGACCAAGAGATCGACGAACTCAGTGAATCAATGTGCTCTATTTTAGAGCATCAAAACATTTAGATATTTTTGATGCCTCGAGGGGAACCTCGCGGTATTGGTAGACCAAACAGGATGTCCATTGGTCTTTTAGTGTAGAAGCTTGGGATTTTTTATTGCCAGATAGGCTTTTAGAAAAGTCCTGAAAAATGACCCAGCACTGTTTGTCAAAATGAGCTTGAGGGGCTGGAATCACTAAGTATGGAGAAAAGATACGAAGAGTCATAGAGTCAGAATGCTCACCGTTGTAGATCTTATTAATTTCTTCACTACTCTTATTGGCAAAGTGCTTAGTCACGTTCCGGTCAAAAGCATGGAGTGTAGTTTTAAAATCATTATATGTAGCAGGACAGGTCTCCCACAATTTCCAAATCTCCTTAAGGCTTTCAGAATTCAGATTTTTTTCCTTTGTCTCACTAGCACTAAGATTTGAAGAGAAGTGAAGTAGAGATAAGAATATAAAGGTTAACTTAAACATGGACATCAATTACTCCTACAGGGGTTCTGATCTACAAGTCGACCTCTATTATCGATCATTAAAGGTGGCTCGTCATTTCCTTTCTGCATACATCGTTTGATAGACCTCATATGTTTTGTCGTTTCAGGGTTGGTTTCAAGTCTTTTGACCCATTCTTGGGCTGAAGAAGGGGGTGGGTTGCGAATAAGCCTTTGAGCATTTCCTGGCCCCATGTTGTAAGCTCCAGAGACGGCGACTAAAAAATCTTGGATTTGTCTAGGATTTTTAAGACTTTCCTCATCAAAATTATTTTTAAAGCCTTCAATAATGTCCCTAAGATAGAGGGCAGATACCCCAATAGCTAGAGGGGGTGTTAGAGCTCTTTCTCTATTGAAGGCTGTAGGGTAATTTCCTCTCCAAGGTTTGGTAGGGTAGGCTTTTTTGAAGGAAGCGTTTTCATTTAAAAGCTTAATATAGTTTTTCCATTTATCTGACAAATTCTTATTATAGAGAACAGTTCTGGAGTACTCGTAATCTCTTCTCATTTGAGTCGGAATTGATGGGCGGGTTCTTCCTGAGGCTAATTGCTCACTCGCTAAGCGGGTATAGTTCTCTACAATATTTTGAAGCCTTTGTAGTTCTCTGGGGCTGCGGTTGATGTGACCAATAATGTTGGAAGCGTAGGTTATAGTTCCCGGCATAATTTGGGCAACACCAACAGCTCCGGTGCTGCTGGTGGTTTGATCCCACTGATTTTCCTTAAATAACAAACAGGCTAATAGGGCTTCAGGAACTTCAAAAGCAGCCGCTGCATCTTGAATATAATGCTTGTACTGGGTTTTATACAATTGGTGAAGATTGTCTCTACAACCTTTTCTGTAAGTGTAAAAATAAGCTTCTAGTTCTTGTGAGGATTTGAAATCTGATTCAAAGCTATCTAGGTCTTCTAAGATATTTTGAAATAATCCTGATTGGCAAATGGCACCCAAGTTATATAAGGAACAAGCATTTGAGCACTCGTCGTCTTTTTTGTCGTTCGACTCGAGGGACACTAGTCCTGAGTGTAAGTATCCCTGAATGCCCTCTTTAGGAGTCTTTGCTGAAGTGTACTGAACTAAATAAAATTCTTCCTCAATATTCTGATTATTGGGATTAACGTTTAATCTTTCACTTTCAATAAACTTAACAGTTTCCCCTTCTTGAGGCCATGCCACGCGTTTGGGTATAATATCAGTAACTCCTACGCTTTTAAGCTGTTCAAACCTTTCTTTTGAGTTTTGATAGGACTTGTAATCGTAGCCGGGGAGAGAAAATAATGTCGTATTTTCTCTGATAATTAATCTGTCACCAGGTTTGGGTTCGGCTAAACCCATGTGAGAACTCATAGAAAAAATTAGAATAGCGGCCAATTTTATGTAGAACGCATTAGGAATATATCGTCTTATACAAGTGAATCGATTTGAATTAGGACGGGAATCAGTGTAGCTCATAGATTCTTTGTCGGAAGAAAGGGTCATTATCTGGACTCGCTAAAGGTCTAAATAATACCAATTCCAAAAAATAATCGTCTAGAATTTTGTGAATGCACCTCATGCTCACACAGCCGCAACCTTAAGGTTGCGGAACTGCGCGTGAGGTGCATTCACAAAATTCTAGACGATTATTTTTTGGAATTGGTATTATTAGGTTCGACTCGACTACGTCCTGGCGCAAAAAAATAAGCTTTTGTAGAAAAGTCGAGTTTCAAGTGTTAGATATTAATTATGAGGGAATTCGCAAATAGGATAGTCATCTTTGTTTTTTGGGGCTTTGTAGTCTTTGCTCTTAATAAACCTTGGGGGAGTGTTCCGCCAATAGGTTCACTTCTTAACCCTTTCCAAGGAGTTTGGCAAAATGGTCCGATTAGACCAGAAAAAAATTTAAAACTTAAAGGCTTAATTGGCAATGTGGAGCTAATTAGAGATCAATATGGTGTTCCGCATGTGTTTGCTCTCAACGATGAAGATTTGTATTACTCTCAGGGGTATTTGCACGCCAAGGATCGGCTTTTCCAGATGGATTTGTCTGCGAGAGCTGGAAGCGGAAGACTGTCTGAGCTTGTCGGGGATCGAGCTTCTGAAATTGATAAGTTTTTTGTGCGCATTGGAATGAGAGAGGGGGCAAGAAATGCTCTTGAGGGAATTCTTAAAAGTCCAATTGCAAGCAAAGCTGTTGAGGCCTATGTTAAAGGTATTAATGAATACATTTCGAATTTGCCAAAAAAAGACTTTCCAGTTGAGTATAAAATACTGAATGCTAAGCCTGAGCTTTTTACTCCCCTTCATGTCGGGAACTTTTTAATGACAATGAGTTTTCGTCTAACAGGAAAGAATTTTGATTTGGAAATCAATCGCATTCTCAAAAAGTTAGGGAGTGAGAGGACGCTCGATTTATTTCCAAATTATATTTCCAACCCCAGTCTTATTATTGAAAAACCAGATGTTTCCAATTTCAATGGAAATAAAGCCGTTTGGAACACTAACTTTTTGAGCCGTTTTTATGAATATGATCCTGAACTTATAAAATTCGTTGGCTTTAAAAATGAGCCCGATGGGTTTAATGGCAGCAATAATTGGGCTGTACATAAAAACTTTACTAAAAATAAAAAAAATATAGTGGCCAATGACACTCACTTGGGATTAACGCTGCCCAGTGTTTGGTATGAAATGCAGATGAAAAGTCCTAATCAGAATGTTTATGGAGCCAGTTTTCCGGGAGCGCCCGGAATTATCATTGGGCATAACAATCAGGTAGCGTGGGCTGTAACGAACGCCACAGCTGATAGTATGGATTTTTTTGAGGTTAAGTTTCGCAATGATTTTTCTGAGTATTTTTTTGAAGGTGAATGGAGAAAAACAAAAATAATTAACGAAGAGATTATAATTAAAGGGGAGGGAGTTCCTCATAAGATGAGAACAGTCTGGACTCATCAGGGAGTTGTAATTGACAAAAAAGATGACGAATATGGATTAGTTATGGCGTGGACGCCGCTGTTGGAATCAGCGGAGACTGAGGCTTTTTTAAGGTTAAACTTTTCGTCTTCACATGAAGAATGCCGACAGAGTTTAAAGTTATTCCATGCCCCCGCGCAAAACTTTATCTGCGCAGACAGGCAAGATATTTCCATCACTCACAATGGAAAAATACCTAAAAGAAAAATTGGTCAGGGTCGATTTATTATGGATGGATCAAGCTCAGATTCTAGCTGGACAGAATTTATTGATTTTGACGAACTTCCATCTACGATTAATCCTAGCCAAGGATTTGTTCGTTCAGCAAATCAGAGTGCAGTGGATGACACCTATCCTCATTATCTTGGGTGGTATTATGATGATCCTTTCCGAGGTCAAAGAATTTATGACCTTTTAAAAAATAATAGGGAATTGACCGTTGAGGACATGATAAAGTTTCAGTATGACAAAAAGGACCTCTTGGCTGAGAAGGCTTTGCCTTATTTTGTAAAGAGCTTGAGTGGTTCTCAACTCACTGAGGATCAAAGCAAGGCCGTCGAAAAATTAAAAAAATGGAATTATAATGTTGAACATGATGAAAATGAGCCGACATTATTTTACGTTTGGTGGAAGCATTTTCGCAACGAACTATGGAAAAAGCATTTGTGGACGGATTTTTCGTCCTTAACTCCACAGGATAATAGAACTTTGAAGCTCATTGAGGATGTATTTAAAAAAATACGTGGTCAGAGTTTTAACTGGCAGTGGTTAGAGGCTAGCAGCCAAGAAGAAACTGAAAAGAAACTGCAAGAACTTATACAACAATCATTTTTTTCTATGTGGAAGGAATTAAATGAAAGGTTTGGTCTTTACGGAAATAATTGGAATTGGGAATATGTAAATGTCTTAAATTTAAAACATGTGGCTAATATTCCTGGGTTTGAATCAAACAAGTACAAAATGGGTGGGAGTGCAAAGACGGTGAATGCCAACAAAGGAGAGCACGCTGCAGCTTGGAGAATGGTTGTCGAGTTAGGTGATGAGTTTGAAATGTGGACAAATATCCCCGGTGGAGTCTCTGGGAACCCCTTTTCCCCAACTTATCAACACTGGTTAGAATCTTGGACAAAAGGGGAGATGCGTAAGGCTTATTATTTAAAAGATATCCAGTCTATCGAGTCCCAGTCTGGTGAGGGTTTTCAGAGAAAGATCACTTGGGAGCCTCAACAATGATCTACTCTCAAGTCGCATTAATACTAATTGGCAGTTTTTGGGCACCCTGGTGGTGGATAGTTGTTGTAGGGCTTATTTACGGGTGGAGATTTAGAGGCATTTACCCGGTTCAACAGCTTGTGATCTCGAGTTTTATTAGTGCCTTTATGGTTTGGAGCTTGTTTTCTTTCTATTATGATCTCCAATCTATGGGGCGAGTTGGGGAGTGGATTTCCCACTTGTTTAAGCTGCCATTTCCTTCTTTGAGTTATGTAATTACTGGCGGATTAGCTGGTGGTGTTACGGCCCTATCTTGTTTTGTAGGAAGTAAAGTGCAAAAGAAAAAATAGCTGTATACAGCTATTTTGTGGCAAGATTTGTAGATTTAGGTAAATAGGCAATGGGGTTTACTGGAAGTCGATTTCTTAGAACTTCAAAATGCAAGTGAACTCCAGTTGCTCGGCCTGTTTTTCCCATATTTCCGATAAGGTCTCCGGCAGCAAGCACGTCCCCTTCGCTCACTTGAATTTTATTTAGGTGAGCGTAGAGAGTGGCCCATTCGTCATCATATTTAACAATCACCATGTTTCCATAACCTCTGTAGCCGCTTCCTGAATAAATAACCAGGCCTTCATGTGCAGAAAAAATAGGTGAGTTGAGGCGGCCGACTAAATCTATGCCTTCGTGATGTGGATTTTTTCTTGGACGAAAGTTCTGACTAAGCCTGATTTGCTCAACTGGCCACTGCAAATAGAATCCATACTGGTTTTTTTTGTATTCGTTATGCGAATTGGAATTGTTAAATTCAGGAAGAACTAAGGATCTCCCATGTCTCTGGAATGAGCTTTGTGCACAGGCTGTGATAAATAGTAGTAACGGAGCTATGTAGACAATCACATTTAAATTATACATAATCCTTTGTACAATTCTACAAATCAATCTTTTGAATTTACCTATGGGCGGTTTAATGAGTAATAAAAATGTGAGTTTTATATTAAAGTCTAGAGTATAATTGTAATAACATATGAGCCATAGCCGTTTAAGGGAGGAGCTTGAGTAAAATTGTAAAGGTCTATTCAATTCTATTTCTCCTTATATTTTTTCAGGTGGCCTGTTCAACTTATAGAGTTGAACAGTTAAGAGAACATTCTGTTGCCTCGCTTTATAGCCTCGACTCAGCTATGAAGTTCATGGAGTCTGATTATAATAATAAGTTGCCTACAATCAATTATTTAAGGTCAAACTCGCAAGTTTTAGATGAAGAATCATATGGATTACTCTTGGCAGAATTTCAAGGTATGACACGACTTCTCTTTGAGGTTAGAGGTAAAAAAGAGATTATCACAAAATACAATCAATACTTTCTTGAGTTGAACCTGTTAAAATCAGTGGTAAGAAAAAATGACTCAGAATACGAAAGGGTTTTATCATACCGAAAAACTACTAGTCAGTGGGAGCGGGATATTAACGGAATTTTTAACTCTTATTTAGAACACTCTAAAAAAATTAATGACATTCTTGATGCCAATCAGATTTATAGTTTGGAACCAAAGATCATCATTCGAGAGGCTCAGGTTTTTCGAAGAAAAGTTGAGCGCACAATTAAGATCAACAATCTTCAAATTTCAGAAAGTTTTAAAGGGTATTCAGATAGTGATGTTATTGTGAATGGTGAGCACCAGAAGATTCTTCTTGCGTTGCAAGATTTATTAAAAAAAATTGAGCAAAATCTTGAAAACCTCAGAACTGCGGAAAGTCGACTGGAGTCCTTATTAGGAAACACAAAAGAACAGGTCATAATAGGACCAAAGCATAGTGCTCACGCTGAGGTTCAGAATATAAAAAAACATGGGATTCAGATACAGACTTATATTAAACGATTTAATGAAATGAATCTCTCTTTAGCAAAATAAAAATAGCAACTTAATTAAGTAAATCAATAAATTAAATTAGTTAATTAAATATAAATAGGAAAACTCTTGCAAAGCTGTTGCACCTGGTAGCGAATTTTTTGTGCTAATGATTCATCGTGAGGCCTATCCAAAATATCTGCAATCCAATTTCCAATAATCTCCATTTCCTCTTGTTTCATTCCGCGTGTTGTTAGGGCTGGAGTTCCAAGTCTCAACCCACTGGTCACAAATGGAGACCGCTTTTCATTGGGTACAGTGTTTTTATTGACGGTAATTCCAGCTCTATCCAAACAGATTTCTCCATCTTTTCCAGTAATATCCTTGTCGGATAAGTCGACTAGAAGCAAATGATTGTCGGTTCCATCTGTAACTAACCTAAAGCCTCTTTGCATAAGAATTGAAGCTAAAACTTGTGCATTATTGACCACTTGCTTTTGGTAATCTGCAAATTCAGGTTTGAGAGCCTCTCCAAAAGCTATGGCTTTGGCAGCGATAACATGTTCAAGTGGGCCACCCTGAATTCCCGGGAATATTTTAGAGTTGAGTATTTTACCATTTTCTTCATTTGTAAGAATAATACCACCCCTGGGGCCCCGTAGGGTTTTGTGAGTTGTTGAGGTGACATAATCAGCGTAAGGAATAGGGGACTCATGAATCCCTCCAGCCACTAGACCGGCAAAATGAGCCATATCTACAAGCAATGTAGCCCCAACAGCATCTGCAATTTCTCTGAATTTTTTGAAGTCAAGTTTGCGTGGATAGGCAGAGTATCCTGCAATGAGGAGTTTGGGTTTTACCGAAAGAGCTTTGTCCATAATTGCTTCATAATTTAACAGTTCTGTTTTTGAATCTAGGCCATAGTGCTCAGCTTTAAATAGAATTCCACTAAAGTTGACAGGGCTTCCGTGCGTGAGATGTCCGCCGTGAGAAAGGTCCATACCCAAAATGGTGTCTCCAGGTTGTATAGCCGCAAGGTAAACAGCCATATTGGCTTGAGATCCAGAGTGAGGTTGCACGTTAACATGTTCACACTTAAAAAGTTGCTTGGCTCTAAGAATGGCGAGGTCTTCAATTTTGTCTATAAAGTGACATCCCCCATAATATCGCTTTCCAGGATACCCTTCAGCGTATTTATTTGTTGCAATCGAACCTTGTGCTGCCATAACAGAAGTGGAGGCATAGTTTTCCGAGGCAATCATTTCAAGGCCAAACTCTTGGCGTTCTCTTTCGCTTGAAAGGTGTTCAGCAACAAGAGGGTCCGTCTGACTTAGGCTTTGTAAAATAAAATCATTATAGTTCATCTTTTAGTGCTCCCATTTTTTGAACTCTTTTTTCATGTCTCCCACCTTCAAATGGGGTGCTTAAAAAAGTTTTTAATATATCTTTAGCTTCATTCGGTTTTGTAAGCCTAGAGCCTAAACAAAGAACATTGGCATCATTGTGAGCTCTCGATAGTCGAGCTAAATCGGGATTGACACATAAAGCGGCTCGAATGTGTTTAAATTTATTGGCCGCCATAGACATTCCTTGGCCAGATCCGCATATTAAGACACCAATGGCCTGGGGGTCAGAATTAAGGGACTGACAAACGAGTTGTGCATAGTCGGGGTAATCTACAGACTCTTGGTTTTGAGTTCCTAGATCCACCCACTCAAGATCAGCAAAGTTTTGAATTAAAAACTCTTTTAATTCGACCGCAGCGTGATCATTGGCTACGTATATTTTTGTGCTGGAGTCTGACTTTGTCACAGTTTTTAACTCTCTTTTTAATTCTGTCTTCTTAATTATCTATCTTAGTCTTAACGTTTATTTTTACTAATCTACTTTATGCGAGAAAAAATGAGGCATGAATTTGTACCTCCAAAGCCAAAACTATTATTTAATACGTGGTTCAAGCTCTTTTCTCTTGCAGTTTTTGGTACGAAGTCCAATTGGCATGACTCACTGGGGTTGTCTAAATTAAGGGTTGGGGGGACAATGCCAGTTTCTAGTGCCAATACACAGAATACACTTTCGATGGCTCCAGCGGCTCCTAAAGTGTGCCCCGTCATGCTCTTCGTACTGCTAACCCAAAGCGAAGAACTTGCAGATCCAAATACATTAGTAATGGCTTCTGCTTCTATAGCATCACCAGTGGGGGTGGAAGTTCCGTGAGCATTAATGTATTCAATCTGGTCAGAATTAAGCCTCGCATCTTTAAGGGCTGAATTCATGGCCTTGGCGGCTCCAGCTCCTCCAGGAGATGGAGAGGTCATATGGTAAGCGTCAGAAGACATTCCATATCCTGTAATTTCACAATAGATTTTAGCTCCACGTTTTATAGCCCTTTCGTAATCCTCAAGAACTAAAGTTGCAGCCCCCTCAGCAATAACAAAACCATCTCTATCTTTATCCCATGGTCGAGAGGCCTTTTCCGGCTCATTATTTCGCGTCGACAAGGCCCTCATAGCTGAGAACCCAGCAACTCCAAGAGGAGAAATAGACGCCTCCGCTCCACCCGCGACCATCACGTCGCAGTACCCATTGCGAATATATTGGGCCGCCTCACCAATAGAGTGAGAACCCGAGGCGCATGCCGAAGTCACAGTATAGTTCACTCCAGAAAAGCCATATTTAATGCTAATCTGTCCAGCGGCCAAATTTGTGAGAACAGCGGGAATAAAAAAAGGAGAAACTCTCCCTGGCCCTCTGTTCATAAGGATTTCGTGCTGATTCTCGATTACTGGCAACCCACCAATGCCCACACCTATGATTGTTCCCGTTCGTTGTTTTAAGTTTTCGTCAAAATCAATTCCCGAGTCGTTCAGAGCCTCAGCCGTGCTAAGAAGACTAAGATGGATAAATCTATCCATCTTTTTTTGTTCTTTCTTGTCAACAACACTATCTGGACTAAAACCTTTTACTTCGCCAGCTATTTTGGAGTCAAAATTGCTGGCGTCAAACAAAGTTATCGGAGCTATTCCGGACACGCCGGCAGTCACTTTTTGCCAGCTCTCGCTGACATTTAAGCCTAGGGGGGTAACGGCCCCAAGGCCTGTCACCACAACTCTTCTTTTTGTTTGGGTGGTTTCCAGTTGCATATTGAGTCTTAAGCTTTACCTTTGCTTTCAACAAAGTTGTACACGTCTTGAACTGTCTTTAATTTTTCGGCTTCCTCGTCTGGAATTTCCAAATCGAAAGCCTCTTCCATAGCCATAACAAGCTCGACGATATCCAAGCTATCGGCCCCGAGATCATCTATAAAGGAAGCATCTGGCTTTACTCTCTCAGAATCAACTCCCAATTGTTCTTCAATAATTTTTTGAATTCTAGGTTGAATTGAACTCATATTTCCTCCAAATCTTTTTAAATTCTCGTTATTTAAGCAATAAACAAAGGGGCTTACAAGATTTTTTTTTGACCCCCTACATATACATACCGCCATTTACGTTAAGAGTCTGCCCTGTAATGTAGCTCGATTCATCACCAAGTAAGAAGGCTACCGCTGCAGCTATATCGCGAGGTCTTCCCATTCTTCCTAGAGAAGTGGATTGAAGTATGGCATTTTTTTGTGCCTCTGCTAGATTGTGGGTCATATCTGTAATAATAAAGCCTGGAGCCACGCAATTGACTCTAATGCCACGACTCCCCATTTCTTTAGCCATAGACTTAGAAAAGGCTTCAATACCAGCTTTACTCGCAGCATAATTGGCTTGCCCTGGGTTTCCAGTTTGGCCAATAACACTAGTGATATTTACAATTGAACCCCCGTGCGCCTTCATCATGGGTCGAAGAGCGGCCTTCGAACAGAGAAAGGTTCCCATTAGATTTGTGTCCAGTACAGATTTAAAGTCTTCAGGGGACATTCTCAACAACAGTTGGTCTTTTGTTATGCCAGCATTATTTACGAGTCCATCCAGGACTTCAAACTTTTCTAAACAAAATTTAAAAGCCTTTTCTACTGAAGCTGGATCTCTGACATCCATATGAACTGAAAAGTGCCCGGGCTCTGCAGAGTTTTGTTTTTTTAGTTTTTGCAGCGTCTCGAGTGCTAAATTTTCATTGCTAGAAAAGGTAATTCCAACACAGGCTCCTGCCTCTGCAAGATACTCAGCAATGCCAGCTCCGATCCCTTTTGAACCCCCAGTAACTAGAATTTTTTTTCCATCTAATTGTAACATAACAATCCTTTCAAATATCTATTTTCTCGAAAGTTTTAATGTCGTCCAGTGCATTAAAATTTAAACATTTTATTTCTGGATTGATTTTTTTCATTAAACTCGAAAGAACACTTCCTGCCCCCAGCTCTAAACAAACCTCTACACCTTTTTCCTTTAGTTGTTGCATGCTTTGCATCCACAGCACGGAACCACTAATTTGTCGAATAAGGTTTTCTCTAAGAATTGGGGCTTGAGTTTCAGTTTTAGCCGTCAGGTTCTGAATAATCGGAATCTGGGCATCCTGAATTTTCAGATATTCAATGAGAAATCTCATTTTGTCTTCTGCAGGCTTCATTAAATCACAATGAAACGGGGCTGAAACCTTTAACGGTATAATTTTGAGTCTTACCTTTTCTGAATCAAAAATGTCCCCACTAGCATGATCCTTAATCCAATCAATCAGTTTTTTAGAGCCACTACAAACAATTTGCCCTGGAGCATTGAAGTTGGCTGGACTTAAGGGTTTTAATCCGGTTTTTTCCTCTGCCCAACGACAAAGTGTTACAGCCTGATCGGGTGTTAGGCCCATGACGGCCATCATTCCTCCTTCGCCGACAGGAACAGCCTCCTGCATAAATTCACCACGCTTTCTAACGGCCTGAACGGCCTCGGGCAAGCTGATAGAATTGGCTATAACAAAGCTGGCGTATTCTCCTACAGAGTGGCCGGCTGTAATTTGAAAGTTAATGTCTTTAATTTCTGCAATAACTCGGAGGGTCGCTATGGACGTAGTCAAAATTGCGGGTTGAGTGTTGTGTGTTAAGTTTAAAGTGTCTTCCGGCCCTTCAAAACACAGTTTTTTTAGATCTTGTCCGATTGAATCACTGGCTTCTTCAAAGACCTGCCTTGCCGAAGCAAAGTTTTCACAGAGATACTTTCCCATGCCGACATGTTGACTTCCCTGACCTGGAAACAAAGCTGCATACATAATTCCGCCCCTCTAGTTTTTAGCTCATATAATTCAGTACACTAATATTTTAAGAGAAGACTACCGCTGGTAATGCCAGCTCCAAAGGCAGTTAACAACAGGTTTTGTCCTCTTTTTATACGACCATCTCTAATAGCTCTATCCAAAGCCACAATAACTGTAGCGGCGGAAGTATTCCCCATTTCTTCAATTTCTAAGACAACCTTACTCATGGGTATGCCAAAGTGATCAGCAACAGCTTGTATGATTCGTGTATTGGCTTGATGAGGAATAACCCAATCCACTTGCTCAGGGGTCATTTTGTTGTATTCAAGGGCTTCTTTACAACACCGACTCATAGTTCTAACTGCGTGTTTAAAAATCTCACGGCCCTTCATTTTAAGAAAGTGTTGCTCATCATCTAAAACTTTTTGAGAGAAGGGCATTCTAGACCCGCCCGCTGGCAAGACTAATAAGTCAGCAATGTCTCCATCAGCGTGAAGGTGATGGGAGTAGATAAAAGACTCTTCGTTGTCGCCAGCTCGGCTGACGACCGCGGCCCCAGCTCCATCACCAAAGAGAATACAGGTATCGCGATCTTTATAGTTAACGTAAGGAGTAAGAACTTCAGCTCCAACAACCAGTACATTCTTTATAGGGCCAGTTTTTATGAATTGATCCGCAATGGATAAACCATAAACAAAACCTGAGCAAGCTGCAGATATATCCAGAGCCATGCAATGGCCAGCATTAAGTTTGTGCTGAAGTACGCAGGCTGTATTGGGCATAACTTGATCGGGAGAAACCGTAGCGAAAAGAATCATATCCAATTCTTTTGCTTCAATTTTGGCCTCTCTGAGAGCCAAAATTGCGGCCTCATAGGCCAAGTCGCTTGTGCACTGACCTTCAGTAGCTTTGTGTCGAACTTTAATGCCTGTTCTTTCCTGAATCCATTCGTCAGTGGTGTCGACTATAGACTCTAAGTACTTATTGGTAATCAATCCACTGGGAAGGTAAGAACCTGTTCCGCGAATAATAGTGCGATAGTTAACTGGATTCATTAAGACCATCCCTATGTCTAGTGCCGTTAAAACTGCTTGCGCTCAGTAAACTTAATTAAAGGGAATCAAGATTTGGGGTTAGTGATTTGTTTTCCCTTGTAATAATAGGCCCCGTCAGAAGCTCTATAAGCTTTGTGTGGTTCGTGAAGTTCACCATTGGTTGGGCAAGTTCTTCTTTCAACTTTAGACAAAGCATTGTGAGAATTTCTCATACCAGATTTAGATCTAGAGGTTTTCTTTTTCGGACACGGCATAAAATCACCTATTTCCTATAATAAATTTTCCTGTAAACATTTTCTTATATTAATTTTATATAATAAACTCTTTCTAATTCCACATTAGTAAAGAGTGGTTATGGACCAAAATATAATAAAAATCAATATTTATATGGTGGTTTTTACATTAAAGTTTGAGGTTTTCAAGGGCTGAAAAGGGAGTTTTTGAGTCTGGGGCGGACTCTGAAGGAGCCAACCAGCCTTCTGACTGGGCTTTCAGCAAGTTCTCACAATTTGCATCACAATTTTCCTTACCCAAAGGTTGAATAGGCTCGGCTAGTGCGATGATTTCATGAGAAAATTTTGAGATAGAAAATAGGGGGGAACGCAACTCATTAAAAAAAGGCCCCTCTTGAATGCCTTCGGTTGTGTGGTTCGTTTTGCCCAGGTAGCCTTTTCTTGGGAGTTCGTCAGTGACCACTAAAAGTTCGTGGAAATCTTCCTTAATCTCAGACTCAAAGTCATAAGCACAGCGGGAGCAAACCAATGCCATTTTTGCAGAAAAGTGCCCCTTTAAGTTAAAAGCCTCACCTAGGGGAGTGATGGAAAATTGAATTCTATAGTCTTTATCGCCTAAAAGGCCAGACAGAGCCTGATTCATTTCTCCAGACTCACGACTGAAAGAAAAGCGCTCACCCTCTTCTGGGATTTCTAATAAGTTGACTAAAACTTCTTCACCCTTTTTAATAATCATAGACGCAACATGCCAGAGAGTCTGATAATGTCAAGGCTCAAAGCTCAACTTTTGAGAAAAAAATGAAAACCTTATTTTTATTTCTATGCTTTTTTACATTTCAGGCACAAGCTCAGAGGCAAGTGCCGATGGAAGTTCAAAGGCAAGTTAAGTCTTTATTTGAAATTACCGTAGAAAAAGAGACTAGCCTGTATGCCTTGCCGACAGTGGAGTCAAAAATTTTAAGAATTTTACAAGTTGGAGAAGTTATAACAGCTACAATTAGTGAAAAAAAATACTTTTTAGAAGTCTTGGATAAACCGAACGGATCTCGTCTTGGTTACATACATACGGCAAAAATAAAGGGATTTAGAATAAAAAGATTAGCAATGCCAAGCCCATCCAGTCAGACGACCCCTTATAGGGAATTGGGGTACCGGCAAAGTTATGGCTTAGGTTTGCGTTACCTTCGTGTTCACATGAAGCAGCAAGCGTATTCCGACACAATAAATGAAGTGACTTATGAGTTTTCTGAATTTGAAAGTCAAGGTGCTAGCTACGGACTGCAATTGAGTTTGCCATCCGTTAACAATTGGAATTTCCGAATAAACCTTGTGCAAAGGACAACCTCATTCCGTGCTCAGTCAAAAATTAAGGGAGTTCCCAACAGTTATTCACATATTACCCGCAATCAAAAACTTTTGGGGGTAGGGCTGGATATAAACCACTATTTAACTCGTCGTTCTTATATTATTTCTGGTGTTGAAATCTCAAAAGGAACGGATGTTGATATTCAGTTTGGAGCGCAAACTCTGGCAACCGGAAAAAATGATCTGCCTTTTTTTGTTCTGGCAAAATTAGGAATTGGTTATGACTTTGAAGTTTTCAAGAATTTATATTTAAACCCAGAAGTTGAAATTGGATTGGATTTAAACTCCGACCCTCTGGCTCACTATTTGTCTTTTTCGGTGGGTGCTAACTTTGCTTTTTAAACCAAGTTAAAATCATGTAAAAGTGCGACTACTTAAATGGCAAGCCTACGGGTACAGAGGTATGGCTTATTTTGCTCTTAAGATTATGCAGAAATGCGGATATTTGAACTCAAACTTCCATAATCAGGAGCTAGCCCTAATTTAGAGCTCCCACAAAAAAAGGAAAGAAGGCTTAGGCTGTATTCTTTTTAGACAACTAGATGACAATAATTTACAGCACAACAATGTGGCAACAGGCGAATAAGCGTATCTAATTGATATTATAGAGTTATTTTGATGCCAAGAAGCGGAACAAGCCTTGCTCCATAACTCATTAAAGAGGAACAATATGAAAAAAAATATTTTAATACAAATTTTGGCCTTTAAAATGATCTTGGCTTCTAGCGTTTTCTCTTGGGCTTCTGTAGAGACCCAAAAAATTGACTTTACACATAAAATTAAAACAGCAAGGAGTGATGAGCGAAATCTGTTGAAGGCCTTTCAAGCCGAACTCCAATCTGAAGCTCCGCACACACTAGAACAAGAAGAAGTTATAGAGTTCTTAAATTCTGAGATTCGTTGGAAAGCTCCTGAGCACAACGCAAAAAACTCTAATTTTTAATTTGACCCAACCCCCCCAACCCCCTTTTCTAGCCGATCAGCAATGGTCGGCTTTTTTTGCGAATTTCTGACTGTACCCTGCCCGATAAAAAAACTACAATAGCAATATTAGGGGGCACCAGGCATGGCAAAGATATTATTAATTGATGATGAAGATGAATTGAGAGAATTGGTGGCTCTTGGACTGCAATTTAAATTCAATGTAGACATTACTGAAGCCTCTAGCGGTAATGAAGCTAGACAGATTTTGTCGGTCGACCGAGAGTTTGATCTTATAATTTGTGATTACTCTATGCCAAATGGGAATGGCTCCGTTGTCCTGGACTACATTGAAGAACAACAAATCCAAATTCCTTTTCTTTTTTTTACGAGTTATTTTTCAAATCAAATTCCCAAAAACGATCTCGATCGAGCCACTGCGTTAATTACAAAGCCTTGTTTAGATGGCAGTCTCGATCGCTATGTCGAGAGTCTTCTAGTTCAACCTAAATCGAACAAGTCTGCGTTGCCATTATCAGGCTATATAAGAATTAGAAAAAAATGGGTTTTGAGTTTAGACAAGGCCTATGCTGATTATCATCTTAAGCTCTCGGACAAGCACTACGTTCTATTTATTAAAAACGGAGTGTCTGTACAAGATGAGGCCTTCGAAAGGTTGAGAAAAAAAGAAGATCAATTTATTTACGTTCAAAGCCAGGGAGTTGAAGTCCTTTTAGATGAAATTATAAAAAAAATCGGTGTTCAACCTGATAAGAAAACACCTCTGGACTGGCAAAGTGAAGTCAGTTGGATGTCAGAGATCACTGAATTGACACACAAACTTCATACAAATTTAGGCTGGAGCAGAGAAGTTGAGGCTTTGACTCAAAAAAGCCTTGAACACGTCGAAAGGAAAATGCAAGAGTTGCCCGCTCTTCGTGATCTCTTGCAAAAACTGAAGAAACAAGAGCACCACAGACTTTATCATCATGTTACGGCTCTCACCTACATATCTATTGGTATGTTAGTAGAATTCAAAGCATTAAAAAATTATGGCGATCAAGAATTGCAAAGTCTAGCTGCAGCAGCTCTTATACACGACATAGATCTGGATGAAAAAACTTACGATCGTCGTAACGAGTTCAAAGAGGCTCTGCTTAAAAATAAGAAATTAGTGGATGAATCATTTTTGAAATACCAGGATCACTCTGAAATTGCTGCACACGTTGCTGCCGCTTGGCAGGGGGTTTCAGAAGACGTGCAAAAAATTGTTCTTCAACACCACGAGAGGCCTGATGGAAATGGTTTTCCATTTAAAGTTAAAGGTAATGAAATTGCACCACTTAGTTGTGTCTTTATTCTCGCTCACGAGCTTACAGATTTTATTCTTGATGAAAAAAATCAAAGTTTTGATTTGGAGCCATTTTTTGAAAAGAACAGAGGTTTGTACAGTGAGGGGCTGTTTAGAGATCTTCTTGCCAACTTGCGCAATGCAGTGAGGAAATCCTAGTTTCATTTGCGGAGTCTGCGAGAGTTGTTTAAGGATAAAACACAAATCTATTTGATGGAATGAGAACAGTAATTTAAAGGACTTGTAAATGTCTGATAATAAAAAAGACCTTGAAAGGTTAAAAGCCCTCCTTGAGAATAATCATGATTTCCCCACAACATACATGTTTAAATTTATAGTTCCTCAGAATAAAGAGGGTGAAATTCGAAATATTTTCCCCTACGAAAATATTCGGATGAACTTTTCCAAACGAGGAAAATACATTAGCATAACGGTAGAACTCTTTATGGAGTCTTCAGAAGCTGTTTTACAAGTCTATGATGCTGCAAATAAAATTGAAGGTTTAATCGCTTTATAAAATGAGCCTTCTCATCTCTTGCTGTGTATAGATATAATCGGCATAGACCATTGTGTTGGTGATATTTCTATGTCCTAAAGCCACTTGTATAAGTCTTAGATCCTTTGTTTTCTTGTATAATCGAATCGCAAACGTGTGCCTCAAGGAGTGAAACTTTTTATGCACAGGCCTATACAAATGCCAGACTTGTAGCAATCGATTGTAGGTTATTGGGAAAAGAAGCCCCTCTTTTGGGGTCAACTTTAAGCACTCTTTAAATAGCCAAGGGGGGAGGGGAATCTCCCGGTCGTTACTGCCTTTTAAGCCACGAATAAGCACAACTTCATCGTATATATCAAGGTCATCGACCCTTATATTGAGGATTTCTTGTGCTCTAGCTCCTGTATGGAGGGCGAGATAAATTAAAACGCAATTCCTTTTATCTTTATGTAAATAGGACTTAAGAATATGCAAAAGTCTGTCATACTCCGGGTCTAATAAATATTTATTTTTATTGAGAGTGTATCTAATACTTTTTGACATGTTGCATATATCTCCCTAGTTGAGAAAAGCTTCTGCAAAAATCGTAATGCTAAGCATTATTTCTGTATAAACTGCGCAATATAAAAATATAACACCAAAAAAATACATTAAAATCAATTTATTTCAATATGTTAGCACTATGTATTATAACTATAACACATAGTCGAAAATGAAAAATAACTATATGAGACATGGGTTAACTTAAAGTGTGAATTTAATGGTGGGCATATAAAGAGATGACAAAGGCAAAATTGTTATTTACATTCATAAATATTGTGAAATACATCATATATATTGTGAAAATCAACTCTTATATTGCGCTATGCCGCCAGTTGTCATGAAGAAAAAAGTGGGGAGAAAATTGGATCAAGAAAACCCAGTAAAAAGGCCTATGGAAATATTTGTACGAAATAGAGGGGAGTAGAGGAGTTATGGAAATCATCGAAAAAAATCACAGCGAGTTAAAAGCTCGATCTGAGATCAGAAATAAGTCTGAACAACATCAAGAAATAAACAGTCGCGAAATGGCTGCGAGCAGGGATGACTCTTTGGCTTCAAATGAAAGGCAAAAAACTGCACTTAGAATTAAGTACGAGGCCGAAGCCTCAATTATTAAAAAAAAAATAGGGGATCTTGAAGGTATCCGCAAACAATTGGGACTCAGCCAAAGAAAAATGTGCCAACTTTTAATGGTTGACCCATCAGCCTGGTCTCGATGGACTAAGGGTGGAGGGCAAGTCCCCCCTCATATTTACAGGGCCCTTCAATGGTACTTTGCATTAATTGAAAAGTCTCCGGAATGGCATCCTTTAAATACTTATCTGGGCGCTTTTCGCCCTCCGACGTCAAAAGCCGAGAACAAAGCTGAGCATTTGGAAGAAAACTTTCAACATTTGGAGCGGCAGTTCCGCAACACTCTCCATCACAATCAACAGTTTATGAATGAAGTTATGAAGCAAGCTCAGATCCATTGGGGGTGGAAAGTTCTGCTGGTGTTCAATTTAGTAGCAATCTTGGTGTCCTGGCTATTCTAGGAGTCTCCTGCATTGACTAAATACTGAAAAGTACAGTTTTTTTCTTGCTCATCCCCTTCTCCTTTTCTATTCTTCTCTGATTAAAACTCTCAGAAGCACCACACAGTTAGGAGATTCATTTATGTTAACTTTTGAATTAATCGAAAAGCATGGGGAACATGAAGAGGTCATTTTTTGCCACAATAAAGATGTTGGTCTAAAAGCTATTATCGCCATTCACAATACCGCATTAGGTCCAGCACTTGGCGGAACTCGAATGTGGAACTATGAGAGCGAAGAAGACGCCCTTGTAGATGTGCTTAGACTTTCCAAAGGAATGACTTACAAAGCCTCGGCTGCAGGATTGAACCTTGGTGGAGGAAAAGCTGTTATTATAGGCGATCCAAAAAAACAAAAAACAGAAGCCCTATTCAGGGCGTTTGGCGCCTATGTCAATTCACTTCGCGGAAAGTACATTACGGCTGAGGATGTAGGAACTACCGTTAACGATATGGAATATGTCTTCATGGAAACTCCATACGTGACAGGAATTCCCAAGGCCTTTGGAGGATCTGGGGACCCCTCTCCCTACACTGCACACGGGGTGTTTATGGGTATAAAAGCAGCTGTAAAAAAACAGTTGAATCTAGATGAATTGAAAGGCCTGAGGGTTGCGGTTCAAGGGCTTGGAAATGTTGGATATCATTTGGCAGAATTTCTTTACAAAGATGGGGCTGAGTTAATTTTAGCTGATATAGATAAAGAGAAGGTTCAAATTGCGGCGCAAAAATTTGATGCTAAAATTGTGAGTCCTGATGAAATAGTAACCAGTGAATGTGATGTTTTGGCACCTTGTGCCTTAGGTGCTGTCATCAATGACAACACAGTGGGAAAACTGAAGTGTAAAATTGTTGCAGGGGGAGCCAATAATCAACTTGCGGAGTCTCGTCATGGAGATGCCCTCAAAGAACTTGATATATTGTATGCCCCAGATTATGTGATTAATGCTGGTGGATTGATGAATGTTTTTGTGGAGCTTGAAGGGTACTCTTCTGATCGTGCTTTTGAAAAAACGACCCAAGTCTACGACAACCTTATGAAGGTGTTTGAAATTGCAGAGAAAGAAGAGGTGGCTAACCACATTGCTGCAAATAAATTAGCCGAACAAAGAATTAGCATGATTGGACAACTGCGCACCCACCATCATGGTAGAACTGCTCGTCCATTCTCCACTCTCAAAGAAATGGTTTCAAGACAAAAGTAAGGATGGTGAAATGTGGCTGAACAGATAACTAAAGAAGACCTTAAAAGATCTGACCTTTTTATACAAATGACCGACAAAATTATTGAATGGCTAGAAAAAAATTGGAAATCCATTGGAGCCATTCTTTTAGCCATTCTCTTAGCTGGCGTGGCCTATGTCGGTTACGATTTTAAAAGACACCACGACGAATCTTCGGCTCAAGCACAACTTTACTCATTAAAATTAGACGCCGAACGACTAGAAAATAGCTTCAAGGCACGAGAAGAGGTGAATAAAAGCGAGGAAGATTTCAATAAGCACTTTTCTACTCTTTTTACTAAGTATACAGATTTTTTTGCTAGTTATAGAAAAACTCAATCTGAAAAAATGGCCTATATTCAATTTTCTGATTTTCTTTCTCGACACAAGTACCTAGAGAGGGCAGAGGAAAAATTGACAAAAATTCTTTCCGAAACAGAAAGGGAAAACTTTTATTATGGACTAATCAGTATGAAACTCTCTCAAGTTCAAATGGATAGAGAAAATTTTTCTGATGCCATTAGAACTCTAGAAAAGGTTTCAGGCCTTCCTGAACATAAACACGTTCACGCAGAAAGCCTCTTAAGAATTGGACTTTGCCATAAACAGCTTGAAGACCTTGAAAAGGCCAAGCAGTATTTTGAGCGTGTAAGTCGGGACTTTGCCGAAACTGAATCAGCAAGAAGCGCCAAACTTTTCTTGCGCTATTTGGCCGTAAAGGGATAAGACATTGAAGCATTTACTCCTGTTACTGGTGTTACCAGTTATAATACCAGTTCTAAATGGCTGCGCGGCCTTAGAGTCAAAAATTGGACGAAATGTGCAACCCAAAACCTTTTCGATCGATAAACTTTGGGTGCGTAGCACTTTACAGTCTGACTTTTATGGTTTTCGCCGCCCGCATAGAATGTCTCCTATTATTTATGGAAATTATTTAATTCAGGGAAATGGCATAGATGGAATTGGAGCCTATCAAGCAAAAACCGGTCATCAAAAATGGTTTCTACCTATTCCTGGAGGAGTTGAGGCGGGGGCCGCCATCAATAAAGACCGCATTTTTGCAGGAGGTTCTGACGGCTTTTTTTATTCAATAAATGCGCAGACGGGCAGCGTAAACTGGAAAACCCCACTGCAGGTTGAAACACTTTCTGAACCTACATTTCACGAGAATATTATCTATTTTATTGCTGGAAATAACAGGTTCTATGCCCTTGAAGGTGATTCTGGTAAGATCTTATGGTCCTATTCACGACAAGAAACCTCAAACCTCTCTATTCGAGGAGGCAGTCAGCCCACCATCTACAAAAACACAGCCTATATCGGATTTAGTGACGGCGTGCTCGTTGCTGTTGATATATCCAATGGAAAACCTAAATGGGAAAGATCTCTGAATAAAAATAAAAAATTTAGAGATATTGACTCCCGCCCTATGATCGAAAATGACAAGATCTACGTTACGGCTTTTGACGAGGGGCTTTCTTGCCTTGATGTCGAGACGGGTAAAGTTTTATGGCAACATGATCAAGGCGGATTTTCAGCTGTAACTCTGCACCAGGATCGAGTTTTCTATTCGACGACCGATGGTGAGATGCTTTCTTTAGATAAAACTTCAGGTAAAGTTTTATGGTCTTATCGATTAAAGAATACCCTGGCTACTCAGCCAGAGATTTATAAGGGCCTTATTGTATTTGGCGAGTATGAGGGGGATATAGTTGCACTAGATGCTGAATCAGGCCGCCCAGTTGGAAAGTACTCAACTGGGCGTGGAGTTATGGGAAAACCCACAATTGATGGGAAGTCAGGTAATCTCTATTTTATTTCTGTAAATGCAAATTTATACGCTCTTAAACTAGAATGGACACACACGGGTGACAAATGGCCTTGGGAAAAAGTTTTATAATAATTGTATTGGCACTATTCGTTCTTAGCTGTGCCCAAGGACATTGTCGTCGAATAGAAAAAGAGCAGGAAAAACAAACGGCTATTCAGGCGTCAGTAGAAAAGTCTAAGGATGGAGAAAATACCAGAAAAATGGAAATATATAAAAAAAGAGTTCTTGTGTTTAAATACGACCAAACTCTCCAATGTGAAAGCTGGAAAGGTATAAGTTTAGATAAAATGGAGAGAGAATTGGCTCCTATTGAAGTGTTATCAAAGGATAAAAAGCATGATGGTTTAGCGAGAATACAAGTGTGCGGTTCTCCAACGGGCTATGCTAATGTCTATGAAATCTATGAACAAGATTTGGAACAGGCTCTGGCCAAGGGGTTTAAGTTGTGGAAACTTCACTAGATTACGATCTAACAATAAAAAAAATAAGAGAGAACATAAAAGATGTTCCAGACTTTCCCCAGCCCGGCATCTTGTTTAAGGATATAACTCCTGTATTAAAAAATGGACCTTTATACCGAGATTTGATCCATCTGTTTGCTATGTCAATACCATCTGAAGTTACTCAAGTTTTGGCTATAGAGTCTCGAGGCTTTATTTTTGGTTCCGCAATAGCCCATCACCTTGGAGTGGGTTTGGTGCTTGTCAGAAAAAAGGGGAAACTCCCAAGATCTACAATCCAACACACTTACAGCTTGGAATATGGACAAGACACTTTAGAGATTCATGAGGAAGACATTAATAGCGCAGACCGCGTTGTAATTATCGATGATGTTCTAGCTACTGGAGGAACAGCAAAAGCTGTTGAAGACCTTTGCTCCAAAGTTGGGGCGCAGGTTTTGGGTCATAGATTTTTAATTGAAATTGCATTTTTAGAGGGGCGAAAAAAATTATCCTCTCCATCGAAATCTTTTATATCTTATTAACCCAAATTCACGGATGAAATGCGTCAAGATTTTCTCAAAGCCTTTGGGTGATTGTCACCAACTCTTAGAATCTGGGATCGCAGCCATATCATTTACTGTTCTTTAGATGAAAATGAGGTTTCTTAATTTTTTTTAGGCTCGGCCTTTGTATCTGAATTGAGTATTTTTGTAGCTTGAATGGCTACCGTTCCTGAGATGTCCTGAAGTCTATCAAATAACTCAAGCTGTTGAAGCCCTTCGTTGCCCTTGAGCTCTATAGTTAACACCGGCACCTTATTGTTGACCCACATGTAGCGCCCCAGGCTTCCAGGGTAATTACCTAAGGCAATCCAAGGCAAAGGCTTAAAAACGGGAAAGTTCATCCTCGGTCCGTCAAAGTCCAGAACTCCAAATGGAGTATGAACAGAGATAATAAAATCTGGTTGGAAATCTTCAATGTGTTGAACCAGGCATCTTGTTTCTGCTTCACTTGCAGAAGAAGCACCAGGAAACTTTCGAGGGTCAGACTTGGCCGCCTTCTTCCAGTGTTCTAAGGCCGCATGCTCCCAGTCTTCAGAGGGAAAGTTGCGATTTAGATCCACACCACGACTATTCATTCGAGTTTTATTTTTAAAGCCATCAGGGTTGGCAATAGGGATAACTCTCCACGTATTTCTAGAGTCCAAGCCTTCTAAACGTGACATCCATGCACTCGAAACAGTTCCGCTAGGCCCCTCATCTCCATGGATTAAGGACAAGGTGAGAATTTTTTTTGAGTCTTTATTGTTTTTTCCAATTTTCTCGTAGTGGAAAATATCGAGGCCGTTTTCACTTTTGCAGTTCGGCAACACTCTAACTTTGGTACATAGAGAGTCCATCTCTTCGTGTTTAATTTTTGAACCGGGAATTTGTGCCAACTCTTGCTTGCAGTAATCTTGGAGATCTAACCTTTCTTCTTGAACCACGGGAGAGGGGACTTCTTCCACCTCAATTGCTTCCACCTCAATTGAAGGTGAAGCGGCCATTGTTCCAGATCGTTGATGCTTGATAATAATTTTATTTGAGCTACAACTAAGCGTTAACCACCCCATTAGAATGAGTGGCAAATAAAGAAATAAAATAGAGCCCCTTACTTTCATCAAAATAATTCTCCACTACATATGGACCTAAGTCAATTACAGTGCTACTGAGAATTATAGCCATGAGTGAGAAAAATATAGAAATTTCTAGAAAATACACAGTCTCCGCAGGTGAGAATTCTACTTTGTCAACAGGGGGAACCGGATCTGACTGGAACATTGAGGTTTCTGTTCAGGGCCCAGTAGATCCTAAAACCCAACTTGTTTTAAACCTTATAGACTTAGATGAAATTGTCTTGCCAATTTTAAACCGTATTGACAAAAAGCACCTTAATCTGCAAGTTGAACCGCTTAAAGATAAAATTATCAGTCCAAACGTCCTCTCGGAGTATTTGTTTCAAACTATAGGCGATGAGTTAGAGTCGCGTTTTTTAAACCTTCGTCTGACAAAAATAAAAGTTTCCAGAATAGGGGCTAAGGAGTGGGGGAGTTGCGAAATCAACCTTACTGACACTGAAGATCTTTAAGTGGACCTAAATCCAGTGGCATATCATAGTCTACGACAACCTTTACAGCCAATCTTGCTAAATCTAAAGTTCCACCATTACTAAATTCATTTTGAAGGTGCTCATGAGTTTGGGTAGAAGCCTTTAGTAACCTTTCGATTTCCGGTGGGGTGGGGGTTATACCCGTATTTTTTTTGATCAAAGCTATGGCGAGAGCTGCCGCTGCCGATACCATAGGAGCAGACATAGAAGTTCCCTCAAGGCGGTGGTATTTGTCCTCGAGTTTGTTGTTGACGAACACTGGGGAGGCAGCTGAAAGCACCCCTCTCTTTTCTAAAATACCTAAGGAAGTCTCTCGTCCTGGGGCACTAATTTCAACGAACTTAGAACCAAAATGACTAAATGAACTTCTTAAAAAACTATCACCATCAATCGATCCGACAGTGATCGCACCATCAAATTCAGCCCCATAGCGAGCGGGCAAAACGGTAAAGTTTTTATCGTCTATCTCTTGAGCCGGGTAATCTCCTCCTCCATTCCCAGCAGCAAAAACCACAAAAACATTCCGTTCAAGCGCGTACCGAATTGCCAATTCTAAAACCTGATCTCGAATTGGCTCTCCAATCTTGGGGTCGACAGCTCTTGCTACCGACAAGTTGATAATATGAGCTCCTCTGTCTACGGCCCAGGACATACCGGCGGCAATATCTACGGTGTTACTCTTTATTTCTGTCGAGCTACCTTCAACAGAGTTAAAAGCTCTGATGGCCATAATTTTTGCGGCTCCAGAAGCGACTCCAATGCCTCCCTTACCATTATTGCTAGTTGCGGCAATAATTCCAGCTACATGGGTCCCATGACTAAAAGGAGATGTCTCAAAAGGATCATAGTCCTCATCCACGCCTTCGAGTCCAATGGTTGAGGCATTAACTCCCACATGTCCATCGGAGTTTTTCCACATACTTGATTTTAAATCTCCATGTGTATAGGCAACTCCTGTATCGACAACAGCCACAACAACGGACTCCTCATCACTGAGAGTTTGCACTCCTCTGTCTACATTATAAAAAACTCCGTAAGAGGATTGGTAATTTAGACTTGTCAGATGACCTTGTTCATTAAAATAGGGGTCATTAAAATTCTTTCCAAGGGATTCAGCCCACGTAAGATCATATTGAAAACTTTGGCCGGCAGCAAAAACACAATCATCAGCTTCAATGTCTTGCTCGAATTGATCCAGTTCTTCTTGATTACTTACCTTCCAATCTATGACTTGAAACTCTAGAGTCTGATCTAAAATTTTCCCCTTTGATATTTTAAGAGATATCTCTTCACCTTTGCTGTTGTTAAGTGCACAGCGAGGATTAATCATTACAGCCAAGGGAAGGGTAAACCCCGTTGTTTTTTGCAAATGTGAATTTTGGTACGGGCTCCCGTCAATTAAGAGCTTTCTTTCTGGAATTAGATCTCTAAATCTTGGGGTTGCCTTGCTTAGGCTGAGGAGCTTTTCGCTTTTCTGTATACACTGTGAAGAAAACTCAGAGGAAGACATGGGCTTAACCTTGCCTTGACAGTTGTTAAACACAGCAAGAGTCAAGAGTCCCAAAAAACCCACTAAGGCTGTTGCGATTTTATTATTATCCAAGAGTCACTCCCTATTGGATAATACTACCACCTGTGCAACTTCATCTTCCAGTATAATCTCATTTTGAGACATTTATTGAAGTCATTTTATTCAAACATTGAAAGAGAGCTTTTTCTAGCATTTGTTTTTCTTTATACGTTAACAAGGATCGGTTAAAGTATTTTCTAAGAATGGTGTAGGCATTTACCCTTGGGCTACTCAAATTAAAGCCTGTAGTTATCAGCCATTTTTCTAACAGCTCCATATTTAATGTATAGAGATCTTCGCTTTCAGAAGTATCTGGAGTCTTATCTACAGAAGACTCTTTTTTTAGATTATACATGGCTAATAAAACAGCTTGTGAAAGATTTAACGAATTGAACTCTCCATAGGTTGTAATTTTGCAAATAAAATTGCAATTGAGTAGATCTTTATCCGTAAGACCACAATCCTCTGGGCCAAAAACTAAATGGCAGGATCTTTGATGGTCTAACTCAGACCCCGAAATCAACTTGGGAGCAAACTGCTCCCAAGTTTTTGCCATTCTCCCTTTGCCGTCCCTGGCGGAAAATGCGATGCGGAGGCTGTTGGGGTAGAACTTCAAGTATTCGTCCCAGCTCTTGAAAACCTGTGTTTTATCTAAAACTGATTGAGCCCCGGCCGCCGACAGATAGCTTTGCTGGTCAACTTCACACTTTGGCGCAATTAGGACAAGTTGTGATCCTCCCATATTTGCAACAGCCCGAGCCGTGGATCCGATATTTTGAGCATATTTTGTTCCAACCAATGCCGTAATTATATCCATAGTTTCCAATCCCACAAAAGATGATATCTAAATTTAAAAGTTTTCTTTCTCCTCCGGTGTATTCTCTTTTTATCGACATATCAACTCTCTTCAGCCATAGGTATAGGTTTGGTCTTGAAAAAAAGCTGAGCCTAGATAGGGATTTGAAAACACGTTAACTTAATAATAAGAGAGGTGATGCAAAATGAGGGATATCCAAATTTTAGAATGCTCGATAGAGGACAGAACAAGGTCAGCATTTCAGCATATGAACCTTCTGCATGCTAAAATAGATCAATTGAGAATTCTAAGCGACAGCCTTATCAGAGCCCAAGTTGAGGAATCCATCAAAGATTTAAAAGACATGGAGTCTAATATTTTACAATTGCAAGACTCCTTAATAAACTGCTCTGCACCTCAAATTTCAGAAGAAACCCAGACCAAACTGCAACAGAAAGTAGAAGTCTATGCTCAGATGGTGAGAAAAGTTGAGGCATTGACCCAATCTCAGGTCGATATATCATATTTAATCAAATCCATTCGCCAACATGCATTTGATTTAGAAGTTTTTATTTAAAATCTCATTTTAATCTAATTAAATACCCAACTCTAGTTGGAGTCTGACAAATTTATCCACGTCTTCGGTGTATCCCAACTCCGTTTGAAGCTTAACTCTGTGGCCACTTAAAAAATAATTGTAGGCCATTGTCCACTGCCTTATATCGCTATACGCCCTGCGACTGCTGCCATTGACTATAATCTGACTGTAGCGAACCGCCAGTTCATTTTTCTCGCTAAGCATATAACCCATTTGGGTATTTAATCCTGACCCAACTAAATAACTAAAGTCAGAGTCAATATAGGGATCTTTTAGGTCGCGTCGTGCATATTCAATGTATAAAGAAAACCCTTGTTTTTTGTAAATAAGGTCTAGAAACTGCACCAACTGAGAACGCCTGACCAGTTCATTATTAACCAAGATAATTTTACCCACAGCTCCATTAGTTCTTGCTGATCCCACTAGAGAAGCCAAGCTGTATCCTACAGATAGGCGCCCATCTTTTTCTCTAGCTAAATCGCTTTCAAAATAATCTCCCTGGCGGTCAAATTCGCCAAAAGGTAACCACTCAAGCCTACCCGAATAGAAGAAGCGTCCATCTGAAGGAACAGATCGATTTCGCCCCTCCCCGGAGGTTATCGCGCCCCGCAGTAGAAAAACCTGTTCTTTGGCTTTAAGCTTGTAACTTGATTGAAAACCAAAATCTCTATCGAGATTAAAATTGGCATTTACAATCGACCGATCAACAAACTGTTGATCGCCCGAGCTCACAACTCTTTGGCGATTTCCTGGTAATTTCCCCTGACCAAAAGCAATTTGCCAGTTGTCAGTAACTTGGTACAGAGCCATGGCGTCACGCAAAACATTAGGTTGTTTAGATTCTGACCAATTTTGATCAGACGGGGTAAAGGAAAGTTGGATTAAGTATCTCAACCTTGGATCTGCCACATGCCCATTGAAGCGTAATCTTGCTCTCCTCACCATCCAGTCATGGCGAAAACCTTCTTTCTCATTGTCAGTAAATTCGGCGCGATTTTGCATTCGAAAGCGCATGCCCAGACTAAATTTATTTTCGGGATCACCAAAATTAATTCCATTGTCGAACTTAACGGGATGAAAAGGGCTTGCATCTCCAATTTCAGCTGAAGATATGGGCAAGTTGTTATTATTCAAATGGACATCAGCCCTAGATAGTGGGAGTCCAATGGATAGAAAAACGGCAAATAAGTATAATTGTCTCAAACTATGAAAAATCATCTTGATGGATTAATATAAATTATTGTATTTGGCTAGATCTTTCGCATATTGACTGAGTATTAACCTAGCTTTATGATCTCAGCAGTGAAAGGGGATTTCATCAAAATGGCAGAAAAGTCACTACAGCCCTTATCCGAAAGAGGTCCAATTCATTATCTAGAAATCGTCGAACCCAGGCAAAACAAAGATTCAGGAGAATAATATGAAATATATAGATGTAGATTCATCTAAGGCCTTAGATGCTTACGTAAGAGAACAGTGCAGTTCATTGGTTGAGAGAATTTCGTCTCATCCCAATAAGTACAAACTTCGCATGAGCGTTCGTCCCGAAGCCAGAAACAAAGATGGCAAGATAAAGTCTTTCCACGTTGAAGGCATTATTGCCATACCCAGAAAAAGTGATCTCAGGGCTTCTAAAAAAGGTGGGGATGTCAAAAAAGCTATAGAATCTGTTGTGGCTTCTTTAGAAAAACAAGTGCGTAGACAGACAGAAAAGCAAGAAAGAAGTCGCAAAACAGTCGGTCGTTCGCTTAAGCCAGTTAGAGAATTGAAATGGGAGATGAGCCTGAACTCAACAAAATGATCCCCGCCAAAATTCAGGACTCTTTGCAAAAGTTAGCCTGCTGATACGCGGCTCATTGATGTCAACCACTAATACAAACTCATTTTTTCAAGATTGAGATTTATAGGTTTTTCGAGCAGCTAGGCCTAGTTCCTTACTAGGCCTAAATAAAAGTCTACGTAATTGTCGACTATGGCTTTGCGTTCACCGTAATCCGAACTGTTGCTAACAGCGCAGTCCAGCGCCAGTCCCCAGCGCACATTTTCAGCCTTATCTTTCATGGCATCCATATACTCAGAAAAGCTCAACATTCCTCTGTCATGCCCTTCTTTCAAAGCTCGACCCTCAATGACCAGGTGTGACAACCCTTCATTGCAACCCTCGAGTTTCATCTCCTCTAGTCCTAGCTTAATTTTTGCTTCCAAGGCCTCATCGCCATAGGCAAATCCACCAAGTCCAACCAGTGCCAACACAGTTAGCAGCCCTGTAATTTTTTTCAGTCGAATCATCTCTAACACCTCCAAAATTGTGTTCACCCTAACTTTTGAATAAACGTTGCAAGGATTGGGCCGCCAGCAACAAGAAATATCTCATCAAGATCGTGCATATAAAATATTTCCAAGATTATTTTTTTATGACACCATAATTCTGTTGGAAAAA